>NZ_JBWKEI010000021.1:0-96272 GCF_056435525.1 Streptomyces sp. NPDC043908 | reverse complement strand
GCGCAGTTCCCCGCGCCCCTAAAAGCTCTGTGGCTGAGCTGATTCGCTGGCTGCGGCGCAGTACCCAAGGGGCGCGGGGAACTGCGCGACGAGCCCCCCACCGGCCCGCAGGTGAAGTCAGGCCCGATAAGGGGCGCGGGGAACTGCGCGACGAGCCCCCCACCGGCCCGCAGGTGAAGTCAGGCCCGATAGGGGGCGCGGGGAACTGCGCGAGCAACCCGAGACGGCCCGCAGACAAAGACCGGCCCCCAGGGGCGCGGGGAACTGCGCGGCCAGCCCACCACCGGCCCGCAGGCGAACGGCCGCCCCGCGGCGCCCTACGCGATGTGGTCCGCCTCCAGCTCCGCGTGGTACCGCTGCTTGAACTCCGGCATCAGCCGCCGCAGCAGCCCTGCCCCGCGCGGGTGCGACACGCCCTGCCCGTCCGCGAGGTGTATCTCCAGCGCCTCGACCGTCGGATAGTCGCTGCGCTCGTTCACGTACTCGACGAAGACCTTGTACGCCATGTCCGCGAACGCCACGTCCTCCGGCGTCGCCTCCTCCGCGTACACCGGCGCCTGCTGCTCCGGCGCGCTGCCCAGCGGCCGGGTACGGCCCGGACCCGCCGGGACCATCACCGGGGTGGGCTCCAGACCCTCGACGTACTGGGGGTCGTACGTGCCCTCGTACGCCTCCTGGGACAGCTGCTGCGCCGCGAACCAGGGGCTCTCCACCGGAACGACCTCTTCCGGGACGACCTCTTCCGGAGCCGGACCCGGAGCCGGACCCGAAGCCGGACCCGAAGCCGGACCCGGAGCCGGCTGGGCCTGCTGCTCCGGGGCGTGCCCCTGCTGCGGCACGGGCGCCGGCGCGGGCCCGCCCTGGGCCTGGGCCTGAGCCGGTACCTGGCTCTGGGCCGGGGCCGGGGCCGGGGCCGGGCCCTGCGGGCCCGCAGGCAGCTCGACCGGCTGCGGCGTCGCGCTCACCACCGGCGTCACCGGCGGCGCCGTCGGCAGCAGCGTCGGCTCGATCCCGGCGGCGGCGAGCCCCGCAGGTCCCGTCTCGGCCAGCGGGACGCCGAAGCGGGCGAGCCGCAGCGGCATCAGCGACTCCACGGGCGCCTTGCGGCGCCACCCGCGGCCGTACCGTGCCTGGAGCCGGGCACGGTAGACGAGCCGGTCCTGCTCCAGCTTGATGACCTGCTCGTACGAGCGCAGCTCCCACAGCTTCATCCGGCGCCACAGACGGAACGTCGGTACGGGCGAGAGCAGCCAGCGCGTGAGGCGCACGCCCTCCATGTGCTTGTCGGCGGTGATGTCCGCGATCCGCCCGACCGCGTGGCGGGCCGCCTCGACGGCGACGACGAACAGCACCGGGATCACCGCGTGCATCCCGACGCCGAGCGGGTCGGGCCAGGCGGCGGCGCCGTTGAAGGCGATCGTGGCGGCGGTGAGCAGCCACGCCGTCTGCCGCAGCAGCGGGAACGGGATGCGGATCCAGGTCAGCAGCAGGTCGAGCGCGAGGAGTACACAGATCCCCGCGTCGATGCCGATCGGGAAGACGAGGGAGAAGTTCCCGAAACCTTTCTTCTCCGCGAGGGCGCGCACCGCCGCGTAAGAACCCGCGAACCCGATCCCGGCAATGACCACCGCACCCGCGACCACCACCCCGATGAGTATGCGATGCGTGCGCGTCAGCTCCGTCGCGGCCACCCGCGATCCCCCTCCGTTGTCGACAACCGGCGCGCAAAGCCTGGCACATGGATACGGAGTCCCACCCACAGGGGAGGGCAGGACTCCGTATCGAGCCCGGCTCGTTACCGGCCGCTTCCGCTCTGGCGGTCGCTCCTGGCAGTCCTTACCGGTGGTTGTTACCGGCGGTTGCCACCGGCAGTTTCACCGGCGGTCGCCTCACCGGCGGTCGCCTCCGGCAGTTTCCACCGGCGGTCGCCTCCGGCAGTTTCCACCGGCGGTCGTTACCGGCCCGCGCCGTTGGCGGTGGCGACCGACGCCACCGCCTCCTTGGCCGCGCTCTGCGCGTCCTTCATCAGATCATCGGCGTCCGGCGCGTCCGCGCCCTGGTAGCCCGCGCCGTTGTAGTCGAGCACGACCGCCACGTTCGCCGTGCGCACCACGACCACCGCGTACTTGAAGTCCTCGTCGGTCTTGTGCAGGTCGTAACTGACCGCCGTCGCCTCGTCGCCGATGCCGCTGACCGGTGCCGCCTTCACGTTCTTGGCGCCGTCCGTCGCCTTCGTCGAGGCCAGCAGCCGGGCGTACTCCTTCGCCGCGCGCTGGTCGCCGCTGCCGATCGCCGCGTCCGAGCCGTACCGCTTGAAGGAGACGTCCAGCCAGCGGTACTGCGAGCCCTTCACGCCCTTGTCGTCCAGGCCGTTCCACGAACAGGTGCCCTGCGAGGTCGCATCCGTCGACTTGCCCGCCGTGCCCGACTTCGACTTCGCCTTCGGCACCAGGTTGTCGACGGTCTTTTCCGACAGCGCCTTGCACGGGTCGGGCAGCTTGGCGTACTTGGCCGGGGCCACCGACGGCGACGCGGACTGCTTGCCGCTCGGGGTCGCCGCCGAGGACGAGGCCCCCGCGTCCTTCTTCTTCCCGTCGCCGGAGTCCGAGGAGCAACCGACGGCGACGAGCATCACGGGGACGGCGGCGCAGGCGAGCACACGGGCGAGCCGCGTGCGCGGGGCGGTGGCGGGGGCGGGTCGGTGCATGGTTCTACGCGTTCCTTCGCTGGTCGCTGCTGGCTGTTCGCATGTCGGGGTCGCTCGGGCGGCCCGGCGGCTCACTCGCCGAAGAGCTCGGCGAGCTTGGCGGCCAGGGCCTGGGTCTTCTCCTGGAGTTCCTGGCTGTCGGGGAGGTCGGCGTTCGAGCCGGTGGGCTGTTCCGTGTACTCGACGGTCACGATCACATTGGACGTACGGAAGACGACGGTGACGGTACGGCGCTGGACGGCCGACCCGCTCGCCGTCAGCGCGTCGTCCAGATACGCGGCGTCGCCGAGCCCGGTGAGGATACGCGGCTGGAGCCCGGCGGGGGTGGAGGCGGGCGGGGTGGCGGAGGCCGACGGGCTGGACGAGGCCGGCGGGGTGGCGGGGGAGGCGGCCTGGTTCTGGACGCGCAGCCCGGCGGAGGGGTTGGTGGAGGGCCTGGCCGAAGGGCTCCCCGGCGCGGTTCCTCCCGGGGTGGTCCCCGGCTTGGTCTGCGGCTTGCCGGAACCGGAACCGGAACCGGAACCGGACCCGGACCCGGTGCTCGTGCTGCCGCCGGCGCCGCCGGAGCGGCCGGCGTCCCTGCCGCCGTCCCTCGGGCCGGTGAGCTTGGCGGCCGACTCCTTCTTCCCGTAGACGGCCTTCGCGCGGTCGTCGTCGCTGACGGCCGGGTCGTACGACACGACCCGCTCGAAGTCGACGTACAGCCGGTGCACCCCTTCGGACGCCTCGTCCTTCCAGCGGCAGCCCACCCGCCGGTCCGTGTCGTACGTGAGCTCCGCCGCCCCCGCGTACGCCTTCGCCCGCAGATCGTCCGGCAGCTCGGCGGCGCCCGGCAGCATGTCCTTCAGGAGGCTCTTGTTCACGGCCCGGCACGGCTCGGGCAGCGTGCGGTAGCGCCCCGGCGGCGCGGCGGCCGCCTTGGGCACGCCCGCCTTGGAGTCCGTGGTGGTGCCGTCGGTGCCGGAGCCCGAGGAGCAGCCCGCGACCAGCGCCACGAGGAGTGCCACACCGGGCACGTACGCCTTTCGCTGCACGGTTCCCAGGCTCCTTTCGGGAGAAAAGCGTTTGCCGCCGCAGTGCGGCGGCTGGACACAATGTCTATCGCACGCGCTGCCGTGAACGCCGGTCCACTGTCCTGTTTGTGGTCTTTGGCGACGGTTTTTGCGCACCAGGCGCATGATGGCGCAAAGAGATGTTTCGGGGAAACCGGTCAAATCACTCAACGTGGGTGACTGTGGAGACACGGGAGTCACGGGAGACGCAGGAGACACCGGAAACTCGGGGGAACGAGGAATCATGTCGTACGTAGAGGTACCGGGCGCGCAGGTCCCGATCCGGATGTGGGCGGACCCGGCGGCGGTCGACCAGGGCGCGATGCAGCAGCTGCGCAACACCGCCACGCTGCCCTGGATCAAGGGTCTGGCCGTGATGCCGGACGTCCACTACGGCAAGGGCGCGACGGTCGGCTCGGTCATCGCGATGCACGGGGCGGTCTGCCCGGCCGCGGTCGGCGTCGACATCGGCTGCGGGATGTCCGCGGTCAAGACGTCCCTGACCGCGAACGACCTCCCGGGCGACCTCTCCCGCCTGCGTTCCAAGGTCGAGGCGGCGATCCCGGTCGGCCGCGCGATGCACGACGACGCGGTGGACCCCACCCGTCTCCACGGCTTCGCCACGGCCGGCTGGGACGACTTCTGGCGCCGGTTCGGGGGCGTGGCGGACGCGGTGAAGTTCCGGGAGGAGCGGGCGGTCAAGCAGATGGGAACGCTTGGCTCGGGCAACCACTATGTCGAAATCCTGCTCGATTCAGAGGGGTCGGTGTGGCTCACGCTGCACTCCGGATCGCGGAACATCGGCAAGGAGCTGGCGGAGCACCACATCGGTGTGGCGCAGACGCTCGCGCACAACCAGGGCCTGGTCGATCGCGACCTCGCGGTCTTCGTGAGCCAGACCCCGCAGATGGCGGCCTACCGCAACGATCTCTTCTGGGCCCAGGAGTACGCGAAGTACAACCGCGCGATCATGATGGCGCTCCTGATGGATGTGGTGCGCAAGGAATTCAGGAAGGCCAAGCCGGCCTTCGAGCCGGAGATCTCCTGCCACCACAACTACGTGGCGGAGGAGCGGTACGAGGGCATGGACCTGCTGGTCACCCGCAAGGGCGCGATCCGCGCGGGCGCCGGCGAGTACGGGATCATTCCTGGCTCCATGGGGACGAGTTCCTACATTGTGAAGGGGCTGGGCAACGAGCTGGCCTTCAATTCGGCTTCGCACGGAGCGGGTCGGCGCATGAGCCGTAACGCGGCGAAGCGCCGTTTCACCGCCAAGGACCTGGAAGAGCAGACACGGGGCGTGGAGTGCCGGAAGGACTCCGGCGTCGTGGACGAGATCCCGGCCGCCTACAAGCCGATCGAACAGGTCATCGACCAGCAGCGGGACCTCGTGGAGGTCGTGGCGAAGCTGAAGCAGGTCGTCTGCGTGAAGGGCTGATGTCCGAGAGGCCGGAGCCGTCGGCGGCTCCGGCCTCCTGGTCAGCCGGGGGCCTTCGGTAGCGGGACCCGGCCGGTGCGCAGGCGCCACAGGCGGAGGTGGCAGCTCTTCTGGGTCCGGCCGAGTTCTCGCGCGGCCGCCGTGCTGTCGTCGAGTTCGAGCAGTTTCCGGTCCTCCCATTCCTTCCAGCGGCGCTGCGTGGACGCCGCGCGCATACCCGGCGGGCGGACCCACGTGCCGAGCGAGGCGGCCGCGGCGCGCTTGCGTTGCAGGGAAAGGCAGCCTGGGTAGTACAGGTGCGCGCCGAGAGCCTGAGCCGCCTCCTTCGCGTAGAGGATGTTGTAGATGCCGTCCCGTGCATTGCGCGCGATGAGGCGTTCGTTGCCGGTGACCTTCTTCGCGTAGTGGCAGAGGTAGGCGCCGATGGCCGTGCTGGCCGTGGTGAGCGAGACGAAGGGGAAGCCCTGTCCCGTGAAGCCGACGGAGCCGTCCGCGTCGATAATGCCCCGGAGGTAGTCGGGGCGTGAGAAGGCCGCTCGCGGCGGTCTGACGCGGTTTGACTTGCGCCCGTACGGGAGTCCGGCCTCGGCGAGCGTCGTGCGGGCTTCGAGTGAGCAGAGTGTCCAGGTCACGGAGCGGTGGCACGCGGAGAAGTTCGTGGCCCGGGTGCGTGCCGTGATCGTGCTGTTGTACGGCGTGAGTTGCTGGAACTCCTCCAGGATGCCGAGGTCGCGGTGGCTGATCTCGACGGTGAGGCGGCCCTTGTTGCCCGGCCCCCGGGTCAGATGGCCGTCCGCCTGGAGGAAGCCGAACATGTAGGCGTAGCGCGGGTCTTCGAGGTCCATGAAGGTCATGAGGCGATGCTCGAACGCCTTGTCGGGCGGTTGCGGGGAAACGCTCGGCCATCACTCGAACTGGCGAGCGCACTCGGTCCTCGCGTGCGCCGTCGGCCCGTGCCGGCGGGCCGACGGCGAGGTGGTGCGGGCCGACGGCGCGGGCTACAGCTCGCGGTGGACCTTTGTGTTGGAGGCCTGGGCGCGGGGGCGGACCACCAGGAGGTCGATGTTGACGTGGGGCGGGCGGGTGACCGCCCAGGTGATCGTCTCCGCCACGTCGTCGGCAGTCAGGGGCTCGGCCACGCCCGCGTAGACCTTCGCCGCCTTCTCGGTGTCACCGCCGAAGCGGGTCGTGGCGAACTCCTCCGTCTTCACCATCCCGGGCGCGATCTCGATCACCCGGACCGGGCGGCCCACGATCTCCAGGCGCAGGGTCTCGGCGATGACCCGGGCGCCGTTCTTCGCGGCGACATAGCCCGCGCCGCCCTCGTACGTGCCGTGGCCGGCGGTGGAGGACAGGACGACCACCGTGCCGTCGCCGGACGCGTCGAGGGCGGGGAGCAGGGCCTGGGTGACGTTGAGCGTGCCGATGACGTTCGTCTCGTACATCTGGCGCCAGTCGGCCGGGTCGCCGGTGGCGACGGGGTCGGCGCCGAGTGCGCCGCCCGCGTTGTTGACGAGGACGCCGATGGTGCGGAAGGCGCCCGCGAAGGCGTCGACGGCCGCGCGGTCGGTGACGTCGAGTGCGTACGCCGTGGCCTGGTGGCCGGCCTCGTTGATCTCGGCGGCCAGGGCCTCGATGCGGTCCTTGCGGCGCGCGGTGAGCACCACGCGGTAGCCGGCGGCGGCGAGCTGCCGCGCGGTGGCGGCGCCGATACCGCTGCTCGCGCCCGTGACGACGGCGATGGGGGTCCCGGTGGCAGTCATGGCGTACTCCTCGCGCGAATGATCGGAATGCGGTCAGGATAGGCGGGACGGGGTGCGGGGCCGGGTGCCGGGGTTCGGGCGGCGGACGGCCGGGCGCGCTGCCGCGTCGGTCGCGGCGGCGGCCGTGGCGCGGGCCGTGGCGCGGGTTGTCCGGCAGGTCGTCCTGGCGGCCGTTCGCTCGGTCTCAGCGGCCGCGCGGGGCGTACATGATGACCGCCATCCCGGCCAGGCAGACCAGCGCGCCGGTGATGTCCCAGCGGTCCGGCCGGTAGCCGTCGGCGACCGCGCCCCAGGCCAGGGAGCCCGCGACGAACACCCCGCCGTACGCGGCCAGCACCCGTCCGAACTCGGCGTCCGGCTGGAGCGTCGCCACGAACCCGTACACGCCGAGCGCGAGGACCCCCGCGCCGATCCAGAGCCAGCCCCGGTGTTCCTTGACGCCCTGCCAGACGAGCCAGGCTCCGCCGATCTCAAGGAGGGCGGCGAGGAGGAACAGGAGTACGGAGCGGGCGACGAGCATGCGGACAGCGTCGCACGCCTCGGGGTGGCAACCCGGGAATATAAGCCGCTAAAGGTATCTTCCGGTCATGGCTGCGATGCGTAGGGGGTTCAAGCGGTTCGGCGGGTTCGGTATGCCCCGCGGGTTCGGTGGGGTGTCGGCGGGGGGCGGCGCCTTGCTGGTGGCGGCCGTGTGCGGGCTGTCGCTGTCGGCGGGAGTGGCGCATGGCGGGGTGGCCCAGGGAGGCGTGGGTGATCCCGTGGCCCGCCCGGGCGCCGGGGTCGCCCCCACGGGCCCGAGGGTCGCGGCGGGCTCGGGGGTGGCCACGGGGTCGGTGGCCGCGCGGGCCACACCCGGCTCCTCGGCCCCAGGTGGGGCAGCGGGCTCGACGAGTTCGCCGGGCTCGGCTGGATCGGCGGGCTCCGCGGCTCCGGCCGCTCTCGACCCGGGGGCCGTCGCCCCGGTCGCGTCCGGCGCCGAGGCCGATATCTCGTACCACGGGCACATCTCCCTCTGGTCCGGGCGCGTCGGCGTCTGGGTCGAGCCGTCGAACCACGGGCCGACCGCGGTCCCGGACGCCACGCTCCGGCTGCGGTTCTCCTCGCCGCTCGCCGGCGCCGAGCCGCTGCCGCCGGGGTGTCTGCGCGGCAGTACGGAGACGGTGCTGTGCTCCACGGGTGCGATGCGGGCGGCCGGGGCGGGGCGGCCGATCGCGCTGGACCTGCGGATCGCGGGCAGTCCGGCCGAGGTCGTGGTGAACATCAACACCTCCTGGAGCGGCGGGGTGGGCGACCGCAACCCGGGCAACAACACCCACCGGGTCCTGGCACCCGCCACCGGGGACAAGTACGCGTACTGAACAGGGCTCCGCGTCCGCCTCACGGACGGGCCGTTACGCGGGCGAGCCGTGGCGCGGGCGGGACGTGGCGTGGGCGGGCCGTCCCGCCCGGCGCACCGGTTACGCCTGGCGCGTCCCCACCGGCTCCCGCTCGCCCGTCCAGCGGCGCAGTGCCTCGGCGAGCGCGGCCGGGGCCGGGTTCTCGCCCGCCCAGGCCACATGGCCGTCGGGGCGGACCAGGAGCGTGGTGCGGCGGTCGCCGTGCCAGTGCGCCCGTATCAGCCGCCGTACGGGCGCCGGGTCCGCCGCGAGTGTCTCCGCTCCGCGCGCGTGCGCGAGTGTCTCCGCCCCCCGCGCGTCCTCGGGTGTCACCAGCACGAACTCGCCCTCGCGCAGCAGCTCGTACAGCCGGCCCTCCGTCAGTGCCAGGTCCGGGACGCGCGTCCCCGTGAGGCGGTGGGCGCCGGGCCCCGCCGGGTAGGCGATCCCGATGCCGCTGATCCGTCCCATGGCCTTGTCCCGTGCGGGGCGGACCGTGTTCAGGAGGCGGGTCACGAGGGAACGGGCCGCGTGCTGGACGGGGGTGTGGGCCATGGCGAGGCGGACGATCGCGCCGCTGGTGCGCAGCACCGCCGCGCCGACCGGGTGCCGCTCCTCGTGGTAGCTGTCGAGCAGCGCCTCGGGGTCGGGGGCGTCGCCGCGCAGCACGCGGGTGAGCTTCCAGGAGAGGTTGGCGGCGTCCTGGATGCCGGTGTTGAGGCCCTGACCGCCCGCGGGCGAGTGGACGTGCGCGGCGTCGCCCGCGAGGAAGACGCGGCCCGTCCGGTACCGGGGGACCTGGCGTTCGTCGCTGTGGAAGCGGGAGAGCCAACGGGCGTCGTGCATGCCCAGATCCGTGCCGAGGGCCTGGCGGGTGATCTCGCGGACGTCCTCCAGGCCGATCGGGGCGCTGTCGGGGACCTGGTGCTTCCGGTTCCACCCCATCACCCGGTAGTAGCCGTCGCCGAAGGGGACGACGAAGGCGAACGCCTCGTCCGAGCCCGCCACGCTGAGCGATCCGCTCGGCTTCTCGGCGAGCCTCACATCGGCCAGCACGATGGAGCGGATGACCGAGGTGCCGGGGAAGGGCAGGCCGAGGGCGTGGCGCACGGCGCTGCGGACGCCGTCGGCGCCGACGAGGTAGCGGGCGCGCAGGGTGAGGTCCGGCCCGGTGCCGCCCGCTCCCTCCTCGGCCCCCGCTCCCGCTCCCTCCTCGGCCCCCGTCCCCGTTTCGTCCCCCGTGACGACCGGCCTGACGTGGGCGGTGACCCCGTCCTCGTCCTGTCGCAGGCCGCGCAGCTCCGTCCCGTGGCGGAAGTCCACCCCCGCCTCGCGCGCCCGGCGTTCGAGGAGGCGCTCCACCTCGTACTGCGGGGTCACCAGGAGGTACGGGAAGCGTGAGCGCAGCCGGTTCAGGTCCAGGGAGAGGCGGCGGAACAGGCTCATCGTCTCGACCGTCGTGCCGGTGGCGACCAGTTCGTCCGCCAGGCCGCGGGCGTCGAGCAGCTCCAGGGTGCGGGCGTGGACGCCGAAGGCGCGCGTCATCGTGCTCGTACCCCGCGGGCGGCGGTCCACGAGCGTCACGCGCAGGCCCGCCGCCGCGAGGTCCCCCGCGAGCAGCAGCCCGGTCGGGCCCGCGCCCACGACGAGGACATCGGCGGTGCGGGTGATCTCGGCGGAGCCGGAGCCGGAGCCGGTGTCGGTGGTGCTGTTCATGGCGACCTCCTCGATGCCAACGCTTGTTGGTCAACGCTTGTTGGCAAATGTAAGGCCGCCGGGTCTGGCGTGTAAACACCTGTTGGCCTACAGTTGTTGGCATGACGACCGACGCCCCCGCCCCCGGGCCCCGCCGCTCCGACGCCACCAAGGCCGCGATCCTCGAAGCCGCCCGTGAGCGCTTCGCGGCGGACGGCTACGAGCGCGCCACCATCCGCGCCATAGCCCGTGACGCGGGCATCGACCCGTCGATGGTGATGCGCTACTACGGGAACAAGGAGGGCCTGTTCGCCGCCGCCTCCGAGCTCGACCTGCGCTTCCCGGACCTGGGCGCACTGCCCGGCAAGCACATCGGCGCCGTGCTCGTCACCCACTTCCTCGACCGGTGGGAGGGCGACGACGTGCTGACCGCCATGCTGCGCGTCGGCGTCACCAACGACGCCGGGGCCGAGCGGCTGCGGTCCGTCCTCGCCGGGCAGCTGGGCCCGATCGCGGCCGGCCTCTGCCCCGACCCCGCCGACGTGCCGCGCCGCGCGGCGCTGGTCGCCTCGCAGATTCTCGGGATGGCGCTCGCGCGGTACGTGCTGAAGTTCCCGCCCGCCGTGGAGATGACCCGGGAGGAGGTGATCGCCTGGCTGGCGCCCACCGTGCAGCGCTACCTCACGGCCGAGACGCCCTGACGCCGCGCCGCGGCCCGCGCACCCGTGCGCGAGCCATCCCGTTCCCGGCGCCTCCAGGCCCGCCGGGGCGACGCCCCTGCGTCGTACAATTGCTGCATGCCGCAGAAGAACGAGGGCCGGGCCCGCCTCATGGCCGAGCTCGGTGTCGCGTCACGCCAGTACATGGCCTCGTACGCCCTGTTCAACCAGGCGCTCGCGGACCATCTGGGCCTGCACCCCACCGACCTCCAGTGCCTCAACTTGCTGGGTCTGGAGCCCGGGCCCGTCACCACGGGGCGGATCGCGGAGCTGACCGGGCTGACCACCGGTTCGGCCACCCGGCTCGTCGACCGGCTGGAGCGGGCCGGATACGTCACGCGGCGCCGCGACACCGAGGACCGGCGCAAGGTGCTGGTCGAGGCGGTGCCCGAGCGGATGGCGGAGTTCGGGGCGGTGTGGGGCAAGCTGAACGGCGCGTGGTTCGAGATGTTCGACGCGTACCAGGACAGCGAGATCGGGCTGCTCATCGCGCATATGCGGCGGACCGTCGAGCTCTCCGGGGCGCAGATCGAGCGGCTCCGGGGCGGCCGTCTCTGACCAGTCGTACGCGACAAGCTCTCTGACGGGACGGGACGGGACGGGGCTGGGCGTCCGGCCGGGCGCCGGGCTGGACGTCCGGCCCGGCGCCGGACCGGACGTCCGGCGGGTGTCAGGGGCCGGGGGCCGTCGCCGCCCCGCCGAACTCCGCCATCGCCTCCTCGACGATCGCTTCCAGCCGGGCGTGGTGGGCGCCGCGCCAGTACACGCGCTCGCACGCCGTGCACTGCGCGAAGGCGTCGTACGCGCTGCGCGTGCCGTGCTCCAGGAGTTCGTGCACGGAGTCCTTGTCCGCTTCCCGCAGAGGCGCGTTGCAGGCGGTGCAGCGGGTCCACGGGGCGAGTACGGGAGCGAACCGCTCCAGTACGTCGCGGAGTTGGTCCTCGGGGCGGTGGCTGTAGACGTACGCGCCGGCCCACAGTTCGCGGCGCCGCAGCAGCCCCCGGTCCCGGGAGAGCAGCACCCGCTGTTCGGTTGCGGAGAGCGTGGCGAGCGCGGGGTCGCCGATGTCCTCGCTCTCGTACGCCGCGTCGACGCCGAGGAGCCGCAACCGGCGGGCCAGGGTGCCGAGATGGACGTCGAGGAGGAAGCGGAGCGGGGCGCCGGGCACCTGCTGGGGGCGGTCGACGGCGCACACCTCGACGCTCTCGCCCGCGCGCGGGACGTGGGAGACCGGTACCTCGTGGCCGTCCACGAGCAGCCGTCCGACCTCGGTCAGCGGGACGCCGAGCGACTCCACGACGTGGCCGAGGGTGGAGGAGCCGTCCGTGACCACGGCCGTACGCCCGGCGCGGCGCGGCGCCGGGACGAAGAGGTGCAGCTCGGCGGCGAATCGACAGTGGATCTCCGGTCCGTTCACGAGGTCAGGATGCCATCGGGGGGAGGGCCGGAGCCACGTATCTGGCCGGGCCGGGCCGGGCCGCCCGAGCCTCTTGGTCCCGGGTTCAGCCCCACACGTCCCTCGGCGTGGCCCCCCGCCCTACGGCCGGAACGCCTCGGCGTTCTCCTCCGCCCAGCTCGCGAACGTACGGGCCGGGCGGGCCGTCAGCTCCTCGACGCCGCGCGTGACGGTGTCGGGGCGCCCGTCGTGGGCGGCGAAGTAGGCGAGCAGCGCGTCGGCGACGGCGCCGTCCATGTATGCGGCCATCGACTCCTTCCACGCCTCGGGACTCACCGTCCCGACGGTGATCTCGCGGCCGGTCGCGGCGGAGATCAGGGCGATCTGTTCGGCGGCGCTGAGGGAGTCCGGGCCGGTCAGGTGGTACGCGGCGCCGCGCAGCCGGCGCTCGGCGAGCACCGCGTGGGCGGCGTCGGCCACGTCCGCCTCGTGGATGGGGCTGGCCTGGGTGCCGGGGTAGGGGAGGGCGACGGTGCCGGTGGCCTTGACCGACCAGGCCCAGCCCATCGTGTTGCCCGCGAAGGCGCCCGGCCGCAGCAGCGTGGCGTCGATGCCCGAGGCCTTCAGCGCCTGTTCGACGGCGAGGTGGCGGAGCGCGATCGGGTTGTCCTGCGCGCCCGCGTACAGGACGGAGCTGGAGGAGAGCAGCACGATGTGCTCGACTCCGGCGGTCCTGGCCTCCTCCAGGAAGGCGTCGATGTGGGCGGGGTTGGCGTAGAGGAAGACCTGGGTGGCCCCGGCGAGTGCGGCCGGGAAGGTGGCGGGGTCGTCGAGATCGAGTCGTACGGTCGCGATGTCCGGGGGCAGATCGAGTTTTTCGGGGGCGGCGGAGGCGGCGTGCACGGGGGTGCCGGCGGCGTGGAGGAGGGAGATGAGGGCGGAGCCGACGGTGCCGCGGCTGCCGGTGACGAGGACGGTCATGGGGTTCTCCTTGGAGGGTGCTGGTGGGGAGGCCGTGTGGTGAGGGGTGGGGAGGCCTCGCGGGGTGGGGTGGTCCGTGACGGCGAAGGGCGCACGCCAGGCAATGAGCTGCGTCCCGCAATCTCTGCGCTACGCAGATAAATATCCGTGAAGAAGGCCCACCGGTCAAGTGCGTTCCGGTGGGCCTTCCATGGCCGTCTACGCGGTGTGGTGGGCCTTCCGTGGCCGTCTACGCGGTGTGGTGGTCGTCCGGGTGCTCCACGACCCGGAAGTGCGTCATGATCCGCCGGTCCTCGTCGAGGAAGTGGAAGGCGACGCCGGGCGGCGAGACGATGTTGACCAGCCCTTCCCCGGCCTCCCACGGCATCCGCAGTGTCGACGTCACACCCGGCGCGATGAGCAGGGGCAGTCCGGCGAAGGTGGTCGCGCCGGAGGTGTGGGCGTGGCCGACGAGGAGGGCGGGGACGGGGGGCGCGGGGAGTGCCGCGGGTGCGGCAGGCATGGCCGACGCGTCGTCGTGGGCTCGGGTGTGCCTCGCCAGGAGCTCGGCCAGCTGGTCGGCGTTGCCGAGGTTGATCGAGTCCAGGTACTCGTGGTGGATCACGGTCGGCGGGTGATGGAAGGCGATCAGCGCCGGGGTGTCGCCGAGCCCGTCGAGCGTCCGGGCGATCCACTCCAGGGTGGTGTCCTCCAGGATGCCCCCGTCCTCGCCGGGGATCGCCGAGTCGCACATCAGGATCGCGTAACCGCCCACCCGGTGCAGACGGTTGACCGGCGCGTACGGGTCCTGGGTCGTGCCGCCCGGTCCGCCCGGCAGGTCGAGCAGGCCCTTGCGGTACGCGGCGCGGTCGTCGTGGTTGCCGGGGCAGGTCAGGACCGGCGCGTCGATACGGGCGAGCAGCTCGGCCGCCTCGGCGTACTCGGCCGCGGTGCCGTGGTCCGCGATGTCGCCGGTGACGAGGACGGCGTCCGGGCGGCGTGCCATCGCGTTGATGTACGTGACGACCCGCGCGGCGCGCTCCGCGGCTCGCGCGCCCCCGTCGAGGTGCAGATCGCTGATCTGGGCAAGCAGCACGGAATCCCCCTGGACTGGCCGGTGTTGGGCTCTTGGCTGTGCGTACGGATCCCCTGAGGCCGCTAGGACTCTAGGACGTGCCGGGCGGCGGGGACAAGAGCCGATCATGGGTGCGTGGCCCGGCCGCCGCCGACTCCGTGCGGGCGCCCCGGGCGGCGTCGGCCGCCCGGGCAGTCGGGGTGCCTACAGTGCCCTGATGGAGATCATCGACCTTGAGCCCGGCGACCCGCGCCTGACGGACGACCTGCTGCCGGTCCTGCGCGAACTGCGCCCGCACCTCACGCAGGACCTGTTCCGCCAGATCTACGCCGAGGGGTACGGGCAGGGGCTGCGCTTCTCCGCCGCGTACTCCCCGGCGTACGGCGAGGACGAGGGCAAGAGCGAGGGCGGGGTGTGCGTGGGCGCGGCCGGGTGGCGGATCGTCGCCACCACCGTCGCGGTGCGCAAGCTGTACGTGGACGACCTCGTGACGGCCGAGGCGGCACGGTCACGGGGGGTCGGCCACGCGCTCCTCGCCCATCTGGAGGCGATCGCGCGCGCCGCCGGCTGCACGTCCCTGAACCTGGACTCCGGGACGCACCGGACGGACGCGCACCGCTTCTACTTCCGGGAGCGGATGGCGGTCACGGCGTTCAACTTCGACAAGAAGCTGGGCTGAGGGACGCGCGGCGAGCTGCTCCGCGCGCGGGGCGCCGCCTCACGCGCGCGGAGTGGCTTTACGCGTGCGGCGTAGTACTACGCGTGCGGCGTCGTAGTACTACGCGTGCGGCGTCGCACTACGCGCGCGGTGCCGCGCTACGCCCGGGGCGTCGTTTTACGCGCGGGGCGCCGCCAGGTCCAGGCACCAGTCCTGGGACCTCATCAGGTGGCCCGGCGGGTACTCGAACTCGACCTCGCCCAGGAGGTGGAAGCCCGCCCTGCGCAGGACGCCGTTCGAGGCGGCGTTGTCGACGGAGGGGTACGCGTGCAGCTCCCTCGGGCCGCCGGCCTCGCGGGCGGCCTGGGCCACGGCCACGAGGGCGGCGAGGGCGAGCCCGCGCCCCTGGAACTCGGGCAGGATCCCGTACCCCGTCTCGTAGACCTCCTTGCCCTGCCACGCGCGCGGCCAGTAGCCGATGGACCCGACCGCCTCGCCGCTCTCCTTGAGCGAGATCCGGAACATGCGGCCCTCGGTGGCGTCGCGCGCGCTCAGCGCGACGTACCGCTGCTGGCGGGCCGTCAGCTTCTCCTCGTCCTCAGGGCCGCCGGTGTGGGCGGTCATGGCGGGGGAGTTGGAGTGGTGGAGGAGGGGGAGGTCGTCGGGGGACCAGGGGGTGAGGGTGATGGGGGAGAGGGGGGTGTCCATGAAACGACTGTAGGTGGTGGGTCTGACAGGGGGTCGGGGGTGCCTTGTCCTGGGGCCCGGGGGGCAGGCGGCCCGTCCAGGGGCGGTCACTGACACCGCCCCTGAGCCGGCCCGGGGCCCTGCCGTCCGTGGGCTAGAGCGGGACGAGGGTGACCTCCGTTGCCTTCACGCTCGACCAGACCGCCACGCCCTCCGCCAGCCGCAGCTCGGCCGCCGCCTGCGGGGTGATCTCCGCGACCAGGTCGGGGGCTTCGGCCGAGCCGATCAGGACGCGCAGCCGGCTGCCGGACGCGGTGATCTCGCGGACCGTTCCCGGCCAGGTGTTGCGGGGGCTGCCGCTGGGCCGGTCGCGGTGGACCGAGACCGACTCCGGAGCGATGATCGCCAACGCGCGGCTGCCGGCGGGCAGCTGCTCGGCCGCCACGATCCGGCCGCCGCCGGGCAGCGTGAGACCGTCCGCACCGGCCTCGCCCGGCCAGGCGTTGCGGCCCAGCATCCGCGCCACCCACGGCGAGCGCGGATGGCGGGTCACCTCGGCGGGCGGCGCGTCCTGGAGGGCGCGGCCGGCGTCCAGGACGAGCACGCGGTCCGCCAGCGACACCGCCTCGACCGGATCGTGGGTGACGATCAGACAGACGCCGCCGAAGCCGTCCAGATGGGTGCGCAGGGTGTGCCGGACGTGGGCGCGGGTCGTCTGGTCGAGGGCCGCGAGCGGCTCGTCGAGCAGAAGCAGGCGGGGCCGGGCCGCGAGCGCGCGGGCCAGCGCGACCCGCTGGGCCTGGCCCCCGGAGAGCTGGCCCGGCCTGCGGTGGGCGAGGCGGCCCACGCCGAGCCGGTCGAGCCACGCCTGCGCCTGCCGCCGGGCCTCGGCGCGCGCGACGCCCTGGGCGCGCAGCCCGTACGCCGTGTTGGCGAGGGCCGTCAGGTGCGGGAACAGCGCCCCGTCCTGCGGCACCCAGGCGACCCCGCGCCGGTGCGGGGGGAGGCCGGTGACGTCCTGGTCGCCCAGGCGCAGTGCGGCACGCGCGCGGGGGGTCAGGCCGAGCAGGGCGCGCAGGAGGGTGGTCTTGCCCGCGCCGTTCTCGCCGACGACGGCGATGGTGGTGCCGGGCGCGGCGTCCAGGGTCAGCTCGGTGAACCCGGTGATGTCGGCGTGCAGCGGCCACGTCGCCGAGGGGCCCGGGGACGCGGGGGCGGCGGCGGGCACGGGCTGCTCGGGCTCGTACGCGTACGGGTCCGCACCCGCCCGGTCCTCCTCGCCACTCCGTACGGAGGCGGGAGGCGCGGAAGCGGAAGGGACGCCCCCGGAGCGCAGGGCCCCGGAACGGGCGCCCCGGCCCGCGGCCCCGGAACGTACGGCCCCGGAACGGGTCCCCCCGCCCGTCCAGCGGCCCCGCAGCGCGACCAGTACCGCCATCGCGATCGCGAGGAGGAGCAGGGAGACGGAGGTCGCGGCCTCGGGGGAGTTCTGGAGCAGCAGATACACCTGGAGGGGGAGGGTCTGGGTGGTGCCGGGGAGGTTGCCCGCGAAGGTGATCGTCGCGCCGAACTCGCCCAGCGCGCGCGCCCACGTCAGCGCGGCTCCGGCGGCCAGACCGGGCGCGACCATCGGCAGCGTGACGGTGCGGAAGACCCGGAACGGGGAGGCGCCGAGCGAGGCCGCCGTCTCCTCGTAGCCGGGGCGGAGCCCGCCGAGCGCGCCCTCCAGGCTGATGACGAGGAACGGCATGGCCACGAAGGTGGCGGCCACCACCGCGCCCGAGGTGTGGAAGGGCAGCGTGATGCCGAACGTGTCCTCCAGCCACGGCCCGAGCAGCCCGCGCCGCCCGAAGGAGAGCAGCAGCGCCACCCCGCCGACGGTCGGCGGCAGCACCATCGGCAGCAGCACCAGCGAGCGCACCAGCGACTTGCCGGGGAAGTCCACGCGCGCGAGGAGCCACGCGAGCGGCACCCCGAGCACGAGGGACAGGCCGAGCGCCCAGAACGAGACGAGCAGCGACAGCTTCAGCGCCTCGGTGACGCCCGGGCTGCCCAGATGCGTACCGAGGTCGCTCCAGGAGGTGCGGGCCAGGACGCCGACGAGCGGCAGCAGCAGGAACGCCACGGCGAGCAGCGCGGGCACCAGGAGCGTGACGGGGGCGCGCAGCCCGCCGGGGCGGGCGCTCCTGCTCCAGCGGTGCGGCCGGCTGCTGCTCTTCATGGCGATGGCGGCTTCCTGGGGTGGGGGGCGGGGGGTGCGGGGCGGCCCGTCGCGCCCCCGCGCGCGCGACCGGCTGCCCCGGCGCGGGCGTCACGGCTTCTGGAAGCCCGCGTCCCCAAGGATCTTCTGCGCCTCCGGGCCGCTGAGCCACCGCACGAAGGCGTCTGCCGCGGTGGCGTTCCGGGTGGACTTCAAGGTGGCGGCGGGGTACTGGGCGACCGCGTTCTGGGCGTCCGGGATCTCCACGGCGTCGACCTTGCCGGAGGCCGGGGCCGAGACCGCGTCCGTGCGGTAGACGATGCCCGCGTCGGCCTCGCCGAGTTCGACCTTGGTCAGGACGGCCCGGACGTTCGGCTCCTGCGAGACCGGCCTGACCGTGATCTTCTGCGCCTTCAGGACCTTCTCGCTGTAACGCCCGACCGGCACCTCGGGCGCCGCTAGCACGACCTTCAGCCCGGTGTCGGCCAGGTCCTTCAGCGCGCCGATCTTCTTCGGGTTGCCCTTGCCGGTCGCGATGACGAGCCGGTTCCTGGCGATGACGGTCGGGGCGCCGGTGTCCCCCTTGAGGCCGTCCATGGTCCTGGTGTCGGCGGTGACCAGGGCGTCGGCGGGGGCGCCCTGCCTGACCTGGGCGGCGAGTTCCTGCGACCCGGCGAAGGAGAAGGTCACGCGGGTGCCCGGGTGCTCCTTCTCGTACGCGGCGCCCGCCTGCTTGAACACGTCGGTGAGCGAGGCGGCGGCGAGGACGGTCAGCTTCGCCGCGGACGTCTCGGCGGCGCCGGGATCGCTCGTGCCGCCGTCCTTGCCGCAGGCGGCGAGGGGGACGAGCAGGGCGGCGGCGAGGACGGCGGCCGCGGCCCGGCGGCGGGTGCGGAAGGGGGCCATGGGACGAACTCCTTCGGTGTCGAGCCGCGCCGGTGACGGCGACGCCGCTGGGAGACGGACGTGCGGGGATATCGGCGGATGTGCACGGACGCGCAGGCGCGTACGAGCGGGTGGCTAGACGCGGTCGATGTGCACGCTGGTCGACTTCACGCGGGCGGTGGCCTCCACGCCGACCTCCAGCCCCAGCTCCTCGACGGCCTCCCGGGTGAGCAGCGAGACCAGCCGGTGGGGTCCGGCCTGGATCTCGACCTGGGCGGCGACGTCGCCGAGTTTCACGGCGGTGACGATGCCGGGGAAGGCGTTGCGGGCGGAGGTGTACGGGGCGTCGTCCTCGCCGGTGCCGCTCTGGGCGACCTCGACGGAGAACGCGGCCAGGTCGCGGCCGTCGATGACGCGGCGGCCGCTGTCGTCGCGGTGGGTGGCGAGGCGCCCCGCGTCCGCCCAGCGCCGGGCGGTGTCGGGACTGACCCCGAGCAGACGGGCGGCCCGGCCGATCGTGTAGGACTGCATGTGCGACAAGATAGGCCAGTTCAGGTCGCGGATACAGAGGCTTTGGGGCTATCTACGGCGCAGATGCGGCAGGGGATGGAGGAAGCTCCAGGGGAGTTTCCGGGGCGCGCGGAAGCGGGCGCGCGCGGCGCCCGACGCCGTACGGCGTCCGAGAGAGGGACTAGCGGGGGCCGGCGGTGCCGCTCACGGCCACACCAGGCAATAAGGCTGATGCCCCGCCTCGTGCAGCCGTACCGAGAAGTCCTGCCACTCGTGGAGCAGCTGGTAGACGTTGAAGGCGTCGCGCGGGCCGCCGCGGTCCGGGACCGTGGACCAGATGAAGGCCGCCGCGCCCACCGTCTCCTCGCCGACGCCCCGCAGCGGGTCCACCACCGTCATCGGGAGCTTGACCACCGCGTAGTCGGGGTGGAGGACGACCAGTTCCAGCGGGGGGACCTTGTGCAGCGGTATGCCCTGGATGCCCGTGAGGACCATCGCCGCGACGGTCTCCGGCTTGATCTTGGTGAACATGCCGCCCATGCCGAGCTCGTCGCCGCCGAGCTCCTCGGGGCGCATCGAGATGGGCACCCGGGCCGCGGTGGCTCCGTCGGGCGCGCCGAAGTACTTGTAGGTCACCCCCACTCGGCCACTCCCGTTTCCCGGAACCGTGACGCGGTCGATGCGTTCGATCCGTTCGACCCGTTCCTCCGCGTCGCGCCGGTGCCGTCCCCGCCGACGGGCGCGGTCGGGACCCCGGTCATCGGTCCCCTCGCCCAGTCCGCCACCGCGATGCATATCTTTCACCCGATTGCTTGTAGCCCGACTGCTTTGTAGACGGCGCGACCCCCGCCGCGCAACCCGATCATCGTGTCAGTGACCTCCCCCACCGGGGTGCGGTGAAACACCTGTCCGCAAGAACGTCCGGGCCTCTGCCACCATGGCTGTGTGAGCTATCCGTACGAATACGACGCCCCAGTTTCGCAGACGCTATTCGACCGCGCGTCCCTTGTGACGCCCGGCGGCGTGAACTCCCCCGTCCGTGCCTTCCGCGCCGTGGGCGGTACGCCCCGGTTCATGGTGTCGGGTACGGGGCCCTATCTGACCGACGCCGACGGGCGCGAGTACGTCGACCTGGTGTGTTCGTGGGGTCCGATGATCCTCGGCCACGCGCACCCCGAGGTGGTCGGGGCCGTGCAGGCCGCGGTCGCGCGCGGCACCTCCTTCGGTACACCGGGGGAGGGCGAGGTCGCGCTCGCCGAGGAGATCGTCGAGCGGATCGAGCCCGTCGAGCAGGTCCGCCTGGTGTCGTCCGGCACCGAGGCGACCATGTCCGCGATCCGGCTCGCCCGCGGCTTCACCGGCCGCGCCAAGGTGATCAAGTTCGCCGGTTGCTACCACGGTCATGTCGACGCGCTGCTGGCCGCCGCCGGTTCCGGTCTGGCCACGTTCGCCCTGCCGGACACCCCGGGCGTCACCGGCGCCCAGGCCGGCGACACGATCGTCCTGCCCTACAACGACCTGGACGCGGTGCACGCGGCCTTCCACGCCCACCCGGGCGAGATCGCCTGTGTGATCACCGAGGCCTCGCCCGGCAACATGGGCGTCGTCCCGCCCGCCGAGGGCTTCAACGCGGGGCTCAAGGCCGCCTGCGCCAAGAACGGCGCGCTCTTCATCTCCGACGAGGTGATGACCGGCTTCCGCACCAGCAGGGCGGGCTGGTACGGCGTCGACGGCGTGAAGCCGGACCTGATGACCTTCGGCAAGGTCATGGGCGGCGGCTTCCCGGCCGCGGCCTTCGGCGGGCGCGCGGACGTGATGGCCCACCTCGCCCCGGCCGGCCCCGTCTATCAGGCGGGCACCCTCTCCGGGAACCCGGTCGCCACCGCCGCGGGCCTCGCCCAGCTGCGGCTGCTCGACGACGCCGCGTACGAGAAGGTCGACGCGGTGTCGAAGGAGATCCAGGGACTGGTGACGGAGGCGCTCACCAAGGAGGGCGTCGCCCACCGGCTCCAGACGGCGAGCAACATGTTCTCCGTCTTCTTCACCCCCGACGAGGTCCGCGACTACGAGGACGCGAAGAAGCAGGAAGCGTTCCGCTTCACCGCGTTCTTCCACGCGATGCTGGCGAACGGCGTCTACCTGCCGCCGTCCGCCTTCGAGTCCTGGTTCGTCTCGACCGCCCACGACGAGCGCGCGATCGAGCGCGTCGCGGCCGCGCTGCCCGCCGCCGCCCGTGCCGCCGCGGAGGCCACCGCATGAGTGACAGCACCCACGACAGCGAGTTCACCGTCGTGCACCTGATGCGCCACGGCGAGGTGCACAACCCCGACGGCGTGCTCTACGGCCGCCGCTCCGGTTTCCACCTCTCCGAGCTCGGCCGGCAGATGGCCGACCGGGTCGCGGAGCACCTGGCGGCGCGGGACATCACGCACGTCGCGGCGTCCCCGCTGGAGCGCGCCCAGGAGACGGCCACCCCGATCGCGAAGGCGCACGGGCTCGACCTCGGCACGGACGCGCGGCTGATCGAGGCGGGCAACGTCTTCGAGGGCAAGACGTTCGGCGTCGGCGACGGCGCCCTGCGCAAGCCCGCGAACTGGAAGCACCTCACCAACCCGTTCCGCCCGTCCTGGGGCGAGCCGTACGTCGAGCAGGTCGTGCGGATGATGGGCGCCCTGGACGCCGCCCGCGACGCGGCCCGCGGCCACGAGGCGGTGCTGGTGAGCCATCAGCTGCCGATCTGGACCGTGCGTTCGTTCGTGGAGCGGCGGCGGCTGTGGCACGACCCGCGCAAGCGGCAGTGCACGCTCGCCTCGCTCACCTCGTTCACGTACCGCGGCGACAAGATCGTCTCGGTGGGCTACAGCGAGCCCGCCCGCGACCTGGTCCCGGCGCACCTGCTGGCGGGTGCCAAGCCGGCGAAGGGGAAGTCGAAGGGGTTCGGGGCGTAGGGCTTCGGCCCCCGGGGGCTGTTTTCTGGCTGCGGGCCGGTGGGGGCCGGGCGCGCGGTTCCCCGCGCCCCTGGGTGTCCGGGGGTGCGGGGGGACGGCTGGCGGGCGGGAGCAACGTCCCTTTCCCGTCCCGTCCCCTCGTCGCGCTGCGTGCAGCGGAATTGACGAAGCGTACGATTTGCGAAGTTTTGTGCGACTGTGCGGAACCATCGTGGGCCCATGGGCATCTCATCTGATGTCCACAGGGGCTGTGGCCGGTGTGGACACCGGGGACGACGATGCGATGGGGACGAACGGTATGCGTGGGATCAGTCGAAGGGGAATGCTCGGGCTGGGACTGGGGGCCGCGGCCGCGGTCGGTGTGGCCGGTTGCGGTGGCGGTGACGGCTCGGACAGCGGCAAGGCCGGCACCGGGAACGGCAACGGCAAGGGCACCCAGGGCTCCGGCAAGAAGCCGGACGCCAAGCTCATCGGCGACGGCTCCACCGCCGACACCGGCAAGCAGCCGCACCAGCCCCCCAAGCCCGTCCCCCTCGAACCCGGTCAGACCCCGCCGCAGTTCGTGGTCTTCTCCTGGGACGGCGCCGGCGAGGTCGGCAACGGCCTCTTCCCGCGCTTCCTCGACCTCGCCAAGGACCACGGCGCGTCGATGACCTTCTTCCTCTCCGGGCTCTATCTGCTGCCCGAGTCCAAGAAGCGGCTCTACCACCCGCCGAACAACAAGGTCGGCGCCTCGGACATCGGCTACCTCAGCGACGACCACATCAAGGCGACGCTGACCAACGTGCGCCGGGCCTGGAACGAGGGCCACGAGATAGGCACGCACTTCAACGGGCACTTCTGCTCCGGCCGCGGCGACGTCGCCAACTGGACCCCGGCCCAGTGGCAGAGCGAGATCGACCAGGCCATGTCGTTCGTCACCAACTGGAAGACGAACACCGGCTGGACCGACGAGGCCCCGCTGCCGTTCGACTACAAGCGCGAGCTCATCGGCGGGCGCACCCCCTGCCTGCGCGGCCAGGACCACCTGCTGCCCACCGCGCAGAAGCTCGGCTGGCGCTACGACGCCTCCTCGCCCGGCGGCACCCAGGTCTGGCCGGTCAAGCGCCACGGCCTGTGGGACCTGCCGCTCCAGGCGATCCCGTTCCCCGGGCACTCCTTCGAGGTGCTGTCGATGGACTACAACATCCTCGCCAACCAGTCGAAGAACTCCACCAAGGCGCCGCCGGCGAACTACCCGGGCTGGCGCAAGCAGGCCACCCAGGCGTACCTCAAGGGCTTCACCCGCGCCTACGAGACCAACCGGGCGCCCTTCTACATAGGCAACCACTTCGAGCAGTGGAACGGCGGCATCTACATGGACGCCGTCGAGGAGGCGCTCAAGGGGATGGCCGGGAAGAAGGACGTACGCCTGGTCTCCTTCCGGCAGTACTGCGACTGGCTCGACGTCCAGGACCCCAAGGTCCTCGCCAAGCTGCGGACGCTGGGCGTCGGCGAGAAGCCCGCCGGCGGCTGGAACGCGTTCCTCCAGCAGGCGTGAGGACGCGGCGGGGCGGCTTTTTAGGCGGCCTTGACAAGGGTCTTTACGGGCACCCAGGGGGGTGCCCAAGATCCCCCAAACGGTCATGCGAAACTTTTCACATGTCCGTGAGTCCTGCCCTTCCACGCCGCCGCGCCTTCCTGCTGGTCACGGCAGTCGCGGCCGCCGGTGCGCTGACCCTCACCTCGTGCGGCTCCGGAGGTACGTCCGGCGGCTCGGGCGACACCAAGTTCGTCACCGGCACCGGCGGCATCTCCACCGTCGCCAAGAGCGGCCGGCACGCCGCGCCCAAGCTGTCCGGCGAGACCGTCGACGGCAAGCGGCTCGACGTCGCCGACCTCAAGGGCAAGGTCGTCGTGCTGAACGTCTGGGGCTCGTGGTGCGCGCCCTGCCGGGCCGAGGCGCCCTACCTCAGCAAGGTCGCCAAGGAGACCCGGGCCAAGGGCGTCGAGTTCGTGGGGATAAACACCCGCGACACGGACAAGGGCCCGGCTGTCGCGTTCGAGAAGCAGTTCGAGGCGGACTACCCGAGCCTGTACGACCCGATCGGCAAGCTCATTCTGCGCTTTCCCAAGGGGAGCCTGAATCCGCAGGCCATCCCCTCGACGATCGTGCTCGACCGGGACGGGAAGATCGCGGCCCGGGCGCTGATGGCGCTCGACGACAAGAAGCTCCACCAGATGATCGACCCGCTGATCGCGGAGAAGTGATGTCGTGGACGCGACCCTGACCGTGACCGCCGCGCACCCGGCTCTGGCCGCCGCCCAGTCGACGCCCGGCGTGAACGACACGGTCCTCAGCGGTGCCCTGCTCGTCGCTCTCCCGGTGGCCGTGCTCGGCGGGCTGATCTCCTTCTTCTCGCCCTGCGTCCTGCCGCTGGTGCCCGGCTACCTCAGTTACGTGACGGGCGTCACCGGCACCGACCTCGCCGAGGCCAGGCGCGGCCGGATGGTCGCCGGGGCGAGCCTGTTCGTCCTCGGGTTCACCGCCGTCTTCGTCTCCGGCGGGGCCCTGTTCGGCTTCTTCGGCCAGACGCTCCAGGACTACAACGGCACGCTCTCCAAGATCCTGGGCGTGCTGATGATCCTCATGGGCGTCTTCTTCATGGGCCTGATGCCCTGGCTCACCCAGCGCGAGTTCCGGTTCCACAAGCGGCCGGTGACCGGGCTCGCGGGGGCGCCGGTGCTGGGCGCGCTCTTCGGCGTCGGCTGGACGCCGTGTCTGGGCCCGACGCTCACCTCGGTGAACGTCCTGGCGATGGACCAGGCGAGTGCGGGCCGCGGGGCCATACTGACCGTCGCCTACTGCGTCGGTCTCGGACTGCCGTTCGTGCTGGCGGCGGTCGCCTTCCGCAAGGCCCTCGGCGCCTTCGGCTGGGTGAAGCGGCACTACGCGTGGGTGATGCGCACCGGAGGCGTGATGATGATCGCGACCGGTCTGCTGCTGCTCACCGGGGCCTGGGCGGAGCTCATCCAGCAGGTGCAGGTGTGGTCCAACGGCTTCCAGGTGGGTGTCTGAACATGAGCAAGACCGAAGCGGCCCCCGAAGAGGCGCCGCGGACGGCGGCGGAACGCTCCGCCGAAGAGCGGGACCTCGGCGCGGCCGGCTCCCAGCTCTCCACGGCTCCGGCCGAGGACCTCTCGAACGGCCCCGTCGGCATCGGTGTGCTCGGCTGGGTGCGCTGGTTCTGGCGCCAGCTGACCTCGATGCGGGTCGCGCTCGTCCTGCTGCTGCTGCTCTCCCTCGGCTCGATCCCCGGCTCGCTGATCCCGCAGACCAATGTGGACGAGCTGAAGGTCGCCGACTTCCAGAAGCGGCACGACACGATCTCGCCGCTGTACGAGAAGCTCGGCATGTTCCACGTGTACAGCTCGGTGTGGTTCTCCGCGATCTACATCCTGCTGTTCGTCTCCCTGATCGGCTGCATCGTCCCGCGCACCTGGCAGTTCATCGGCCAGCTGCGCGGCCGCCCGCCGGCCGCGCCCCGGCTGCTGACCCGGCTGCCCGCGTACACCACCTGGCGCACCGAGGCCGAGCCCGAGCAGGTGCGCGAGGCCGCGGCGGCGATGCTGCGCAAGCGCCGCTTCCGTACGCACGTGGTGGGCGACGCGGTCGCCGCGGAGAAGGGCTACCTCCGCGAGGCCGGGAACCTGATCTTCCATGTCTCGCTGATCCTGATCCTGGTGGCGTTCGCCGTCGGCCAGCTCTTCAAGTCCGAGGGCGGCAAGCTGATCGTCCAGGGCGACGGGTTCTCCAACACCCTCACCCAGTACGACGACTTCAAGTCCGGTTCGCTCTTCAAGACGGACGACCTCGCCCCCTTCAGCTTCACCCTGGACCGGTTCGACGCCACGTACGAGCGCAGCGGACCCAACCGCGGCACCGCCCGCGAGTTCACCGCGCACGTCACCTACTCCGAGGGCGCCGACGGCAAGCCGCGGAAGAAGGCCATCGAGGTCAACAAGCCGCTGGTGGTGGACGGCTCCAAGGTCTACCTCCTGGCCCACGGCTACGCGCCGACCGTCACCGTCAAGGACGGCCGCGGCAAGGTCGTCTTCCACGGCGCGGTGCCGCTGCTGCCCATCGACAACAACATCTCCTCCAGCGGCGCCATCAAGGTGTACGACGGCTACACCGACGCCAAGGGCAAGTGGGACCAGCTCGGCTTCGCCGCGTTCTTCGTGCCGACCTACGGCGGCAAGGGCAACGGGACGATGTTCTCCCAGTTCCCGGCGCTGGACTTCCCCGTCCTCAACGTCGGCGCGTACCACGGCAGCCTCGGGGTCAACTCCGGGCTGCCGCAGAACGTGTACCAGCTCGACACCGACAAGATGAAGCCGTTCAAGGACGACCAGGGCAAGGTCCTCAAGAAGACCCTGCTGCCGGGCGAGACGCTGGAGCTTCCCGAGGGCGCCGGGTCGATCACCTTCGACAAGGACATCAAGCAGTGGGCGAGCTTCCAGATCTCCCAGCAGCCGGGCAACGACCTGGCCCTGACCGGATCGGCCCTGGCCATCGCGGGCCTGGCCGGATCGCTGTTCATCCAGCGGCGCCGGGTATGGGTCCGCGCCGTGCCCGGTAAGGACGGCGTCACCGTCGTCGAGATGGCGGGGCTTGGGCGGAGCGAGTCCGCGAAGCTCCCCGAGGAGCTGGCCGATCTCGCGGTCACGCTCATCCCGCGGGCGCCGACCGCGCCCGATCCCGCACCTGAACCCGCCGGGGACCAGGTGGCAGAACCCGCCGAAGCCGAAGGGGCCGAGAAGTGATCCTCGCCGCCACGACCAACGAGAGCCTGGCGCACACCAGCAACTACCTGATCTATTCGGCGATGGCGGTCTATCTGCTGGCCTTCTTCGCGCACATGGCCGAGTGGATCCTCGGCAGCCGCAGCAAGGTCGCCCGCACCGCGGCGGCCCTGACCGCCGACGCCGCCGGGCAGGACGGCGCGGGCACGGTCAAGGTGCGGGTCGCCAAGAAGGGCGGCGGCACCGCCGTCCTGGAGCGGCCCAAGGTCGTCACCCGCTCCTCCGCCGGCAACCGTGACGTGCCGGACGGGCCCGGCGCGGCGGCCGGCGACGTGAAGGGCGACCTCTACGGCCGTATCGCCGTGTCCTTCACGGTCCTCGCCTTCCTCGTCGAGGCCGGCGGGGTGCTCACCCGCGCGCTGTCCGTCCAGCGGGCGCCGTGGGGCAACATGTACGAGTTCAACATCACCTTCTCCACGGTCGCCGTGGGCGTGTACGTCACGCTCCTGGTGCTGAAGAAGAACGTGCGCTGGCTCGGCCTGCCGCTGGTCACCTCGGTCCTCCTCGACCTCGGCCTCGCGGTCACGGTCCTCTACACCGCCAGCGACCAGCTGGTGCCGGCCCTGCACTCGTACTGGCTGTGGATCCACGTCTCCACCGCGATCTTCTGCGGCGCGGTCTTCTACGTGGGCGCCGTCGCCACCGTGCTCTACCTCTTCCGCGACCGCTACGAGGCGAAGCTGGCCGAGGGCGGCAAGCCCGGCAGCTTCGCCACCTCGGTCCTGGAGCGGCTGCCCGCCGCGGCCTCGCTGGACAAGTTCGCCTACCGGGTCAACGCGGCGGTCTTCCCGCTCTGGACGTTCACGATCATCGCGGGCGCGATCTGGGCCGGCGACGCGTGGGGCCGCTACTGGGGCTGGGACCCCAAGGAGGTCTGGTCCTTCATCACCTGGGTCGCGTACGCCGGCTACCTGCACGCGCGCGCCACGGCCGGCTGGAAGGGCCGCAAGGCCGCCACGCTGGCGCTGCTGGCCTTCGGCTGCTGGCTCTTCAACTACTACGGCGTCAACATCTTCGTGAACGGCAAGCACTCGTACGCGGGCGTGTAGCCCCCGTATCCGGTGTGCGCGGGCGCGGCGCGCCCGTTCGGGTGACACTGGTGCCATGACGGATGATGTGATCCCTCATGGCACCAGTGAGCCCCACGACGACGCCTGGCTGCTCCGCTACGAGCTGCGCCTGCCCCACCCGCCGGAGGCGGTCTGGGAGGCCGTGGCCACCCCCGAGGGACTGCCCGGCTGGCTGTGCGCGGCCGATGTCCTGGAGCCCCGGCTCGGCGGCGCGGTGACGCTGCGCTGGCTGAACGCGGGGCCGGAGGGGATCCACCACGGCCATGTCACGGCGTGGGACACCGACCGGGTCGCCGAGTACACGGTGGACCTGCACGGTCGGGTCCGCTTCCACCTGGAGGCCGCGGGACCCTCGGCCACGGTGCTGCGCTTCACCAACGAGTTCCCCGGCGACGACGCCCTGCGCCTGGACTGCCTGGCAGGCTGGCACAACCACTTCGAGTTCCTGGGCGAGGCCCTGCGGGGGCGCCCGAAGGACTGGTCGACGTGGTCACCGGGGCGGTGGACGGAGCTCCGCAAGGAGTACGCGGACGCGTAGGCCCGGTCCGCGCCGCCGGAAGGGGGCCTGCTCCCGCCCCTCCGGGACCTGCTCCCGCCCTCCTGGGCCCTACTCCCGCCCCTCCGGGTCCTCCTTCGGCTTCGGCCGGTTCAGGCCCGCCAGGAAGTCCGGGTTGTCGTCCGGGGCCGTCCAGCCGCCCCGGTGTCCGGCCACGCGGCGCGGGCGGCCCGCGAAGAACCAGGCGACCGGTCCGAGCAGCACCTCGCCGAAGAGCAGGATCACGATGACCCACACCACCTTCGGCAGGCCGCGGACCTCCTCCTCCGGGGTGTTCAGGCAGTCGATGAAGGCGTAGATCCACAGCGCCAGGACCAGCAGGAACGGCAGATACCTGAGCATGTTCGGGTGGT
The DNA here is from genome assembly GCF_056435525.1 of Streptomyces sp. NPDC043908. Taxonomy (NCBI): domain Bacteria; kingdom Bacillati; phylum Actinomycetota; class Actinomycetes; order Kitasatosporales; family Streptomycetaceae; genus Streptomyces; species Streptomyces sp. NPDC043908. Next base: position 67,379 of record NZ_JBWKEI010000021.1, on the reverse strand, counting down.
CCCCCCAGGGAACGGCGGCGGGGTGTGTGGCAGCCCCGGTGACGGGCCCAGGGTAACCGGTGCCCGATACTTGACCCCATGGCTTATGACGATCTTCGCTCGCTCCTGAGGGCGCTGGAGCGTGAGGGCGACCTCATCCGCATCAAGGCCGAAGTCGACCCGTACCTGGAGGTCGGGGAGATCGTCGACCGTGTCAACAAGGCCGGCGGCCCCGCGCTCCTCTTCGAGAACGTCAAGGGCGCGGCCATGCCGCTGGCCATGAACGTGTACGGCACCGACCGGCGTCTGCTCAAGGCGCTCGGCCTCGCCTCGTACGACGAGATCAGCGAGAAGATCGGCGGGCTGCTCAAGCCCGAGCTGCCGCACGGCTTCGTCGGGGTGCGCGAGGCGTTCGGCAAGCTCGGCTCGATGGTCCACGTCCCGCCGAAGAAGGTGAAGGACGCCCCGGTCCAGGAGGTGGTCCTGACCGGCGACGACGTCGACCTCGACCGGCTTCCGGCGCTGTTCACCTGGCCGGAGGACGGCGGCTCCTTCTTCAACCTGGGCCTCACCCACACCAAGCACCCCGAGACGGGCGTGCGCAACCTCGGGCTCTACCGCCTCCAGCGCCACGACAAGCGCACCATCGGGATGCACTGGCAGATCCACAAGGACAGCCGCAACCACTACGCGGTGGCCGCCCGGCGCGGTGAGCGGCTGCCCGTCGCCATCGCCTTCGGCTGTCCGCCGGCCGTCACGTACGCCTCGACCGCGCCGCTGCCGGGCGACATGGACGAGTACATGCTCGCCGGGTTCATCCAGGGCAAGCGCGTGGAGATGGTCGACTGCAAGACCGTGCCGCTCCAGGTCCCGGCCAACGCCGAGGTCGTCATCGAGGGGTGGCTGGAGCCCGGCGAGATGCTCCCCGAGGGCCCGTTCGGCGACCACACCGGCTTCTACACGCCGCAGGAGCCGTTCCCCGCGCTCACCATCGACTGCGTGACCATGCGCCGGCGCCCGCTGCTCCAGTCCATCGTCGTGGGCCGCCCGCCCACCGAGGACGGGCCGCTGGGCCGCGCCACCGAGCGGTTCTTCCTGCCGCTCCTGAAGGTCATCGTGCCGGACATCGTCGACTACCACCTGCCGGAGTCCGGCGGCTTCCACAACTGCGCGATCGTCTCGATCGAGAAGAAGTACCCCAAGCACGCGCAGAAGGTGATGCACGCGATCTGGGGGGCGCACATGATGTCGCTCACCAAGCTCATCGTGGTCGTCGACGCCGACTGCGACGTCCACAACCTGCACGAGGTGTCCTGGCGGGCGCTGGGCAACACCGACTACGCCCGCGACCTCACCGTCGTCGAGGGGCCGGTCGACCACCTCGACCACGCCTCGTACCAGCAGTTCTGGGGCGGCAAGGCGGGCATCGACGCGACCGCGAAGTGGCCCGAGGAGGGCTACACCCGCGACGGCGGCTGGCCGCACATGGTCGAGTCGGACCCGGAGACAGCCGAACGGGTGACCCGACGGTGGAAGGAGTACGGACTGTGAGCGCCTCCGCCGCCGCCGTCCCGCAGCCCGGCCGGACCAGAGCCTTCCTGCGGCTGGTCATGATCGAGCACTCGGTCTTCGCGCTGCCCTTCGCCTACATCGCCGCCCTGACCGCGATGTTCCGCCTGGACGGGGACATCCACTGGATCAAGCTGCTGCTGGTCACCGTCGCCATGGTGGGGCTGCGCACCTTCGCGATGGCCTGCAACCGGATCATCGACCGCGAGCTCGACGCCCGCAATCCGCGCACGGCCCAGCGGGAACTGGTCACCGGTGCCGTGTCGGTGCGCTCGGCCTGGACCGGCGCGCTGATCGCCCTGGTCGTCTTCCTGGGCGCCGCCGGACTGCTCAACCCGCTCTGCCTGGCCCTCGCCCCCATCGCGGTGATCCCGATGGTGGTCTATCCGTACGGCAAGAGGTTCACCAACTTCCCGCAGGCGATCCTCGGCCTCGCCCAGGCCATGGGGCCGGTGGGCGGCTGGCTCGCGATCACCGGGGAGTGGTCGTGGCACGCGGTGGTCCTGGGGCTTGCGGTCGGCGTCTGGATCGGCGGCTTCGACCTGATCTACGCCAGCCAGGACGTGGAGTCCGACCGCGAGTGCGGCGTGCTGTCGGTGCCCGCCCGGTTCGGCGTGCCGAACGCGATCCGGGGCGCGCGCGCCTGCCACGCCGTCACCACGGCGCTGCTCGTCTGGTACGCGGTGGCGACCGGCGCCGGGGTCTTCTTCTGGACCGGGCTGGTGATCGTGGCCGGGGCGTTCGTCTACGAGCACACGATCGTCAAGCCGCACGACCTGTCCCGACTCAACCGGGCGTTCTTCACCACCAACGGTTTCATCGGGATCTCGCTCTTCGTCTGCGCGCTCCTCGATCTGCTGGTGCGCGGGCTCTCGGTGTGACGGTTCCCGCCCCCGGGTGGCCGGATAGGCTCGGACGCGTGGAGCAGGTGAACGTACACAGTCAGCGAGAGGCGCCGCGGCCGCGCACGCCCTGGGTCGTCGGGGTCTCCGGCGCGTCCGGGACGCCGTACGCGGCGGCCGTGCTGCGCGGGCTGCTCGCGGCGGGGGAGAGCGTGGACCTGGTGGTCTCGCGGGCCTCGCGGCTCACCCTGCTCGACGAGACGGGGATCGCCTTCCGTGACGCGCACTGGCGCGAGGACCTCGCGGCGTGGCTGGCGCGGGGCGCGGACGGCAAGCCCGGGACCTTCGGCGTGGACGAGGCGTCGCTGGAGCGGGTACGGCACTGGAGCGCCGGGGACCTCGGCGCGGGGCCGTCGTCCGGCTCGTATCCGGTCCGGGGGATGCTGATCGTGCCGGCCAGCACGGCGTGTGTGGCGGGGGTGGCGCTGGGGCTGTCGAAGGACCTGTTGCAGCGGGCCGCGAGCGTGACGCTCAAGGAACGGCGCCCGCTGGTGGTCGCGGTGCGCGAGACGCCCCTGAACGGCCAGACCCTCCGGCACCTGGTGACGCTGGACGAGGCGGGAGCCGTGGTGCTGCCCGCCTCGCCGGCTTTCTACGCGGGGGCGACGCACATCCAGGACCTGGTGGACTTCGTCGCCGGGCGCGTGCTGGACGCGGCCGGTGTGCCGCACGGCCTGTACCGGCGGTGGGAGGGGGAGCTCGGGGGAGGCTCTCGTCCCGGCTAGCGCTGCCGGACGGCGCATTCGCACGTCTTGCTCAATGATTCGCAGGGTGTCGACCCTGCATGCCTTAGATTTATCCATAAACTCGCGGTATTGCTGAATAATGGAAGGCTTCAGGCATATGGACGCCGTGGACAGGCAGCTCATCCAGGCTCTGCGGGAGAACGGCAGGGCCTCGTACGCCGAACTCGGCCGGCTCGTCGGTCTCTCCGGGCCCAGCGTCACCGACCGCATCAACCGCCTGGAGGCGGCGGGCGTCATCACCGGCTACCGCGCCACCGTCAACGCCGCCTCGCTCGGCCTCGGGGTGACCGCCCTCATCGGCATCTCGCTCTCCGACGCGGCCGACCACGAGGACGTCGCCCGCCGGCTGCGCGACCTGGAGGAGATCGAGGACTGCTGGTTCATCGCCGGCGACGACTCGTACATGCTCAAGATCCGCGCCTCCGACGTGGACGGTCTGGAGAAGACCATCCGGCGCCTGGGCTCCACCAAGGGCGTCTCGCGCACCCGTACGACCATCGTGCTCTCCACCAAGTGGGAGAACCGGGTCGGAGAGCTGCCCGAATAGAGGGGGGCGTACCGTGGTGGTGGTTTTGTACGCAAGACATTGGGAGGCCGCCGCATGACCGCATCGATCACGGATGTGGGCTTCAAGCGCGAGCTGGAGGCGAAGGTCCGGGCCGGCGAGCGGCTGTCCCGCGAGGACGGCGTCGCGCTCTACGAGTCGGACGACCTGGCCTGGCTCGGCGGCCTCGCGCACGAGGTGCGCACCCGCAAGAACGGTGACGTCGTCCACTTCAACGTCAACCGCCACCTCAACATGACGAACGTGTGCACCGCGTCCTGCGCGTACTGCTCGTTCCAGCGCAAGCCGGGCGAGAAGGACGCGTACACGATGCGCATCGAGGAGGCCGTCCGCCTTGCCAAGGCGATGGAGAGCGAGAACCTCACCGAGCTGCACATCGTCAACGGGCTCCACCCGACGCTGCCCTGGCGCTACTACCCGCGTTCGCTCAAGGCCCTCAAGGAGGCCCTGCCGGACGTCGGCCTCAAGGCGTTCACGGCGACGGAGATCCACCACTTCGAGACGATCTCGGGGCTGACCGCGTCCGAGATCCTCGACGAGCTGATCGAGGCGGGCCTCGAATCGCTCACCGGCGGCGGCGCGGAGATCTTCGACTGGGAGGTCCGCCAGCACATCGTCGACCACGACACCCACTGGGAGGACTGGTCGCGCATCCACCGCCTCGCCCATGAGAAGGGTCTCAAGACCCCGGCGACGATGCTGTACGGGCACATCGAGGAGCCCCGCCACCGCGTCGACCACGTGCTGCGGCTGCGTGAGCTCCAGGACGAGACCGGTGGCTTCCAGGTCTTCATCCCGCTGCGCTACCAGCACGACTTCGTGGACATGCAGGACGGCAAGGTCCGCAACAGGCTCCAGGCGCGCACCACGATGGCGACCGGCGCGGAGGCCCTGAAGACCTTCGCCGTCTCGCGGCTGCTCTTCGACAACGTGCCGCACGTGAAGTGCTTCTGGGTCATGCACGGCGTCCAGACCACCCAGCTCGCGCTCCAGTTCGGCGCGGACGACATGGACGGCTCGGTCGTCGAGTACAAGATCACGCACGACGCGGACAACTACGGCACGCCCAACAAGCTGACCCGTGACGACCTCCTCGACCTGATCCGCGAGGCCGGGTTCCGCCCGGTGGAGCGCAACACCCGCTACGAGATCATCCGCGAGTACGACGGGCCGGACCCGGCGCTGCGCGAGTCGCCGCAGGCGATGCGGATCTGATTCCGTGGCGCTGACGTTCACGCTCGACCCGCCCCTCACCCGTGAGCTGCGCGAGGGCCTCCTCGCGCTGTGGGTGGACGTGTCGGAGGCCGGGGGCGCGGTCGGGTTCGTGCCTCCGGTGGCCGTCGAGGACGTCCGGGCCGAGCTGGTGCGCCACCTCGTCGGGATGGCCGAGGGCCGAATACGGCTGCTCGTCGGTCTCGACGAGGACGGGGCCGTCGCCGCGGCCGCGTTCCTGGTGCACAACACGCACCGGCTGATGCGGCACTGGATCTGGGCGTACACCGTCATGGTGCACCCCGCCCACCAGGGCCGCGGCCACGGCCGCGACCTCATGGCGGCGCTGGCCGGCGCCGCCCGCTCGCTGGACGGGATCGAGGCGGTCCGCCTGACCTGCCGGGGCGGTCTTGGCCTGGAGCGCTTCTACGCCTCCTGCGGCTACAAGGAGGTCGGCCGGGTGCCGGACGCGATCCGGGTCGCGGACGGGGACGACCGCGACGACATCACCATGCTGCTCCCGCTGAATTGATCGAATAACGGACGTGCTTCACTGGTCGGGCAGGGTCGCCGTACGAGAGAGAAGGTCAGCCGTGAACATCGCCAAGCCGAGCGCCACCGTCCGGTACACCGCGATGCGCGTCGCCGTCTTCGTCGCCTGCCTGGTGTTCGTCGCCCTGCTGGTGCACTTCGAGATCGTGCCCTCGGGTCTCGGCGACGCCAACGCCATCTGGGTCGTGCTGCTCGCCCTGGTCCTCTCCGCGCCGCTCAGCTTCGTGCTGCTGCGCAAGCAGCGCGACGAGATGTCCGCGCAGATCGTCACCAAGGTGGAGTCGGCCAAGGCCCGCCTGGAGGCCAACCGCAGCCAGGAGGACGGCGCGGTCCAGTAGCCGCCCCGCACGTACCCTTGCCCGGGAGCAGGACGGCGGCCCGGGAGGATACGGACTGATGGGTGCGGATGGGGACGCGGGTTCGGGCAGGGGCCGGCGGATGCCGCGGGCCGTGCGCGAGCGGCAGATGCTGGACGCGGCCGTACGGACCTTCGCGCGGTTCGGGTACCGGGCCGCCTCCATGGACGAGATCGCCGAGCTGGCCGGGGTCTCCAAGCCGCTGGTCTACCTCTACCTCAACTCCAAGGAAGACCTCTTCACCGCCGTGATCCGGCGCGAGGCGCGTGCTCTCGTGGACGCGGTACGCGCCGGCACCGAGCCGGGCCTGCCCCCCGACGCCCAGCTGTGGGCCGGGCTGCGGGCCTTCTTCCGCCACACCGCCGAACACCCGGACGGCTGGGCGGTCCTGCACCGCCAGGCCCGCACCCACGGCGAGCCGTTCGCCGCCGAGGTCGCGGTGATGCGCGAGGAGATCGTGGCGTTCGTGACGGCCCTGATAGGCGCCGCGGCCCGGGAGGCCCACGACACCCCCGACCTGGCCGCCCACGACGTGGCCGCCCTGGCCGAGGCCCTGGTGGGCGCGGCGGAGTCCTTGGCGGGCTGGGCCAACGAGACGGAGGACGCCTCGGCGAAGGAGGCGGCGGCGACACTGATGAACTTCGCCTGGATGGGGCTGGACAGGCTGATGCGGGGGGAGCGCTGGGGGCCGGGGCGGTGAGGATGCGGGGGGATCCCGGGGCGGTGTGCCGACGCGGCAGCGCCCGCCCCCGGTCCTCCGGGGGCGGGCGCTGCCGCGTTTCAGGGGGTGTGGGGGCTCAGAACAGGCCCACCACGTTCTGCACCAGCGCCGCGTCCCCCACGACCGTCGACGTGCCGTGCGTCGTCGGGGTGCCGGGGTAGAAGCGCAGGCCGCCGGGGGCCGCCTTGAAGACCGCCCAGAAGTCGGGGGTCTCCTGGCCCGCCGTCGGCTCGAACTTCAGGTACGTGCCGGTGTCCACGACCGTGCCCTGCGCGTTGCCCGCGCCCGCGAAGAACGGGATGTTCGTCGACTGCCAGGAGTTCGGGCCGTAGACCGTGCGGGCGCCGACGCCGTACGTGGAGTTGCCCGAGGTGTCCGTGGCGCGGGTGCCCGGGTACAGGTACAGCTTGCCGTAGTCGGCGTGGGCCGGGTCCGTGGTGACGTGGCGGCCGAGCAGGTCGGGGATGCCGTCGCCGTTGACGTCACCGGGCGAGGTGAAGTCGAAGCGGTCCCAGGAGGTGAAGCCGAACTGCTTGGCGGGGAGCAGCTTGTACGAGCCGGGCTCGGCCGCGAGCGGGCCCTCGGCGGTGCCGGAGTACAGCCACATCCCCTCGCCCTCCTGGACGATGAGGTCGGAGCCGGGCATGCCGTCGGCGTCGCGCGGAGTGAGGATCTGGCCGGTGCCCGCCCAGGTGCCGGGGACCACCCAGTCCTGGGTGGCGGTGGTACGGCAGTTCAGGATCTGCACCGGGGTGCTCCTGACGACCGCGCCGGCCGCCGTGTCCAGGCAGCGGCCCGAGCCCTGGTTGAGCAGGGAGCCGTCACCGCGGTCGAGCCACTGCTGGGCCGGGCTGCCGTCGCAGTCGGCGAGCTGGACCGCGGAGGCGAGGTCGGTGCCCGCGACCGCCGCGCACTTGCCGAGCACCTTCAGGGCGCCCCCGGTGAGCTGGAAGTCCTGGGCGGCGGTGGCGTTGCAGGTGTAGATCTGGAGCGGGGTGCCGTTGGCGCTGCTCGCGGACTTCACGTCCAGGCAGAGGCCGCCGGGGCCGGTCAGCGGGCCGTTGTCCTTGCCGGTGGGCCGCAGCAGCTCCTTGCGCTGGGTGGTGAGCGGCATCCCGTTGCCGTCGCCGGGGTACAGGTAGAGCTTGTTGCCGACCTTGACGAAGAAGTCCTCGTACCCGTCCATGGTCTGGCCGTCGGTGGCGGCGATGAAGTCACCGCGGTGGGCCACGCGCACGCCGTTCCAGCCGCCCGAGGCGAGGGTGCGCGGCGCCTTCAGGGTGCCGTCGCCCTGGCCGCTCAGCAGCCGCAGGGTGCCGTCGGAGGCGGTGGCCAGCAGGTCGACCTGGCCGTCGCCGTCGAGGTCGCCCGGCAGGTCGCCGTGGACCCGCCCGGCCGCGTCGTGCACGAACGCGGGCCGGTCGGTGGCGATCAGGGTGGTGTCGGTGGGCGCCGAACCGCCGCCGTAGGCGGAGGAGTTGCCCGCCTTGTCGTACGCCTGGACGTGCAGCCGGTTGTTGGGCCACAGGCTGGGCTTCACGGTCACCGTGGCGGTGCCGTCGGCGGCCGCCTTCACATACGTACCGCTCGGGCACCGCAGACCGGAGACCGACAGGGGCTGGTTGAGCGAGTAGCAGAAGCCGTCCACGCCGCCCTGGTCGGTGGAGGCGAACCTGACCGTACGGTCGGTGCGCGCGGGCACCTCCGCCACGTCCAGCGCGTGCCCGTCGGTGGCGGCCACGGTGGGCTGGGCGGGCGCGGCCTTGTCCACGCCGAGCCCGCACGCCGTGGTCCACGCCGAGGTGTCCAGGCCGTCACGGGACTGGACGGTCCAGGTGTAGCGCTTGCCGGTGGCGAGCAGGGAGGCGTCGATCCGGGCCTGGGCGGTGCCGCCCGCGGTCACGGTCGAGATGGGCGAGGCGATGACCGCGCCGGTGTCGTAGTCCTTGAGCTGGAAGGCGCCGGTGATCTGGCCGCCCTCCGGGTCGGAGACCTTGGCGGTGAGGGTGAGGCCGTCGTTGCCGACGACGGGGAAGGCGGCCGGGTCGGTGGAGCAGGCGATCGGCAGCAGGCCGTCGGCGCCGGGCGCCCAGGAGCCCTGGAAGGCGCCCGAGGAGTCCACCTTGGGCGGCGAGTTGTAGGTGATCTCCAGGCTGGGGTCGTTCTGGAACTTCTTCCAGCTCTGCTCGTTGCCCTCGAAGTCGGCGCGCGAGCGCAGGCCGAGGGTCATGTCGGTGGCGCCGCTGTCCGCGACGGCCTGCACCGCGGTCTTGATCGCGGCGGCGTCGAAGTCCTCGCCGGCCGCGGCGCACTGGGTCGAGGACCAGCCGTGCGCGAACGTCTTCTCCTGGAGGGTCTGCTTCCAGGCGGGCTGGTTGTTCCAGGTGGTCGCGGTGGAGATGGGGCCGGTCAGGCCCAGCTCGACCGGGGTCTTGGTGCAGGACCAGGAGTAGCTGTTGAAGACGTTGAAGGTGGCCGAGATGATCTTCGATCCGGCCAGGCCCTTGGTGTTCAGCTGGAAGTACGAGCGGGCGGTGCCGTTCGTCGACGTCTCGTGGCCCAGGCGCGCGATCTTGTCGCTGAAGGTGCCGCCGTTCCAGTACGCGGTGTTGGCGATCGTGGAGTTGCCCGACTGCTTGTACGCCATCGCCCAGTTGTTGCGGCCGCCGCCGGAGAAGACGGGGTCGATGACGACCGGGAAGACCGTCTTCGGGTTCTTCAGCATCGCCGCGTCCGGAGTGATCCGCAGGTGGTCGCCGTCGACCTCGGTGCCCATCGGGACGAGCGCGGGGGGCCCGGTCTCGGTGGCCGGGCGCGCGCCGCGGGCCAGCTGGGCGGCCGCCTGCTTCGGCAGGTGCGAGGAGTCCCACATGGTGGGCGCGGGGGCGGTGAAGAGCCGGGCGCCGGAGCGGGTGTCGGTGGCCGTCAGATTGCCCCGGGCGTCCGCCTTCAGGCGCGCGCCCGCCAGACGCAGGGCGAGCGAGAGCTCGGTCAGGCGCGGGTTGGCGGCGGCCTCGCGGTCCTTGACGACCAGGTGCTGGGCGAAGCCGTCGACGTCGGCGCGCAGGGTGAGGTCGACGCCGGGCAGCACCTCGGGGTAGAGGGCCGTGTCGCCCTCGACGCGGGGCTGCGGCAGCGCGTCCGGCCAGGAGACCGAGAGGGCCCTGCCGTCCTTGGTCATCGTGGCGAGCGGGCCGGTGCCGCCGCCGGAGAAGGAGATGCCGAAGGTGGCGGCGGCCGGGGCGTACCGGCCGTCGGCGCCCTGCTTCAGCGTGGCGTCGGCCGCGCGCCAGGCGCCGCCGACCCGGGCGAAGGCGGGGCGGACGTACTGGCGCATGGTGAGCGACCCGTCCGGGTTGGCCAGCACCTGTGACATCTCGTCGCGGCGGTCCAGGATCTCGACCTGGCGGCCGGTCCGCTTCGCCTGGGCGCGGGCCTCGGCCTCGGCGGCGGACGCCCGGTTGCCGGAATTACCGGCTCCGGAAGTGGAGCTTCCGGAGCCGGTAATTCCGGAAGTGTTGATTTCAGCCGCGGAATCATTGATTCCATGTGCACTTGTCCGGCTCTGCGTACCGCTGCCGGTGATCTCGTCCGCAAATGCCGCGTGTGCCGCGGCCAGTTGAGCAAGGCCCCCCGCGCCGAGCGCGGCTGCCATCAGCGCGGCCGGCAGCCGTCTGCCGCGGCGCATGTGATGTCCCCTCACCAAACCCCACCCTCGTATCAGTTAATGCTGCTTGCAGAGCGGGAGCGTAACGCCGGAATAACGTCCGAACTGGCCTGTTCGCACCCTTGGCAGGGCCTTTGCGTGCGTATGTTTCGGGGATCGTTCTCCTCTCGTTACCTCCCCCCTCAACTGCGGTGTTCACCGTGCGAATTGTTCTTCCGCCCGGAAATTCCATGGTGTTAAGTTCCCCGAGGCGCCCCTGACTTGGGGCGCCTTTTGAGCTGAATACGGAGAGTTGGAGACTTCCAGTGAGTCGTTCACGGGCGGGGACTTTGAGATACGACGAGGACTCGGGAGGAGCCAGACGCCGGCGCGCCACGGCGGCGCTCGGCGCGCTCACGGCGAGCGCGGTGCTGGTCACGCTGCTGCCGAGCGTCGCGGCGGCGGCGGGAAAGGTCGACTTCTCCCTGCGTTCGGTGCAGAAGACGGCCTCCGTTCCCGGCTCCGAGCTGGGCAAGGGCGGTTCGGCCGCCACGAGCGAGACCGCGAAGCGGCCCTGGCGGGCGCCGAAGGTGACCTGGCCCGCGGCCGGGGACAGCGAGGTCGACCTGAGCCGGGTCGCACCCGATGCGTTGGCAAAGAGCGCGGCGGGCCGCAGCGTGGCCGGATCGCGTCACGCGGCCGCGCCGGGCAGCCCGGTCGGGATCGCGCCGCTCGCGCCGAAGACGGCCAAGGGCGCCGCCTCCGCCGCGGGTCCGGCCGCGGCCGGGGCGCCCGCCAAGGTGCGGGTACGGATGGGGGACCGCAAGGCGGCGGACCGTCTGGGCCTGGACGGGGTCGTGCTCGGCGTCGCCCGTGACGACCGCGGGACCACGGCGGGCCGCGCCTCCGTACAGCTCGACTACACCGCCTTCCGGGGGGCCTACGGGGCGGACTGGGCGACCCGGCTGCGGCTCGTGCGGCTGCCCGCGTGTGCGCTGACGACGCCCGAGAGGGCCGAGTGCCGGGGGGTGACGCCGCTGGCTTCGCACAACGACGCGATGACGGGCAAGCTGACGGCCGAGATCGATGTGGCGCCGGACGCCGCTGTGGCTGGTGCGGGTGGAGCGGCTGCACGCCGTGGGTCCGCTGTGCCCACCCGTTCCGCCCTTGCGGAACGTATGCCCACAGCGGGGGCCGCCTTCACCGTCCTGGCCGCCACCGCCACCCCCGACGGGGCCAACGGCGACTTCAAGGCGACCTCGCTCGCCCCGTCCGGGAGCTGGAGCGCGGGCGGCAACGAGGGCGGCTTCTCCTGGGAGTACCCGCTCCAGATGCCGCCCGTTCCCGGGGACCTGAGCCCCAAGCTCGCCCTCGGCTACTCCTCCTCGGGCATCGACGGCCGCACCGCCTCCAGCAACAATCAGCCCTCCGCGCTCGGCGAGGGCTGGCGGATGGAGATGGGCTTCATCGAGCGGCAGTACATGGCCTGCAAGGACGACAACGGCACGGGCACCAACGCCCCGGCCAAGTCCGGTGACCTGTGCTGGCGCTCGGACAACGCCATGATGTCCCTGAACGGCTCCTCGACCGCGCTGGTCAGGACGGGCACCGGGGACGTGTGGCGGCCGGCCGAGGACGACGGCTCGCGCATCCAGCGGATCAAGGGCACCGCCACCGACACCAACAACGGTGACGACGACAACGAGTACTGGAAGGTGACCACGCTCGACGGCACCCAGTACTGGTTCGGCAAGAACCGCCTCCCCGGCTGGGCCTCCGGCAAGACCGAGACCGGCTCCGCCTACACCGTCCCGGTCTACGGCAACCACACCAACGAGCCGGGCCACGCCACCGCCTTCACGGACTCGGTCCGCAACCAGGGCTGGCGCTGGAACCTCGACTACGTGGTCGACCCGCACGGCAACGCGATGGCACTCTTCTACACCCAGGAGAAGAACGCCTACGCCAAGAACTCCGGCGGCTCCACGACCACCAAGCCCAAGGCGGACGCGTCCTACACGCGCGGCGGTTACCTGGACCACATCGAGTACGGCCACCGCGCCGGATCGGTGTACACGGCCCAGCCCTCGGCCAAGGTGAACTTCGCCATGGGCGACCGCTGCCTGGGCACCGCCACCGACTGCGCCTTCGACAAGGCGCACGCCTCCAACTGGCCGGACACCCCGGTCGACGAGGTCTGCGTGTTCGGCGCGGACTGCCTCAACGGCTCGCCGTCGTTCTGGTCGAAGAAGCGGCTGACCTCGGTCACCACCCAGGTGCTCAAGGGCACCACCTACGCCGACATCGACACCTGGGCGTTCGGGCAGAGCTTCCCCGGCACCGGTGACACCGGCGGCAACGGGCTGTGGCTCGACTCGATCACCCACACCGGCAAGGCGGGCGGCACCCCGCTGTCCAAGCCGTCGGTGACCTTCGGCGGCACCCTGATGCCCAACCGCGTGGACGCCTCCGAGGGCCGTCCGCCGCTGAACAAGTACCGCATCACGCGCATCAGCTCGGAGTACGGCGGCGACACCCTCGTCTCGTACTCGCCGACCGAGTGCGCCTACGCGAGCCCGCCGGACGAGGCGACCAACACCAAGCGCTGCTACCCGAACTGGTGGACGCCCGAGGGCGGCAGCACGCCGGTGAAGGACTGGTTCCACAAGTACGTGGTGACCAAGGTGACCGAGGACGACAAGGTCGCGGGAACCGACTCGGAGGTGACCGAGTACGAGTACCTGGGCGGGATCGCCTGGGCCAAGGACACCAGCGAGTTCACCCTCGACAAGCACCGCACGTACAGCGACTACCGCGGCTACGGCAAGGTGCGCACCCGGACCGGGACGACCAACAAGACGCTGTCGGAGGCGACGTACCTGCGGGGCATCGACGGCGCCCAGGTGGCCGACTCCTTCGGCACCCTGTACACCGACGCCGAGCAGTACAGCGGCCAGGAGCTGGAGAGCGTCGGCTACGACAAGGACGGCGGCAGAATCGTCGAGTCGTCGGTGGAGAAGCCGTGGTCGAAGCTGACCGCGACCCAGACCCGTCCGGGCACCACCGACCTGCACGCCTACCAGACGGACACCGAGACCACCACCGGCCGGTCCCTGATGGACGACGGGAGCTGGCAGACCACGCGTTCGACGGACACCTTCGACGCCTACGGCCAGACCCTGACCTCCTCGGACGAGGGCGACATCGCTGTCAGCGGTGACGAGCAGTGCACCCGCACCACCTACGTCACCCCCGACACCACCAACTATCTGATCTCCTACATCGCCTCCGAGCAGAAGAGCTCCACCGGCTGCGGCACGGCCCCCTCGGCGGCCACGGTCACCGGCGAGACCCGCACCACGTACGACACCAGCGCGTACGGCGCCGCCCCCGTCGCGGGCAAGGCGATGGCGTCCAGGATCGAGGAGCTGGACCACTACAGCGCCGGTCTGCCGGTGTACGTCACCACCTCCACCGCGCTCTACGACGCGTACGGGCGGATGACGCAGACCACCGACGCGGCCGGGGCCAAGACCCTGACCGCGTACACCCCGGCCACCGGTGTCCAGCCCACCCAGGTGGTGACCACCGACAACAAGGGGTACACCACCAGCGTCGAGCTCGACGGGCTGCGCGGCCTCACGCTGAAGGCGACCGACGCCAACGGCCGGGTCACCAGCCAGGAGTACGACGCGCTCGGGCAGCTCTCCGCCGCCTGGAAGCCGGGACGGACCAAGCCCGCCGCGGCCGACGTCACCTTCTCCTACCAGGTGCGGGGCGAGAGCGGTCCGAGCACCGTCACCTCCAACACGCTGCTCGAGAGCGGCAAGTACCGCAAGGCGGTGACGCTCTACGACGGTCTGCTGCGCAAGCGCCAGACGCAGACCGACGCGTACGGCGGCACGGGCCGGCTGATCACGGACAGCTTCTACGACAGCCAGGGCCGCACCTACAAGGACAACGCCGAGTACTACAACGACCAGCCGGTCGCGACGGCCGTCTTCGCGGTCCCCGACAGCCAGGTCCCGGCGCAGACCGTGACCGAGTTCGACGGCATGGGCCGCGCCACCGCCGCCATCGCGCTCACCAAGGGCACCGAGCGGTGGCGCACGACCACCACCTACGGCGGCAACTGGACGGCGACCCTCCCGCCGAGCGGCGCGGCCGCCACGCTGGTGGTCAGCAACGCCCACGACAAGCCGGTCGAGCTGCGCCAGTACAAGGACCGCAACCCGGTCATCGGCGCGAGCGATGACAAGTACGAGGCGCTGAAGTACACCTACGACACCGCCGACCGGCTCACGAAGCTGGTCGACGCGGCGGGCAACACCTGGTCGGCCACCTTCGACCTGCGCGGCCGCCAGGTCACCTCCTCCGACCCGGACAAGGGCGCCGTCTCCACGACGTTCACGCCCGACGGCAAGACGGAGACGACCAAGGACGCCCGGGGCACGGTTCTCGCGTACACCTACGACGAGCTCGGCCGCCCCACCAGCCTGCGCAAGGACAGCGTCACCGGCCCCAAGCTCGCCGAGTGGACGTACGACACGCTGGCCGGCGGCAAGAAGATGCTCAGCTCCTCGACCCGCTGGGACAACGGCAACGCCTACACCACGGCCGTCAAGGGCTATGACGCCTCGGGCCGGGCCACCGGCTCGGTGATCACGGTTCCGGCCGCCGAGGGCAAGCTCCAGGGCACCTACGAGTTCGGCTCGACCTACACGCCGACCACGGGCCTGGCCAACACCACCACCTTCCCGGCCGGCGGCGGGCTCCCCGCGGAGACCGTCCGCCAGGGGTACACCGACTACGGCCTGCCGACCACGGTCGGCAACGGCACGGACGTGTACTCGCTGGGCACCCAGTACGCGCCCTCCGGGGAGCTCCTGCAGACCGTGCTCGGCGCGGTCGGCGGACGCACGGTCCAGACGTACACCTACGAGGAGGACACGCACCGGCTCAGCAGCGTGGTCAACGACCGCGAGTCGCAGGCCCCGCAGACCATCGACAGCAAGGTCTACAGCTACGACCCGGCCGGCAACATCACCCGTATCCGCGACGACCGCGACGACAAGTCCGTCACCGACACGCAGTGCTTCACGTACGACTTCGCGGCGCGGCTCTCGCACGCGTGGACCGGCACCGACGACTGCGCGCTGAAGCCGTCGACGGACGTGCGCCCCAAGGTGGGCGGCGTCGACCCGTACTGGTACTCGTACACCTACGACACGGTCGGCAACCGGGCCGCCGAGGTCCAGCACGACGTCACCGGCGACACCGCCAAGGACGTCCGGCGCGGCTACTCCTACCCGCAGCCGGGCGAGACCCGTCCGCACGGCATGGACAAGGTCGACATCACCGGACCCGGGGCGCGCACCGACGCGTTCGAGTACGACGCCTCCGGCAACACCACCCGCCGGGTCACCTCGGCCGGTGACCAGCAGCTGATCTGGGACGCCGAGGGCAACCTCGCCTCCTCCACGATCGACGGCCGGACCTCCACGTTCCTCTACGACGCGGACGGCTCCCGCCTGCTGCGCCGGGAACCGGGCTCGGTGACCCTGTACCTGGGCGCCGAGGAGCTGACGCTGAACAAGGCCGACAACACGGTCAGCGGTGTCCGCTACTACTCGGCGGGCAACACGACCGTGGCACGGGGTTCGGACGGCTCGGTCACCTACCTGCTCAGCGACGCCCAGGGCACCGACGAGGTGGCGGTCGACTCGGTGACCCTGTCGGTCACCCGGCGCGCCTCCGGCCCGTTCGGCACCCCGCGCGGCACCCAGCCGCAGAAGGGCTGGCCGGGCGACCACGGCTTCGTGGGCGGCGTCACCGACAAGTCCACGGGCCTCACGCACATGGGCGCCCGTGAGTACGACGCGGCCAACGGCCGGTTCGCCTCGGTGGACCCGGTCATGGACCTCACCGACCCGCAGCAGATCAACGGGTACGCCTACGCCAACAACTCGCCGGTCACCGACAGCGACCCGAGCGGCGAGTTCCACATCGGCCACATCATCAAGAAGATCAAGCACGCGGTGAAGCGGGTCATCCACCGGATCAAGAAGGTCATCCGCCGCATCGTGCACAAGGTCGCGCACCGGGCCAAGGCATCCGCCTACGCACGGGTCCTGCGGGCGATGTGGTCGCACGGAGAGAAGGGCACCCAGTTCGGCCACTTCAACGTCGGCAAGGGTCCCGACCGGGGCATCATCATGATGCGGTTCTTCATCCACACCAAGGACGCGATGAAGATCCCGGGCCTGGGCTACCAGCTGCTCGGCGACAACCGCGAGTACTCGACCGACCCGGACGCGGCCTACCGCATGGTCCTGTTCTGGGACACGGCCACGGGTGACGTGACCTTCAAGATCTCGCCGTCCCACACCAAGCCGTCGACCAAGCACGTCTCGTCGTACCTGCTCGGCCAGGCGGGCCAGAGCGGTCCCGGCTACGACATCGAGTCCCCGTCGAGGATGATCCCGGCGTTCCCCATGTCGTTCAACGACTATCCCTCGGAGAGCGTGACCGGCCGGAACATCGTGAACTACAACTTCCTCGGCAAGTACCACTCGAACTCGTCCAAGCTCGACCTAGGCATAGCGGGGGTGAACAGTCTGATGTCGCTGTTCTCCGTCGACACGCATGTGACGATCGCCGCCAACAAGGGCTCGGTGACCGTGACCAGGAAGGGAGACCATTACCCGGACATGGAGGTCGTCCAGTACCGTCGGGCGCAGAAGCCGCTGGTCGTGGCCCACGACCGGATGGACAACGTGTCCGGTCTGGACTCGATGCCCTGGTACGGCAACAAGGACATGCGGTACTGGAACTCCGCCCAATGCCTGAAGGATCCGCCGAAGTGACCCACGCACCCTGGTTCCCGCGCTGCGCGGCGAGGTACGTACCGGTCTGCGCGATCGGCTGGTTCCTGGCCATGGCGCTGACCCCGCGCGGCACGCTCTCCTTCCCGGAGCAGCTGGCCGACGGCATCGGTCTGATGCTGTTCGTCGCGGCGGTCTCGCTGTTCCTGCTGCTCCTCCTGGGCCTGCTCAAGAGGTACGGAACGCCGGGCGGCTTCCGCACGGCGGCCGTGTTCCTGCTGCTCATGCCGGTGCTGCCACTGGCACTGGGCGGCGGGGGAGCGCTGTTCGGGATCATGCTCCTCACCCAGGTGGTCTTCGCGACGGCACTGATGCCGAAGCCGGAGCTGCTGGCGGTGTGAGGCAGTACGTGTGAGGCAGTACGTGTGAGGGGGGCCCGGCACCGGTCACGGTGCCGGGCCCTTCGCCGTGCCGGTGGTTACCGCGCGGCGTACGAGACGAACGCGGCCCAGGCGTGGGGCACGACGGTGATCTCCGGGCCCGGGGTGACCTTGGAGTCCCGGATGTGGACGGCGGAGGGGTGTGCGGCGACCTCGACGCATTCGCCGCCTTCGGCGCCGCTGTGACTCGACTTGCGCCAGTCGTAGGCGACTTCTATGCAGTCCCCGCCCTCGGCGCCGCTGTAGCTGCTCTTGAACCAGTTCATGCGTCTCCCAGCATCTTCTCGATCAGGGCCAGCGACTCCCGGGGCGTGAGAGCCTGCGCCCGGATGATCCCATAGCGGGTGATGATGACGCGGACCTCTTCCGGATCCGTGATCAACCGAGGGTGCCCCTGGATCTCGGTGTACGCAACCGGCTGCCCCTTCTTGGTGGTGAGCAGCGTGAACGGGCCGTCGATGCCGGGGCAGTCCTCGCGATCGGTGGGCATGATCTGAAGCTCGACAGTTCGCATCTGGGCGATGCGCAGGAGCTGCTGAAGCTGCTCCCTCCATACGGTGCGTCCACCGATGGGGTGTTGCAGGACAACCTCCTGGAACACGAAGCTGAACGTCGGTGACGGCCAGGCGTGGAGCACTTCCTGGCGGGCGAGGCGGTCGGCGACGCGCTTCTCGATGGTCTCGTCGCTCAGCAGGGGGCGTCGCTGCGTGAACAGTGCCCGCGCGTAGGCCTCGGTCTGAAGCAGGCCGTGCACCGCCTGGGTGCCGTAGTGGTGCAGCTCGATGGCCTCGGCCTCCACCATGGCGTAGTTCCGGTACCAACCCGGATGGCGCACCCGGCCGCGCGCCTGAACGCTCTCGATCGCCTTCCGCGCAGCCCGCAGCACACCCCCCGCGTTCAGGACGTCGTCCGCCTTGTCGAGGAAGTCCGGCTGGGTGATCCGTACGCCCCGCTCCATCGCGGAGATCTGGCTCTCCGTGTAGCCGACGATCCGGCCGAACTCCTTCTGGGTCAGCCCGGCCCGGACCCGCAGCACCTTCAGTTGCTCACCCACGGCGATGAACAGCTCCGAGGTGAGGCCGTCGTCGTCCTCCATGCACGCCTCCAGAGGGTCACGGGCGACGACTCGTACAGGGCTCTCGCCGTACCCGTACAGAAAGGCCGGGGTCGGGGCGACACCCCTTGTTCAGCGTACGCACATCTCGTCACGCTCGGTGACATGAATCCCCAAATCACCACCCCCACGGTCGAGTTCGCGCGGAGCTTCAGCAGTACGCGGCGGGGCGCCAGCAGTGCGCGGAAACTGGCGCTCGGGCAGTTGGACGCGTGGGGCATCCCGCACGGGAGCGAGCGCTCCGACCGGGCCGCCCTGATCGTCGCCGAGCTGGCCGCGAACGCGGTGCTGCACGGGCACGTACCGGGGCACGCGTGCGAACTCCGGCTCGTACTCGGCACGGTACTCCGCATCGAGGTGACCGACACCAGGGCCGTGCGCCGGCCACTGCGCCCGGAACCGGCCGGTGAGGCCGAGTCCGGGCGCGGGCTGCTGCTGGTCGAGGCGCTGGCGAGGGCGTGGGGCGTGGAGGAGCGCCCGCCGGGCAAGACGGTGTGGGCGGAGGTGGGGTGCTAGCAGTTGCCCACCGGCGCGCGCCCGGCGAAGCGGTCGGCCAGCCAGTCGGCGGCGGGCAGCGCGCCGACCGTCACTCCGCCGATGTGGCCGAGGAGCGGGAGCGTGTGCCAGGAGACGTTCGCGCCCCGCTCGCACCAGTCGGCCCGCAGCCCCTTCCCCACCTCGTACGGGATGAGCTCGTCCACCGAGCCGTGGTAGAGGTACACCGGCGCGTCCGGGGCGTGGGTTCCGAGGCGGGACTCGCCCAGGCGGGCCTGCCAGTCCGGCTGTTCCAGCGGGTTCCTGACCGTCAGGTCGGTGATCTTCTTGAAGGAGCCGACGACGGTGTCGACGGCGACGCAGTTCGTCCGGAAGTAGTCGACGAGCTTCTGCCCGGCGGGGTTCAGGTACGCGTCGAGCCCCAGCTCGGGGAAGGCCGCGTCCTGGCCCGCCGCCGCCATGAAGATCAGGCCGGAGCCGAGGCCGCCGTCGTTGGAGCGGGCGACCTTCATGAGGTCGGCCGGGACCCCGCCGGTGGCGGTGCCCTTGACCTTGAGGTCGGGGGCGTAGGAGTCGTGCAGCTCGGCCGCCCAGCTGCTCGCCTGGCCGCCCTGGGAGTAGCCCATGATCCCGACGGGGGAGTCGGCGGAGACGCCGGGGATGCCCAGGCGCTGGGCGGCGCGGGCCGCGTCGAGCATGGCCGTGCCCTCGGCCCGGCCGACCGTGTACGTGTGGTCCCCCGGCGTGCCCAGGCCCTCGTAGTCGGTCACCGCGACCGCCCAGCCGCGCTGCACGATCTGGTTGATCAGCGTGGCCTCGACGGCCGTCCCGTACGGGAAGTTCGCGCTGGGGGCGCACGAGTCGCCCAGGCCGACCGTGCCGACGGCGTACGTGACGAGCGGGCGCTGCCCGGTGCGGCCGTCGTTGGGCACGATCACCGTGCCGGACACGACGTTGGGGCCGCCGGTGGCGGTGGTGGAGCGGTAGGTGATGTGCCACGCCCTGGTGTTGGTCCACTGGCCCGGCAGCGGGTGGAACGCGGTGGGCGCGGAGCTGACGACATCGCCCGGACGGGCGGCGGGGGCGGCCGTGTCGTCGGCCGCCGCGAACGCGGTCGGGGCGGCTGCGGAGAGGAGGAGTCCGGCGGCGAGCGCACCGGCGACTCTCGTGCGGAGGGACATTGCGGCACTCCCAACGGTCGTGGGGGGCGGTGCGGTTGGGGAGACCGTAGTGACTGACCGGTAGGTACGGGGCTGACCGTACCGCTCAGCTTCCCTGGCCCAGCCGATACGCACCCGGCGTCGTCCCCGTCCAGCGGCGGAACGCCCGGTGGAAGGCGGTGTCCTCGGAGAACCCGAGCCGGGCCGCGAGCTCCGCGATGGGCTCGCGCCCCCCGGCGAGACCCGCGATCGCCGCGTCCCGCCGCACCGCGTCCTTGAGCCGCTGGAAGGAGGTGCCCTCCCGCTGGAGGCGGCGCCGCAGGGTGGCGGGGGAGAGGGCGAGCCGGGCCGCCGTCTCGTCCAGCGTCGGCAGCCGGGGCGAGGTGTGCAGCGCGCGGGCGAGGTCGCGGTGGACCTGCTCGGCCACCGTCGTCCCGTACGCCCGGCGGCTCAGCAGCTCGAAGGGGGAGCGCCGCAGCATCCGCTCAAGGGCCGCCTCGTCCCGGACGAGCGGCGCGGTCAGCCAGCGCGCGTCGAACACCGCCTCCGTCCGCGCCCGGCCGAACCGGACGGGGCAGCCGAAGAGCGACGGGTACTCGTCCCGGTGCGGGGGTGGCGGATAGGCGAACACCGCCCGCAGGAGCGGGATGCGGCGGCCGATCAGCCAGCTGCACAGCCGGTGCGTGATGATCAGCAGGCACTCGGTGAGGAAGTGGTCGTCGTCCCGCCCGCCGAGGTCGCCGTGGACGGCCAGGACGGCGTCTTCGGCGTCCGTGGTGAGGGCGAGCCGGGGCCCGCCGGGGAACAGCCCGTAGAACGTGATCCCGCGCCGCATCGCCCCGCCCAGATCGCGGCAGCCCAGCGCCGCGCAGCACATCATGGCGAACGTGCCGGGGCGGCTCGGGGCCGTGCCGAGCCCCAGGAACTCGTCCTCGGTCGCCCGGTACAGCGCCCGGAACAGCAGCGCGAACTGGTCGGGCGTGACCCGCGCCCGGTCGTCGCCGAGCAGCAGCGGCGGGATGCCGGCGGCCTGGAGCAGCGGCACGGTGTCGATGCCCCGCCGCTCGGCGCCGCGCAGCACGGCGCGCACATGGTGCACGGTGACCGTCCCCTTGCCCATGGCCGAGACCGTAGCGGGATCGGGCGGCGCGGTCAGCGGGCCGTACGGGAAAGGCAGGAGCCCTTCCCCGTACGTCGCCGTACGGGGAAGGGCTCCTTGGGTACTGCTGCTAGTCAGCGATCGCCGACCCGGGCAACTAGGCCGGGGTGACGTTCTCCGCCTGCGGGCCCTTCGGGCCCTGCGTGACGTCGAAGTTCACGACCTGGTTCTCCTCGAGGGAGCGGAAGCCAGACGCGTTGATCGCGGAGTAGTGGACGAAGACATCCGGGCCGCCGCCGTCCTGGGCGATGAAGCCGAAGCCCTTTTCAGCGTTGAACCACTTGACGGTTCCGGTAGCCATAAGCCCTCCTTGGGCCAAAGGGTTGCCCTGCTCCAGAACCTGCAAAGAAGTCTGAAAACTACAAAAGCCTGCGGGTTACATGCTCCGCAGGCTCTGTACTGCAAGGGAAACCAAACTGCAACTTGCGCTGAGCGTAGCACGCAGGATCGGGGCTGCGGTAGAGGGAAAGATCACGTCACCCGGACGTTTGACGTGCCCGTGACGCGCTGACGAACGACCCGCCGTAGCTGGACAAACAGGACAGGTCTAGTCTCGCGATGTGGACCAAACAACCACCCGGCCACGGGTCGGGCACATCCAGTTCCTCAACTGTCTGCCGCTCTACTGGGGCCTCGCCCGCACGGGCACCCTGCTCGATCTGGAGCTGACCAAGGACAGCCCCGAGAAGCTGAGCGAGCAGCTCGTCCGGGGAGACCTCGACATAGCGCCGGTGACCCTCGTGGAGTTCCTGCGCAACGCGGACGACCTGGTGGCCTTCCCCGACCTCGCGGTCGGCTGCGACGGGCCGGTCATGTCCTGCGTGATCGTCTCGCAGCGCCCGCTGGAGGAGCTCGACGGCGCCCGGGTGGCGCTCGGTTCCACCTCGCGCACCTCCGTACGCCTGGCCCAGCTGCTGCTCGCCGAGCGCTTCGGCGTCACGCCCGACTACTACACGTGCCCGCCCGACCTCGGCCTGATGATGCAGGAGGCGGACGCGGCGGTCCTGATCGGGGACGCCGCCCTGCGCGCCTCGCTCCACGACGCCCCGCGCCTGGGGCTCCAGGTCCACGACCTGGGCGCCATGTGGAAGGAGTGGACGGGCCTGCCGTTCGTCTTCGCCGTGTGGGCGACCCGCAAGGACTACCTGGCCCGTGAGCCCGGGGTCGTGCGCGAGGTCCACCAGGCGTTCCTGGCGTCGCGCGACCTCTCCCTGGAGGAGGTCACCAAGGTCGCCGAGCAGGCCGCCCGCTGGGAGGTCTTCGACGCGGAGCTGCTGGAGCGCTACTTCACGACGCTGGACTTCCGCTTCGGCGCCGACCAGCTCGCGGGCGTACGGGAGTTCGCCCGCCGCACCGGGCCGACCACCGGGTTCCCGGCGGACGTGGCGGTCGAGCTGCTCGGGGCGTAGGGGGAGCCTTCCGGGGCCTCCCCGGGCCCGCTGTCCCGGGCTTCCCCGGGCTTGCTTCCCCCGGCCTACCGGTCGGTCAGGGCGACGGGATCGGCGCCTGGAGCTTGCTGCTGATCCACTGCATGGTCCCGTCGGCCATCCCCTTGATGTAGGTGTGGGCGTTGTGCCTGCCGCCCTGGATCACCTGGAGACGGGTCTTGACCGGGCCCTTGCCGTACTTGGCGATGAAGCCGTTCAGGTTCGCCATGCCGCCCTCCTTGGTGCCAATCTGGAAGGCGAGGTCGACCTCGGGGCCGTTGCCGTCGATCAGGGCCTGGGCGAGCTTCTCGGGGTTGTTCGCCTGCTTCTCGGCCTCGTGGCCCGCCCACAGCGGGGAGTCCGGCACGGTGTCCGGGCCGGAGGCGATCACGGCCTTGAACCGGTCGGGCCGCTTGAGCACCGACTTCAGGCCGACGAAGCCGCCGGAGGAGGAGCCCATGAACGCCCAGCCGTCGCGGGACTTGAAGGTGCGGAAGTTCGCCTTCACGAAGTCCGGCACGTCCTCGGTCATCCAGGTGCCCATCCGGGGCTGCCCCGGTATGTCACTGCCGTCGTAGTAGTACTTCGCGTCCGGGTTGAGGACCGGCATCACCACCACGAAGGGGACGCTCCTGCCCTCCTCGGACCACCGGGTGATGCTGCTCTGGAGCTTGAGGTCGGTGCCCATCCAGTAGTTCTTCGGGTAGCCGTTGCCGCCCGGCAGGGCTATGAGCACCGGGAAACCGCTCTGCGCGTACTTGGGGTCGAAGTACTGCTTCGGCGCCCAGACCCACACCTTGCCCGTGAACCCCGACTTCTTGCCGTGCAGCGTGGTCACCCCGATCCTGGTGCCGTCCTCCAGCGTGTTCTCCGTGGTGAACCGCGCCTTCGGGCCGGTCGGCAGCAGGGTCTTCGCCACCGCCTCGGAGACCGCGCCCCCACCCGCCCTGTTCTGCCCGCCGGTCCCGCCGGCCTTGGGCGCGGGCGCCTTCGTGGAGGCCGCCGGGCTGTCGAAGCTCACCGGCTCGCCCTCGTCGGAGCAGCCCGAGACCAGCGCGGCCGAGCCGAGGACGGCGGCGGCTATGAGTGCGGTGGTACGGCGATGCATACGAGACTCCGAGACGGTTTGATGCGTTTCATGGCGGGTCGTGAGGTTTTCGGGCGTGAACTCCGCAGAGAGAGACGACCGGGCGTTCGTATCGGTTCGTCGCCGTACGGTCCCGATCGGGCCCGGCCCGGTGATCCGGCACACGCCACGCTCTACCCTGCTGTGCGACCGTACGTGACGGCATGGGGGAAGGCAGATCGCGATGCAGCCGCTCGAAGCCGGCGAACCGCGCACCATCGGCGCCTACCGACTGCTCGGCAGACTCGGCGCGGGCGGCATGGGCCGGGTCTACCTGGGCCGCAGCGCGGGCGGGCGCACGGTCGCCGTGAAGGTGGTCCACCCGCACTTCGCCCTCGACGAACAGTTCCGCGCCCGGTTCCGCCAGGAGGTGGAGGCGGCCCGCCGGGTGGGCGGCGCCTGGACCGCGCCGGTCCTGGACGCCGACCCCGAGGCGGCGGTGCCCTGGGTCGCCACCGGCTATGTGGCGGGCCCCTCGCTGGCCCAGGCGGTCGCCGCGCACGGCCCGCTGCCCGAGCGCTCGGTGCGGGCCCTGGGCGCGGGGCTCGCGGAGGCGCTGGCGGCGGTGCACGCGCTCGGACTCGTCCACCGCGATGTGAAGCCGTCCAACGTGCTGCTCACCCTCGACGGCCCCCGCCTGATCGACTTCGGCATCGCCCGCGCCGTGGACGGCACGGCCTCGCTCACCGCAACCGGGGTCTCGATCGGCTCGCCGGGCTACATGTCGCCCGAGCAGATCCTCGGCAAGGGCGTCACCGGCGCCGCCGACGTCTTCTCCCTCGGCGCGGTCCTGGCGTACGCGGCGACGGGCGCGCCCCCCTTCCCGGGCGACTCCTCGGCCGCCCTGCTCTACAAGGTGGTGCACGAGGAGCCCGAGCTGGGCGGACCGCTCGCCGGGGAGGTGCGGGCGGCGGTGGAGACGTGCCTGGCCAAGACCGCCGGGACCCGCCCCGCCCCCGCCGAACTCGCCCGCCGGCTCGCCCCACGGGGTGCCTCGGCCCTGGTCGCGGAGGGCTGGCTGCCGGGGGCGCTGGTGGAGGAGGTCAGCCGGTCGGCGGTACGGCTGCTGGACCTGGAACCGGAGGCGGCGGACGAGCGGGTGCCGGACGAGCGGGGGTCGGGGCCGGTGGCGTTCACCAGCCCGGCGGTGGGGGTGTTCGGACCCCCGGACGCGTCCTATGGGTCGGGAGGGGCGGAGGGGGCGTACGGGTCGGTCGGGACGGATGGGGCATACGGGTCCACCGGGACCGATGGGGCGTACGGGTCCGGGGCGCCGGGGTCGTACGCGCACAGCCGCACCGACGCGGACACGGGCAGCGGCGGTGGCGGCAGCGGTGACGGCCGCGGTGGCGGCTTCGGGGACGGCTTCGGTGGCGGATCCGTGGCGGACGCCGTTCCGGGACAGCGCACCCCCGAACCGCCCACCACCCCGCCCTCGCGCTTCTCGCTCTCCGTGGGCACCGCCGTCGAGCCCGGCGAGCGGGGCCGGGGGCGGCGGATGAGCTGCACGGTCGCGCTGGCGGTCGCGGGGGCGGTGGCCGCCGCGTCCGTCGGTGCCGCGTTCCTCTTCGACCTGATGCCGGGCGACCGCGACCGCAGCCACGACGCGGCGTCGAGCGGCCCGAGCAGCACGGCCACCGCGCCGCCGGGCGCGACCCCCGGCGGGACGGACGGCCCGGCCGTGGCGCGGGTGCCGGGGGAGTTCGTCGGGACCTGGAAGGGCCCGATGACGGAGTCCACGACCGGGCAGCCGCACGGCGACCTGACGGCCGTGTTCACGGCGGGCGTCACCGGGAAGGACGTCGTCACCACGTCCTCCAGGATCAGCGTGCTGGGCACGACCGTGGAGTGCTTCGGGGTGGGCAGGCTCGTCTCCGGCACCGACCGGAGCCTGACGATCGAGGAGCGCACCGACCCGGCGCGCCGGGGCACGGCGGGCCTGTGCACCGGCGGCCGGGCGATCCTGGTCTTCACCCGCGACGCGGACGGCACGCTCAAGTACGAGTCCCAGGAGGCGGGCGCGGGCAAGCCGTACGCGACGCTGGTCAAGCAGACGGGCTGAGCGGCACACACCCGTACGGGCGGCGGCGCCGGCATCCCGGGCGGAAGCGCCACACACCCGTACGGGCGGCCCCGGCACCCGGGCCGAAGCGGGCCGGGCCCGCTGGCGTAGGCTGGCTCGGTCCGTCCGCAACCCTGCCGAAAGGGACACTCCGGTGACTGAGAAGGCCGACCTCCAGTCCGTCCTCGACCGTGCCGCCGCGGGTGGACGCATCACCCCCGAAGAGGCGCTCGACCTCTACCGCTCGGCGCCGCTGCACGCGCTGGGCGCCGCCGCCGACGCGGCGCGCCGCCGCCGGTACGCCGGGACCGAGCACATCGCCACGTACATCATCGAGCGCAACATCAACTACACGAACGTGTGTGTCACGGCGTGCAAGTTCTGCGCTTTCTACGCGGCCCCCAAGGACACCAAGAAGGGCTGGACCCGCGACCTCGACGACATCCTGCGCCGCTGCGCGGAGACCGTCGAGCTGGGCGGCACCCAGATCATGTTCCAGGGCGGCCACCACCCGGACTACGGCGTCGAGTACTACGAGAAGCACTTCAGCGCCATCAAGCAGAACTTCCCGCAGCTGGTCATCCACTCCCTCGGCGCCTCCGAGGTCGACCACATGGCCCGGATCTCCGGCGTCTCGGTGGAGGAGGCGATCGAGCGCATCCACGCCGCCGGTCTCGACTCCTTCGCGGGCGCCGGCGCGGAGCTGCTGCCGGAGCGGCCGCGCAAGGCGATCGCCCCGCTCAAGGAGAGCGGCGAGCGCTGGCTGGAGATCATGGAGACGGCGCACCGGCTGGGCGTGGAGTCCACCTCCACGATGCTGATGGGCACCGGCGAGACCAACGCCGAGCGCATCGAGCACATCCGGATGATCCGGGACGTACAGGACCGCACGGGCGGCTTCCGCGCGTTCATCCCGTACACCTACCAGCCCGAGAACAACCATCTGAAGGGCCGGACGCAGGCGAGCGTCTTCGAGTACCTGCGGATGCTGGCGGTCGCGCGCCTCTTCCTCGACAACGTCGCGCACATCCAGGGCTCCTGGCTCACCGTCGGCAAGGAGGCGGGCCAGCTGTCGCTGCACTACGGCGCGGACGACCTGGGCTCGGTGATGCTGGAGGAGAACGTCGTGTCCTCGGCCGGCGCCAGGCACCGCTCCAACCGCATGGAGCTCATCGACCTGATCCGCAAGGCCGGGCGGGTGCCGGCGCAGCGCGCCACGACGTACGAGCACCTGCTCGTCCACGACGACCCGGCGAACGACCCGGTCGACGAGCGGGTCATGTCGCACATCTCCTCGACGGCGATCGAGGGCGGCACGGCGCACCCCGAGCTGAAGCTGCTGGCGTCCAACTGACGTCCTGGTGCTGACCATCCACGCCCCCTCGCGGGGCGACGCGGTCCTGGTCGAGGGCGACCGGCTGGCGGCGATCGGGCCGTACGAGTCGCTGGCCGCGGCGTATCCCGCGGCGCGGGTGCGGCGGTGGCCGGGCCGGCTGTCGCCGGGCCTGGTGGACCCCGGCGGGGCCGAGTTGCTGGAGCGGGCCTACCACCCGGACCCGCGCGAGGCGGACACGCTCGGCACGGAGCCTCTCGACCCGCCGCCGTTCGCCCTGGACGACGTGCGTCGGGGCGGGTCCGCTCGGCGGGGGGTGCAGCGGATGCTGGCGCGGGGGGTGGTGGCGGTGGTGGGTTCGCCGCGGTCGCGCGTGGTGGGGGAGGCGGTACGGCGCTCGGGCCTGGCCGTGGTGCCCTCGCCCGTCCTGCCCCCGCTGGCCGTGGGCGGCCCGGCCCGTTTCGCGGTCTTCGACGGGGAGGTATGCGTGGCAACGGTGCTGGCGGGCCGCCTGGTATACCGCGCGAAATAGCCCCCACCCCACCCCTTCCCGAAAGCCTCCGGCGGATCCCGTCCGTCTGCGGGCCGGTGGCCGGCTGAGCGCGCAGTTCCCCGCGCCCCTAGGCAGTTAGGGGCGCGGGGAACGGCGCGAGCAACCGAGCACGGCCCGCAGACGAACGAGCCTTCAGGGGCGCGGGGAACTGCGCGACCAGCCACCCACCGGCCCGCAGACGCGACGCGCACCCTCGGAGAGTTTCGGGAAGGGGCGGGGTGGGGGAGAACCGCGCGAAGCGCGAAGGGGGCCCGGGCGCGCCCGAGGGGGGCGCGGGCGGCGGGGGCGAAGCCCCAGGCACAATGAAGGCGTGACCCGCGCATCCCTGGACAAGCAGCCACACGACGTCGCCTCGATGTTCGACGACGTCGCCGCGAAGTACGACCTCACCAACGACGTGCTCTCCCTCGGCCAGTCCCGCCTCTGGCGCAAGGAGGTCGCCAAGGCGGTCGACGCCCGCCCCGCCCAGAAGGTCCTGGACCTCGCCGCCGGCACCGCCACCTCCTCCCTCCCGTTCGCCGCCACCGGCGCGTACGTCGTCCCGTGCGACTTCTCCCTCGGGATGCTGAAGGTCGGCAAGGGCCGCCACCCCCACCTGCCGTTCACCGCGGGCGACGCCACGAAGCTCCCGTTCAAGGACGACACCTTCGACGCCGTCACCATCTCCTTCGGCCTGCGCAACGTCCAGGACACCGACACCGCCCTGCGCGAGCTGCTGCGCGTGACCCGCCCCGGTGGCCGCGTGGTCATCTGCGAGTTCTCGCAGCCGACCTGGAAGCCGTTCCGTACGGTCTACAGCGAGTACCTGATGCGCGCCCTGCCCCCGGTCGCCACCGCCGTGTCGTCCAACCCCGACGCGTACGTCTACCTCGCCGAGTCCATCCGCGCCTGGCCCGACCAGCCCGCGCTGGCGGCCCGGCTCCAGCGGGCCGGCTGGTCCAAGGTGGCCTGGCGCAACCTCACCGGCGGTGTGGTCGCGCTGCACCGCGGCTACAAGCCCCAGTAACCCGGCACCCGGCACCGGCACCCCGTGGACCAGCAGGACTACCAGGCCGTTCTCCAGCAGATCGCGGACGACGTCGCGCCCCTCGTGGGCGGCGGCACCCCCGCCGCGTACATCCCCGCCCTCGCCGGCGTGGACCCGTCCCGTTTCGGCATGGCCGTCGCGGACCTCGACGGCAAGGTCTACGGGGTCGGGGACTGGCAGCGCCCCTTCTCCGCGCAGTCGATCACCAAGGTGTTCACGCTCGCCCTGGCCCTCGCGCGCGGCGGCGACAGCCTGTGGGAGCACGTCGGCCGCGAGCCCTCGGGCAACCCGTTCAACTCCCTCGTCCAGCTGGAGTACGAGAACGGCATCCCGCGCAATCCGTTCATCAACGCGGGCGCGCTGGTCGTGACGGACCGGCTCCAGACCCTCACCGGGGACGCCAGCAGCGAACTCCTGGAGTTCCTGCGGGAGGAGACCGGCAACCCCGCGCTCGCCTTCGACGCGGTGGTGGCCGAGTCCGAGGCGGCCCACGGCGACCGGAACGCGGCCCTGGCCCACTTCATGGCCTCGTACGGCAACATCGCCAACGACGTACCGACGCTGCTCGACCACTACTTCTGGCAGTGCGCCATCGAGATGAGCTGCGCGGACCTGGCCCTGGCGGCCCGCTTCCTGGCCCGTCACGGCCTGCGCGCGGACGGCTCGCGGCTGCTGTCGCGCAGCGAGGCGAAGCAGGTCAACGCGGTGATGCTGACGTGCGGGACGTACGACGCGGCGGGCGACTTCGCGTACCGCGTCGGACTGCCCGGCAAGAGCGGTGTGGGCGGCGGGATCATGGCGGTCGTCCCCGGCCGGTGCACGCTGTGCGTGTGGAGCCCGGGGCTGGACGCCCGGGGCAACTCGGTGGCGGGGGTGGCGGCGCTGGACCGCTTCACGACACTCACGGGCCTGTCGGTGTTCTAGCCCCCACCCCGCCCCTTCCCGAAAGCCCTGGGCGGGCGGCCGGGTGAGGGTTGGGCGGGCTGCCGGGGCGGTGCCCCCGGACCCCCTGTTTTCGTCCGCGGACCGTGCTGGGTCGCCCGCGCAGTTCCCCGCGCCCCCAGCCACCTGGGGCGCGGGGAACTGCGCGGGAGGCGGCCACGGTCCGCAGACGAACGAGCCTTTAGGGGCGCCGGGAACTGCGCGACCAGCCACCCACCGTGCCGCAGCCGAACCGCACCACGACTTGGCCGAAAGTCGCCCGCTCGTCGGCGTTTAGGGGCGCGGGCCCTCACAGCGCGAGCCGAAAGCAGTACCCCTCCCGTTCGGACAACGGCGTCCGGAACGTCTCGGCGAGCCGCATCCCCAGCCGCCGGGTCACGGCGACGGACCGCTCGTTGCGGGCATCGACCATGGCCACCACCCCGTCGACCCCCGCGGCCCGCACCCGGTCGACGGCGACCCGGGCCGCCGCCGTGGCGTACCCCCGCCCCCACGCCCGCCGGGCGAGCCGCCAGCCGATCTCCACCTCGCCGACCGGGCCCCACCCGTGGGGCCACGGCTGCGCGCCCGTGAAGCCGATCACCGCGTCGTCCTCGTCCAGGAGCGTCCAGAGACAGAACCCCCGCTCCGCGTCGTGCCGGCGCTGGCGCGCGGTCAGCTCCTCGTACACCGACAGCTCCGCCGCCCTGCCCCCGTGGAACTCCATGACCTCCGGATCGGCGAACACCTCGTGCCAGGCGTACGCGTCCTCCTCGGTCGGCACACGCAGCCGTACGACCGGTACGGCGGGCAGGGACTTCTCCTCGGTGGAGCTCATGGCGTGGGCAACCCTTCGCGATAACGATCAACACCCACCCATAGACTGCACATGTCCCGTGCGTTCCGGCACACGAAAACGAGTCTTCGGGAGAACCCGCTGTGACCGAGCCCCTCTCCGAACACACCGCGGACGTGATCGTCGTCGGGGCCGGCCCCGCCGGGTCGACCACCGCGTACTACCTGGCCAAGGCCGGACTCGACGTACTGCTGCTGGAGAAGACCGCCTTCCCCCGCGAGAAGGTCTGCGGCGACGGGCTGACCCCGCGCGCCACCAAGCAGCTGGTCGCCATGGGCATCGACGTCTCCGAAGAGGCCGGCTGGCTGCGGAACAAGGGCCTGCGCATCATCGGCGGCGGCGTCCGCCTCCAGCTCGACTGGCCGGACCTCGCCAGCTACCCCGACTACGGACTCGTCCGCAAGCGCGACGACTTCGACGAGCAGCTGGCCCGCCAGGCCCAGAAGGCCGGCGCCCGCCTCCACGAGCGCTGCAACGTGGGCGCGCCGGTCATCGACGACCGTACGGGCCGGATCACCGGCGTGCACGCCAAGCTCGGCGAGGACAAGCGCGAGGTCACCTTCCACGCGCCGCTCGTCGTCGCCGCCGACGGCAACTCCACCCGCCTCTCCCTCGCCATGGGCCTGCACCGCCGCGAGGACCGCCCGATGGGCGTGGCCGTCCGGACGTACTTCCACTCGCCCCGCCACGACGACGACTACCTGGAGTCCTGGCTGGAGCTGTGGGACCGGCGCGGCCCGGGCGAGGACCGCCTCCTGCCCGGCTACGGCTGGATCTTCGGCATGGGGGACGGCACCTCCAACGTCGGCCTCGGCGTCCTCAACACCTCCGCCTCCTTCAAGGAACTCGACTGGCGCGAGGTCCTGAAGGCCTGGTGCGCCTCCATGCCCGCCGACTGGGGCTACACGGAGGAGAACATGACGGGCCCCATCCGCGGCGCGGCCCTGCCCATGGCCTTCAACCGCCAGCCGCACTACACCAAGGGCCTGCTCCTGGTGGGCGACGCGGGCGGCCTGGTCAACCCGTTCAACGGCGAGGGCATCGCGTACGCCATGGAGTCCGGCCAGATCGCGGCCGACGTCATCGTCCAGGCGCACGCCCGCGCGACCCCCGCCCAGCGCGAACTGGCCCTGCACAACTACCCGAAGGTCCTCAAGGACACCTACGGCGGCTACTACACGCTGGGCCGCGCCTTCGTGAAGCTCATCGGCAACCCGAAGGTCATGAAGATCGCCACCCAGCGCGGCCTGACGCACCCGGTGCTGATGAAGTTCACCCTGAAGATGCTGGCGAACCTGACCGACCCCACGGGCGGCGACGCGATGGACCGCATCATCAACGGCCTGTCGAAGGTGGCCCCCAAGGCCTGAGCGGCCTCCTCGCGCCCGCGCGCACGCGAAAGGGCCGGTGCTCCCCCCGAGAGGAGCACCGGCCCTTCGCCGTATCCCTGAAGCGCCGCGACTAGAGGACGCGGACCGCGCCGGTCGGCCGGTCCCAGTCCATGCTGCGCTCGACCACACCGGTCGAGGAGTTCTGCGCGCCGACGAACTTGCCGCCGCCGACGTAGATGGCCACGTGGTACGCGGAGCCCGCACCGCCCCAGTACAGGATGTCGCCCGCCTGGAGGTTCGAGAGCGAGACCTGGCGGCCCGCCGTCGACTGGTCCTGCGAGACGCGCGGCAGGTCGATGCCCACCTGGCGGTAGGCGGCCTGCACCAGGCCCGAGCAGTCGTACGCGCTGGAGCCGGTGGCCCCGGACACGTACGCCTTGCCGACCTGGGCCAGCGCGAAGTTCACGATGGTGGCGGCGGAACCCGTGGCCGTGGAGGACGGCGTGGTGACGGAGCTGCTGCCGCCACCGGTCGAGGCCAGGGTGGTGCGCGCGGAGGAGCGGGAGGCGCGCGCGGCGGCCTCCTCCTTCGCCTTGGCCTCGGCCTCCGCCTTGGCCTTCTTCTCCGCCTCTGCCTTGGCGTCCGCGTCGGCCTTCGCCTTCTTGGCGAGCTTGGCGGCGCTGGAGGCGGCGGCGTTCTGCTGGGCCTTCAGCTGGAGGTCGGCGGCGACCTGCTGGGTGGCCTCGGAGGCGGCGGCGGCGGTGCTCGCGAGACCGGTCGTGAGCGTGGGCATCTCGATGGTCTCGGTCACCGGCTCGGCGGCGATGGCCGGGGCGGCGGCGCCTGCCACCGCGATGGTGCTGAGGACGCCACCGGCAACTCCGGCACGGAGCGCGAGCTTGGAGGCGCTGCGGCGGGGCTTCCGGTGGCTGGGTATGTGAGCGGTGTGGGACATGAGGACAACCGCTATCAGGGGTTCAGGGTTCCCTTCAAGAAACGTGTGCTGCGCCACAGTTGTGCTCGGAACGGGCGAATCCGCTTCCCGCGCGCCCTTATTGACGCCGTAACGGGCAATACGGGCAGGGGCAATCACGGCTGTGATCATGTGGTTTTTATAAATAGTCCGAATTGCCCGTCGCCTACCATCCGTTCACACCGTTGGCCAAGCCCGGTTTAATCCGTGACGGTTCCGTGTGACGCAGGTCACTTCGTATCCCGGCGTCATCCGTCCCGTGACCGGCTCGTGATCATGAGAGCGCGGAGGGCGGCGGCGAGGTGTCGCTTCTAGATCATTTAAGGCCGGTCCGGATCGGTCTGCGTCGTTCGGTGCGACGGTGCGGAGTTCGTGAACGCGTGCACAGGTCCACCGGCGGGCCACGCCCTCACCCGCACGAGTGAGCCGCGCTCCTTTATCACTCGGACGAGTCCATCGCCAATTTGCTTGTAGGGCCCATGTCTTGATAGAGCCGCACCCCCTGCGACCAGCGGTAACAGGAGCAGATGCTACGCCTTGTGATCACTCGGCCGCTTCGGGTGTGAAGATCACCGCTCATCCGACTTCATGATCCTTCGTCAGGTGGTGGAGATCACAAAGCCGTTGGCGCACCCCGTGTCGCAGATCACAGACCACCGGGCATAGGATGCGGTGCAGTCGGGCTTGTGAACTGCCTCACATGTGCGCGATCTTCGCGCGGCGGGAGGGGCGGCAGCGGCGCCCGTGTGCGGTCCAACGGTCAAGGACGACTGGAAGGAGCGAGGAGCGTGAATGCCTACGCGCCCATCCTCGTGCTCGGCGCCCTCGGGGCTGGGTTTGCGATCTTCTCCGTGGTCATGGCCACGCTTATCGGCCCAAAAAGGTACAACCGGGCGAAACTTGAGGCGTACGAGTGCGGGATCGAACCGACTCCCACGCCGGCCGGCGGCGGCCGCTTCCCCATCAAGTACTACCTGACGGCGATGCTCTTCATCGTCTTCGACATCGAGATCGTCTTCCTCTACCCCTGGGCCGTCACCTTCGACGCCCTGGGGGTCTTCGGGCTCGTGGAGATGCTGCTCTTCGTGCTCACCGTGTTCGTCGCCTACGCGTACGTATGGCGGCGCGGCGGCCTGGAATGGGACTGAGGGGCTGAGGGGCACCTATGGGACTCGAAGAGAAACTGCCGAGCGGCTTTCTGCTGACCACCGTCGAACAGGCCGCGGGCTGGGTGCGCAAGGCGTCCGTCTTCCCCGCCACCTTCGGTCTGGCCTGCTGCGCCATCGAGATGATGACGACCGGCGCCGGCCGCTACGACCTGGCCCGCTTCGGTATGGAGGTCTTCCGCGGCTCGCCGCGCCAGGCGGACCTGATGATCGTGGCGGGCCGCGTCAGCCAGAAGATGGCGCCGGTCCTGCGGCAGGTCTACGACCAGATGCCCAACCCCAAGTGGGTCATCTCCATGGGGGTGTGCGCATCCTCGGGCGGAATGTTCAACAATTACGCGATTGTGCAGGGTGTTGACCACATTGTCCCGGTCGACATCTATCTGCCCGGCTGCCCGCCCCGGCCCGAGATGCTCATCGACGCGATCCTCAAGCTCCACCAGAAGATCCAGGGCTCCAAGCTCGGCGTGAACGCGGAGGAGGCCGCCCGCGAGGCGGAGGAGGCCGCCCTCAAGGCGCTGCCCACCATCGAGATGAAGGGGCTGCTGCGGTGAGCGACGACCGTACTCCCAAGGGGCCGGGCGACGGCGCCCCCGGGACGCCCGAGGCGCCCGAGAGCGGCGGCCTGCCCGCCCAGCGCGACGACACCGGCGACGTCATCGGCGTCCGCCGGGGCATGTTCGGCGCCGAGAAGGGCGGCGACACCAGCGGCTACGGCGGCCTGGTGCGCACCGTCACCCTGCCCGGCGCCTCCTCCCGCCCCTACGGCGGCTGGTTCGACGAGGTGGCCGACGAACTCGAAGGCGCCCTGGAGGAGCAGGACCTGCTCCCCGAGAACGCCATCGAGAAGACGGTCGTGGACCGCGGCGAGCTCACCTTCCACATCGCGCGCGAGCACCTCGTCCGGGTGGCCCGGACCCTGCGCGACGACCCGGCCCTGCGCTTCGAGCTCTGCACGGGCGTCAGCGGCGTCCACTTCCCCGGCGACAAGGGCCGCGAGCTCCACGCCGTCTACCACTTGCGCTCGCTCACCCACGGCCGGCTGATCCGCCTGGAGGTCACCGCCCCGGACAGCGATCCGCACCTGCCGTCCCTGGTCGCCGTCTACCCGACCAACGACTGGCACGAGCGCGAGGCCTACGACTTCTTCGGCCTGGTCTTCGACGGCCACCCCGCCCTCACCCGGATCATGATGCCGGACGACTGGCAGGGCTTCCCGCAGCGCAAGGACTACCCCCTCGGCGGCATTCCCGTCGAGTACAAGGGCGCCCAGATCCCGGCTCCGGACCAGCGGAGGTCGTACACCTGATGAGCACTTCCAGTGACGCTTCCCGCGCCTTCGCGCGGGAGACGACCGAGGGGACCGTCTACACGGTCACCGGCGGCGACTGGGACGAGGTCGCCCGCACCGCCGCCCGCGCCGACGACGAGCGCATCGTCGTCAACATGGGCCCCCAGCACCCCTCCACGCACGGTGTGCTCCGGCTGATCCTGGAGATCGACGGCGAGACCGTCACCGAGGCCCGCTGCGGCATCGGCTATCTGCACACCGGCATCGAGAAGAACCTCGAATTCCGCACCTGGACGCAGGGCACCACCTTCGTCACGCGCATGGACTACCTGACGCCGTTCTTCAACGAGACGGCGTACTGCCTGGGCGTGGAGAAGCTGCTCGGCATCACCGACCGGATCCCCGACCGCGCCTCGGTGATCCGGGTGCTCCTGATGGAGCTGAACCGGCTCTCCTCGCACCTGGTCTGCATCGCCACCGGCGGCATGGAGCTCGGCGCCACCACGATCATGATCTACGGCTTCCGGGACCGCGAACTCATCCTCGACATCTTCGAGCTGATCACCGGTCTGCGGATGAACCACGCGTTCGTCCGCCCCGGCGGCCTCGCCCAGGACCTCCCGCCGGGCGCGGTGGACCAGCTCCGCGAGTTCGTGAAGACGATGAAGAAGAACCTGCCGGAGTACGACAAGCTCGCCACCGGCAACCCGATCTTCAAGGCCCGGATGCAGGACGTCGGCTACCTCGACCTGACCGGCTGCATGGCGCTCGGGGCCACCGGCCCCATCCTGCGCTCCGCGGGCCTGCCGCACGACCTGCGCAAGACCGACCCGTACTGCGGCTACGAGACCTACGACTTCGAGGTCCCCACCGCCGACAGCTGCGACGCCTACGGCCGCTTCCTGGTGCGGCTGGAGGAGATGCGCCAGTCGCTGAGGGTCGTCGAGCAGTGCCTGGACCGGCTGGAGCCCGGCCCGGTCATGGTCGCCGACAAGAAGATCGCCTGGCCCGCCCAGCTCGCGCTCGGCCCGGACGGACTCGGCAACTCCCTCGATCACATCAAGAAGATCATGGGCACCTCCATGGAGTCCCTGATCCACCACTTCAAGCTGGTGACCGAGGGCTTCCGGGTGCCCGTCGGACAGGCGTACGCGGCCGTCGAGTCGCCCAAGGGCGAGCTCGGGGTGCACGTCGTGAGCGACGGAGGCACCCGCCCCTACCGGGTCCACTTCCGCGATCCGTCCTTCACCAATCTCCAGGCCATGGCGGCGATGTGCGAGGGCGGCCAGGTCGCCGACGTCATCGTGGCCGTGGCGTCCATCGACCCCGTGATGGGAGGCGTCGACCGGTGACCGAGACCACGCCGACGAGCCTGGGCATGCCCCAGTTGCCCGCGCCCGACTACCCGGCCGACGTCCGCGCCCGGCTGGAGGCGGACGCCAAGGAGGTCATCGCCCGCTATCCGGGCAGCCGCTCCGCGCTGCTGCCGCTGCTGCACCTCGTGCAGTCGGAGGAGGGCCACGTCTCCCGCACCGGCATGCGCTTCTGCGCGGAGATGCTGGACCTCACGACCGCCGAGGTGACCGCGGTGGCCACCTTCTACACCATGTACCGGCGCAAGCCCTCGGGCGACTACCAGGTGGGTGTCTGCACCAACACCCTCTGCGCGGTGATGGGCGGGGACGCCATCTTCGACGAGCTCAAGCGCCACCTCGGGGTGGGCAACGACGAGACCACCCCCGACGGCAAGGTGACGCTCGAACACATCGAGTGCAACGCCGCCTGCGACTTCGCGCCCGTGGTGATGGTCAACTGGGAGTTCTTCGACAACCAGACCCCCGAGTCGGCCAAGCGCCTCGTCGACGACCTGCGCGCGGGCCGGCCGGTGGAGCCCACCCGCGGGGCCCCGCTCTGCACTTACAAGGAGACCGCCCGCATCCTGGCCGGCTTCCCCGACGAGCGCCCCGGCGCCGTCGCGGCGAGCGGGGGCGCGGGCCCGGCCTCCCTGGTCGGCCTGCGCCTGGCCAAGGGCGAGGCACCGCAGCCGCGCGTGGTCCACCCGCGCGGCGAGGGCCCGGGCGACGACGGTCCGCGCGACCAGGGTCCGCGCGGCGCGGGCCCCCACGACGAGGCCCAGCCCGGCTCCGGGCACCTCAGCTCGCACGACGCACCGCAGCAGACCTCTGCGTCCGACCCCGCGCACCCGGCGGGCCCGGTCGACGAGGAGGGGGAGTGATGACCTTGGCAGCCGAAATCGGCGGCAACGGGAACGGAAGCAGCCCGGAGAAACTGCTGGCGCCCGTTCTCTCCGCCTTCTGGGACCAGCCCGACTCCTGGACCCTGGAGACCTACCGCCGGCACAACGGCTACGAAGGGCTGCGCAAGGCCCTGGCCATGTCCCCGGACGACCTCATCGCGTACGTGAAGGACTCCGGGCTGCGCGGCCGGGGCGGCGCGGGCTTCCCCACGGGCATGAAGTGGCAGTTCATCCCGCAAGGTGATGGCAAACCGCACTATCTAGTTGTCAACGCCGACGAGTCGGAGCCCGGGACCTGCAAGGACATCCCGCTCCTCTTCGCCAACCCGCACAGCCTCATCGAGGGCATCGTGATCGCCTGTTACGCGATCAGGTCGTCGCACGCGTTCATCTATCTGCGCGGGGAGGTCGTCCCCGTACTGCGGCGGCTGCACGAGGCCGTACGGGAGGCCTACGCGGCGGGCTTCCTCGGCAAGGACATCCTCGGCAGCGGCCTCGACCTCGAACTCACCGTCCACGCGGGCGCCGGCGCCTACATCTGCGGTGAGGAGACCGCCCTGCTGGACTCCCTGGAAGGCCGTCGCGGCCAGCCCCGGCTTCGTCCCCCCTTTCCCGCGGTCGCCGGTCTCTACGCGTGCCCCACTGTTGTCAATAACGTCGAGTCCATCGCCAGCGTTCCCGCGATCCTCACTCGCGGAAAAGACTGGTTCAAGTCGATGGGGAGCGAGAAGTCCCCGGGCTTCACGCTCTACTCGCTCAGCGGGCACGTCGCCAGCCCCGGCCAGTTCGAGGCGCCCCTGGGCATCACGCTGCGCCAGCTGCTCGACATGAGCGGCGGGATGCGGCCGGGCCACCGGCTCAAGTTCTGGACGCCCGGCGGCTCCTCGACCCCGATGTTCACCGACGAGCACCTCGACGTCCCCCTGGACTACGAGGGTGTCGGCGCCGCGGGCTCCATGCTCGGCACCAAGGCGCTCCAGTGCTTCGACGAGACCACCTGCGTGGTGCGGGCGGTCACCCGCTGGACCGAGTTCTACGCCCACGAGTCCTGCGGCAAGTGCACCCCCTGCCGCGAAGGGACGTACTGGCTGGTCCAGTTGCTCCGCGACATCGAGGCGGGCAAGGGCGCCATGGACGACCTCGACAAGCTCTCCGACATCGCCGACAACATCAACGGCAAGTCGTTCTGCGCGCTCGGCGACGGCGCCGCCGCGCCCATCTTCTCCTCGCTCAAGTACTTCCGCGCGGAGTACGAGCAGCACATCACGGGCCGGGGCTGTCCCTTCGACCCGGCCAAGTCGACCCTGTGGGCCGACAGCCCGCACCGCACCACGGAGGTGAACGCATGACGGTGACGACTGGCGCTCCCTCCGGCGGCGGAGAGGCGGCGGTGCCGCCCGAGGACCTGGTCTCGCTGACCATCGACGGCGTGGAGATCAGCGTCCCCAAGGGCACGCTGGTGATCCGGGCCGCCGAGCAGATCGGCATCGAGATCCCCCGGTTCTGCGACCACCCGCTGCTCGACCCGGTCGGCGCCTGCCGCCAGTGCATCGTGGAGGTGGAGGGCCAGCGCAAGCCGATGGCGTCCTGCACCATCACCTGCACCGACGGCATGGTGGTCAAGTCGCAGCTGACGTCGCCCGTGGCCGAGAAGTCCCAGCGCGGGGTGATGGAGCTGCTGCTCATCAACCACCCGCTGGACTGCCCGGTCTGCGACAAGGGCGGCGAGTGCCCGCTCCAGAACCAGGCCATGCTGGTGGGCGACCCCGACACCCGCTTCGAGGGCAGCAAGCGCACCTACGAGAAGCCGGTGCCGATCTCGGCGCAGGTACTGCTGGACCGGGAGCGGTGCGTGCTGTGCGCGCGCTGCACCCGCTTCTCCGAGCAGATCGCCGGCGACCCGATGATCGAGCTCCTGGAACGCGGCGCCCTCCAGCAGGTCGGCACCGGCGAGGGCGACCCGTTCGAGTCGTACTTCTCCGGCAACACCATCCAGATCTGCCCGGTCGGCGCGCTGACCTCGGCGGCGTACCGGTTCCGCTCCCGCCCCTTCGACCTGGTCTCCTCGCCGTCGGTGTGCGAGCACTGCGCGGGCGGCTGCGCCACCCGCACCGACCACCGGCGCGGCAAGGTCATGCGGCGCCTCGCCGCCAACGACCCCGAGGTCAACGAGGAGTGGCTGTGCGACAAGGGCCGGTTCGGCTTCCGGTACGCCCAGAAGCCCGACCGGCTGACCCATCCGCTGGTGCGCAACGCGGCCGGTGAGCTGGAGCCCGCCTCCTGGCCCGAGGCGCTGGAGGCGGCCGCGGCCGGACTCCACGCGGCCCGCGGCCGGGCCGGGGTGCTCACCGGCGGCCGGCTGACCGTCGAGGACGCCTACGCGTACGCCAAGTTCGCCCGGATCGCCCTCGACACCAACGACGTCGACTTCCGCGCGCGCGTGCACTCGGCCGAGGAGGCCGACTTCCTGGCGGCGCGCGTCGCCGGGCGCGGCCACCTCACCGGGGAGGGCGTCACGTACTCCTCCCTGGAGAAGGCGCCCGCGGTGCTGCTCGCCGGGTTCGAGGCGGAGGAGGAGGCCCCCGGCGTCTTCCTGCGGCTGCGCAAGGCCTGGCGCAAGCACGGCCAGCGCACCTTCTCACTGGCCACCCATATGACCCCGGGCCTGGAGAAGGCGGGCGGCACGCTGCTGCCCGCCGCCCCCGGGACCGAGACCGAG
This sequence comes from Streptomyces sp. NPDC043908, assembly GCF_056435525.1. NCBI lineage: Bacteria > Bacillati > Actinomycetota > Actinomycetes > Kitasatosporales > Streptomycetaceae > Streptomyces > Streptomyces sp. NPDC043908. The sequence goes on along the minus strand of NZ_JBWKEI010000021.1, from coordinate 26,897 downwards.
TGGCTGGACGCGCTGGCGGGCGGGGTGGGCCTCGACTCGGACGGCTCGGCCGCCGCCGAGGCGCTGCGCGCCCCCGGCTCCGTCATCGTGGTCGGCGAGCGCCTCGCGGCGGTCCCGGGCGCGCTGACCGCGGCCGTACGGGCCGCCGCCGCGACCGGGGCCGAACTGGTGTGGATCCCGCGCCGGGCCGGCGAGCGGGGCGCGATCGAGGCGGGCGCCCTGGCGGCGCTGCTGCCCGGCGGCCGCCCGGCCACCGATCCACGCGCGCGTGAGGAGGTCGCCGCCGTCTGGGGGGTGCGCCAACTGCCGCACCGCTTCGGACGGGACACCGGCCAGATCGTCGAGGCCGCGGCCACCGGCGAGCTGGGCGCGCTGCTGGTCGCGGGCGTCGACCCGGCCGACCTGCCGGATCCGGCACGCGCGCGTGAGGCGCTGGCGGGGGCCTTCGTGGTCTCCCTGGAGCTGCGGCCGAGCGAGGTCACCGAGCGGGCGGACGTGGTCTTCCCGGTCGCGGCCGTCGCCGAGAAGTCCGGCTTCTTCCTCAACTGGGAGGGCCGCGCCCGGATGTTCGAGGCCGCCCTGAAGCCCGAGCAGATGACCCGGCGCCTGGCGCCCGCCGACGCGCGCGTGCTGCACATGCTCGCGGACGCCATGGACGTCCACCTGGCGCTCCCCGACAACCGCGCCGCGCGCGCGGAGCTCCAGCGCCTGGGCCACTGGGACGGCCCGCGCGCCACCGAGCCCCTGGAGACCTCCCAGGCGCTGCCCCGGCCCGCTGAGGGCGAGGCGGTCCTCGCCGGCCACCGGCTGCTGCTCGACCTCGGCACCCTCCAGGAGGGCGACGAGGCGCTGGCCGCGACCCGGCACGCGGCCCTGGCCCGGCTCTCGGCGGCCACCGCGGCCGAGAGCGGCGTCAAGGACGGCGACCTGCTCCAGGTGAGCGGCCCCGCGGGCGCGGTCCGGCTGCCGCTGAAGGTCACCGAGATGCCCGACCGGGTGGTGTGGCTGCCGCTCGACTCGGTTGGTGACGGCGTGTACGCGGACACCGGAGCGGTCCCGGGCCGGATCGTCCGCATCGGCCCGGCGGCGCGTGCCGATGCCACCGTCGCACCGGAGGTGCGGCCGTGACCGACTTCCCCTCCCGCCCCGCGGCACCGGGCGCCGCCGTCCACGTACCGGAGGTGCGCGCGTGACCCCGACCTTCCTCGCGGCCGAGGACCTCTCCCTGTTCGGCCGCGACCCCTGGTGGCTCATCGCCCTCAAAGCGGTGTTCTGCTTCGCCTTCCTGATGGTGACCGTGCTGTTCTCGATCGTCTGGGAACGCAAGGTCGTCGCCTGGATGCAGCTGCGCATCGGCCCCAACCGGCACGGCCCCTGGGGGATGCTCCAGTCCCTCGCCGACGGCATCAAACTGATGCTGAAGGAGGACGTGGTCGTCAAGCGGGCCGACAAGGTGGTCTACGTCCTGGCCCCGATCGTCGCCGCGATCCCCGCCTTCATGGCGATCGCCGTGATCCCCTTCGGGCCGTCCGGCAACGAGGTCTCGATCTTCGGCCACCGCACCACGATGCAGCTCACCGACCTGCCGATCGCGATGCTCTACGTCCTCGCGTGCGCCTCGGTCGGCATCTACGGCATCGTGCTCGCGGGCTGGTCCTCCGGATCGACGTACCCGCTGCTCGGCGGGCTCCGCTCGTGCGCGCAGATGATCTCGTACGAGATCGCGATGGGCGCGGCCTTCGCCTCGGTCTTCCTCTACTCGGGGTCGATGTCGACCTCGGAGATCGTCGCCCAGCAGCACGACCGCTGGTACATCGTGCTGCTGCCGGTCTCCTTCATCATCTACGTGGTCACCATGGTGGGCGAGACCAACCGCGCCCCCTTCGACATGCCCGAGTCCGAGGGCGACCTCGTCGGCGGCTTCAACACCGAGTACTCGTCGATCAAGTTCGCGCTGTTCATGCTGGCCGAGTACGTCAACATGGTCACCGTCTCGGCGGTGTCGACCACCCTCTTCCTGGGCGGCTGGCGGGCCCCGTGGCCCGTGTCCACCTTCTGGGAGGGCGCCAACCACGGCTGGTGGCCGATGCTCTGGTTCGTCATCAAGGTCCAACTGCTGCTGTTCTTCTTCATCTGGCTGCGCGGCACGCTGCCCCGCGTCCGCTACGACCAGCTGATGAAGCTCGGCTGGAAGGTCCTCATCCCGGTCTCGGTCGTCTGGCTGATGCTGGTGGCGACCGTGCGCGCGCTGCGCAACGACGGCCACGACTTCTCCAAGATCGTGCTGTACGTGGGCGGCGCGGTCGTCGCCGTCCTGCTGATCTCGCTGGTCGCGGACGTCTTCCGGGGCCGCAAGGAGGAGTCGGCGGCCGAGGCCGCGCCACCCGCGTTCGACCCGATGGCGGGCGGATACCCGGTGCCACCGCTGCCCGGACAGACCCTTCCGCCGGTGCCGCGCCGACGCCCCAGGCACGAGCGGGAGTTGGTTGTCAGTGGTGGGTTGGATACTGAGAGTGACCGTGACGGAAGGGAGGACGAGGGTGTCTAAGTCATCGGAACCGGCGGGGACTCCGGGGGAGCCCGGGGCTTCGTCCGAGGACAAGTTCCTCAACCCCGTGGCCGGCTTCGGCGTGACCTTCAAGGCCATGTTCAAGAAGCGGCTGACCGAGCAGTATCCGGAGCAGCCGAAGACCACGGCTCCCCGCTTCCACGGGCGCCACCAGCTCAACCGACATCCGGACGGCCTGGAGAAGTGCGTCGGCTGCGAGCTGTGCGCCTGGGCCTGCCCGGCCGACGCGATCTACGTGGAGGGCGCCGACAACACGGACGAGGAGCGCTACTCGCCGGGTGAGCGGTACGGAATCGTCTACCAGATCAACTACGCCCGCTGCATCCTGTGCGGCCTGTGCATCGAGGCGTGCCCCACGCGCGCGCTGACGATGACCAACGAGTTCGAACTGGCCGACAGCAGCCGCGCGAACCTGATCTACACCAAGGAGCAGCTGCTCGCCGGGCTCGACGAGGGCATGGTCGACTCGCCGCACGCGATCCACCCCGGCATGACCGAGGGCGACTACTACCGGGGCCTGGTCACCGAGGCCGCCCCCGGCACGGTCCGCCAGGTCGCCGTCTCCAAGGGCGAGCGGCCCCCCGCCGCCGGACAGCCCGCCACCGGGGAGCAGCCCGAGGAGGTGGACGCGTGATGCAGCTCGCCGTCTCCGCCACGACGACCTCCACCGGGGAGGCGTTCCAGTTCTGGGTGCTGGGCACTGTCGCCGTCATCGGCGCGCTGTGCACGGTCCTGATGAAGAAGGCCGTGCACAGCGCGCTGTGCCTGGCCGGGACGATGATCATCCTGGCGGTCTTCTACCTCGCCAACGGGGCGTACTTCCTGGGCATCGTCCAGGTCGTCGTCTACACCGGCGCGATCATGATGCTCTTCCTCTTCGTGGTGATGCTGGTCGGTGTCACGGCGGCCGACTCGCTCCAGGAGACCATCAAGGGCCAGCGCGTCTGGGCCGCGGTCTGCGGGATCGGCTTCGGGGTGCTCCTCGTCGCGGGCATCGCCAACGCCTCCCTGAAGCACTTCGACGGCCTGAAGCAGGCCAACGCCGGGGGCAACGTGGAGGGCCTGGCCGCCCTCATCTTCACCAAGTACGTGTTCGCCTTCGAGATCACCGGCGCCCTGCTCATCACCTCGGCGATCGGCGCGATGGTGCTCACCCACCGCGAGCGCACCGAGCGCGCCAAGACCCAGCGCGAGCTCTCCGAGCAGCGCGTGCGCGAGGGCAAGCACCTGCCGCCCCTGCCGGCCCCGGGTGTCTACGCCCGGCACAACGCGGTGGACATCGCGGGCCTGCTGCCCGACGGCACGCCGTCCGAGCTCACCGTCAACCAGACGCTGCGCGGCCGCGGTCAGATCCGTGACGTGTCCAGCGAGGCGCTGTCCGACCTGAAGGCGCTGGAGCAGCGCTCCGCGGAGCGGCTCGGCCGGGAAGAGGAGGCCGCGAAGTGAATCCCGTCAACTATCTCTACCTGTCAGCCCTGTTGTTCACCATCGGCGCGGCCGGCGTGCTCATCAGGCGGAACGCGATCGTGGTCTTCATGTGCGTCGAGCTGATGCTCAACGCCTGCAACCTCGCGTTCGTGGTCTTCTCCCGGATGCACGGCAACCTCGACGGCCAGATCATCGCGTTCTTCACGATGGTCGTCGCCGCCGCGGAGGTCGTCGTCGGGCTCGCGATCATCGTGTCGCTCTTCCGTTCCCGCCACTCGGCCTCGGTCGACGACGCCAGCCTGATGAAGCTCTGAGGGGTCGCTAGAACCGTGGGAAACACAGAGAACCTGATTGCGCTGCTGATCGCGGCGCCTCTGCTCGGAGCGGCCGTCCTGCTGTGCGGCGGGCGGCGGCTCGACGCCGTCGGACACTGGGTGGGCACCCTGCTCGCGGCCGTCTCCTTCGGCCTCGGCGTGGCGCTCTTCGCCGACATGCTGGGCCGCTCGGCCGACGAACGGGCGGTGCACAAGCACCTGTTCAGCTGGGTCCCCGTGGAGGGCTTCCAGGCCGACGTCGGCTTCCAGCTCGACCAGCTGTCCATGACCTTCGTCCTGCTGATCACCGGTGTGGGCACCCTGATCCACATCTACTCGATCGGCTACATGGAGCACGACGAGAACCGCCGGCGCTTCTTCGGCTACCTCAACCTGTTCCTCGCGGCGATGCTCCTGCTGGTCCTCGCCGACAACTACCTGCTGCTGTACGTGGGCTGGGAGGGCGTCGGTCTGGCGTCCTACCTGCTCATCGGCTTCTGGCAGCACAAGCCGAGCGCGGCGACGGCGGCCAAGAAGGCCTTCCTGGTCAACCGGGTCGGCGACATGGGCCTGTCCATCGCCATCATGGTCATGTTCACCACCTGGGGCTCGTTCGCCTTCGCGACCGTCTTCGACCAGGTCGGCGAGACCAGTGACGGCCGCAACACCGCCATCGGCCTGATGCTGCTGCTCGCCGCCTGCGGCAAGTCCGCCCAGGTGCCCCTGCAGTCCTGGCTCGGGGACGCGATGGAGGGCCCGACCCCGGTCTCGGCCCTGATCCACGCGGCGACGATGGTGACCGCCGGCGTCTACCTGATCACCCGCTCCGGCGTGATCTTCAACGCGGTGCCGGACGTGCAGACGGTCGTGGTGGTCGTCGGCGCGGTCACGCTCCTGTTCGGTGCGATCGTCGGTTGCGCCAAGGACGACATCAAGAAGGCCCTGGCGGGCTCGACCATGTCGCAGATCGGCTACATGGTCCTCGCCACCGGCCTCGGCCCCATCGGCTACCCCTTCGCGATCATGCACCTGGTGACCCACGGCTTCTTCAAGGCCGGGCTCTTCCTCGGCGCGGGCTCCGTGATGCACGGGATGAACGACGAGGTCGACATGCGCAAGTACGGCGGCCTGCGCAAGTACATGCCGGTCACCTTCATCACCTTCGGCCTCGGCTACCTCGCCATCATCGGTTTCCCGGGCCTGTCCGGCTTCTGGTCCAAGGACAAGATCATCGAGGCGGCCTTCGCCAAGGGCGGCACCGAGGGCTGGATCCTCGGCGCGGTCACCCTGCTGGGCGCCGCCATCACCGCGTACTACATGACGCGCGTGATGCTGATGACGTTCTTCGGCGAGGAGCGCTGGCGCGACGCCCCGACCCCCTCGCCGGCCGAGCCCAGTGTGGAGCCGGCCGCCGAGCACCGCGGCGAGCACACCGAGCCGCACCCGCACGAGTCGCCCGGCACCATGACGATCCCGATGATCGTGCTGGCCTTCGGCTCGGTCCTCGCGGGCGGGCTCTTCAGCATCAACGAGTCGTTCGTGAAGTGGCTGGAACCGGTCACGAGCCTCTCGCACGGCGACTCGCCGGTGAGCGAGGTGGCGGTCACCGCGGCCACCGTCACGGTGCTGCTGATCGGCGTCGGCCTCGCGTACCTCCAGTACGGACGCAAGCCCGTCCCGGTCACCGCCCCGCGCGGCTCGCTGCTCACCCGGGCCGCCCGCCGCGACCTGCTCCAGGACGACTTCAACCACGTGGTCCTGGTCCGCGGCGGCGAGCACCTCACCCGCTCGCTGGTGTACGTCGACCACACCCTGGTCGACGGCGTGGTCAACGGCACCGCGGCCGGGTTCGGCGGGCTCTCCGGCCGGCTGCGCAAGCTGCAGAACGGCTTCGCGCGCAGTTACGCGGTGTCGATGTTCGGAGGCGCGGCGGTGCTCATCGCCGCGACCCTGCTGATGAGGGCGGTGTAAGGCATGTCGTTCCCCCTCCTTACCGCGACGGCGGCGCTCCCGGCGGTCGGCGCGATCGCCACCGCCGCCGTCCCGGCCGAGCGGCGGACGGCCGCCAAGTGGCTGGCGCTGCTGGTCTCGCTCGGCACGCTGGTCCTCGGCGCCGTCCAGCTCGTCCGCTTCGAGCCGGGCGGCGACCGGTACCAACTGACCGAGTCGCACGCCTGGATCAAGGACTTCGGCGTCCGCTACGAACTGGGCGTGGACGGCATCGGAGTGGCGCTGATCGGGCTCACGGTCCTGCTGATCCCGTTCATCATCGCCGCGGGCTGGCACGACGCCGATCCCCTGGAAACGCACACCAGCCGCTGGCGCCCGACCCAGGGCTTCTTCGCCCTGATCCTCGCCGTCGAGGCGATGGTGATCCTCTCCTTCGAGGCCACCGACGTCTTCCTCTTCTACATCCTGTTCGAAGCCATGCTGATCCCGATGTACTTCCTCATCGGCGGCTTCGGCGACCGGGCCCACGGCTCGTATCGATCTGCCGCCGACGCGGCCCGGGGGGACGAGGCGGCGGCCACCCAGCGGTCGTACGCGGCGGTCAAGTTCCTGCTCTACAACCTGGTCGGCGGTCTGATCATGCTGGCCGCGGTGATCGGCCTCTACGACGTCGCCGGGACCTTCTCGCTCGACGAGATCGCGGCGGCGCGCGCGAACGGCTCGCTGGACATGGCGACCAACACCGAACGGCTGCTGTTCCTCGGCTTCTTCTTCGCCTTCGCGGTGAAGGCCCCGCTGTGGCCGCTGCACACCTGGCTGCCGAACGCGATGGGCGAGGCCACGGCCCCGGTCGCGGTGCTGATCACGGCGGTGGTCGACAAGGTCGGCACCTTCGCGATGCTCCGCTTCTGCCTCCAGCTCTTCCCCGAGGCCTCCAAGTGGGCCACACCGGTGATCCTGGTCCTCGCCGTGATCAGCATCATCTACGGGGCGCTGCTGGCGGTCGGCCAGCGCGACATCAAGCGCCTGGTGGCGTACGCGTCGATCTCCCACTTCGGGTTCATCGTCATGGGCATCTTCGCGATGACCACGCAGGGCCAGTCCGGCGCCACGCTCTACATGGTCAACCACGGGATCTCCACGGCCGCGCTGATGCTGGTGGCCGGCTTCCTGATCTCCCGCCGCGGCTCGCGACTGATCGCGGACTACGGAGGGGTGCAGAAGGTGGCCCCGCTGCTCGCGGGCACGTTCCTGGTGGGCGGTCTGGCGACGCTCTCGCTGCCGGGCCTCGCGCCCTTCGTGAGCGAGTTCCTGGTCCTGGTGGGCACGTTCAGCCGCTATCCGGCGATCGGCGTGATCGCCACGCTGGGCATCGTGCTGGCCGCGCTGTACGTGCTGGTGCTCTACCAGCGGACGATGACCGGCCCGGTCAAGGACGAGGTGCGGGGCATGCCCGATCTGAAGGTCCGTGAGCTGGTGGTGGTCGCCCCGCTGATCGCGCTCCTGGTCTTCCTCGGGGTCTACCCCAAGCCGCTGACCGACATCGTCGACCCGGCGGTCCAGCACACCATGTCCGACGTACACAAGAAGGACCCCGAGCCCGTGGTGGAGGCGGCCCAGTGAGCACAGCAGCAGCTGTCCACAGCCTGTGGACGACGGCGGCCGACGGGAAGGTCGACAAGATCCCGGCGCCGCACATCGAGTACGCCCAGCTGGCCCCCACCCTGATCGTGCTCGGCGCGGCGGTGGTGGGCGTGCTGGTCGAGGCGTTCGTCCCGCGCAGAAGCCGGTACTACGCCCAGGTGTTCCTCTCCGTCGTCGCGCTCGCCGCCGCCTTCGCCGCGGTCGTCGCGCTCGCCGCGGACGGGTACGGCACGACGAAGGCGCACATCGCGGCGATGGGCGCGGTGGCCGTCGACGGCCCGGCCCTCTTCCTCCAGGGGACCATTCTCCTCGCCTCGGTCGTCGCCGTCTTCACCTTCGCCGAGCGCCGCCTCGACCCCGACGCCCACGGCAACCGGGTCGACTCCTTCGCCGCGCAGGCCGCGTCCGTGCCCGGCAGCGACAGCGAGAAGGAGGCGGTCAAGGCCGGTTTCACCACCACCGAGGTCTTCCCGCTGGCCCTCTTCGCCGTCTCCGGCATGCTGGTGTTCCCGGCGGCCAACGACCTGCTGACGCTCTTCGTGGCGCTGGAGGTCTTCTCCCTGCCGCTCTACCTGCTCTGCGCGCTGGCCCGCCGCAAGCGGCTGATGTCGCAGGAAGCGGCCGTGAAGTACTTCCTGCTCGGCGCCTTCTCGTCGGCGTTCCTGCTGTTCGGCATCGCGCTTCTGTACGGATACGCGGGCTCCGTCCAGTACGCGACGATCGCGGACGTCGTCGACGGCACGGTCCAGACCGTGGACCCGGCGCTCGCGGGCACCATGGGCAACGACGCGCTGCTGCTGATCGGCGGCGCGATGCTCCTGATGGGGCTGCTGTTCAAGGTCGGCGCGGTGCCGTTCCACATGTGGACGCCGGACGTCTACCAGGGCGCGCCCACCCCGGTCACCGGCTTCATGGCCGCCGCCACCAAGGTTGCCGCCTTCGGCGCGCTGCTGCGGCTGCTGTACGTGGTGCTGCCCGGGATGCGCTGGGACTGGCGGCCGGTCATGTGGGGCGTCGCCATCGTCACGATGGTCGGCGGCGCGATCGTGGCGATCACGCAGACCGACATCAAGCGGCTCCTCGCGTACTCGTCGATCGCGCACGCGGGTTTCATCCTGGCCGGTGTGATCGCGACCAACGCGGACGGCATCTCGTCGGTGCTGTTCTACCTCGGCGCGTACTCGTTCGTGACGATCGGGGCGTTCGCGGTCGTCACGCTGGTGCGCGACGCGGGCGGCGAGGCGACGCACCTGTCCAAGTGGGCCGGGCTCGGCCGCCGTTCGCCCCTGGTGGCGGCGGTGTTCGCGGTCTTCCTGCTCGCCTTCGCCGGCATCCCGCTGACCTCCGGCTTCACGGGGAAGTTCGCGGTCTTCAAGGCGGCGGCGGAGGGAGGCGCGGGGGCGCTGGTCGTGGTCGGTGTGATCTCCTCGGCGATCGCCGCGTTCTTCTACATCCGGGTGATCGTCCTGATGTTCTTCAGCGAGCCCAAGGCGGACGGGCCGACCGTGGCCGTTCCCTCGCCGCTGACGATGACGGCGATCGGCGTCGGCGTCGCGGTGACGCTGGTGCTGGGTGTGGCGCCGCAGTACTTCCTGGATCTGGCCGGGCAGGCGGGGGTCTTCGTGCGGTAAGCGCCCCAGGGAGGTCCAGGAGCCCCGGTACGTCCTATCGTGCCGGGGCTCCGCGCTACCCCCGTCAGGGCCCTGTGGATAACTTTTCAGCCCGCCGACCTGCGGTTATGGCGCGATCCGGTCCGACCGCGGCAGGGCGTGTCCGCCCGGACCCCTATCGTGGCAGGGGTGGCGGAGTTACGAGGACGACGGTGGGGGACGGTGGGATGAACGGGACAGAAGGGGCGGTCGAGGTGGTGGACCAGCCGGTGGCCGGGACGACGGACGGGCCGGCGGCCGGGAGCGAGGCGCTGCGGACGCTGAACCGGGTCTTCGGCTACGAGAGCTTCCGCGGCGACCAGGGCGCGGTCATCGAGCACGTGGTGAGCGGCGGCGACGCCGTGGTGCTCATGCCCACGGGTGCCGGAAAGTCGCTCTGCTACCAGATCCCCGCCCTGGTCAGACCCGGTACGGGAGTGGTGGTCTCGCCCCTCATCGCCCTGATGCAGGACCAGGTCGACGCACTGCGGGCGCTCGGCGTGCGGGCCGGCTTCATCAACTCCACGCAGGACTTCGACGAGCGCCGCACGGTGGAGGCGGAGCTCCTCGCGGGCGAGCTCGACCTGCTCTACCTGGCCCCGGAGCGGCTGCGCGTGGAAGCCACGCTCGACCTGCTCTCCCGGGCGAAGATCTCCGTCTTCGCGATCGACGAGGCGCACTGCGTGGCGCAGTGGGGCCACGACTTCCGCCCGGACTACCTGGCGCTGTCGATGCTGGGGGAGCGCTGGCCGGACGTGCCGCGCATCGCCCTGACGGCGACGGCGACGCGGGTCACCCACCGCGAGATCACCGACCGGCTCGTGATGCCGAAGGCCCGCCACTTCGAGGCGAGCTTCGACCGGCCCAACATCCAGTACCGGATCGTGCCGAAGAACGACCCCAAGAAGCAGCTCCTGACCTTCCTCAAGGAGGAGCACGAGGGGGACGCGGGCATCGTCTACTGCCTCTCGCGCGCCTCGGTGGAGAAGACCGCCCAGTATCTGAGTGACAACGGCGTGGCGGCCGTGCCGTACCACGCGGGCCTGGACGCGGCCACGCGCGCGCTGCACCAGTCCCGCTTCCTGCGCGAGGACGGGCTGGTCGTGGTGGCGACCATCGCGTTCGGCATGGGCATCGACAAGCCCGACGTGCGGTTCGTGGCCCACCTGGACCTGCCCAAGTCGGTCGAGGGGTACTATCAGGAGACGGGCCGCGCGGGCCGCGACGGCCTGCCGTCCACCGCGTGGATGGCGTACGGCCTGCAGGACGTGGTCCAGCAGCGCAAGCTCATCCAGGGCGGCGAGGGCGACGAGGCGTTCCGGCGCCGGGCGGGCGCCCATCTGGACTCGATGCTGGCGCTCTGCGAGACCGCCGAGTGCCGCCGCGCCCAGCTCCTCCAGTACTTCGGCCAGGAGGCCCCGGCCGCCCACTGCGGCAACTGCGACACCTGTCTGAACCCGCCGGAGACCTGGGACGGCACGGTGGCCGCGCAGAAGGTGCTCTCGACGGTCGTACGGCTGGAGCGGGAGCGGCGCCAGAAGTTCGGGGCGGGCCAGATCATCGACATCCTGCTCGGCCGCAAGACCGCCAAGGTCATCCAGTTCGACCACGACGCGCTGTCGGTGTTCGGCATCGGCGAGGACCTCTCCGAGGCGCAGTGGCGGGGCGTGGTGCGGCAGTTGCTCGCCCAGGGCCTGCTGGCCGTGGAGGGCGAGTACGGGACGCTGGTCCTGACCGGGACGAGCGGGGAGGTCCTGGGCGGCGGGCGCGAGGTCAGGCTCCGCTCGGAGCCGGCGAAGCCCGAGCGCGCGCCCCGGGCACGCGGTGCGGGCAAGGCCAAGGCCGCCCCGGCCGACTTCCCGGAGGAGGCTGCTCCGCTCTTCGAGGCCCTGCGCGCCTGGCGGGCCGCGCAGGCTCGCGAGCAGGGCGTCCCCGCGTATGTGATCTTCCATGACGCCACCCTGCGGGAGATCGCCGTGGCCCGCCCCGGTTCGGTGGAGGAGCTGGGCACGATCGCCGGGGTGGGCGAGAAGAAGCTGGTGACGTACGGCGAGGGCGTGCTGGCGGTGCTGGGGGAGCAGGAGTAGGCGGAGGGGCGCGCCCGGTGCCCCTCCACCTGTCCCGCCAGGACTCGACGCCTGCCCCGCCAGGTTCCGGCGCCCGTTCCGCTAGGACTCGACGATCCGGCCCGTGACCTCGCCGAGCCCGACCCGGACGCCGTCCGGGCCCGGGGCCCACGCGGTCATGGTGACGACGTCGCCGTCCTCCAGGAAGGTGCGCTTGCCGGTGGTGAGGTCCATCGGCTCCGTACCGTTCCAGGTGAGCTCCAGGAAGGAGCCGCGCTGGTCGCGCTCGGGGCCGCTCACGGTCCCCGAGCCGTACACGTCGCCGGTGCGCAGCGAGGCGCCGTTCACCGTCATGTGGGCGAGCTGCTGGGCGGCGGTCCAGTACATGCCGGCGAACGGCGGCTCGGCCACCACCTGCCCGTTGAGGGCGACCGAGATGCGGATGTCGAAGCCGCCCGGCACCTCCGCCGACGCGTCGTCGAGATAGGGCAGCAGCGGGAAGTCCCGCGCGGGCGGGGCCACCCGGGCGGCCGTCAGCGCCTCCAGCGGCGTCACCCACGCCGAGACGGAGGTGGCGAAGGACTTGCCGAGGAAGGGGCCCAGCGGCACGTACTCCCATGCCTGGATGTCCCGCGCCGACCAGTCGTTCAGCAGGAACAGGCCGAAGACGTGGTCCTCGAAGGAGGCCAGCTCCACCGGCCTGCCCAGCTCGGAGGGGGTGCCCACCACGAAGCCGACCTCGGCCTCGATGTCCAGCTTCACCGAGGGGCCGAACACCGGCGCCGGGTCCGAGGGCGCCTTGCGCTGCCCGTGCGGGCGGGCCACGTCCGTCCCCGACACCACGATCGTGCCGGACCGGCCGTGGTAACCGATGGGCAGGTGCTTCCAGTTGGGGGTGAGCGCGTCCCCGTCCGGCCGGAAGATCCGGCCGACGTTGGTGGCGTGGTGCTCGCTCGCGTAGAAGTCGACGTAGTCCGCGACCTCGTACGGCAGGTGCAGGGTGACCGTGTCCAGCGGGTGCAGCAGGGGCTCTATGTCGGGCCGGTGCGCGGGCACCGTCACCCACGCGGTGAGCGCGCGCCGCACATCGCGCCAGGCCGTGCGCCCGGCCGCGAGCAGCGGGTTGAGCGTGGGCCTGGCGAGCAGCGCCGCGTACGGGGAGCCGAGCGCGTGCGCGGCGGCCCCCGCGTCGAGGACGTGGTTGCCGATGCGGACGCCGACGCGGCGGTGGTCGGGCGCGTCGGGCGTGGAGAAGACGCCGTACGGAAGGTTGTGCGGGCCGAAGGGGTCGCCCTCGGCCAGGTCGAGCGGGCTCTGCTCGGACATCTGTGCCTGCCTCGCTTTCCACGGGTGTTCAGGACACGTTACGTCGGCGGTGGTCGCGCGGGCAGGGCCCAAAGAGTGTGCGATGTCCGGAAACTCCCCGTCGGGGAGGGACGGTTGCCCCCTTCCTCCGGCCGCTCCTCGCGCGGCGCCGGGCCCCCTCAGCCCGCCGTCCGGGGGATGCGTTTCTCCCAGGTCCGGTGGAAGACGACCTCGTCGCCGTCCCGGCACACCACCTCGTCCGAGGTGAGGAAGTCCGCCGCGTCGCAAGCGATCTCGGAGCGGGTGGTGATGGTCACGTTCCAGGCGAGCTCCGGCCGGTGCAGCCGGAGGGTCCAGTCGGAGCGGGTGCGGGCGGACCGCGGGTCCGCCTCCTCGATGGTGTACGTCTCCACCACCTCCTCGGTGACCTCAAGACCGTCGGGGTGGACCTTCGTACCGCCGGAGCGCGGCGTCACTTCCAGGCGCCACTCGCCCTTGACGACATCGCGGACGACCAGGCGCTCGGGCCGGGGCTCGTCCAGCGGCTCGGGGCAGACCACGCCGAGCGGCGCCGCCTGCTCGGGCTCGTCGAAGACGACGGTGTCGGCCGTGTGCTCACGGACGGGCAGGCTCAGGGCGCTGTCCTGCGGGTCGAGCGTGAAGCCCGCCGAGTCCGCCTGCGGCCAGAGCCACGGCCAGTACGCCGAGGAGACGGCCAGGCGGACGCGGTGGCCGGGCGGGAAGCTGTGGCCGATGGCGGCGAGGGGAAACGTCACGTCCTGGGTGGCGCCCAGCGGCCAGGCGTCCGCGCGGTCCGGTCCCTCGCGCGCGGACAGGTTGAGCGCGCCCCGGGTGACCAGCGTGGACGAGCCGTCCGGCGCCACATCGCACAGCCGTGCGACGGCCTGCCCGAACGGCACGTCCACCCGCAGCCGCAGCGTCACCCGCGGGCACCCCAGGATCTCCAGCGGCGGCCCGTCCGGCACCGGGTAGTCGAACACCGCCGAGTGCGCGTCCTCGGCGCGCTGGTCCGGTGGCAGGTCGCCGTCGCCGCCGGACGGGAGGAAGCGGCCCGCGTCCAGACCGGTGTGCTGCGGGGAGTCGACCCGGACCGGGGCGCCCCCGAGCGTGTACACGACGGGGGTGACGTGCGGCGAGGGCCAGGCCGGGTCGCCGACCCAGCGGCCTGGCAGCTCCCCGTAGACCGTGGCGGGCCGGTGCGAGCCGCTGATCCAGGAGCGCAGCAGCGGCTCGTCCATGATCCCGCTGTCCAGGCCCCGGAGCCACTGGTCCCACCAGCGCAGGCTCTCCTGGAGGAAGCCGATGGCGGGCCCCGGCGGAAGGCCCCGGTCCGGGTACTGGTGCGACCACGGCCCGATCAGCCCGCGCACCCGGTCCGCGGGCAGGTGCTCCACCAGGCGCAGCACGCTGTCCCGGTACGGGTCGTGCCAGCCGCCCACCGCGAGCACGGCGGCTTGGATCGCCCCGTACTCCTCGCGGACGCTGCCGTGCCTCCAGTAGTCGTCGCGCCGCTGGTGGGCCAGCCAGGTGTGCAGCGGCGGCTCCAGGGCCTCCAGCCGCTCCGCCCACAGCCGGCTCCACCGCTCGCCGACGTGGGCCGGGTCCGGCGGGCGTGCCGTGAACGCCAGCGTCCTCGCCGCCCGCGCGTGCATGGCTCCGGCGAGGACGGAACCTCCCAGGTAGTGCCCGTCGTTGTCATAGCGGTCGTCCGGCGCGCAGACGGTGACGACCGCCTTGAGCGGCCCGGGCGCGAGGGCCGCGATCTTGAGGGAGTTGAAGCCGCCCCAGGAGATCCCGATCATGCCGACCTTGCCGTCGCACCAGGGTTGCGCGGCGAGCCACTCGACGACCGCGACCCCGTCCGCGAGCTCGGTCGCGTCGCACCGGTCGCCCGGCAGCCCCTCGCTGTTGCCGTGCCCGCGCACGTCGACGCGTACGCAGGCGTAGCCGTGACCCGCGTACCAGGGATGGCGCTGCCGGTCGCGCGGCGCGGTGGCGTCGGTGAGCCGGTGGGGCACGTATTCGAGCAGCGCCGGGACCGGCTCCTCGGTCACCGGACGCCAGATCCGCGCGTACAGCCGGGTCCCGTCCGGGAGCGGGACGAGCACGTCCGCGTGCGTGGTCTCGTACGGGAAGTCGGTGCGGATCCGCATGGTCAGCCACCCCTCGGCGCCGGGCCGGGCACGGCCTCGGCGGGTGTTCCGGACAATCGGCATCTTTCCTAAGATATTGGCTGATCACGAACATACCGGGGTCCATCGGGCTGTGCGCGGGGGGTGACGGGAAGGCGCCAACGGTGATCGAACAACGACCGGATACGCTGACTTGAGTGAAGGCAGCGACACATCGACAATCCGTGTGATCGTCAGCAGACAGGAGTACCCCTCGTGACCGTCGTCGGGCCGTTCGGGCTGAGCGTGCGGGACCAGGCTCTTGAGGCCGATGTCCAGACCGGATTGGCGGCAGTCGAGGCGGGCCTGCTCGACGCCACCAAGAGCGAGGTCCCCTTCATCACGGAGGCCGCGCAGCACCTCGTGCGCGCGGGCGGCAAACGCTTCCGGCCGCTGCTCGTGATGCTCGCCGCCCAGTTCGGCGACCCGTACGCGCCGGGTGTCGTGCCCTCGGCGGTGGTCGTGGAGCTCACGCATCTGGCGACGCTCTACCACGACGACGTCATGGACGAGGCCGAGGTGCGGCGCGGGGTGGCCAGCGCCAACGTCCGCTGGGACAACTCGGTCGCGGTCCTCACCGGCGACTTCCTGTTCGCCCGGGCCTCGCACATACTGGCCGACCTGGGCCCGGAGGCCGTGCGCATCCAGGCCGAGGCCTTCGAACGGCTGGTCACCGGCCAGATCCTGGAGACCGCGGGCCCGCGCGACGGCCGCGACCCCGTGGACCACTACCTCGACGTGCTCGCCGGCAAGACCGGCTCGCTGGTGGCCGTCTCCGGCCGCTTCGGCGCGATGATGTCCGGCGCCGACGAGTCGGTCGTGGACATCCTCACCCAGTACGGCGAGCGGCTCGGCACCGCCTTCCAGCTGGCCGACGACGTCCTGGACATCGCCAGCGACTCGCACGAGTCCGGCAAGACCCCCGGCACCGACCTGCGCGAGGGCATCCCCACGCTGCCGGTCCTGCACCTGCGGGCGCACGCCGCCCAGCACGGCCGCCCGGAGGACCTGGAGCTCGTCGCGCTGCTCGACGGCGACCTGACGGACGACGCCCGGCACGCCGAGGCGCTGCGCCGGCTGCGGGTCCACCCGGCCCTCGAACAGGCCCGCAGGGACACCGTGCGGTACGCGGAGGAGGCCCGCGCCACGCTGGCGCCGCTGCCCGAGTGCTACGCGAAGGCGGCTCTGGAGGAGCTGTGCGACGCGGTGGTGCACCGCGCGGGCTAGGCCCGGTCCCCGCCCGTCCGGACAGCTTCCTCAGTACCCGGAGCCGCTCGGCGGTGTGCTGACACCGCCGGAGGTCGTGCCGCCGCCCGTGTCGGCGGTGGCCTTTCCCCCGGCCGGGGTGATCGCGAACCAGGTGCCGGCGGCGCCCTGCCCGTACGCCTGGTGGGGCGCGTCGTCCTTGGCGTACCGGTAGAGCGGCCAGCCCCCGAGGGTGAGCTGGACGGTGCCGTCGGGGCGGGCGACCTTGCCGACCAGCGCCTTGTCGACGCCCTTGACGGTCAGCGCTGCGGTGGCGGGGACCGGCGGCCAGATCGCCGCGCAGGCGGCCAGGCAGGCGGAGCGGGACGGCTTCGCGCTGTCCTTGTCGAAGCGGTAGAGGACGTATCCGTCGCCGTCCGTGACCACCGTGCCGACCTTGTCGACCTGGGTCGCGCTGAGGGTGGAGGCGGCCCGGTCCGGGGTCGCGGGTGCCGTCGTGGACGGCCTGTCGGGCGTACTGGTGCCGCTTCCGCACCCGGTGGCGGCCAGCGCCAGGACGGCTGTCCCGGCCGCCGTGCCGAAGGCGATGCGGTGGACGCTGAGCATGGCGCTCCCCTTTGGTGGGCACGGTCGGTGCCGGTTGCTCCTGTTCAGGTGTACGGATTCCGGCCCAAAGCGACTCGAACACCCGATCAGCCAAGAGTGTGACCCAGGTCACACCATCGGGGGCTCGGTGGCGCTGTCCGGACAGCCGCCTACCCGGTGAAACACCAGTCAACCGGCCCCTGCGCGCCTCCGCGCGGCACCGCCGCCGAGAGGGACGGGCGACGGCGGCGCCGCCGGGCGCACGCACCGGCGCGCGAGCGGGCGCCCGGTCCGTGGCCGAAGAGCGTCCAAGTGCGAGGCGAATCCGGGCGGGTTGGCGACGGCCGGGAACAACCGGTCCTGGCCTCGGCGGAGTTGACGCGAATGACAGGTACGCGACGTACAACCCCTACTGGTCGGCCCGGCTGACGGGCGGTGGTGTCATCCCAGAGAGGTACACGAGGTTGCTCCCGAGGGGTGACGCCTGGCGGCGGCCGATTTGGTCAGATGGAGAACACCACTCCTGACCAATTCGGGTGAGAATGGCGGCGCGGGGTGGACAGAGCGCAGCACTACGGACGGACGCCGCCGACCACGGAGGTAAGGCACACATGGCACCGAACGACAGCGCACACACCACCGAGGAGGCCGGGGACCTCGTCGCGGGCCGCCGCAAGGCCGCGCGCTACCTGGTCCCGGTCGGGGTGGCGGGGGTGGCGGCCGCGACCATCGGGCTGGTCCCGGCGCTCGCGGCCTCGGGTGACCCGGATCTGCCGAAGATCAGCGCACAGCAGCTCATCGAGAAGATCGCCGCGTCGGACGCCCAGCAGCTCTCCGGCACGGTGAAGATCACCACGGATCTGGGTCTGCCGTCTTTCGGCGGCCTCGGCTCCTTCGCGCCCAAGGGCGGCGCCGGCGAGGGCGGCTCGTCCGCCTCGCCCGACAGCAAGCTGATGGAGCTCGCCTCCGGCTCGCACACCCTGCGGGTGGCGGCCGACGGCCCCGACAAGCAGAAGCTGTCGGTGCTGGACAAGGCGTCGGAGTACAGCGTCGTCCACAGCGGGGACGACGTATGGGCGTACGACAGCGCCTCCAACGAGGTCTACCACTCCCAGCGGGCCGCCGACGGCAAGAAGGGCCCCGCGGGCGGCGCGGCCAAGGGGCACGGCCGTCCGGGCCAGGCCCCCGAGTCCCTGCCGGCCACGCCCGAGGCGCTGGCCGAGCAGGCCCTGAAGGGCATCGACCCGACCACCTCGGTGACCGTGGACGGCACCTCCCACGTGGCGGGCCGGGACGCGTACCAGCTGGTGATCAAGCCGAAGCAGTCCGGCTCGACCATCGGCGCGATACGGATCGCGGTGGACGCCAGGAACGGGGTGCCGCTGAAGTTCACCCTCGCGCCGGCCGGTGGCGGCAAGGCGGTGATCGACGCGGGCTTCACGAAGGTCGACTTCGGCAAGCCGTCCGCCTCGACGTTCGACTTCACGCCGCCCAAGGGCGCGAAGGTCACCCAGGACGACGGCAAGGGGCACGCGGGCCGGGGCGAGCGGGGCTTCAAGGGCGCCCCGGGCGGCGAGTTCAAGGGCCTCGACGTCATCGGCAAGGGCTGGAACTCCATCGCCCGCCTCGACGTTCCAGGAGGTAAGGGCATCCCGTCCGCGCACTCCGGCAAGGGCGGCAGGGGCGATGTCCCGCCGGAGGCCCAGAAGTTCCTCAGCTCGCTGGGCGACAAGGTCACGGGCCCGTTCGGTTCGGGCACGGTCTTCAAGACCCGGCTGATCAACGCGCTGGTGACGGACGACGGCAAGGTGTTCGTGGGCGCGGTGACCAAGGACGCGCTGGTGAACGCGGCCAACGCGGCGAAGTAGGCGCGGCGGTCGGCGGAGGGGGACCGGGCACCCGGGGGTGTGGCCCCGGGTGCCCGGTCCCCCTTCCGCCCCCGCACGCCACGCCCTGCGGGGCACGATCCGCAGACGACGGTCCGCAGACGACGGTCCGCAGACGAACGGGGGCCCGGGGCGAAGTGCCGGGCAAGGGAAGGGGCGGGGTGGAGAACTCTCCATCGGTGATCGAGACCCGCGGTCTCACCAAGAGGTACCGCGGCGGCCAACTGGCCGTGGACGGGCTGGACCTCACCGTCCCCGGCGGCAGCATCTTCGGCTTCCTCGGCCCCAACGGCTCCGGCAAGACGACCACCATCCGCATGCTGATGGGCCTGATCGAGCCGACCTCCGGCACGGCCCGGGTCCTCGGCAGCCCCATGCCCCGCGCGGGCCGCACGGTCCTTCCGCAGGTGGGCGCCCTGATCGAGGGCCCCGCGCTGTACGGGTTCCTCTCCGGCCGCGACAACCTCGTACGGTACGACTCGGCCGACCCGACCGCCGACCCCCGCACCCGCGCGAGCCGCGTCGCGCACGCGCTGGACCGGGTCGGTCTCGCCGCCGCGTCCGGGAAGAAGGCGCGGGCGTACTCACTGGGCATGAAGCAGCGGCTCGGGCTCGCGGCCGCCCTGCTCCAGCCCCGCAAGCTGCTGGTCCTGGACGAGCCGACCAACGGCCTCGACCCGCAGGGCATGCGGGAGATCCGCGCCCTGGTGCGCGAGCTCGCGGCCGACGGCACCACCGTCTTCCTCTCCTCGCACCTCCTGGACGAGATCGAGCAGGTCTGTACGCACGCGGCGGTGATGACCCAGGGCCGGCTCGTCGTCCAGGGCGAGGTGGCCGAGCTGGCGGGGGGCAACCGCGGCCGGCTCGCGGTCACCACCCCCGACCCGGCGGACGCGGCCCGGCTGCTCAAGGAGCGCGGGGTGGCGGACGTGACCGTGGACGGCGACCGCGTGACCGGCGAGCTCCCGCCGGACGAGGGGGAACTGGCCGAGCTCAACGCCGCGCTGGTGCACGGCGGCGTACGGGTGAGGGGCTTCGGGGTCGAACGGGCCTCGCTGGAGGACGCGTTCGTGGCGCTGACGGGGGAGGGGTTCGATGTCGCGGGCTGAGGTGAACGCGGCGCGGGACGCGCCCGGGGCGAAGCCCCCGGCCGCCCCGGCTGCGAGCGGGCCGGAGCGGGCGCAGGCGGCCCGTGCTGTGCGGGAGCCGGAGCAGGCGGCCCGTGGTGTGACGGGGGCGCCGGCGGCCCCCGGCGCGCCCGGGGCCGGGTCGCGGCGGCCCAGCCCCCTGTGGACGCTCGGGCTCTTCCGGTCCGAGCTGGTCACCGTCGTCCGGCGGTGGCGCACCCTCGCGCTGCTCGGGGTGCTCGCGGCCGTCCCGGTCCTGATCGGTATCGCCGTGAAGATCGAGACGCGCGGCGGCGGCACGGCCGGTCCCAGCGGCGGTGGTGGCCCGGCCTTCATCTCGCAGATCACCAACAACGGGCTGTTCCTCGTCTTCGCCGGGCTCGCCGCGACCCTTCCCGTCTTCCTGCCGATGGCGATCGGCGTGGTCGCGGGCGACGCGATAGCGGGCGAGGCCAACAGCGGCACCCTGCGCTATCTGCTGGTCGCCCCGGCCGGGCGGACCAGGCTGCTGCTCGCGAAGTACGCCTCGACGCTCGCGTTCTGCCTGCTGGCGACCCTGGTCGTGGCGGCGTCCGCGCTCGCCGTGGGGGCGCTGCTCTTCCCGCTCGGCGACGTCACGACCCTGTCGGGTACGCAGATATCGTTCGCCGAAGGGCTGGTGCGCGCGCTCGCGGTCGCCGGGGCGGTGGCGCTTTCCCTGACCGGCATGGCCGCGCTCGGCCTGTTCATCTCCACCCTCACCGGCAGCGGAGTCGCGGCGATGGCGGCGACGGTCGGCCTGCTGATCACCGTGCAGATCCTGGACCAGATTCCCCAGCTGCACGCGATACAGCCCTACCTCTTCCCGCACTACTGGCTGTCCTTCGCGGACCTGCTGCGGGTGCCGGTCTACTGGGACCAGCTGGTGAAGAACGTCGAGTTGCAGGCGGTGTACGTGGCGGTGTTCGGATCGGCGGCCTGGGCGCGCTTCACGGCCAAGGACATCACGGCCTGAGGACCGCCGGACGCCCGGGAGACGGGGAGGGACGAGGGAAGACGGAACGGTCGTGCGAGCCGACCCCCGTGGCGGCTCGACACGACACGTGCCGTTTCCTTGGCACATTCTTGGAGCAGACCATTCCGCTGTCAATACGCTACGGACCGTCCTCGTAGACTCGCACCGTGACCGAGCCGCCACCGAACGCCCCCAACCCCCGGCGCCGGAGCGAGAGATCGCGCCGCGCGATCCTCTCCGCGGCGCTCGAACTGTGCGCGGAAAACGGCTATGGGCGGGTGACGATCGAGGGCATCGCGGCCCGTGCCGGGGTCAGCAAGAAGACGATCTACCGCTGGTGGGCGACGAAGGGCGCGTTGCTCCTGGAGGCCGTGATCGAGGCCGTGGTCAGCACCTCGCCCCTGCCCGACACGGGCGACGTGGACAGGGACATCGTGACGCATGTCACGAGCGTGATGCGGGTCTTCACCTCGCCGGTGATCGGATCCGCGTACACCGGGATCCTCTCCGAGCTCCTTCATGACGAGGCCCTGGCCAAGGCCGTCAACGAGGCGCTGGTCGTGCCGCGCGTGGCGCTGGTCTACGAGCGGCTGCGCGCCGGCCAGCGGGCGGGGCAGCTGCCACCGGACGCCGACCTGGAGCTGGCGGTGGAGATGCTGTACGGGCCGCTGTACTACCGGCACGCGCTGAAGCGGCCGTTCCACGACCCGGACAGGATCGCCGTGCTGGTCGCGCACGTCATGCGTGCGTTGCGAGCTCCGGCCGCGAGCTGAAGAAGGTCTTGGCGCGGACGGTCGCGCCGGTGTCCTGCCCGATGGTGCCGGGCCGGTTGGCCGAGCCGAGCAGGACGCCGCCCCACCGCATGTCCATGTACGCGGCGGTGTGCCGCAGGGTCCCCACCAGCGGGTCGGCCACGGACTGGTCGGTGCCGGCCAGCGCCGTCACGCCCCACAGGGTGCGCCCGGCCATCCGCGGCCGGAACTCCAGCCCCGGCACCCGCATCCATCCCGCCCAGTGGTCGAGGTAGCGCTTGACCGGGGTCGAGACGCTGTACCAGTACAGCGGCGAGACGATGACGAGGTCGGTGGCCTCCAGGGTGGCCCCGAGGAGGGTCGCCGCGTCCCCGGTCGGGTCGGCGTACAGGCCCTCGCCGTCGTGGCGCCGGTCGCCGAACTCGGGCAGCCGCAGCCGGGAGAGGTCGAGCCAGCGCTGCGGGACGTCGCCCGGCACCTGCTCGGCGGCCAGTCTGGCCAACTGCTCGGAGTTGCCGCCCGGGCGCGTACTGCCGAGCAGGAAGAGGAAGGTGCGGGCCATGGGGTCCCCCCAGAAGAGAGTATGCGCGTGCAGTATATGCACACGCATACTCTTTACGGGTGGGGCCGGACCGGACGCTCAGCGACCGGACCTTCGGGGACCGGGCCTTCGGGGACCGGACCCTCAGGAGGGCACGGTCAGAAGGTCAGCTTCCAGCTGTTGATGTACCCGGTGTCCTGCGGCCCCTTGTCCTGCACCTTCAGCTTCCACGTCCCGTTCGCCGTCTCGGCGGAGGCGTTGACGGTGTACGTGGTGTTGATGTTCGGCGTGGAGTCCGACGAGGAGTTGTGCAGCCGGTACGCCGTGCCGCTCGGGCCGATGAGGTCGACCACCAGGTCACCGCTGTAGGTGTGGACGATGTTCACGCCGACCTTGAGTGCGGAGGGCGCGTTGCCCGTACGCCCGGTCACGGAGACCGACGAGGTCACGGCCGCGCCGGGGGAGTCCGGGATGGTGACGTCGGTGGTGTTCTCGTAGGTGTCACCGGTGGGCGGGGTGGTGGTGCCGGTGGAGAGCTGCCACAGCGCGTAGGCGATGGCGTCGCTGTGGTGGTCGAGCGCGGTGTCGTTGATGTTCGCGCTGGTGTCGCAGGAGGAGTGGTAGCAGGCGTCGAACGCGCGGCCCGCCGTGCCGCCCCACTTCTGGGCCTGGGCCGAGGTCTTGGTGTAGTCGGCGCCGGAGAAGAGGCCGCCGACGCGTATGCCGGCGTTCTTGAACGGGGCGTGGTCGGAGCGGCCGTCGCCCTCCGTCTCGATCTCGGTGGGTATGGAGAGGGTCGCGAAGTAGTCCTTGAAGACCTTCTCCAGGGCCGGGTCGTCGTCGTAGACGAAGTAGCCCGGGTTCGGCGAGCCGATCATGTCGAAGTTCAGATACGCGGAGATCTTGGCGCGGTCGCCGGTCGCGAGACTGTTGACGTAGTACTTCGAGCCGACCATGCCCAGCTCCTCGGCGCCGAACCAGCCGAACCGCAGGTGCTTGTCGGGCTTGAGCTGTGCGCGGGAGACGGCGAGCGCGGTCTCCAGGATGCCGGCCGAGCCGGAGCCGTTGTCGTTGATGCCGGGGCCCGCGGTGACCGAGTCGAGGTGGGCGCCCGCCATCACGGTCTGCGAGGTGTCACCGCCGGGCCAGTCGGCGATCAGGTTGTAGCCGGTGGCGCCGGAGGAGGTGAACTGCTGGATGGAGGTGGTGTACCCGGCGGCGTCCAGCTTGCCCTTCACGTAGTCGAGGGAGGCCTTGTAGCCGGCGCGGCCGTGGGCGCGGTTGCCGCCGTTGGCGGTGGCTATCTGCTGGAACTGGGTGAGGTGCGCCTTGACGTTGGCGATCGGTATGTCGGGGGCGGCGGCGAGCGTGGTGGGGGCGGGGGTGGGGGCTGCGGCTTGTACGGCCGGGGCGGCGAGGCCGATGCCGAGGCCGAGGGCCGCGGCGGTGGCGGTGGCGGCGGCCGCGATGGGGTGTTTGATGCGCATGTGGGGGCTCCGTATTCCGTTCGGGGATGGGACGGAAACGCGAGCCTGATGTTCAGGGAGGGGTTCACTCACCGTCAAGAACGGATTCCGGTCAGGGGTGTTCGGTGAGCGGACTGTGGCCGAAAGGGTTGTTCCCCCACCCCGCCCGTTCCCTCAACCCCTCGGGCGCGGGGCCTCGGGCTTCGCCCGGGAGGGCGGTTGCTTGCCTGCGGCTGGGTGGGGGCTGGCCGCGCAGTTCCCCGCGTCCCTGAAGGGGCACGGGGAACTGCGCGAGTAAGCCCCAGGGGCGGGCAGACAAACACGGTCGGGGGGCCGGGTTTTGAGGGACGCGGGGAACCGCGCGAGCAACCCCCACCGGCCGGCAGACGAAGACGGCTTCGGGCCGTAGGCCCGTTCTTGAGGGGCGCGGGGAACTGCGCGGTCAGCCCCCACCCAGCCGCAGGTGAACGCGGGACCCGGGGCGGGCGTCAGGTCAGCGGGCCCCCGGCGCGGGCAGCGGCTCGACCGGCAGCGGCTCCACATGCCGCTCCGCCGCAGCCGCAGCCAGCGCCACCCTCCCCCGCCGAGCCCCCCGCAACGCATCCCACGTCAGCAGCGTCAACGCCAGCCACACCAGCGAGAACCCCGCCCACCGCTCGGGCGGCATCGCCTCGTGGAAGTACAGGATGCCCAGGCCGAACTGGAACACCGGAGCCAGGTACTGGAGCAGCCCGAGCGTGGACAGCGGCACCCGTATCGCCGCCGCCCCGAAGCACACCAGCGGCGCCGCCGTGACGACCCCGGTCGCCGCGAGCAGCGCCCCGTGCCCCGCGCCCTCGGACCCGAAGGTCGCCTCCCCGCGCGCCCCCAGCCACACCAGATACGCCAGCGCCGGCACGAACTGCACCGCCGTCTCGGCGGCCAGCGACTCCAGCCCGCCGAGGTTCACCTTCTTCTTCACCAGTCCGTACGTGGCGAACGACAGCGCCAGCGTCAGCGAGATCCACGGCGGCCGGCCCGCCCCCACCGCCAGGACCACCACCGCCACCGCGCCGGTGGCCACCGCCACCCACTGCACCGGCCGCAGCCGCTCCTTGAGCAGCAGGACGCCCATCGCGATGGTGACCAGTGGGTTGATGAAGTAGCCGAGGGACGCCTCGACGACATGGCCGGAGTTCACCGACCAGATGTAGACGCCCCAGTTGACGGTGATCACGGCGGCGGCGAGCCCGATGAGCGCCAGCCGGCGCGGCTGGCGGACGAGTTCGCCGATCCACGCCCAGCGGCGCAGCGCGAGCAGCGCGATGCCGACGAAGCCCAGGGACCACACCATCCGGTGGGCCAGGATCTCGACCGGGCCGGCCGGCTTCAGAAGGGGCCAGAAGAGCGGGACCAGCCCCCACATCCCGTAGGCGCCGATCCCGTACAGCAGTCCTGTCCGTTGCTCACCGGCAGCGGTTGTCGGTTCTTCGGCCACTGGCCCTCCCTGCGCGCGCGTCGACGCCATCGACGGTAGCGCCCGGTGGCCACGCCTGTCATGCCCTATATCCGAAAACGGTCCTGACCAGGGAGCGTCGGGTTCAGGCCATGCCGGCCACGTCAGGCCGCGGTCGTCGCGACCGACTCGGCGATCGTGCGGGAGACCGGCGTCGTCGGCCGCCCGATCAGCCGCGCCAGGTCGCCGGACGTGCCCGCGAGCCGCCCGCGCTCGATCGCGAGGTCCACGTCGACCAGGATCTCGGCGAACGGCGCCGGGACGCCCGCGCCCGTGAGGATGCCGAGGTGCGCCTCGGGCGTCACGGCCCGGTACGTGATCTCCTTGCCGGTCGCCTTCGCGACCTCCGCCGCGTACTCGGCGAACGACCACGCCACGTCGCCGCTCAGCTCGTACGCCCGGCCCAGGTGTCCCTCGCCGGTCAGCACCGCCGCCGCGGCCGCCGCGTAGTCGGCGCGGGCGGCCGAGGCCACCCGGCCCTCGCCCGCGTTGGACACGACCGCCCCGTGGGCCAGGACCGGCTCCAGCTGGGCGGTGTAGTTCTCGGTGTACCAGCCGTTGCGCAGGAAGGTGTGCGGCAGCCCCGAGTCGAGGATCAGCTCCTCGGTGGCCCGGTGCTCGTCGGCGAGGCGGAAGTCGGCCTCCGGCCCGCCGAGGATGCCGGTGTACGCGAGCTGCGCCACCCCGGCCTCCTTCGCCGCCGCGATCACGGCCGCGTGCTGCGCCACCCGCTGCCCGACCTCGCTGCCGGAGATCAGCAGGACGCGGTCACCGGCGCGGAACGCCCCGGCCAGCGTCTCGGGCGCGCTGTAGTCCGCCACCCGCAGCTCCACCCCGCGCTCGGCGAGACCGGCGGCCTTCTCCTCGTTCCGTACGACGGCGGCTATCCCGGCCGCGGGCACGCCCACGGCGAGCAGCTCGTCGATGACGAGACGGCCGAGGGCTCCGGTGGCTCCGGTGACGACGATGCTCATGGCTGGTGACTCCTTGGCTCCTGGGCTCCCGTGCGGACCCCGTGCCACTCACCGTACGGCGGGCGCTAACCTTTCGTAAGTACCCACTTTGAAGTAAGGTACTGGTATGGCAGTAAGTGATGCGAGTGGCACCCGGCCCGCCGAGGACCTGCGCGAGGCGATGTGTCCGCACCGGCTCGTCCTGGAGCACGTCACCAGCCGCTGGGGCGTCCTCGTCCTGCTCGCGCTGATGGAGCGCTCGTTCCGCTTCAGCGAGCTGCGCCGGCACGTCGGCAGGGTCAGCGAGAAGATGCTGACCCAGACCCTCCAGACGCTGGAGCGCGACGGCTTCGTGCACCGCGACGCCAAGCCGGTCATCCCGCCCCGCGTCGACTACTCCCTGACCCCGCTCGGCCGCGAGGCCGCCGAACGCGTCCGGGCCCTCGCCGAGTGGACCGGCGTACGGATGGAACAGGTGGAGCAGGCCCGCGTCGCGTACGACGAGGCCCGCACGGCCAGGACGGCGTAGCCCCCCGGGTCCTCACCGCTGCCGCACGGTTGTCGCGCACCCGCGAGGGCCCGGTCCCCGGCGACCCCCCCAACGCGTCAGTGCGGGTGCCCGCCCGGGCACCCGCACTGATGTCGATTCTCCCCGCGTCCTGCCGCTACCCGTGGTCCTGGTTGGTGACGGTCCAGGTGTCGTTGCCGGTGAGGAGGGTGGTGAGGTCGCCTTTGCCGTGTTGTTCGATGGCTTGGTCGAGTTGGTTGGTCATTT
>NZ_JBWKEI010000020.1:14762-101818 GCF_056435525.1 Streptomyces sp. NPDC043908 | reverse complement strand
GGGGGGTTGCTCGCGCCGTTCCCCGCGCCCCTTGAAGCGCCCCTTCGGGGCGCCCCGGGAATGCCGCGCAGCGGCATGTGAGGGGCGCGGGGAACGGCGCGAGAAGCCCCACCGGCCCGCAGCCGGAGTCCGGGCCCTGAAGGGGCGCGGGGAACTGCGCGACCAGCCCCCCACCGGCCCGCACGCGAACACCGTGCCCCGGGGCAGCCCCCACTGGCCCGCAGGTGGACACAAGCGCCCCGGGGGTCAGCCCGCCACCGGCCCGCCGGCGAAGGCCGGGCGAACCCGGCGTCAGCCCCGGCGTCGGCCGCGGGTTCGCCAGGCCGTGCGCAGTTGGCTCGCCAGGAACAGGGACGCCAGGGTCGGGATCGTCGCCCGGTAGCAGTCCGGGGTCGTCCAGGCGTACGCGGACGCCGGGACCAGGACCGTCAGGGCCGCAACCCGCAGGCCCCACCAGCGGCGGCCGCGGGGGACCGGGATCGCCGGGGTGCCCAGGTCCGTGGAGAGGGAGTCGCGGATGCCGCGCAACACGCCCCGGCGGGCGAGGAGTTGGGCGCCCGGCGCGGTGCGCAGGATCTCGTCGTGGTCGCCGAAGCCCAGCGGGAGGGCGGGCAGGCCGAGCGCCGCCACCAGGTCGGCCTGGCGGGCGGCGGGGGAGTCCGCGCCGCGCAGCAGCGCCACCAGCGGCCGGGCGTCGCGGACCGCGAACGCCGCCGCCAGGGCCCGCGCGGTCGCGGAGGCCGCCGCGTGGTCGGTGACGGGCGCCGCCGGGTCCCACTGGTGGGCCGCGGTCTCCGTGCCCTTCTGCACGAGCGTGAGCCCGTACCGGGAGCCGCTGCGGCGCAGGACCAGCGCGGGCCACTTCTCGCCCGTGGTGAAGCTGCCGGCCGCCGCCGTCAGCCGGTCCTCGCGGCTGAGCGCCGCGCGCCGCCCGGGGACGGGGTCCGGGACGAGCTCCACGTAACTGGTGCCGGGCCGGGCGGGCGCGATCCGCAGGGAGACCCCGCACATCAGCGCGGCCTCGGCGACGGCGTGCGGGGGAGCGGCGGCTATCGCCAGGGTGCGCGGCTGCCCGGGGCCGGCCGGGGCGGGGGCCGCGGGCGCGGTGTCCGGCCGTCCGGGCCGGGAGAACAGCGGGGTGCGCGAGGCCAGTTGCATCCGCACGCCCGAGCGCAGCTCCACGAACTCGGTGCGCGGCTCGCCCAGATACGCCCACGGATACGTCCGCGCGCCCACCCCGATCGCCCGGAACACCTCCAGCGCCTCCTCCCACCGCTCGTGCAGGATCAGCATCAGGACGAGGTGGTTGCGGAAGTCCGCCGCGTCCGGGTCGCCCGGCTCGTACCAGGTGGACAGCTCCAGGCCGCGCTCGACGGCCGCGTCGATCCTGGCCCGCTCGACGGGGCTCTGGCGCGGGTCGTCGGAGACGACGACGTACTCGACGGCGGCGAGCAGCGGCAGCGCGTGCAGCTTGGAGCCGGGCAGGGCGCTCCCGGCGGCCCGCTCGGCGAAGGCGAACATCTCGCCGTGCGAGCCGTACCACTTCTCGGAGAGGTACTGCAGGGCCGCCGCGTGGCAGCCGTAGTGGTGCGGGGCGCGGGCGACGGCCTCCGCCCAGTACGCGTCGAACACCTCGCGCGAGGCCTGGCTGCCCCGGGCGTGGGTGAGGGCGATCTGCCAGGGCACCGGGTCGGTGGGGTTGAGCCGGGCGGCGGCCGAGGCGACGGGGACGGCGTCGCCGAGCAGCGCGAAGAACGCCTGGAACTGCTCGGCCGCCACGTCCTGGGCGCGTGCGGCGCTGCGTACCTCCCACGCCTGGTGGACGCAGAGCTCGGCCTTGACCAGGACGGCGTCGGGGTCCTCGGGTGACTCGGCGAGCCAGTCCTCCAGCCAGCCGGGGCTGTGCAGGGCGGCGGTGGCGAGCTGGGTGACGTAGGTGCTGCGGCGCTCCCACTCGGCCCGCTCGCGGGTTCCGGCGAGCAGGGCGGCGGCGGGGCCCCGGTCGCCGGCGTGCACGGCGGCGAGCGCGTCGCCCATCGGGCCGTCCGGGGCGTCGAGGGTGACGGCCTCGTCGGGCGGCAGGTCCGCGCCCACGGCCGAGCCGTGGCGGAGCATACGGGGCATGGAGAGCAGCGAACGCAGGTGCACGAGTGATTATTGAATCAGTGACCTTCCGGGGCCGGGCCCCGGGTCCGGGGCAGCGGGGGCGGGCCCCGGACGGGAGATCGCTGGTTTGACCCCGGGGAAGGCGACCCGTAGCCTTGACCCTCGGCGTGTTTCCATGCGCGCCCGCCTCTGAGCACCTCCCTCCCGGCGACCGTCCGCGGTCGTGGGGAGAGGCCGCTCGTCCATTCCGGATCGTCACGGGCCCGCCCGTGCGAGCGGCTGGCTTCAGAGGTCCCGTCCCGAGTGAGAGAGAGATCCGCGTGTACGCCATCGTGCGCAGCGGTGGTCGCCAGCACAAGGTTGCTGTCGGCGACATCGTTGAGGTTGACAAGATTTCCACTGCCAAGGTTGGCGACACGGTCGAGCTCTCGACCCTGCTCGTTGTCGACGGCGACGCTGTGACCAGCGACCCGTGGGTGCTGGCCGGCATCAAGGTCACGGCCGAGGTCGTGGACCACCACAAGGGTGCCAAGATCGACATCCTTCGGTACAAGAACAAGACCGGTTACCGCCGTCGCCAGGGCCACCGCCAGCAGTACACGGCGATCAAGGTCACCGGCATCCCCGCGGCTGCGAAGTAAGGGACTGAGGAGACATGGCACACAAGAAGGGCGCATCGTCCACCCGGAACGGTCGCGACTCCAACGCTCAGCGGCTCGGTGTGAAGCGCTTCGGCGGTCAGACCGTCAACGCCGGTGAGATCCTGGTCCGCCAGCGTGGCACCCACTTCCACCCGGGCGCCGGTGTCGGCCGCGGTGGCGACGACACGCTGTTCGCCCTGGAGGCCGGCGCGGTGCAGTTCGGCACCCACCGCGGCCGCAAGGTCGTGAACATCGTTCCGGTCGCCTGACCGGTTCCTACGTGAGGCGGACCTCACTTCCCGTACGGGTTCCGTACGGGAAGCAGGTCCGCCTTTCGCGTGTTTCCTTAGAAACACGGCATTACCCAGACATTCCGTACTCCCCCGGCCCTCGCCGGGGGGACCCCCTGGAGGCAAGCCCATGACCACCTTCGTGGACCGCGTCGAGCTGCACGTCGCCGCGGGTAACGGAGGCCACGGCTGCGCCTCCGTTCACCGAGAGAAGTTCAAGCCGCTCGGCGGCCCCGACGGCGGCAACGGCGGCCGCGGCGGCGACGTCATCCTGGTCGTCGACCAGTCGGTGACCACGCTCCTCGACTACCACCACAGCCCGCACCGCAAGGCCACCAACGGCGCGCCCGGCGCCGGCGACAACCGCTCCGGCAAGGACGGCCAGGACCTCGTCCTGCCGGTCCCGGACGGCACCGTCGTCCTCGACAAGGACGGCAACGTGCTCGCCGACCTCGTCGGCCAGGGCACCACCTTCATCGCCGGCCAGGGCGGCCGCGGCGGCCTCGGCAACGCGGCGCTCGCCTCCGCCCGGCGCAAGGCCCCCGGCTTCGCGCTGCTCGGCGAGCCCGGCGAGGCCCGTGACGTGGTCATGGAGCTCAAGACCGTCGCGGACGTGGCCCTCGTCGGCTACCCGAGCGCCGGCAAGTCCTCCCTGATCTCCGTGCTCTCGGCCGCCAAGCCGAAGATCGCGGACTACCCGTTCACCACCCTGGTCCCCAACCTCGGCGTGGTCACCGCGGGCTCCACCGTCTACACCATCGCCGACGTCCCCGGCCTCATCCCCGGCGCCAGCCAGGGCAAGGGCCTGGGCCTTGAGTTCCTGCGGCACGTCGAGCGCTGCTCGGTGCTCGTGCACGTCCTGGACACCGCCACCCTGGAGTCCGACCGCGACCCGGTCTCCGACCTCGACATCATCGAGGCGGAGCTGAAGAGCTACGGCGGCCTCGACGACCGGCCCCGCATCGTCGTCCTCAACAAGATCGACATCCCGGACGGCAAGGACCTCGCGGACATGATCCGCGGCGACCTGGAGCAGCGCGGCTACCAGGTCTACGAGGTCTCGGCGGTCGCCCGCACCGGTCTGAAGGAGCTCTCCTTCGGCCTGGCGAAGATCGTGGC
The DNA here is from genome assembly GCF_056435525.1 of Streptomyces sp. NPDC043908. Taxonomy (NCBI): domain Bacteria; kingdom Bacillati; phylum Actinomycetota; class Actinomycetes; order Kitasatosporales; family Streptomycetaceae; genus Streptomyces; species Streptomyces sp. NPDC043908. The sequence goes on along the minus strand of NZ_JBWKEI010000020.1, from coordinate 97,662 downwards.
CGAGGCGCGTGCTGCCAAGCCCGTCGAGGAGGCCACCCGGATCGTCATCCGCCCCAAGGCGGTCGACGACGCGGGCTTCACGGTCACCTACGACGAGGCGGCCGAGGTCTACCGGGTGCGCGGCGAGAAGCCGGAGCGCTGGATCCGCCAGACCGACTTCAACAACGACGAGGCCGTCGGCTACCTCGCCGACCGGCTCAGCCGCCTCGGCGTCGAGGACCAGCTGATGAAGGCGGGCGCCCGCGCGGGCGACGCCGTCGCCATCGGCCCCGAGGAGAACGCGGTCGTCTTCGACTGGGAGCCGACGATGATGGCGGGCGCGGAGATGCTCGGCCGCCGCGGCGAGGACCACCGCCTGGAAGCCCCCCGACCCGCCGCGCAGCGCCGCCGCGACCGCGACGCGGAGCGCGACGAGGCACAGCAGGAGTACGACGACTTCAAGCCGTTCTAGGCGCCTTCCTGGAAGCGTTGTCGGTCGGCTGCGGGTCCGCTGTGGCCGAGCGCGCAGTTCCCCGCGCCCCTGGGCAGTCAGGGGCGCGGGGAACTGCGCGAGCAACCCGGCACGGTCCGCAGACGAACGACCCCGGCCGCCCGCCAGAGGGCTTTCGGGAAGGGGCGGGGCGGGGGAAAACCCCGCGTCCGGCCCCCACGGCCGCGGCGGCATACTGGACACGTTCAGCAAACGTACGATGTCCACCGAACGTCAAGGAGTAGCCCCCCGTGCGTAATCCCGAGGCACCGAGACTGCTGGGGGTCTACCGGCGGGCCGTGCCCGAGAGCGTCCGCAAGGCGATCGTCTCGCAGGTCGACGCCGACATGCGGCGCCGCGTGAAGATGCGTATCGCCGGTGGCGCCGCCGTCGCCGAGAAGATGCGCGCCGCCCGCGTCACCAAGCGCTACCAGACCCTCGCCTCCGGCCCCGACCGCGCGGTCGTGCACGTCGGCAAGGACCCCAAGGTCGCGCTCGTCACGCCCGGGGTCACCCCCCTCCAGGCCCGCCGCGCCAACCTCGACGCCGTGCTGCGCGCCCTGCACGCCGCCGGCCTCGACCACTTCTGCGTGCGCGGCCGCTCCGAGACCGCCGCCGCCGTCGCCGTCCGCGAGGACGACCGCACGGCCGTGCTGAAGGTGCTGGAGGCGCTCTGCGGCGACCAGCCCGGCTACGTCACCCACGTCAAGGGCAACAACCCCGTCCCCGAGGCCTCCCTGCCGGGGTACGAGGACGGCACCTGGCGCCGGTTCAAGAGCGCCGGGACCGTCCGGGTCACCTGGTACCGCACGGACCCCACGCACCGCCTGATCCTGGGCAACCGCTACGGCTGCGACGTCGAGTTCTGGCACGAGGAGGACGGGCAGCTGGTGCCGCCGCGCGTCGGCAAGCTCGCCGAGTCGCTCGCCCCGACGGGCCCCACCACCCGGGTCTCCGAGGCGTACTTCACCCACCTCGCCCCGCGCGAGGCCCCCGACGCGGCCCAGGTCCCCACCCGCGCCGAGTTCGCCATCCACCCCACCGACGAGATCACCTTCCCCATCGACGTCGTCTACACCTGGGTGAACGGCGCCGACCCGGCCTGGCTGCGCCGCCGCGCCGCGTTCACCGGCGAGACCTACCACGCCGAGGCCGCCAACGCCGCGCGCTACCTCAGCCGCGACGAACTGCGCTACTCGCTGCGCTCGCTGCACCTGTACGCGCCCTGGGTACGCAACGTCTACCTCGTCACCGACGACCAGACGCCCGAGTGGCTGGACACCACCCGGCCCGGCATCAAGGTCGTCAGCCACAAGGAGATCTTCCGCGACCCGGCGCTGCTGCCCACCTTCAACTCGCACGCCATCGAGAGCCAGCTCCACCACATCGACGGCCTGGCCGAGCACTTCCTGTACTTCAACGACGACGTGATGCTCGGCAACGAGGTCACCCCGCAGGACTTCTTCCTCTCCAGCGGCCTCACCAAGTTCTTCCCCTCGCCCGCGCTCGTACCGCTGGGCGCGAGGACCCCCGAGGACCCGCCGGTGGCCGCCGCGGGCAAGAACAACCGCCGGCTGATCGAGGAGCGGTACGGGGCGGTGGTCGTGCAGAAGATGAAGCACATGCCGCACCCGCTGCGCCGCAGCCTGCTCACCGAGATCGAGACGGAGTTCGAGCCGGAGTACCGCTACACCGAGGCGAGCCGGTTCCGCTCGGAGGACGACATCTCCATCTCCTCCTCGCTGCACCACTACTACGCGTACCACACGCAGCGCGCGGTGCCCTCCGAACTCCCGTACACCTACCTCGATCTGACGCACCCGTGGACGGAGACGCGGCTCGGCCGGCTCCTCGCCAACCGGGACAAGACGGTGTTCTGCGTCAACGACACCGTCTCCACCGAGCAGGACGTGCACGAGCAGAAGGATCTGATCACGCCGTTCCTGGACGCGTACTTCCCGGTGCCGAGCCCGTTCGAGAAGGACTAGCGCCCACCGGTCGGCGCGACCGAAACGAAGAGGGGGCCCGCCCCGGCCGTCCGGCCGGGGCGGGCCCCCTCTCTCCGTATCCGCCGCGTCAGTCGCGCTCGTACCGCGACTTCACCGGGAAGTACGCGCTCAGGAACGCCCGCAGGACGCGGTCCTGCTCCTCCACCGACACCTCCGCGTCGGCGGACTCACCGATGCAGAACGTGTCGTGGCCGCGCTCGGCGAGCAGCCGGGTCAGCACCGTGTGGTGGTCGTAGTTGCCCACGTTGATGTAGCTGCACGAGATCGCGCTCGGCACCGAGCTGCCGGTCAGGTAGCCGTAGTGGTGGTGGAGCGAGGACGTGATCGACAGGTCCGAGTTGGCGCGGAAGGGGTTGGCCGCGGTCCGGCCCACCTCCTCGGGGAACTTGTCCGCGATCTCGGTCAGCACACTGCGGCGCAGCGGGTGCGGCGCGTGCAGGAAGCTGTTGGTCGCCACCCGCCCGAACGCCTTCTCCAGCAGCGCCCGGTTGTTCTTGGCGGCCGCGAAGTAGCCCTCGTCGTCCGGGGACGGCTCGGTCGGCGGGACGGTGGTGGGCGAGCGGAAGAACTTCGCCACCCCGTTGCTCAGGAAGAACGACGACGGCGCCAGCGGACGCCCGATGAACACGTCGTCGTTGAGGTAGAGGAAGTGCTCCGCGAGGCCCTCGATGCGGTACAGCTGGCTCTCGATGGCGTGCGAGTTGAACGTCGGCAGCCAGGCCGGGTCCTTGAAGATCTCCCGGTGGCTGACGACCTTGATGCCGGGCTGGGTGGTGTCCAGCCACTCCGGCGTCTGGTCGTCGGTCACCAGGTAGATGGTGCGCACCCAGGGCGCGAACATCTCCAGGGAGCGCAGCGAGTAGCGCAGCTCGTCGCGGTTGCGGAAGCGCACGTCACCGCTGTCGGCGTCGTTGGTCGGCATGTTGCGGCTGCGGCGCACCGAGTCGCGGCGCTCCTGCCAGGCCGGGTCGGTGTCGTCGACCCAGGTGTAGACGACGTCGATCGGGTAGTCGACGTCCCACATCAGCTGCTTGGTGAACTGCGCGAGCGTCGGGTAGTCGCGCTCGCCGACCCGCAGCTTGGCCGTGGCCTCCAGGTTGGGCAGACGGCGCCCGAGCAGGGTCGTCAGCCGGGGCGTCTCGCGCCAGCCGTCCTCCTCCGACTCCGCCCAGAACTCCAGACCGCAGCCGTAGGCCGGGCCGTAGCGCAGGGTGCGGCTCTCGGAGGTGATCGGCTTGAACACCCGCAGGCCCGCCACCTCACCGACGCCGTCGAGGCGCTCGGCGAGGACCGCGCCCGGGGCCGCGCCGCGCGGGGTGACCAGCTCGGCGTAGACCGGCTTGCCGTGCAGGGCCGTCGACATGGCCTCCAGGACCCGGCGGCGCATCTCCACGGGCACGGCGACGCGGTGGGCGACACCGACGTCGTGGCGCAGCAGGATGTACGGGATCCCCGCGTCCTCCAGGACCTTGGCGGTGATCTCCAGGTTGATCTGGGCCATGCGCGGGCCGGTGATGTCGTCGCGCTGCTCGGCGAGGCGGCCGGCCGAGCGGATCAGCGTCCCGCTGCGGTCCTGCGCCTGGATCATCACCTCGCGGGCCTTCTGCTCGTCCGCCGAGTTCGACAGGGCCGAGACGGGGGCGGCGACGCTGAAGCTGCGGGTGCCGCCGGCAGCGATGCGCAGCGCCGTGCGGTCGGCGCGCTGGGCGAGGCGCTCGGGGGTGTCGCGGCGGGCCACCAGCTTGGTGAAGAGCTCCTCCCAGCGGGAGGTGATGTCCTCGCCGCCGAACCGCTCGTACACGCCCTTGCGGGCGGCCTTGCCGAAGGCGTGCCGGGTGTCGTCCTCGCCCATCAGCCGGGACATCGCGGCGGCCAGCGAGTCGATGTCGCCGGGCGGCACCAGCAGACCGTCCACGTCGTGGCGGATGATCTCGGCGGGCCCGGTGACGATGTCGTACGCGATGACCGGCACGCCGGCCGCGAACATCTCCAGGAGCACCAGCGGGAACGCCTCGTTGCGCGAGGGCAGCAGGCAGACGCTGGCCTTGGCCCACTCCTGCTCCATCTGCGAGGAGCGGCCCACCAGTTCGATGCGCGAGTGCATGCCCAGGCCCTCGACGAGGCGGCGCAGACGCACCTCCTGCGGGCCGTCGCCGAAGATCCGCAGCTGCCAGTCGGGGAAGTCCGCGGAGATCCGGTGGAAGGCGTGGATGGCGTGGTCCAGCTGCTTCTCCGGGGTCATCCGGGCAGCGAGGACGATCGTCCTGGACTCCAGGTCGGCGCGCGGGCGGTAGCCGTCGGGCACCGCGTTGGGGATCGCGGCCAGCTCCGGCGCGGAGTCGCGCAGCGAGTCGGAGAACCAGTCGTTGGTGCGCTCGGTCAGCGACACCAGCGCGTCCACGCGGGGGCCGTAGACCAGCAGCGGCTCACCGGAGACGCCGCGCAGCTGGGAGGCGCGGTGCTCCTGGTGCACGGTGACGACCCGGGAGGGGGCGAGCTCGGCGGCGGCGGCCAGCAGCGCCGGGGTCGTGGTGATCAGCACGTCCGAGTCGAGGGAGCCGAGGGCGGCCGTCATCTCGATGTCGGAGAGCCGGTCGAACGTCGACTCCCAGGACGGCTTGATGATCTCGCTCGGCAGCGACTCCAGGGTGCGGCAGGCGTTCTCGTCCAGCGAGCTGGGGCGCACCGGGCGTCCGTACGATTCGGTCCTGTCCACCAGGTAGCGCCGCTTGACCTGCTGGGCGGCCGAGAAGAACGGCTCCGGGCGGGTCTTGAAGACGCTCAGCACCTCGACGTCGTGCCGGGGAGCGAGATGGATCGCCTGGGTGTAGGCGGCCATCTCGGTGCCGCCCATCTCGTCGCCCCAGGTGAGCAGAAACGTGATCTTCATGCAACTTCCTCTGCGCCACGGGGGGCGGTTCCGAATCCGGTACAGGACACGGCGAGCACGCCGGCCGGTGTGACGTAGGCGTGCACCCGCGCGAGCGAACCGTTGTCGAGAGCGACGATACGGAACGGCGTCCGGTAGACCTGCTTGGGGTGACGCACATCGGTCAGCCGCCGGGCGATCTTGATCCGGTTCCCGCCGGCCTTCAGGTGCATGTCCCAGGTGCGGGTGGTGCGGCCGACCGCCATCTCGGCGAGCGGTACGTCGAAGGTGAAGCGGTCACCGTCCCACACCGGCACGGCCGCGGCCGACTTGCCGCCGCGCCGCAGCACCGCCTCCGCGGTGTACTCCTCGACGGGGGCCTTGGGCGCGATGAGCCGGCCGTGCACCACGATCCGGTCCCAGCGCAGCTCGAACGAGGTGAGCTCGGCCTGATGGCGCGGGCCGCGCACGTTCAGCATCGAACGGCCGTCCACCGAGCGGACCGGACGGAAGACCGCGCCGCTCGTCGGGGACGGCGACGTGGACAGGGTCGGGCCGTCGGAGGACTCCACCGGAGCCGAGGCGATCTTCGCCCGCACCTCGCGGCCGTCACTGCCCGTGACGACGACCTCCATCCGCCACATACCGGACGAGAGCACCGGACCGCGGGTGGCGGTCTCCGACGGATCGTCATGGCGCAGCGGAACGGTCGCCGTCAGAAGGAGACTTCCGTCACTCTGCGGCTCCTGCTCCAGCTCCACGTGGACGACCTTGCGCCCGCGCGACAGCTCCAGATGAGCAGCGCCGACCGCCTCGGGACGGCGCGGGAACGTCACCGCGAAGTTGAGGGTGCGCCCACCGGAGACCGAGAAGTGCACCGGTCGCAGCAGCGGACGCGGCTTGACTCCGTCGATGGCCGGTACGGTATGCATCTGCTCGACACGTCGGCGCATACGTACTGCCGCGCGGCGCGCCCGCTTGGCGGCGCCCACCGCATAGGGCAGCAGTGAGTCACTCACGGTGAACCTAGCTCTCGTCTGGGCTAATGGTCAGCGTTGCATGCTGCCAATAATGCGTAAGATCGGCAAGTTGCTTCGTAATTCTATCGATGCATCACGATTGCATCATCGAGTGGAACCCAAACGAAGTTTCCGCCCTCTCCTCGGGTGGCGGTCTGCTTGATCGCAGATGAACGTGGAGCGGGGAGTGGGAGAAAGACATGGGACGCTGGCCGAAGACGGGACGCCAAGTGGCCTCCCGGCGTACCGTGCTGGCTTCGCTGGCGGGGATGGTGGCAGCGGGGGCGATCGCCGGGTGTGACAGCAAGCACCCCTCGGCCCGAGGCGCCGCCGCCGTCACCAGTCAACCACCGAAGCCGGTGTCGCTGCTGCCGGTCGACCACCGCAGCAGCTTCGACACCCCCGGCCGCCCGCTCGCCATGGCGATCGTCGCGCACCCGGACGACGACCTGTTCTTCATGAACCCCGACACGCTCCACACGATCGAGCGCGGCGTCCCCGTCGTCTCCGTGTACGTCACCGGCGGCGGCTCCTTCGGCGTCAACCAGGCACCCGGCGAGCCCAAGGCCCGCCCCGACGTGCCCGCCTACGTCTCCGCCCGCCAGCAGGGCCTGCGCCAGGCGTACGCCCGCATGCTCGGCGCGACCCTGTTCACCCCGTGGACGCGCACCGCGCTCAAGCTGCCCGGCGGACGCGAGGCCGAACTCAACGTCCTGGAGTACGAGGGCCGCCGCGCCGAACTGATCTTCCTCGGCGTGCGGATGCACGAGAAGACCGGCCGCGGCTGGGTCGGCATGACCCAGCTGTGGAACACCTCCGGCGTCGTCCTGCGCACCCAGCCGACCCCCGAGTCGCCGGTCCGCGAGAAGTACACCTACAGCCGCGACGAGCTCACCGACGCGCTGCTGTTCCTCCTGCGCAAGTACCGGCCCACGCTCGTGCGCACCCTCGACCCGGACCCCGACGCCCAGGTCCACGACAAGCTCCACCCGCGCGGCAGCGACCAGGTCGGCTACTCCGACCACCCCGACCACACCGCCGTCGCCCTCTTCACCTGGCGCGCCCTCGCCCAGTGGGGCCAGGGCAGCAGCGAGGGCACCCGCACCCCCGGCTTCCTCACCGAGGCCTTCCGCGGCTACTACAACCAGCGCTGGCCGTACAACCTCCCCAATGACACGGTCCACCAGAAGACCGAATACCTCAACGCCTACGGCGGCGCCTCCAGCTGGCAGTGCGGCAACGCATCGGGCTGCGGCGACTACTCCGTCGGCCTCAACGGCGTCCTGAAGTCCAAGAAGGGCTGGGTCCGCTCCACCCACCGCCGCTACCCGACCGCCGGCCCCAAGGTCGTCATCGACGAGGACGGCCGGATGAGCGCCTACGCCGTACTCGGCACCCGCGCCGCCCGCTGGCGCGAGTCCGGCCCCTACAGCGGCGGCTGGGGCGCAGCCGAGGACCTCGGCGGCGGCCCCCTCGCCCCCGCCCTCAGCGCCGTCGTCGCCGCCGACGGCCGCCACCTCGTCCTCGGCCTGCGCTTCACCGGCCTCGGCTCCACCGACAAGGACGACACCCGCGAGATAGTGGTCCTCCAGCAGAAGAGCGCCGGCGGCGCCTTCGAAGAGCGCTGGACCAGCCTCGGCAACCCCGAGACCGACCCCCGCCGCTCCCGCCTCACCGGCCCGCCCACCGCGGTCGCCGCCCCCGACGGCACCATCCACGTCTTCGTACGCAACGCCGCCAAGGGCGTCAGCACCCGCGTCCGCGACAAGCAGGGCACCTGGTCGCCGTGGCAGAAGCTCACCGGCGGCGGACAGATCCAGGAAGGCCTCGCCGCCACCGTCGACGGCGACGGCCGCATCCACGTCTTCGGCTCCGCCTTCGGCTGGGTCGAGCACTGGACCCAGAAGAACCCCGGCGGCCCCCTCGTCCGCGGCGTCCGCGGCCTCAAGACCCGGCCCGGCGACGCCCCCGACGCGGTCACCGCCCAGGACGGCTCCGTGCTGCTCGCCTTCCACAAGCCCTCCAGCGACCAGATCAACGTCGCCCAGCTCCGCGGCGGCCAGGCCGGCCGCTGGACCGAACTGCCCGACCAGAAGGTCACCGGCTACGGCCCCGTCGCCCTCGTCGACGGCCAGGACCTCGCCACCGGCGGCGTCATGCTGAGCTCCCGCAGCGGCACCGGCTCCATCGAGATGGTCGACAGCGGCAAGCAAGTCACCCTCCACGGCGACGCGTCCTCCGGCTTCATGGTCGGCGCCCCCGCCGTCGTCCAGGGCGCGAGCGAGGGCGTCGCCCTCGTCACGCTCAACCTGAACACCACCCCCGCGGTCACCAGGGTCCCCCCGCGCGCGGGCACCGTCTGAGCGACACACCGGTCCGCCCCGCCCGGCCGGGGCGGACCGGAGGACAGCGGGGGCGCGCGCACAACTCCCGTACGCCTCATATGTCCCGGCCCGCACCCCCGTGCGTCGGTTCGCGCCTCCAGGACCGCCCGCCCGTCCTTACGCCGCCCACACCTTCGTACGAAAAGTCACAGGAGCGGCCGCCCCCGCTCCCGCCCCGCGCCCCGGACCGCCTCCTAGACTGTCCGCATGACTTGGATGATCACAGGCGGTGCCGGGTACATCGGATCCCACGTGGTGAAGGCCCTCGTCGACGGCGGGGAGCGCGTCGTCGTCCTCGACGACCTCAGCACCGGCGACCCCGCCCGGCTGCCCGAAGGCGTCCTCCTCGAACGCGGCACCGTCCTCGACCGCGCCGTCCTCGACCGCGTCCTGCGCGAGAACGACGTCGACGGCGTCATCCACATCGCCGCCAAGAAGCAGGTCGGCGAATCCGTCGAACGCCCCCTGCACTACTACCGCGAGAACGTCGAAGGCCTGCGGACCGTCCTGGAAGCCGCCGCCGACGCAGGCGTACGCCGCTTCCTGTTCTCCTCCTCCGCCGCCGTCTACGGCATGCCCGACGTCGACCTCGTCACCGAGCAGACCGCATGCCTGCCCATGAGCCCCTACGGCGAGACCAAGCTCGCCGGCGAATGGCTCGTCAGCGCCGTCGGCAAGGCCCACAACATGGCCACCGCCTCCCTGCGCTACTTCAACGTCGCCGGCGCCGCCACCCCCGACCTCGGCGACCCCGGCATCTTCAACCTCGTCCCGATGGTCTTCGAACGCCTCACCGAGGGCAAAGCCCCGCTGATCTTCGGCAACGACTACCCCACCCCCGACGGCACCTGCGTACGCGACTACATCCACGTCGAGGACATCGCCGGCGCCCACCTCGCCGCCGCCCGCCGGCTCGCCGCCGACCCCGACGCCGCCCTCATCCTCAACATCGGCCGCGGCGAAGGCGCCTCCGTCGCCGAAATGGTCGACATCATCCGCGACGTCACCGGCATCACCGAACCCGCCCCCGAGGTCGCCCCCCGCCGCCCCGGCGACCCCGCCCGCGTCGTCGCCTCCGCCGAGCTCATCACCAAGGAACTCGACTGGACCGCCCGCCACGACATCCGCGCCATGATCACCTCGGCCTGGGAAGGCTGGCAGCTGCGCCACCCGCGCGACTGACCCCCCGGATGGCTACGGGGGCCCCGGGCCCCCGGCTCCCGGGCCGCCGGACCCCAGTGGCCCCGGCCCGCCGGGCGGGGGCCAGTCCACCCGGCGGGGGCCCGTGGGCCCGTCCACCCGGCGGGGCCTGCCAGCCCGGCCGGGGGTACGCCCACCCGGCGGGGGGTCTGCCCACCCGTCGGGGCCTGCCCGCCCGGCCGGGGGCCAGTCCACCCGGCAGGGACCCGTCCAACGCTCGAAACGGCCGTGCGCCCCCACCCCGGCCTGACATAGATTTCCCGGTGTGACAGTGGCAAGGCAGTACGTGACCCAGGCCCGCAGGATCGTCGTCAAGGTGGGCTCGTCCTCCCTCACCACCGCCTCCGGCGGCCTCGACGCCGACCGCGTCGACGCCCTCGTCGACGTCCTCGCCAAAGCCCGCAGCGGCGGCGAGAAGGAAATAGTGCTGGTCTCCTCCGGCGCCATCGCCGCCGGACTCGCCCCCCTCGGCCTGCGCCGCCGCCCCACCGACCTCGCCCGCCAGCAGGCCGCCGCCAGCGTCGGCCAAGGCCTCCTCGTCGCCCGCTACACCGCCTCCTTCGCCCGCTACGGCGTACGCGTCGGACAAGTGCTCCTCACCAGCGACGACACCAGCCGCCGCGCCCACTACCGCAACGCCTACCGCACCCTCGACCAGCTCCTCGCCATGGGCGCCCTCCCCGTCGTCAACGAGAACGACACCGTCGCCACCGACGAGATCCGCTTCGGCGACAACGACCGCCTCGCCGCCCTCGTCGCCCACCTCGTCCGCGCCGACCTCCTCGTCCTCCTCTCCGACGTCGACGGCCTCTACGACGGCGACCCCAGCACACCCGGCACCACCCGCATCGGCGAAGTACACGGCCCCGACGACATCGCCCACGTACAGATCGGCAGCGCCGGAAAAGCCGGCGTCGGCACCGGCGGCATGGTCACCAAGGTCGAAGCCGCCCGCATCGCCGCCGCCGCCGGCATCCCCGTCGTCCTCACCTCCGCCACCCACGCCGCCGACGCCCTCGCCGGCCGCGACACCGGCACCTACTTCCACCCCACCGGCCGCCGCTCCGCCGACCGCCTCCTCTGGCTCGCCCACGCCTCCACCCCCCAGGGCCACCTCGTCCTCGACGACGGAGCCGTCACCGCCGTCGTCGAACGCCGCTCCTCCCTCCTGCCCGCCGGAATCGCCGCCGTCGAAGGCGAGTTCAGCGCCGGAGACCCCGTCGAACTCCGCGACACCACCGGCCGCGCCATCGCCCGCGGCCTCGTCAACTTCGACGCCAAGGAGATCCCCCAACTCCTCGGCCGCTCCACCCGCGAACTCGCCCGCGAACTCGGTCCCGCCTACGAGCGAGAAGTCGTACACAGGGACGATCTGGTCGTCCTGCACCCCTGAAACGGCTGAAAGTCCGGCCTTCGGACCGACACCTTCACGAAAACCGCCCCGCGACCCTGCCAGGACTGGTCAACTTTGTTGCGGGGTACTCGCGGGGAGACCCACGGGGTGGCCCGCAGGGTGCCCACGGGGAGACCCATGGGGTAACCCGCGGGTGACCTGCGGGGTGGCCCGCCGGGAGCCCACGGGGCGACCCGCGGGTGACCTGCGGGGGTGGCCTGCGGGGGTGGCCCGCGGGGGGTACGACAACGCATCGCAGCATCACAGGAGGCCGCCGGTGAGACGAGCGCGCCCGGGGGCGGCGCCCCGAGTCGGGGGAACCCACGCCCGCAGGGCCGTGGGGGAGGACGGGCGGACCCTGACCAGCGTGGGCACGGGGACCGACATCACACAGACCGAGGAGCGGGAGAAGCCCGGAGACACCCCCAGGCTCTGGCACATCACCCTCAGCGTCTCCGGCGCCGAAACCCCGCTCAAAGAGGTCCGCCGCGGCCTCGAGCAGCTCGCCCACGACCACCCCTTCTTACTGACCAGCAGATACGCCGGCGACCACGCCGAGATCCGCTACTGGGAAGAAGCCCGCGACCTGCACGACGCGGCGGCCGTCGCCCTGCGCCTGTGGGGCGAACACCGCTCCACCGCCAAACTCCCGCCCTGGGAGATCGTCGGCCTGGAGGTCATCGACCGCGAGACCTACCACCAACGCCTCGCCGAGGGCTACGGCCCCCCTCCAGCCGCACCCGTGGGGGTTCATCCCTTTTGAGGGGGTGAGGCGGGAGGGAGCGGTGCTGGAGTGGCCGGTGGGCGGGCCGGTGCGGGACGTGCCGGTGGTGGACGTGCCAGTGGTGGGCGGTCTGTTTCTGGATGCGCCGGTAGGGGGCAGTCCGGATCTGGATGCGCCGGGTCCGGGGGGCGTGGTTCTGGACGCGCCGGGTCCGGGTGCCCCGCCTTACGGAGCGCCGCCACCGCCCGCGATCCCCGGCGCCCACGGGCCCGTACGAGCCGGTCGACCCGACCGACCCGCACCCCCCGCCCGACCGGACCGTGAGAGCCCCGTCTCGGCACGTGGAATCCGTGCGGAACACGGCCGCCCGGCGCACTACCCTGCGGACATGAGCGCGTTTTCTCCCGACGAGAACCAGTCCCCGGTCACCCAGGCCGCCCACCGGGCCCGCACGGCCGCCGCCGATATCGCGCCATTGCCGCGCTCGGCCAAGGACGACGCGCTCCTGGCCATTGCCGACGCCCTCGAAGCCCGCACCGAGGAGATCGTCGAGGCCAACGCCCTCGACATCGCCAAGGCCCGCGACGCCGGGACCAGCGAGACCGTCATCGACCGCCTCACCCTCACCCCCGAACGCGTCCGCGCCATCGCCTCCGACGTACGCGACGTCGCGGCCCTCCCCGACCCCGTCGGCGAAGTCGTCCGCGGCTCCACCCTCCCCAACGGCATCGACCTGCGCCAGATCCGGGTCCCCCTCGGCGTCGTCGGCATCATCTACGAAGCCCGCCCCAACGTCACCGTCGACGCCGCCGCCCTCTGCCTCAAGTCCGGCAACGCCGTCCTGCTGCGCGGCTCCTCCTCCGCGTACGAGTCCAACACCGCCCTCGTCCGCGTCCTGCGCGACGCCGTCGCCGGCACGGGCCTGCCCGCCGACGCCGTCCAGCTCGTCCCCGGCGAATCCCGCGACTCCGTACGCGAGTTGATGCGCGCCCGCGGCCTCGTCGACGTCCTCATCCCGCGCGGCGGCGCCTCCCTCATCCGCACCGTCGTCGAGGAGTCCACCGTCCCCGTCATCGAGACCGGCACCGGCAACTGCCACGTCTACGTGGACGCCCAGGCCGACCTCGACATGGCCGTCGACATCCTCATCAACTCCAAGGCGTCCCGCCCCTCCGTCTGCAACGCCGCCGAGACCCTCCTCGTCCACCGCGACATCGCCGACGCCTTCCTGCCCCGCGCCCTCGACGCACTCGCCGAGGCCGGCGTCACCGTCCACGGCGACCCGCGCGTCCAAGCCTACGCCGACGCCACCAAGGCGACCGTCGTCGCCGCCACCGCCGAGGACTGGGAGACCGAATACCTCTCCTACGACCTCGCCGCCGCCGTCGTCGACTCCCTCGACGCCGCCGTCGCCCACATCCGGCAGTGGACCTCCGGCCACACCGAGGCGATCGTCACCACCTCCCAGGCCGCCGCCCGCCGATTCACCCAGTTGGTCGACTCCACCACCGTCGCCGTGAACGCCTCCACCCGCTTCACCGACGGCGGCCAGTTCGGCTTCGGCGCCGAGATCGGCATCTCCACCCAGAAGCTCCACGCCCGCGGCCCCATGGGCCTGCCCGAGCTCACCTCCACCAAGTACATCGTCACCGGCGACGGACACGTGCGATAACGGCATGGATCCGGCCGGGGGGAGCGGGGCGGCCCCGCCCCGCGCGCCGGGCGGGGGCGGCATCCGGCGTGTCAACCGAGGGGGAGAGTCAACCGAGGGGGAGAGTTCGGACACTCCCTGCCCAAAACATCCGCTACGGGGCTAGTCTGAACCCGTGCCGGACGACGTGGGGGGCAAGCCGTTCCCGAACGGCTGGGAGCCCGACGACGACCGCGGAGGTGCGGACGACGCGTTCGCCTCCGTGGTCTTCGACGAGGACTTCGTACGGGCCGCGCAGATCCACGAACCGAGCGCCGTGGAACGGCTGTTGGCCGCCGCGCAAGCCCGCGCCGAAGCCGAAGCGGCCCGAGCCCGCGCCGGCGCGGGAGCCGACGACGACTTCCCCTACCCGGCCCGCGACACCGACGCCTACGGCACCGCCTTCCCCGGCGGCGCCGACGCCGGCCCCTACGGCCCGCACGGCGGCGTATTGCGCCCCTACCGCGGCCGCGCCCGCTGGCACCGCCCCGTCGCCTGGCTGCTCGCCCTGATCATGGGCATCGGGATGGTCGCCCTGGCCTTCGCAGCCGTCTACCGCGGCGGCTCCAACAGCCGCGAGGACCCCGCCCCGCCCCCCGCCACCAGCAACGTGGACAAGTCCGGACCACCCGTTCCAGCCACCGCCGGCCCCACCGCCTCGGCGGACTACTCGGCCCCGGCGGTCGCGGCGGTACCCCGACGACCTTGAGGGCGGGGGGTGGGGGCCCTCCCCCCCCGCCCCCACCCCCTCCCCACCCACCCCCCGCACCCCACCCACCCCACGCCTGACCAGGCCCTTCCCCCGCGCCGACGGCGATCTGACCGTCTTCTGACCAGGCTCTGACCCCACCCCGCACAACCGCGTGGGAACTCGTCAGAACTTGTCGCGTAGCAGCGCGTTTACCGGCCCCTCCCGCGACCTACCCTGAAGGTATGGCAGGGCGTGGAGAGCCACCCGAGGGGACCCCGGAGGGCCTCCCCGGCGGAGGTGAGGACGAGTACCGATCCGTCGTGTTCGACGAGTCGTTCGTCCGCGCTGCCCGCCTGCAGGAGTTCTCCGCTCAGGAACGGATGCGCGAGCACGCGCGCGCGGTGCGCAGCCGGTCCAGCTGGTCCTTCAGGCCCTTCACCAAACAGATAGTCGCGCTGGCCGTCCTCCTCTTCATCGCGTTCGGCACCGCCGTGTACATGGGCCTGCGCCACCCCTACCAGCCCGGTGGCGGCAGCGTCACCGCCGAGCCCCTGCGCATGACGGTCATACCCCTGGCCCCGCAGACCGTCGTCCCCGGCATCGACGTCGCCCGTCTCTTCGACCACAGCCCGGCCGCCCAGTTCCGCACCGGCGCCGACGGCATCAACCTCCCGGCCGTCCGCAGGACCGCCCACTTCTCCGAGAGCCAGATCATCGCCGGTGTGACCACCGCCAAGGAGTATCTGGTCCAGTCCTCCCTCGACCCCCAGGTCCTGACCGGGAAGTCCGTGCACCAGGTGCGGGCTCTGCTCGATCCCGAGCTGGTCACCCAGTTCGACCAGAGCATCGACAACCCCGCCGACGACGGCCGGCACGCCGCCACCGGCTGGCTGGTGCGCTTCGATCCGGCCAAAGTCGCACTGGCCGACACCGAGGTGCGTGTGCAGGGCACCTTCCGCTACGCCGAGTCCGGCCGGGACACCCTCGACGTGACGTCCGACCACACCTTCACGTACGCCCTGCGGCCGGCTGCCTCCGGCCAGGACAAGGCGGCCTCGCTCTTCACCGTCCGCCGCGAGCTGCACTTCCGCTTCGACCGCGACGACCTGCGGCTGCACCGGGTCGAGCTGCAGTTCAGCTATGTGGAGGCCGGACCGCAGGCCTGCTCGGCCGATGTCTCCGCACAGCTGCGGCCGCTGCTCGCGGGCGAGCGGACCAGCGCGACCGGCCCGGCGGGCACCGACCCGTACGCGACCGGTCCCGCCACCGCGGCCCTCTGCGGCACTCTCGCCACCGGCGCCCAGCCGACGCCGTAGAAACCCCCGGACAGCTCCAAGCGTCCCTAAGCCTTCCTAAGCGTCCCGACCCGGCCCCTCCTGTGCCCCGCCCGGTCCCTCGCCGTCCGCCGCCGGGCCGGAAGGCCGGTCCTGCTGACCGTCCCGCTCCCCGCCTTTCGGCCGGTCCGAGGCGCGCGAGGCGGACCCCGCGCCCGTGAACTTGCCGTACAGCTTGCCGCCCAGGTCCGCCGTGCCGCCGGCTATGTCGCCGACCAGCTTCATCAGCGGGTCCTTGCTCGTGCGGACCGTCTCGGCGTACGAGGCGGCGGACTCGCGGAACGAGTCGGAGACCGATGTGTCCTTGTCCTCCTCACGACGGGGGTAGTGGCCGTCCATCAGGCGCTGGTAGTCACGGCTCTCGGCCCACTTCTTCAGCTCGGCCGCGCGCACGGTGGTGAACGGGTGCGAGCGGGGCAGCACGTTCAGGATCTTCAGGACGGAGTCGCGCAGGTCGCCGGCGGCCTCGTACTCCTCGGCCTGCTCCAGGAACGCGTCCACGTTCATCTCGTGGAGGTGGTTGCCGCCGGCTATCTTCATCAGGCCCCGCATCGAGGCCTGGAGGTCCTGGCCGACGAGCAGTCCGGCCCGGTCGGCGGACAGCTCCGACTTGCGGAACCACTCCCGCAGCGCCGTCACGATCGCCATCACGGCCACGTTGCCCAGCGGGATCCAGGCGACCTTCAGCGCCAGGTTGGTGAGGAAGAGCAGGATTGTGCGGTAGACCGAGTGGCCGGACAGGGCGTGGCCCACCTCGTGGCCCACGACGGCGCGCATCTCCTCCTCGTCGAGCAGCTCCACGAGGCCGGTGGTGACGACGATGATCGGCTCGTCAAGCCCGATGCACATCGCGTTGGGCCGGGGGTCCTGCGTCACGTACATCGCGGGGACCTTCTCCAGGTCCAGGATGTAACAGGCGTCCCGCAGCATCGAGTTGAGGTGGGCGAACTGGGCGTCGCTCACGCGCACGGAGTCGGAGAGGAACAGCAGGCGCAGGCTGCGCTCCGGCAGCAGCCCGCTGAGCGCCTTGAAGACCGTGTCGAAGCCGCTGAGCCTGCGCAGCGCCACCAGCGCCGACCGGTCGGCGGGGTGTTCGTAGGCCCGGGAGGAGATCCCGGGGAAGCGGCGGCGCTGCCTGCTCGGCACGCTGTCCTGGAAGTCGTCGGTCATGGTGTCCCCCTGTCGGAGAGTCTCGGCTCGTCCCCCTGACGACATCCACCCTAGGCGGTGGGGCTACCGTGGGGCGGGGGCCTGTGGATAACCAAGGAGACACCTGCCATGACGGACGCCGTCACGCTTCTCGCCGCCGCCTCGGACCAGCAGGGACCCGGAAATGTGCTGCGGATCCTGCTGCTGGTGTCGATCTTCGGTGCGGGCGGCCTCGCCTGGCTGCTGCTGCGCGGCTACCGGTCGGATGACGGTGGCGACGCGGCCGCGGCCGGGCCGGACGGCGAGCCGGGCCGGGGCGCGGGCCCCGACGCGGAGGGCGTCGTCAAGGACTGAACGGCTGAGTCGGCGTGAGAGTGCCCGGGCGGCCCGCATACGATGTGCCCGAAGTCTCCGCTCCGACTCCCGGATAGGTCCTGCTGACGATGAGCCTCACCAGCACCGCCGCCACGCATCTGGTCACCCTCGCCGAGGGCGCCGAGCACGGTGGCAACCACGAAAGCCTCAGCCCGTACGTCACCGGTGGCGGCGCGCTGTTCGCGCTGCTGCTCCTGCTGTGGATCACCACGCGCTTCAACCGCGACCGCTGAGTCGGGGCGTTTCCACCGGGCCAGTAGGCTCTGCACGCATGGGAGAGCAGGAAGTGCCTACCGGTCCGGTCAAGCGGCGCATCGGCGTGATGGGCGGAACGTTCGACCCGATCCACCACGGACACCTGGTGGCCGCCAGCGAGGTGGCGTCCCAGTTCCATCTGGACGAGGTCGTGTTCGTACCGACCGGGCAGCCGTGGCAGAAGAGCCACAAAAACGTCTCCGCGGCCGAGGACCGGTATCTGATGACGGTCATCGCGACCGCGTCCAACCCGCAGTTCTCGGTGAGCCGGATCGACATCGACCGCGGCGGCGCGACGTACACCGTGGACACGCTGCGGGATCTGCGCTCCCTCAACAGTGACGCGGACCTGTTCTTCATCACCGGCGCCGACGCGCTCTCGCAGATCCTCACGACCTGGCGTGACGTGGACGAGCTGTTCTCGCTCGCCCACTTCATCGGGGTGACCCGGCCCGGCCACATACTGACGGACGACGGTCTGCCCGAGGGCGGGGTGTCGCTGGTGGAGGTGCCCGCTCTGGCCATCTCGTCGACGGACTGCCGGGCGAGGGTCGCGCAGGGCGACCCGGTCTGGTATCTGGTTCCGGACGGTGTGGTGCGCTACATCGACAAGCGCCAGCTCTACCGCGGCGAGTGAGAGAAGGGCACCCGGTGAACGACCGACAGGACCCCTACGACCCCTATGCGCCGCAGGTGCGGCTTGTCGGTTATGACGAGTACGGCCAGCCGGTGTACCAGCAGGTGCCCCAACAGGGTTCGTACGACCCGTACGGCCATGCCCAGCCGCAGCAGACCCACCAGTCCGAGCAGGACCATCAGGCTCACCAGCAGGGGCAGCAGCACGGTCAGCAGGGCGGCTACGGGTACGACCCCTACGCCCAGCAGCAGCCCTCGTACGACTACGACTATGACTACGACCGTAGCTCTGGCTCCGGCTCCGGCTCCGGTTCGGGTCCCGGTGCCGGTTCCGGCCCGGGATACGACGCGTACGGGCAGCCCGCACAGCCCTCCGTGCCCCAGCAGCACCAGGGGTACGGCTATGACACGCAGCAGTGGGGCCGCGAGCAGCCCCAGGCCCAGGCCGCCCAGGCGTCCGCGCAGGCGCAGGCCCCCGTGCGGGAGGCCGAGCCCGAGCCCGAACCGGTGGCCGAGCAGGTCCCGGTGCTGCCGCAGCAGCGCAAGGACGAACGCGACTACCGCACCGAGCAGTTCTCGTTCATCGAGGAGCCCGACGAGGACTCCGAAGACGTCATCGACTGGCTGAAGTTCACCGAGAGCCGCACCGAGCGGCGCGAGGAGGCGCGGCGCCGCGGCCGCAACCGGGTGGTCGCGCTGGTCGTGGTTCTCGCGCTCGCGGTGGTCGGCGGTGTCGGCTACCTGTGGGCGGCCGGCAAGCTGCCCGGTCTGTCCTCGTCCTCGGACTCCGGGAAGCCGGCGGTCGCGGTCGGGGCGCAGAAGCGGGACGTGATCGTCGTCCATCTGCACAACACCCAGAAGGGCGGCACCTCCACGGCGCTGCTCGTCAACAACGCGACCACCAAGCAGGGCACCACCGTCCTGCTGCCCAACACGCTGGCCGTCTCCAACGACGACGGCACCCGCACCACGCTGGGCAAGTCGGTGGACGGCGACGGCTCGCAAGGGACCCGCGAGGCACTCGGCACCCTGCTCGGCACCAAGATCACCGGCACCTGGCGGCTGGACACGCCGTTCCTGGAGAACCTGGTCGACCTGGTCGGAAACATCGACATCAGTACGGATGCCGACGTGCCGGGCACCAAGGCGGGCTCGGCCCCCGTGGTGAAGAAGGGCGAGGACCAGACGCTGACCGGGCAGATGGCCGTGGCGTACGCCACGTACAAGGGGCCCGGTGAGGCGGAGGCCAAGCAGCTTCAGCGGTTCGGGCAGGTGATGTACGGGGTGCTGCGCAAGATCTCGGACGATCCGAAGGCCGCGACGATCACCGTGCAGACGCTGGCGCAGATCCTCGACCCCTCGCTGCCCGAGGCCGACCTCGGTGGCGCGCTGGCCAAGCTGGCCGAGCACGCCAAGGTCGGGGCCTACAAGACGGCGCTGCTGCCGGTGCAGCAGGACGGCACGCTCAGCGCGCAGGCCGGTGACAGCGTGGTCAAGGACATCCTGGGCGGTTCGGTCACCGCGCCCGACAAGGGTTCGGCGGTCCGTGTCGGCGTCAGCAACGCCAGTGGCACCCCGAAGGCGGCGGAGAAGGCCCGGGTCGCCCTGGTGAACGGCGGTTACGCCGTCATCGACGCGGGGGGCACGGGCACGGCGGCGTCGTCCTCCGTCACCTACGGTGACGCGAGCCAGAAGGCGAAGGCCGAAGAGGTGGCCAAAACACTGGGGCTGCCGGCCGGAGCGGTCCGGCAGGGCAAGGCCGCGGCCAACGCGGACGTCACCGTGGTGCTCGGCAAGGACTACAAGATCAAGTAATCCTTTCGGGGCTGTCGGCGGTCCGTGAGACCCTGGAGAACGATCTGAATCGATCTGACCGCCGACGAAAGCCAGCTTGTGACCGCCACGGACCGTTCCATCGAGCTCATCACCGCCGCCGCCCAGGCGGCCGCCGACCGGCTCGCGCACGACATCATCGCGTACGACGTCAGCGACGTGCTGTCGATCACCGACGCCTTCCTGCTCGCCTCCGCCCCCAACGACCGCCAGGTCAAGTCGATCGCGGAGGAGGTCGAGGAGCGCCTGAACAAGGAGCTCGGCGCCAAGCCGGTGCGCCGGGAGGGTGACCGCGACGCCCGCTGGATCCTGCTCGACTACGTGGACATCGTCGTGCACGTCCAGCACAGCGAGGAGCGCGTGTTCTACGCCCTGGAGCGGCTCTGGAAGGACTGCCCCGAGCTGCCGCTTCCCGAGGACGCGCTGAAGACCCGCGGCAAGGCCGCCGAGCACGCCCAGCTGCACGGTGGGACGGAGGACGGTGAGCTGAGCTGAACGGCAGCGACACGAAACCGGGCCGCGGCCGCCGCGTCGTCCTGTGGCGGCACGGCCAGACCGCCTGGAACCTGGAGCGCCGCTTCCAGGGCTCCACGGACATCGAGCTGACCGAAGCCGGTCTCGGCCAGGCGCGCCGCGCGGCGCGCCTGCTGGCGGCCCTGAAGCCGGACGCGATCATCGCCTCCGACCTCCAGCGGGCGGCGGCGACCGCCCAGGAGCTGGCCGCGGTGTGCGGGCTGCCGGTGACCCACGACGCCGCTCTGCGGGAGACGTACGCGGGCGCCTGGCAGGGCCTGACGCACGAGGAGATCGTCCAGCGCTACGGCGAGCAGTACGCGGCGTGGAAGCGCGGCGAGCCGGTGCGCCGGGGCGGCGGCGAGCTGGAGACCGAGGTGGCCGACCGGGCCGCCCCGGTGGTGCTCGCGCACGCCGACAAGCTGCCCGACGACGGCACCCTGGTCGTGGTCAGCCACGGCGGGACCATCCGTACGACCATCGGCCGCCTCCTCGGCCTGGAGTCGCACCACTGGGAGGGCCTGGGCGGGCTCTCCAACTGCTGCTGGTCCGTCCTCGGCGAGGGCGCGCGCGGCTGGCGCCTGCTGGAGCACAACGCCGGCACCCTCCCCGAGCCGGTCTTCGGCGACGACGACTGAGGGCGGGCCGACCGGGGCCGGAGCCGGCCGTGCCGCGGCGGCCTGCGGGCCGCCGCCGGGCACGCCGGACGCCCGCCCGGGGCGGTGCGACCACCGGATTTCACTTTCCGGCAGGTCACAGGCTAAAGTTCTTCTTGTTCGCGGCGCGGGAACGCGCGAAACACAGCGAACAGCGGGGCTATAGCTCAGTTGGTAGAGCGCCTGCATGGCATGCAGGAGGTCAGGAGTTCAATTCTCCTTAGCTCCACAGGTGGGGAAATCCCGTCCGGTCGGTTCGACCGGGCGGGATTTCCGCATTTCCTGGCCGCCCCCGCCGACCCCCCCCCGCTCACCCCGCGCACTCCTCTCGTACGCCCCCACGGGCCCGCACGGGTGCCCGCGAGGGTGAGGCGGCCGCCCAGCCCCGTGCCCGCGCGGCCGCCTCACGCCCAGATCTTCTCCCGCATGTCGCGCAACGCCGCCGTGCGCGCGCCGCTCTCCTCGTCGTTCGGTGTGTAGGTCACGATCCGGCACTCCGGCATCCCGTTGATGGACAGCGACACCGACGTCATCCGTATCTCACCGACCGCCGGGTGCCGGAAGGTCTTCACCCTCGGGCCCGGCGGCACCACGTCGCCGTTCTTCCACAGCCGCGCGAAGTACGGGCTGGCCTCGGAGAGCCTCGTGATGAACGACTCCCAGGCGGGCTCCCCGGCATGGCGGCCGTACTCCGAGCGCAGGGTCGCCACCATCACCGGCAGCTCCTTCTCCCTGAACAGCACCGGGCAGTTGGGCTCCGGGACGGTGAACAGCGTCCACAGGACGTTGCGTATGCCCAGTGACCGGATCTCCGGGATGTCGAACAGGTCCCGGTAGGCGGGGTTGGTCGCCAGGATGTCGTAGCGCCCGTTGTAGACCACCGCCGGATGCGGGTCCAGGGCGTCGATGATCCCCTGGATCTCGGGGCCCACCTCCACCACCAGGGCGTCCCGGTCCAGCTCGCAGGGCACGTCCGCCAGGTGGTAGAGGTGCGCGCGCTCCGGCTCGTCCAGGCGCAGGGTGCGCGCCACCGCGTCGAGGACCTGCGGCGAGGCGTTGATCGGACGCCCCTGCTCCAGCCACGTGTACCAGGTCACACCCACTCCGGAGAGCTGGGCGACCTCCTCGCGGCGCAGCCCGGGCGTGCGTCTGCGCAGGCCCGGAGGCATGCCGACATCGGCCGGTGTGACCCGCGCGCGTCTGCTGCGCAGGAAGGCGGCGAGTTCCGGTCTGCGGCGTCCGTTCGGTGCGGCCACTGTCGTCACGTCCCCCATGGTCGATCTCTTCGCCCGCCGCTGCCAGGTGCTGTCAGTACCAGCATCAGCGGGCTCTCGTTACCCGTATCGGAGCATGGTCAGGCTGGCTGCCATGACCACCGCACTCCGTCCGGGCCCAAGTCCCCTACTCAGTAAAGACCGTGCCACTGACAACCGGCCTTCGCTGCTGCTCGCGATCGTGCTCGCGGCGCAGTTCATGGCGCTCCTCGACGTCTTCATCGTCAACGTCGCGGCCCCCACCATCCGCACCGAACTGCACGCGTCCGGCGCCGCGTTGCAGCTGGTCGTCGCCGGGTACACCGTCGCGTACGCCGTGCTGCTGATCACCGGCGCGCGGCTGGGCGACCTGCTCGGGCACCGCCGGCTCTACCTGACGGGCCTCGCCGTCTTCACGGCCGCCTCCCTCGCCTGCGGTCTGGCCGGGACGGCCGGCCAGCTGATCGCCTTCCGGCTGGTGCAGGGCGCCGGGTCGGCGCTGATGATCCCGCAGGTGCTCAGCCTCATCCAGCGCAACTTCACCGGAGAGGCACGCACGCGTGCCCTCGGGGTGTACTCCGCCGTCCTCGCCACCGGCGCCGCCGCCGGGCAGGTGGTCGGCGGCGTCCTGGTCAGCGCCGACCTCTTCGGCACCAGCTGGCGGCCGGTGTTCCTGGTCAACGTGCCCCTCGGCCTCGTCCTGCTGGTCCTCGGCGTGCGCCGGCTGCCCCGGGAGGAGCACGAGCACCGCGGCGCGGCCCGCTGGGTACGCGACCTCGACCTGCCGGGCCTGGTCCTGCTCGGCGCCAGTGTCTGTCTGCTCACGGTGCCGCTCGTGCTCGGCCAGGAGGAGGACTGGCCGCTGTGGGCCTGGCTGTCGCTGGCCTCCAGCGTGCTGCTCTTCGCCGCCTTCTGGGCGTACGAGTCGCGCCTGGCCCGGCGCGGCGGCGTCCCGCTGATCGCGCCCAGGGTGCTGCGCCTGCCCGGCATGGGCCTCGCGGTCTTCCGGATCGCCGTGGTGATGGCCGTCAACGCCGGCTTCCTGTTCACCCTCACCCTGCACATCCAGGGCGGCCTCGGCTACAGCGCGCTGCGCGCCGGACTGACCTTCGCGCCGACCGCCGTGGTCTTCGGCACGGTCGGGCTGACCTGGCGGCGCTGGCCCGCACGCTGGCAACGGGCCCTGGTGCCGGCCGGCTTCGCGCTGACCGCGGTCTCCACCCTGGCCACCGGCGCCCTCCAGCGCGGCGGCGGCACGGGCGGGCTCGTCGTCTACGTGACGTACGCGGGCGTGGGCGCCGGTCTGGCGCTCGCCTTCAGCCCCACCTTCGCGGGCGCGCTCGCGGGAGTGCGCCCCGAGGACGCCTCGGACGCCAGCGGGCTGCTCGCCACCGTGAACCAGCTGGGCCAGCTGATCGGCGTCGCGGCCTTCGGGACGCTCTTCCTGAACCGGCTCACCACGGGGGCGCACACCTCCGGCGGCGCGCTGTGGGCATGCTCTCTCGCGCTGTCCGCGGCGGCACTGGTGGGAGCGCTGACGGGTCTCGTATCACGACGTCGCTGACCCTCTTGCGCGGCCATGGCAGAATCGTGACGGCCGGAGGGGGACGACGGACCGAACGGGAGGGAGACCGCGATGCCTGCGAGCCGCGACGCCGTCCCGGACCTGTCCGGTACGGCGCGGACAGCGACCCGGGCCGGCCGCCCTTCGCGCGCCTCCTCCCCGGTCGCGCGGCTGCTCGGCGACCGCGGAAGCCTCTCCTACGTGTGCACGGCCTGCGGCCACAGCTGGAGCTGAGATGGGTGCACACAGGCGGAAGTGCGACTGGTGCGGCAGCGGTACGCCGATCGTCCGGGACATGGAACCGGTCAACGCCGACTACCAGTACTGGTGCGAGGAGTGCGCGCGGGCGCTGATCATAAAAGGCGACCCCATCGAGACCTACCGGGAGCTGGAGGGGGAGCCGATCTACGGCCGCCTCCTGGAGGCGCACTGCACCCTCAAGAGGTTCTACTCCTTCGCCACGGCCTGACCCCGGCGGCTTCGCCGCCCAGACCCGCCCCGAGGGCCACCGCCGCCACGCACACCGCCCCGGCCAGCGGATAGAGCGCCGAGAGCGCCATCTGCCATCCGTCCTGCGCCAGTTCGGGGCGGCCCTCCCCGTGCGGCACCCACCACAGGGCGTACGAGCCGAAGACCAGCGCCACCAGGGCGCCGCCGGCGCGGCGGGTCCCGAGAGCCACGAGCCCCGGCACGCACCACACCCAGTGGTGCGACCACGAGACCGGGCTCACCAGGAGCGCCGTGGCCGCGCAGCACAGCACCGCCTCCGCCCGCCGGTCGCGCAGCTCGGCCCGTACCGCCGCGGCCAGTCCCAGTCCCGCGGTCAGGGCCGCGACGGCGGCCCACCAGGCCCCCGGCTCCGCGGTGTGCAGCAGCCGGGCCAGCACCCCGCGCAGCGACTGGTTGGCGGTGTCCTCGGCGCGGCCGACCCGGCTCGCCTGGAACACCGTGGACGTCCAGAAGCGGCGCGAGTCGGCGGGCAGCACCAGAGCGGTGGCCAGCGTCGCCCCGGCGAACACCGCGAGCGCCGTCGCCGCCTGCCGCAGCCACGGGTTCCGGCCCGCTCCACGCGCGCGTACGAGACCGGTGAGCAGCAGGAACAGGGCGAACAGGGCCGGAGTGAGCTTCACCGCCGCCGCCAGGCCGATGCCCGTGCCCGCCCCCCGGTGGCCGGAGCGCCGGGTCAGGTCCCACAGGACGGCGACCGCGAGCAGCAGATTGATCTGGCCGTAGCGCAGGGTCGTCCACACCGGCTCGCACCACACCGCGAGCGCCGCCACCCACAGTGCCGCGCCGGGCCGCTCCCGTCCCACCAGCCGCAGCGACAGACGGGCGAGCGCGACCAGGAGGGCGAGGTTCGCCGCGGTGGCGAGCGTGCGCATCTCCGGCACGCCCAGCAGCGTCAGCGGCGTGAACAGCAGCGCGGCGAACGGCGGGTAGGTGGTGGGCAGCCCCGCGCGCGTGGCGCGCATCGCGTACAGGTCCGCCCCGGCCCGTACGGCGCCGCCCTCCGCCCGGTAGACCATCAGATCGATCATGGAGACGCCGGCGGCCCGCTGGGCGGCCCAGAAGGCACCGAAGGAGAGCAGGCAGGCCGCTGCGGCGAGCGCCACGGGGCGGCGGACGGGGGTGAGACGGGCGGCGGTGTGCGCGAGCACGTTCACGGTCACGAAAGGGGACGTTACCGGCCCTGTCCGTACAGAACGGCAATCGATTTGGTGGAGTGCCGGGGGGACCGTGTAATGTTCTCGATGTCGCCGGGGGAAACCGGGCGGCGAACACAGCAAGGGGCTATAGCTCAGTTGGTAGAGCGCCTGCATGGCATGCAGGAGGTCAGGAGTTCAATTCTCCTTAGCTCCACAGTGAAGAAGGCGGCCACCCGATCCGGGTGGCCGCCTTCTCGCCGTTACGGCTCAGCGGGTCAACCGCGGCCGCTGCCCAGGGCCTTGCGGGCCGGGGCCGCCAGCGCGGGCAGTTCGGCGGGCGCCCCCTCGATCCGCAGCGCCAGCGCGGGGCACCGGCGCACAGCTCGCTGCGCGCGCCCCCGCAGATGCATCGGGACGGTCGCGTCGGCCACCGCCGGGTAGCCGTCGGCGCCCAGCCGGATCAGCTCCGGGATGAGGTCCGCGCACAGCCCGTGCCCCTCGCACAGCGTCCAGTCGACCAGCACCTTCTCGCCGCTGGGGATGCCCTCCTCCTGGTAGCCGTCGCCGGGCAGCGGCAGCAGGCCCAGCGTCGGGCGGCCGCAGCCGCCGCCCAGGACGTGCGCCGCCAGGTCGTCGGTGAAGGCGTTGACGGTGGACGCCAGGAAGCGGGCCGAGCCGTCCGGGTGCTTGCAGGCACCGCGCCCCTTGACCGCGCCCGTCACCTCGCGCAGCGCCTCCAGGGCGGCCGGGCCGCCGCCGTTGAGCACGTCCGCCAGACCGCCCGCGGCGGCCGGCAGACCGAGCCGGCACGGGCCGCACTGGCCCGACGTCTCGGCCGCCAGCCAGTTGGCGATCCGCAGCGCCTCGCCCAGCGGGCAGGTCTCCGGGCCGATCGGCAGGATCGCGCCCGCGCCCAGCGCGCCGCCCAGCGCCGCCAGCGAGTCCCGCGAGATGACCGCGTCGTGCGCGGCGGCCGCGTCCAGCCAGCTGCCGTGGTAGCCGCCGGTCAGCACGCCCTGCGGCACCGGCGGCGCCCCGGCCAGCTGGAGCACGTACCGCAGCGGCACGCCCGTCGGTACCTCCACCACCATCGGCCGGGCCACCGCCCCGGAGAGCGTCAGCAGGACCGTGCCGGGCTCGGTGGGCAGCCCCGAGTGGCGGTAGCGGCGCGGGCCGACCCGGGCGGCCACGGCGAGCTGCGCGTACGTCTCCGCGTTGGACAGCAGCGTCGGCGCGCCGCCGATCCCGGTGTCCGAGGCGCGCACCTTGCGCCCCGGCGGCAGCGCGGGGCCGCCGCCCGCCGCCCGGATCACGGACGAGGCCTCGCCGGAGACCATCCGCTCCGGAGTGCGCAGCACGCGCGCGCGGAGCGCGGACCCGCGCCGGTCGGCCAGCCCCCGCTCCGCGAAGGCCGCGCGGATCGAGGCCTCCGTGGAATCCCGGGTCACGGCGACGACCAGGGTGCGGGCTCCGAGGGCCTCAGCGGCCAGCAGAGCGCCGTCCAGGACCAGATGGGGGGCGCGGTTCACCAGGACCGTGTCCTTGCGGCAGGCGGGCTCTCCTTCGCTCGCGTTGACCACCACGACCGGACGCACGCCCCGCCGGATCGCGGACTTGGCGACCGCGCGCAGCTTGCGGGCGAACGGGAACCCGGCGCCGCCGCGTCCGTTGAGCGAGATCTCCTCGGCGAGCTGGGCCAGCTGCTCGCCGGGAACCGGCTCCAGCGGGCCGTGCACCTTCAGGTGCATCTCCAGGCCGAGCCGCTCGACGAGGTCGAACCCCGCGGTCAGTTGCGGGAGTCCGACGACCCGCACCTCGGGGACGTCGGGCAGTGGCGCGTTCACGGGCGGTCTCCTGCGGGGCTGTGCCAGGGCTCACCGGCGACGGGCTGGTGGAACGGGCTGGACTGGGGGGAGGGTTCGGGCTGCGGCGCGGCCGGTCCGGGGAACGGCCCCGGAGCGTCGAAGGCGGCGCCGTTGTCTTCGTAGGGGACGGTCGGCAGGGGCGCGGTCTCGTCGAAGCCGCCGGGATCCGCCCCGCCGTAGGGCCCGGCGCCGTAGGCCGTGGCGTCGTAGGCCGGGGAGCCATAGTCCGCCGTGCCGCGGGCGGGATCGGTGTAGGCCGTCCCCGAGAGGCCGCTGCCTGCCGGGTCGCCGTCGGTCAGGCCCCCGCCGAGGTCCGTGAAGCCGTTCTCCTGGAGCGGCATGTTCTCCGGCGGACGCGGGGTGGGCGTCGGCCAGCTCGGGGCGTACGGGGGCGGAGCGGGGGCCAGGGAGACCGCCCGGTAGGCGGCCGAGATGCCGGGCGCGGGCGCCGCGGCGGGCACGGCACGCCGCCGGCCGGTCCCCTGGAGCTCCTGGCTCTCGTACGGATCGGACGTGAGCGGATCGGCCGGGTCGCGCTCGGCGGTGAACCGGTCGGTCGCGAACGCGTCCGCCGGGTACGGATGCGGCGCGGGCGCCTCGTAGCGGGGGGAGGCGGGATCGGCCGGGTGCGGCTGGGGGGTGGAGGCGTCCGGGGCGATCGCCTGGGCCGCCTCCACGCGCGCGAGGAGCGGCGCCAGCCACCGCACGAGACGACGGCGCGCCGGGCGCGGCAGCGAGCGGACGACGAGGGCGCCGGCCACACCGGCCAGCGACAGGCTGTAGAGCGTGACGACCCAGCCGGCCGCCTGACGGCCCGCGTACAGGCCGTGGACCAGCGCGAAGCACCAGGCCGGGTAGGCCAGCATGTGCACCGAGCGCCAGTGGCCCGCCACCCGGTCGGGGTGGGCGAAGGCGCTGCGCAGGGCGCCGGTGGCGGCCGTGACGACCATGAGGACCGCGGCGAGGGAGCCGAGGCCGATCAGTCCGTCGGAGCCGGTCACCCCGAGCCCGAAGGGGATCAGGGCGCCGAGCAGTCCCACATGACCGACCGCGATCTTGACGGTGACGTGGACCAGCAGGAAGCCGATGGAGGACACCGCGGTCGCGCGGTGCACGGCCTGGGCGACGAGCCGGTGGCGCGTCGTCATCAGCAGCCGGTCGGTGGCGAGCAGGCCCCAGACGACCGAGGAGGTCAGACAGACCAGCGACAGGACGCCGGTGGTGAAGTCCAGCGCGGCACGGAAACCGCCGCCGGTCGTGGCGGCGAGCACGGGTATGAGCACCGCCGAGGCGATGAGCATCGCGCCGGACGTTCCTCCTTTCACCCGTCCTTTCAGGGACGGGATTTTCCGTGTCGGGGTGGAGCGGGGACTGTGAGGGTTCATGGGGCGACTCCGAAACGTTCAGCAAAGTGGTCCCGTGGCCGCATGCTAGGTCGCCTCATACCAAGCAGTACGGCGTTTGAGTGGTTGCCCCAGAAGAGGTCGGTACGCGGAGTAACCTCTTCCGGCCGCGCTCGTTGGGGCGCCCCGTGAACGCTCAGTGCGGGCCGTGCGGGGCCTGCGGTACCCTGACGCCATGCGTGCCGTACGCCTTCTGCTTAGCGAGCCGCGCTGATCAGTCCCGACCGATGAGAAGAGCCGGTCGGAATCGGCGCGGCGTCCCCTCCTGTGCGAGGGGCTTTTTCGTTTGGTGAATGTCGCAGCCGCTGGCAGAGACGATCGATGGAGCTTTAAGGATCATGAGCGAGACGAATTCCGCTGCCGCAGAGCCGGTGGCGCCGCACCGCTACACGGCCGCCATGGCCGCCGACATCGAGGCACGCTGGCAGGACTTCTGGGACGCGCACGGCACCTACGCGGCGCCGAACCCCAGCGGTGACCTGGCCGGGGACCCGGCGGTCGCCGCCCGGCCCAAGAAGTTCATCATGGACATGTTCCCGTACCCCTCGGGTGCGGGACTGCACGTCGGCCACCCGCTGGGCTACATCGCCACGGACGTCTTCGCCCGTCACCAGCGCATGACCGGCCACAACGTGCTGCACACCCTGGGCTTCGACGCCTTCGGCCTGCCCGCCGAGCAGTACGCGGTGCAGACCGGCACGCACCCGCGCGTGTCCACCGAGGCCAACATGGAGAACATGAAGGCGCAGCTGCGCCGCCTGGGCCTGGGCCACGACCGGCGCCGCTCCTTCGCGACGATCGACCCGGAGTACTACAAGTGGACGCAGTGGATCTTCGTCCAGATCTTCAACTCCTGGTACGACACCGAGGCGAAGAAGGCCCGCCCGATCTCCGAACTGGTCGCCCAGTTCGAGAGCGGTGAGCGGCAGGCTCCCGGTACGCGCGCGTGGAGCGAGCTGAGCCCCGCCGAGCGCTCCGACGTCCTGGGCGGCTACCGCCTGGCCTACGCCTCGGACGCGCCCGTCAACTGGTGCCCGGGCCTGGGCACCGTCCTGGCCAACGAGGAAGTCACCGCCGACGGCCGCTCCGAGCGCGGCAACTTCCCCGTCTTCAAGGCCAAGCTGCGCCAGTGGAACATGCGCATCACCGCCTACGCGGACCGCCTGCTGGACGACCTGGACGCGCTGGACTGGCCCGAGGCCATCAAGCTGCAGCAGCGCAACTGGATCGGCCGCTCCGAGGGCGCGCGCGTGGACTTCGCCGTCGACACCGTCACCGGCGGCGCCGACGCCATCACCGTCTTCACCACCCGCCAGGACACCCTGTTCGGCGCCACCTACATGGTGCTGGCGCCCGAACACGAGCTGGTCGACGCGATCGTCCCGGCCGCCTGGCCCGAGGGCACCCACGAGGTGTGGACCGGCGGCCACGCCACCCCGGCTGAGGCCGTCGCCAAGTACCGCGCGTTCGCCGCGTCCAAGTCCGACGTGGAGCGCCAGGCCGACGCCAAGGAGAAGACCGGCGTCTTCACCGGCGCGTACGCGGTCAACCCGGTCAGCGGCGACAAGGTCCCCGTCTTCGTCGCGGACTACGTCCTGATGGGCTACGGCACCGGCGCGATCATGGCCGTTCCGGCGCACGACACCCGCGACTTCGCCTTCGCGCGCGCCTTCGAACTGCCGATGCGCTGCGTCGTCGAGCCGTCCGACGACCGCGGCACCGACGCCAACACCTGGGACGAGGCCTTCGCCTCGTACGACGCCAGGCTGGTCAACTCCGCCAACGCCGAGATCTCCCTGGACGGCCTGGGCGTCACCGAGGCCAAGGCGAAGATCACCGACTGGCTGTCCGAGCGCGGCATCGGCGAGGGCACCGTCAACTTCCGCCTGCGCGACTGGCTGTTCAGCCGCCAGCGCTACTGGGGCGAGCCCTTCCCGATCGTCTACGACGAGGACGGCGTCGCCCACTCGCTGCCCGAGTCGATGCTGCCGCTGGAACTGCCCGAAGTCGAGGACTACTCGCCGCGCACGTTCGACCCGGACGACGCGGACACCTCGCCGGAGACCCCGCTGTCGCGCAACGAGGACTGGGTGAACGTCACCCTGGACCTGGGCGACGGCCGCGGCCCGCGCCCGTACCGCCGCGAGACCAACACCATGCCCAACTGGGCCGGTTCCTGCTGGTACGAGCTGCGTTACCTGGACCCGCACAACAGCGAGAAGCTGGTCGACCCCGAGATCGAGCAGTACTGGATGGGCCCGCGCGAGGGCCAGCCGCACGGCGGCGTCGACCTGTACGTGGGCGGCGCCGAGCACGCCGTGCTGCACCTGCTGTACGCGCGCTTCTGGTCCAAGGTCCTGTTCGACCTGGGGCACGTCTCGTCCGCCGAGCCGTTCCACAAGCTGTACAACCAGGGCATGATCCAGGCGTACGTCTACCGGGACGCCCGCGGCTTCCCGGTGCACGCCGCCGAGGTCGAGGAGCGCGACGGGACGTTCTTCTTCGAGGGCGAGCCCGTCAAGCGCGAGCTGGGCAAGATGGGCAAGTCCCTGAAGAACGCGGTCACTCCGGACGAGATCTGCGCCGAGTACGGCGCGGACACCCTGCGCCTGTACGAGATGGCGATGGGCCCGCTGGACGTGTCGCGCCCGTGGGACACGCGCGCGGTGGTCGGCCAGTACCGCCTGCTGCAGCGGCTGTGGCGCAACATCGTCGACGAGGCGACCGGCGAGGTCACCGTCACCGACGCCGAGCCGGACGAGGCGACCCTGCGCGCCCTGCACAAGGCGATCGACGGCGCCGGCGGCGACCTGGCGGAGATGCGCTTCAACACCGCCATCGCCAAGATCACCGAGCTGAACAACCACCTGACCAAGGCGGGCGGCCCGCTGCCGCGCACGGTCGCGGAGCCGCTGGTGCTGCTGGTGGCGCCGCTGGCCCCGCACATCGCCGAGGAGCTGTGGCGCAGGCTGGGCCACCAGGACTCGGTCGTCCACCAGGACTTCCCGGTCGCGGACCCCGCGTACGTCGTCGACGAGACCGTGACCTGCGTCGTGCAGGTCAAGGGCAAGGTCAAGGCGCGCCTGGAGATCCCGCCGAGCATCTCCGACGAGGAGCTGGAGAAGCTGGCCCTGGCCGACGAGGCGGTCGTCGCGGCGCTGGGCGGCGCCGGGATCCGCAAGGTCATCGTGCGGGCGCCGAAGCTGGTGAACATCGTCCCCGCGTGACCGGCTGACGAGCTGAGCGGGCCGACCGGCCGAGCGGCACTGGGGGTTTCCCCTACGGGCAGGTTGGGGGTCGCCGGGGAACCCCCGACCCGCCCGGGCCGTTTACGGTGGGAGGGAGCCGGCGGAGTGCGCCGGTGAAGGCAGGCCGACCGCCGATGAGGGGACGTTCATGGAAGCCGCGATCGCGATCATGGCTCTGCTGTTCGTGGCCTTCGTCGTGCTGGGCGTGTACCTGACGGTGAAGGCGGTCGGCGCCGCCAAGCGCGGCGTGGAGCGCACGGTCACCCAGGCCCGCAAGACCGTCGAGGACACCACCCTCCGGGCCAAGAGCTTCGGCCAGGTCGGGGTCGGCGGCGAGCTCGCGCAGCTCCGGCTCTCCCTGCGCACCTCCATGCGGGCCACCCAGGAAGCGCTCCACGCGGGCGCGGAGCAGGACGCGTCCCTGAAGGAGTCGCTGACCCTCTTCGAGCGCCTGAGCGGCCATGGGCACGAGCTGGACGAGGAGCTCAAGCGCCTGGAGCGCGAGCCAGACAAGCAGCGCACAGGCAAGCGGATGCCCGAGCTGCGCGAGCGCACCGAGCGGATCACGCACGCGGCGGACTCGCTGCGCTGGGCGGCCCGCGACCGCGCCCGGCAGTTCGCCGAGGACGACCTGGCGGCGCTGAGCGCGGAGATCGAGGTCGAGTCCGGAGCGCTGCGGGACTGGGCCACGAAGGGGCCGACCACAGGAGTCTCCGCCACAGCGGCCGAACCGGCCTCCCCCGCGTCGCCCCCGCCCGCCGAGGCCCCCGCCCCGGCCCCGCAGGCGATCGGCGCGGTGAAGCCCACGCCGGTGTATCCGTGGCAGAAGACGGCCAAGCCGGAGACGACCAACTGACGGGTCCGGGTCCGGGCAGGGACAGGGGAACTGGTACCGGCGCGGGGACCAGTCCGGGTATGGGTACGAGTATGGTCCGGGGCGCACGGGGTGGAGCGTGCGAGCGGGGTGCGGGCGCCCTGAACGGCCCGCCGCCCGGCGCGTACGCAGGTCCGAACCGGTCAAGGCGGGTCCGAACCGATCATTGAGCCGGGGCCGGGCTGCCGTGTGGCGGCCCCGGCGGGTAACCTCCCGCTCATGTCCCGCCATGTCGCGATCGTCACCGATTCAACGGCCTACCTGCCGCCGCAGACGATGGACCGGCACGGCATCACCGCGGTGCCGCTGACCGTCGTCCTCGGCAATCAGGCGCTGGAGGAGGGCACCGAGATCTCGGCCCGCTCCCTCGCCCTGGCCCTGCAGAAGCGCCGTTCCGTGACCACTTCGCGGCCCAGCCCCGACGTGTTCGCCGCCGCCTACCGGGCCGCGGCCGAGTCCGGGGCCACCGGGATCGTCTCACTGCACCTGTCGGCCGAGTTCTCCGGGACCTACGACGCGGCCGTACTGGCGGCGAAGAGCGCTGCCGTGCCGGTACGGGTGGTGGACACCGGGATGGTCGCGATGGCCCTGGGCTTCTGCGCGCTCGCGGCCGCCGAAGTGGCCGAGGCGGCAGGCACCCTCGACGAGGCGGTCGCCGCGGCCGAGAAGCGCGCGGCGGGCACCTCCGCCTTCTTCTACGTGGACACCCTGGACTATCTGCGCCGGGGCGGCCGGATCGGCGCGGCACAGGCGCTGCTCGGCTCGGCGCTCGCGGTCAAGCCGCTGCTCCAGCTGGAGGGCGGACGCATCGAGATGCTGGAGAAGGTGCGTACGGCCTCGCGGGCCATCGCCCGGCTGGAGGAGATCGTCGTCGACCGGGCCGGGACGAGCCGGGTGGACATCGCCGTACACCACCTCGCCGCGCCCGAACGAGCGGCGGTGCTCGCGGACCGGCTGAGGGAACGGGTGCCGGGACTCGCGGACCTGCATGTCAGCGAGGTCGGCGCGGTGATCGGCGCGCACACGGGACCGGGACTGCTGGGGGCTGTGGTCTCGCCGCGCTGAGGGCGTGGGGCGGTGGGGGCGCGGGAGCGGTGGGGGGTGCGGGGTGCTTGGCGTGGCCACCTGCCTACCCCGGCCGGTCTGACGGCCCTGTCCACCTGCGGGTTTGACGGTCCGGCCGCTTGTGACGAAAACCGGCGGGTGCCGGTGTGGACGTCAGCGGCGGCTGGTGTGCGTCACCCGTGAGGGTGGCGGAGTTATCCACAATCACGGGGTTTTCCACGGGAATTGAGCATGATCAGCGGGTTCGGCCGGACCTGCCTACCGTCGTGGCATGGCTATCCGATCACCACGCATCGCAACGAGCGGGCCGGGCCGCGCTTCGGGTTCGGACGGCCGTGTCCGCCACGGTCACGGCCGTCGCCCACGCGGCGCCCAGATCCGTGCCTCTGCCGGAACGGCCGCGCGGCGGCGGGCGGAGGCGCTGCTCCCGGCGGCCCCGCCGACAGATCCGCCCGCGCCGGTCGCGGCCGTCGCCGCACCACCCGGACGCGCTCTCTCACCTCCGACCTCCTACCCGCCCCCTGAACTCGAGCCTGGGCCTGGGCCTGGGGCTGGGCCTGGGCTTGGGCTTGGACCTGTTCCGACTCCGCCAACTGCGGCTTCCCGCCCGGCATTCACCCGTGTACGAGAACGGGCCTGGGTGGCTCTGCGGGAGCGGCTGCCCGTGTGGGTGCAGGCGCGGTGCGGGCTCACGCCGAGAAGTCTGGCCGCGCTGAGCGTGGTGCTGGTCGTGGCTGTGGGGTTCGCCGTGCAGCACTTCTGGGCGGGCAGGCCCGAGCCCGTGCGAGTCCCGGAGAGGGTGACGGGACCGGTGCCTCCCGTCGTGGCGCCCTCCGCCCGGAAGCCCGGCCCGTCCAACACGGGGCTGACACCCAGCCCTGCGGCCATGACGATGACGGGGAGCGGAGCGAGTGGAGCACCTGGGCCGTCCCCCGGCGGCGGAATCGTCGTGGACGTCAGCGGCAAGGTGCGGAGTCCGGGGATTCGCCGACTGCCGCCAGGGTCCCGTGTCGCCGACGCGCTGGCTGCGGCGGGCGGGGTCCGGGACGGTGTGGATGTCACCGGCCTCAACCGGGCCCGGCTGCTCATGGACGGCGAGCAGGTGGTCGTGGGAGTGCCGGGCGCGATGCCCGGTGGGGCCCCGCCCGCGGCCGGCAACGGCGGGAGCGCCGGGGCGGCTGCCGGGACGCCGGTCAGCCTGGGCTCCGCCACGGTGGAGCAACTGGACGCGCTGCCCGGGGTGGGTCCCGTGCTCGCCCAGCACATCGTGGACTACCGCGCCCAGCACGGCGGCTTCCGGTCCGTCGAAGAGCTACGGGAGGTCAACGGGATCGGCGACCGCCGGTTCGAGGATCTGCGCCCCCTGGTGCGGCCATGAACCGCCAAGTGGTCCATACCGAGTCGGACAGCGCCCTGGGCGCCGCGAACCCCCACCAGGAAGGCCCGCCGGACCTCCGCCTGGTCCCACCGGCGATCGGAGCCTGGGGCGCCGCCGCCCTCGCGCTCAACGTCCCTGGGGAGTGGGCGGTATGGGAAGTTCTGGCACTGCTGGCGGTGGCAGGGGTGCTGCTCGGGCCGACGATTCGGCGCCGGGGGAGAGGTGATGCCCTTTCCGGGAGCGGGAGCGGAAACGGAAGCGGTAGTAGAACCGGGGCCCGCGACCTTGTCGCCACTCCCGAACCTGCCGCTCCCCGACCTGCCGCTCCCGAACCCGCCACTTCCGAACCCGCCACTTCCGAACCCGCCACCGGAGCCAGGGCTGGTCCCTGGTGGGCGAACCGGGTCGCTGTCGCCGCCGTGCTTCTGTGCGCGGCAGCCGGGACCACCGCCGGCGCGCTGCACGCGGCCGAGGCACGCCGGGGGCCGGTCCCGGTGCTCGCCCGGCAGTACGCGCACGCCACCGTCGAACTGACCCTGACTTCCGACCCCAAGCCGATACGGGCGCGGGCGGCATGGGGTGGGCGGTCGGTGGTGATCCAAGCCGTGGTCACCCGGGTCGTCGGGCCGGACGGTCGGGCCGAGCGGGTGCGGACACCGGTACTGGTGATCGCCCCGGAGGCGTGGCAGCGACTGCTGCCCTCGACGCGGGTGCGCGTGTCCACCCGGCTCGCGCCACCGAGGCCGAACGACAGGTGGGCGGCGGCCGTGGTGCGGGTGCCCGAGCGGGCGGCGCCGCAGGTCGTGGGGGAGCCAACCACGTTGCAGCGTACGGCGGCCGGACTGCGCGGCGGCTTGCGGGAAGCGGCCGAAGGACTGAGCCCGGACGCCCGGGCGCTGCTGCCGGGGCTGGTCATCGGGGACACCTCGCGGGTCACGCCCGAGCTGCGGGATGACTTCGAAGCGACCGACCTCACGCATCTGATGGCGGTGTCGGGCAGCAACCTGGTGATCGTCCTGGTGCTGCTGATCGGGCCCCCGAGCCGTGCCTCGTTGGCCGAGAGAGGCGGCCTCGCCCCGCGGTTGGGCATCTCACTGCGGGCGACGGCGCTGCTCGGCGGGCTGGTCACCGTCGCGTTCGTGGTGGTGTGCCGACCGGAACCGAGCGTGCTGCGCGCGGCCGCCTGCGGACTCGTCACCCTGCTCGCCATCGCGACGGGCCGCCGCAGATCGCTGATCCCGGCGCTGGCCGCAGCCGTACTGGTCCTGGTGCTGTACGCCCCGGAGCTGGCGGGGAGTTACGGGTTCCTGCTCTCCGTCCTGGCCACGGGGGCACTCCTGACGATCGCCCCGGGATGGAGCGACGCGCTGCGGCGGCGCGGGGTGCCGGGCAGGCTCGCGGAGGTGCTGGCGGCGGCGGGGGCGGCCCAGGCGGTCTGCGCGCCCGTGGTGGCGGTGTTCGCGGCGCGGGTCAGTCTGGTGGCCGTCCCGTGCAACCTGCTGGCGGAGCTGGCGGTGGCCCCGGCGACGGTGCTGGGGTTCGCGGCCCTGGCCGTGGCACCGGTCGCGATGCCCGCCGCCGAGCTGCTGGCCCGGTGCGCGGGCTGGCCGACGGAGTGGATCGCCGGTATCGCCCGGACCGGGGCGTCGCTGCCGGGGGCACAGACGGGGTGGCCGGGCGGCTGGGGCGGGGGAGTGCTGCTCGTCGGCGTCACGGCCGGTGTGGTGTTCCTGGTCAGACGGCTGCCGCGCCATCCGTGGCTGGCGGCCGGGTGCGCGGTGCTCGTGCTGCTCGCCGTGGTGAGGCCTGCCCCGCTGACCAGGATCGTCACCGGCTGGCCACCGCCGGGCTGGGTGTTCGCGATATGCGATGTGGGGCAGGGCGACGCCACCGTGCTGGCTACCGGTGCGGGGGAGGCGGTGGTGGTCGACACGGGGCCGGCCCCCGTTCCGGCCGACCGGTGCCTGAGGGCTTTGGGCGTCACCCGGATTCCCCTGCTCCTGCTCACGCATTTCCACGCCGACCATGTGGCGGGGCTGGACGGGGTGCTGCGGGGCCGGGCCGTCGGGGTGATCGAGACGACGACGTTCGAAGAGCCACCCGAGCAGGCCCGGTTCGTCCGCAGGACCGCCGCCCGGGCCGGGGTGCCGGTGGTCCCGGTGGAGCCGGGGGAGTGGCGTGCGGTGGCCGGCCTCTCCTGGCAGGCACTGTGGCCGCTGCCGCCTCCGACGGTGACCCCGGACGGGCCGAACGACGCCAGCGTCACGCTGCTGGTCCGGGTCGGCGGGCTGACGCTGCTGCTCCCCGGTGACCTCGAACCGCCTGCCCAGCAGGCTCTGTTGCGAGCGCATCCGGAGCTGCCCCCGGTGGATGTCCTCAAGGTCGCCCACCACGGCTCGGCCCACCAGGACCCCGCGCTGCTACGGGCGGTCCGGCCCCGGCTGGCGTTGATCTCGGCGGGGAGGGGCAACCCGTACGGCCATCCGGCGCCGTCCACGGTGGCGCTGCTCGCCTCGTCCGGGGCGCGGGTGCTGCGGACGGACACGGACGGCGCCATCGCGGTGATGGGGAGGGGGAGTCGCAGCGGGAGCGGGAGCGGGAGCGGGAATGGGAATGGGAGCGGGAGCGGGAGTGGGCCGGGGAACGGGTTGGTGGCGGTGCCGCTGGGGCGGGGGCCATGAGTCGCCCGTTGGGGTGGGGTCCATGAATCGTGCTGGGCGGCGCCGGCCGGAAGGGGGTGGGCGGGACGTCGCTAGGGGGCCTCCAGCCAGCCCTCGTACTCCTCGGCCAGTTCGTTCAGGGCCGCCGGGTCGAGGCGCTGGTGCGGGTCCTCGACCACGACCAGCCACTGGGCGTCCTCGGCGTCGTCCTCGCCGGCCAGGGCGTCGCGTACGAGCTGGGGCTCCTCGGTCACGGCGAAGCGGGCGGGGAGTTCCTGGGCCACCTCGTCGGCGGCGTCGCGGTCGGGCAGCACCAGTACGTGTCGGGTCACATCACTCACCTGGACATTCTCCTGCACGGGGAGGGGTGGACAGGGACGGGGGCGGGGTGGGGAGGGAAGGGGAGGGTGGACAGGGGCGGGGTGGGGGTGGGGGCGGGGGGCGGGGGCCCCCGGGGGGGAGAGGGGGAAAGGGAAGGGCCGCTGGGAGTGGGCGGCCGGGGCTGTCAGTAGGGCGTGGGATGCTGGATGCGATGGCCACCAGGAAGAATTCCACCGACGATCCGCTCGCTCCTCTCACGCTCGCCGTGGGCCAGGAGGACCTGCTGCTCGACCGTGCCGTACAGCAGGTGGTGGCGGCCGCGCGGGCCGCCGACGCAGACACCGATGTGCGCGATCTCGCCTCCGATCAGCTCCAGCCCGGCACGCTGGCCGAGCTGACCAGCCCTTCGCTGTTCGCGGAGCGCAAGGTCGTGGTCGTACGGAACGCGCACGATCTGTCGGCGGACACGATCAAGGATGTGAAGGCGTATCTCGATGCGCCTGCCGAGGAGATCACGCTCGTGCTGCTGCACGCGGGCGGCGCCAAGGGCAAGGGGCTGCTCGACGCGGCGCGCAAGGCGGGGGCGCGGGAGGTGGCGTGTCCCAAGACGACGAAGCCGGCGGAGCGGCTGACGTTCGTGCGGTCGGAGTTCCGGGCGCTGGGGCGTTCGGCGACGCCGGAGGCGTGCCAGGCGCTGGTCGACTCGATCGGCAGCGATCTGCGGGAGCTCGCGTCGGCGGTGTCGCAGCTGTGCGCGGACGTGGCGGGGACCATCGACGAGGCGGTCGTCGGGCGCTACTACACCGGGCGGGCGGAGGCGTCGAGCTTCACGGTCGCGGACCGGGCGGTGGAGGGCCGGGCGGCGGAGGCGCTGGAGGCGCTGCGGTGGTCGCTGTCGACCGGGGTGGCGCCGGTGATGATCACGAGTGCGCTGGCTCAGGGGGTGCGGGCGATCGGGAAGCTGTCGTCGGCGCGGGGCGGGCGGCCGGCGGATCTCGCGCGGGAGCTGGGGATGCCGCCGTGGAAGATCGACCGGGTGCGGCAGCAGATGCGGGGGTGGACGCCGGATGGGGTCGCGTCCGCTCTGCGGGCGGTGGCGGAGGCGGATGCGGGGGTCAAGGGTGGGGGGGATGATCCCGAGTACGCCTTGGAGAAGGCGGTGGTGGCTGTGGCTCGGGCTGCGCGGGCTCGGGGTTGAGGGGGCGTTTGGTTTGCCCCAGCCCGCCCCTTCCCGAAGTTCCAAAGTAGGGGTTCTGTCCCGCCCGACCCTGTGCCGGGCGGGACAGCTTGAAAGGACGTACTACCTGGCCGTGGAGCGGCGCGTGGCGGGAAGCTCGTCCCACTGTGGGCCGGGGATGTAGCGCGGGGCGCAGTCCGGGCAGGCGTAGAGGGTTAACCCCGCGCCGCTGGTGCGGTGAATCTGCCTGATGGTGACCGGGGCGCACGTGGGGTGCCCACACACGGTGACGGGGGTCTGTACGGCGGGGGTCTCGCGTGTGAGCGCGTCGCGGGTCATGCCGACACCCCGGCCGTGAACGCCGACGCGGGGAACGGTGCTCCGGGATACGTATAGGGGAAGTCGATTCCCTGGGTGGCGTAGTAGAGGGTCCTGCGGCGCTCGCGCTTCAACCGGAGTTCCAACGTGTCCTCGGCTTGACGCTGGAACAGCGCTTGGACTTCTTCCTTGCTCGGGCTGCGCCACGGTACGGCCCACGGATCGATGCGGGCGGGTTCGGGCAGGGGCTCCAGGCTGGAGGCAGGCGCCGCGCTGTGGCGTCCTCGGGCGGGCAGTAACAAGCGGAGCACCCACAGAAGGGCGCGGGCGATAGAGTCGCGCATACGTCGTTCAGCTCCTCGAAAGCTGCTTCGGCGAGCCCCGATAGACCGGGCCTAATCGGTCTGTCGGGGCGTTTTCATGTCTGACGTTAGAGCAACCGGTATAGCTCCGTCTAGGTCGGTCCAGTCCGGTACAGGTTGGGTGGATTGTCTACGCTTCGCGGCATGGCAGCGCTTGAAATCGACCACCAGGCACCGGAGCCCCCATACCGGCAGATCGCTGCCGACTTGACGGGCCAGATCAAGAGGGGCGAACTCCTTGCTGACCGCCCGATCCCTTCCGAGAAGGTGCTCACGGACCGGTACGGCGTTGCTCGGAATACGGTCCGGTCGGCGATTGCCGTTCTGCGGGAGAACGGACTCGTCTACACAGTGCCGAACCGGGGTACGTACGTGCGCCGCAGCACCGAGGACGAGCACCAGGGCAACCAGTAATCCCGACCAGCACGCGGGGAACGTGCCGACCGGGGCGGCTGTGTTGCTCTCCCGCTTCACGACGACTCGGCGTCCTCGGGGTACTCACGCCGGGGCAGATTGCGGGCCAGTGGATTGCGCGGGATGTAGACCACCCCCGAGCGCACGTCGAGCGCCCCGCCGCACTCGGTCCACCAGCCCTTGGGAGAGTCCGCGTACGGGCCGTCCGGGTCTTCCAGGAGCGTGGCCGCCTTCAGGGTGCGTGAGCCTGTCTTGCACCGTCCGGGGGTCGTTACGGGGGCGCTCACGGCTTCCTCTTCACGGGGTGAGGGTGGTTCCTGATCTCCGCCGCAGCCTCGTACGCCTTCCCGTGATCCTTGGCTTCGCGTGCCGTGGCCAGCTCCGCCGCCAGTGCCGTGCAGACTCCGCACCCGGCCACGGGTGAACAGCCGTACAGGTAGTCCTCGACAAACCCGGCGAGTTCAACCGCCGGCTCCGGGTAGGTCCGTCGCTCCGTCATTGCTGCATCGCCATCCCCTCGCGTGGTCCGATGGGGACGACGCTAGGGACCACCGAATCCCAACACCCAGCGGCGTGCACGTTGTTGCACGGCGATTAATGGAGCGCTTCCATAGCCATCGTGATCAGCGTCCGGGCTGGCTCGCCGTAAACAGCGAGTCCCGCCAACTCCGCGAACGTGTCGGCGTACGCCGCGATCTCGCTGGGTTGCGTCAGTGTGAGATAGCCCGAGACCAATTCGACGTTGACCTGTGTCCTGTCGAAGATCCAGAACCCCTCTACTGGCATTCGCGAACGATCAGGTCGCTTCGGTACGACTCCCACGCTGACGTTGGCCAGCGAGCCGACTGTGAGCAGGTGGGCAAGCTGATCCTTGAGGACGACTGGTCCACACAGCGCGTTGTGCAACGAGGCCTCTTCCACGAGGAACGCGAACCGTCGATCTCCCTCGCGCAACACCCGCTGGCGGGCCATGCGGGCGGCCACCGCTTCGGTTACATCGTCCACCTCGACTCGCCGTCTCTGAACGGAGCGCAGGACAGCCTCGGTGTAATCGCGGGTCTGGATCAGTCCCGGCACGAGTCCGGGCGAGTATGAGCGGAACCAGCGTGTTCGCTCGTACAGGGGCAAGCGAGCGTCCTGGGCATGCTTGAGCCCTGCCCGCTCCATGCGCCGCCAGCCGATCCACATGCCTTCGGCGGTCCGCAAGGAGGCAATTAGGTCCTCTGCCTGGTCCTGCGCGTCGGTTGCCTGGCACCACGCTCGGATGTCGTCAGTGGATGGAGGCGTACGGGCATTCATGATCCGCGACGACTTGGAACGACTCCATCCGCAGCGTTCAGCGATCTCGGTACCAGTCAGCCCAGCATCCCGGCACAGCTCTGCCAAACGATCCGCTAGAGCCTGCCGGGCCTGCTGAGCGCTGGAATACGGGGAAACAGCCATGGTGCGTGACCGTCAGCGCGGCCGGTACTCCTCGTGAGGAGTCGCCCGTTCCCAGACCGCTTCGAATGCTGTGCTGACCAGTTCGACGACGTCCGGTTTGGTGCACCACTCGCGGTCAACTACCTCCCCGATCCCGGAAAAGTAGGTGAACAGCACTGACTCGTTGTCGAACATCCACAGATCGGTGCCGGGCAGAGGAATATCGGCAGCTCTGCGCCGGGGAAGCCATCGGACGAGTTCACCCGCTACGACGTTCGGAAACGTCACGTCGTGCTCGTACCGGATGTAGTCCGTCACCGGCTCAGAGACGATCCGTGCCCGCCGCATGCCCACGCCGCGGGCCGTCACGTCGGCCACTACGTCCAAGAATGGACGCCACCACGTTGAGCGGTCAGCGGCAGGGTCAAGGCGCTTGCCCTGCTGCCACGCGATGAACTCGGGGTCGCTGGGCTGGTAGGCGTCGCGCATCTCCAGATGCACAGCGGAATGCTGGGCCTTGGCCAGACCCTCAAGCACGGGGTTCGTCATCGCTACTCGCTGTCGGGACGGGGAATGAACTGACGCATGACCTTCGGAAGCCGGACGATCGTCTCGTGATCCGGAACATCCGTGCTGTGACCGGGGATTGACCCGACTTTCTGGCAGGCCTTCACCTCCTCCTCGGTGGCCTTATAGGACTGGATCAGCAGATCCCCGGTCTCTTC
Organism: Streptomyces sp. NPDC043908; assembly: GCF_056435525.1. NCBI lineage: Bacteria > Bacillati > Actinomycetota > Actinomycetes > Kitasatosporales > Streptomycetaceae > Streptomyces > Streptomyces sp. NPDC043908. Next base: position 54,768 of record NZ_JBWKEI010000020.1, on the reverse strand, counting down.
GTCCAGCCAGATGGTCGGGGAGTCTGTGTCAGGGGTGTTCGGGATGATCCCAAGGAACCGTAGGGCCATGCTCACTCCCGCTGTCGAGTGGGTTGCACCAGCGTGCACGAGCTTCGCCCTTGTGGCTGAGCAGCGCAAGAGGACCGCCGGAACACAGAAAGCCCCCGTACTCGTCACCTCAACAGAGTGACGAGTACGGGGGCTTGGGGGTGCAGATCAGCCGACGAGAACGTTGGTCAGCCGTGCGGCGGCCTTCCCGCCAAACAGGGCGAGGCCACAATAGAAGTCGATGCGGGTGCGGTAGACGGGCTTGTCGTGAGATTCCCCAAGGTCTGTGGCCTGCACGCCACCGTTGGTCAGGCCGCTCACTCCGGCGTCGGCCTCGGTGCGTCCGAAGCGTACGGCGTAGACGTCGCCAGTCTGCTTACCGCCCGTGCCAGCCGTCAGCGGGAGCACGTCCGTACCGTCCAGCTTCTGCCCGGCGTCGAGCAGCGGGATGCCCTTCCACGTGACCGTGTTCTTTCCAGCGATTTCGGCCGAGAGGAGCTGGGCACCGCCGAGCCGCCGGAACCCGGACTCGACCTTCGCACGGAGTGCGGCATTCATGTAGAGCGCGCCGTTCGAACCGTCGATGCCGCGCACCTGGGCGACGAGCGCGTCCAACGCATCAAAGAAGTCATGTCCATTGGCGACCGGTCCGACACCCTTCGCGTCCAGGACCTGACCACCGAACAGGCGCTTGCGCAGCCCGTCAAAGCCTTTCGGGTTCACCTCCACATCACCGTTGAAGAACTGGTCCGCAAAATGAACGGATGCCGCCTTGATCTTTAGCGTCTCCTGAATCGCCCGCTGATCGTTGATGTTGCCGCGAGTCTGCGCGATGAACTTGTCCACATCGGAATCCCCGCCGAGAATGGCAAGCGTTTCGATCTTCTGGTTCAGAGTGCCAGTGCTCTCCGGGTAAGCCTCGTTCACGCCCCGGAAGGACACCCCGGGAAGGGTGGATTCCTCGTTGTATCGGTACGCGTTTCCTTCCACCTGTATCAGCGGGAGCCGGTCCAGGATCGGCGATTCCTGAACGAACGTTTCAATCACGCCGCGCTGAAGCTGGTCAAGGGACAGCTTTGCGGATTCAGCAAGAGTCAAAGACATCGGTAATTCCTTACTTCTCAATGGGTGAACAAGAAAGGTGCCGCAGTCGGTTGGCGGCACCCACAGGAACGGCCTAATCAGCCATGCAAGTTTTTTGCCTCCCTGCCGATCTTTTGGGCGGGAGGAGGGGAGTACCCCCCTGCTCGGAACGCAATTTATGTCCGAATTGGCTTCGCATTTGCCGCTGCCCAGCCACCAGGTTGGCGTTTCGCGGTTTCGCGGTTGTGACACTGCGTGCACAGCGGACGAAGCCTGTTGAACGCGTCCGGCTCGGCGACGCCTTGCGTCACCAACTCACGCCGAGACACAGGGAAATGGTCGGCGACCGTGGCCGTGCGACCGCACAGCAGACACCATGGGTTGCGGTACAGGTACGCCTTACGGATGCGCTGCCAACGCGTCGTATAGCCCCGCTCAGCACTCCTACCGCGCTGTTGCTCGGCCTCGCATCGGTGAGCCTCACAGCGGCCACCACGGGCAGTCAGCTCGGGGCACCCGGGGACAGAGCACGGGGGGCGGGGTCTTCGAGGCATGGGGGATCACCTCCGGACTGGGTTACTGACGGGTCAACGTCATCGCGAGGTCATTCCCAGTCCACGCGTCCAGTGTTGCCATAGGCGCATGCAAAGACAGAGACCACGCCCCCGGCGCTTGGGCCATCGCGGATCGGGCCGCACTGTCAGTGGGACCGCCCTCGTTCGCGCCCGGTGGCCTCAGAACAGCGGCAGCGTGCCCGCATCGAGCGACGTACAGGTATCAACAACCGTCCAGACTCACGTTAGTGACACCCCCCCACGCGGACGGGAAAAACCGCGGCGCATAGGCGGATCCGCAGGAAATTTTCCCGAGATGCCGCTACTGGGCTGAACCTCCGCATGGAACCCTGTCCACAAGAGCGAAACGCACACACGGGAGGCTGCCGCAAATGCCACGATCAGTAGGCTCGCCAGGACAAACGCATACCCCGGTACTCGAATTCCGCTGCGGCGGGCTGCATGTGACCTTGCAGCGCGTGCCCGTGTGGCTGATCACCTTGGTTACAGCAGCTAGCGGTACAGGAGCAGCCTGGTGGACGAGTCGCTAACTGACGTGCCCGAACTCCGTACGCTCTTGAGCCCATGGCACCCGTGGCACAGCACTTGAACGTTGCTGTCTATGTCCTCGCCACCGAGGGACAGCGGGCGTACATGGTCGACGTCCACCCCGTCAGCGGGGAAGGTGTTCATGCACCAGTCGCACCAGGCCGGGCCCCGTTCCTGCACTCGCCGGCGGAGCCGTGCCGCAGCATCAAACCGCTTCGCGCGTCGTCGGCTCCGCGCTCGGCGAGCCCGCATCAAGGGCCGGTCCTGGTGGGCCCGATCGTGAACGTCGCAGCGCCCGCGGCGCGTTGCCGCCTCACTGCACTCAATGCATGGGGTCATGCTTCACCGCCTGGTGCTCGTTGTTGTCGAGTGCCCGCCCCCGGACTCGAACCGGGAACACCGCGGGTCTAGGCCGCGTGCCTCTTGCCAGTTGGGCTAGGCGGGCTGGTGTCGTCCTCGCCGGTAAGGCGGGACAACGAGGGGACTGCACGCGCTTACAACCCCGTTCGGCGCCCCGGTCAAGGGCGGTTACTTGTGGGCGGTGCAGTCCCCGCATGCGTTGCCTCACGACCCCTGCGACCACCCCGGTAACGCGGGGCGTGTGGTGCACGGGCAACGCTGGTTCCGAGAGTCAGGCACTCAGACCGCCGGGTGTCCCCCTGTAGGGCGGGTGCGCGGTAATCCTGCTCTCGGAGCATTCGGGAGAGCGGAGGTTTCCCGTGCCCCTCGGGACAGTCGGGGAGAGCGGAGGTTTCCCCTGCCCGAGGGGCACCAGGACCGTTGCTGATCTCTCTTCCGGGTTACAAGGGAGAGCGAAGGTTTCCCACGGCCCCTCGCGTGACGCTGTGACGCTGAGAGGGCCGTTTCTGTTTTTCTTTTACGTTCTATAGAAAAAGTGAAAACAGCCCTTCCAGCGTCACAGCGTCACGCTTGCCCCGCTGGTGGTCCTCTCTGGTAGGCCGGGACCCCGTGGGAGCCGCTGTATGCCTGTCTGGGGGCATGGGAAAGCCCCGGCGGTCCGAGGACTACCGGGGCAGGGTGCGGGCTGGTCGTACTGCATCCCAGGCCGAACCTGTAAGAGCACCAGCGCTAGCCCGCGCACCCATTCCGGCGCGGGATGCAGCGAGCCTATGGGCCGCTCGGGGGAGATGCCGAACCCCCGGCAGACCAGCGGCCAACCGGGGCGTGCTCGGGCTTCCAGGAGGCCGCTACGCGGCAACCGCCAATGTGCCGGGAGTCAGGTTGCGGTGCGCGTTCGCCCCTGGCGTCGGCGCGTGCTCCGGGTTGTTCTCGGCGGCAAGCTCGGCTGCCATCGTCGCGTTCTCCTCGATGGCGGGGTCAAGGTCACCGTTGATGGTGAAGTCCACCCGTCGCAGGTCGAGCTTCCGCCACCCGCCCTTGGTTCCGCGCTTCACCGTGAGCCGTGCGCCCGATTCCACAAGCATGCTGCGCCGTGCCACGTTGTCCGCGTCGTTCCAATCGTCGGCGTAGGTGCGTCCCGTGCCGATTACGTCGCGCCGGGGCTCGGTCTTCTCCCGTGCTTCCAGTTCGGCTAGGCGCGCGTCAAGGCTGTCTGCGTGGCGCTGCCAGGCTGCCTGCGCGGTCTTGGACTTCTGACGCCCCTTCTGGCGCTGGTGCTCCTCGAACTCCGCGACGGTGGCGTCAATCTCGGGCTGAGGATCGTAGCCGGGTATCTCTATGGTGCGGGTGATCTGCACGGGGCCGACCAGGCGCAGGAACTCGGCGCTCACGTACTCGTCGGCCCAGTCCGCGCGCACGGTGGAAGGGGCCTTGCAGTCCGAGCCGTACTTGTAGGACGAGCATCCGTAGTAGCCCTTGTTCAAGTACATACGGGCGCCGCACCCGTCGCAGTGAATGACGCGCAGCAGCAGCGCCCCGGAGTCCTTGCGGGCGGGCGGGCGGGCAGCGACGGGCTTGGGGGCGAGTAGGGCTCCCACATGGTCGAACTCTTCGCGGGTGAGGATCGGGGTTTCGGCGGCCAAGACCGGGCTGCCCTGGTCGTCGCGGACCGGGTTTCCGCGGTGCATCTTCCAACCCATAATCGCGGGGGACGTGAGCATCTTGACGATGGTCTTGTCCCGCCACTGTGCGGGCTTCCGCTTCGCAGTGGCGCTCTCCTCGGGCTCCGCTCCGCCGTTCTTTGTACGGGCCTTGCAGATGGTCCAGTGGGCGGACGGGGACAGCACGGCGTCAGCGTTCAGCATGCGTGCGATGGTCAGCGGGCTCTTGCCGGACAGCAGCGCTGCAATGATGCGCTCTATGACCTTGACCGCTTCGGGGTCGGGGGCGAGCGTCCAGCCGACCCCGCCATGCTCGGCGGGCATGGGGGCGGGAACGTAGCCGTACGGGGGCTGTCCGCCGCCGCGCCACCGAAGGGGCATCTTGCGCATGGCCGCTTGCGCGCCGGTCACGCGGTCGCTGGTTGACTGCGATTCGACCTGTGCCGCGAACGCCAGCATGAGCATCATGAGCTCGCTCATGGGGTCCATGGGGTTGCGGAAGTCGAAGACGAGCCGACCCCCGCCGATGCCCTCAGCAAAGACGAGCATCTTGCGGTGAGTCTTGGCCCACTTCGCAAGCTCGTGCATGTCGTCCATGGACCGGATGGCGCGGTCGAAGCGCCACCACACGAGAACGTCGAAGTCGGCTGGGCGCTTCAGCCACCCGCCGAGCTGCGGACGCTCGAAGGGGCCGACCTTGGACGCAGACACATCCAGGTCGACCGCTTCTCGCAACGCGTCACCTTCGCCGAAGTCGATACCGAGGGCTGCCGCCGCCATGTCGTCGGCTTCACGCTGACGCTCGGGGCTGGTGGTCTCGTCCGTGTGTACGGACAGGCGTATGCACCGGATGCCGCGCAGGGTCTCTGCATCCAGCGTCCCAACAGGTGTAGTGCTCTCCATGGTTATACCGGGAGAGCGGAGGTTTCCCATACCAGCGCTGACCTGCGCAGATATCAGTGCATCTCTCTTCATGGCCTCTGTGGAGACCACACCTTGCTCGAACCGCTTGACCTGCGTCGATGCCACCATGACCCGAGGACTCCAGAACTGTCAGTCTGGAACTTCGGGGCTTCCCTAAACCCTCCGGGGGACAGGGGGAGAAAGGTGGTTTCCCGGGGGCTTCGCCCCCGGACCCCGTAGCAGGGGCTCCGCCCCCTGCACCCCTGGCCGGGCTTCGCCCCTGCACCCCTGGCCGGGCTCCGCCCCCTGCACCCCAGCGGGGGCTCCGCCCCCGCACCCCCAGCCGGGGCTTCGCCCCGACCCCGTAGCGGGGATCCGCCCCCTGCCCCCGCCTTCGGGGCTCCCGGCTCACCCAAAAAACAAAACCCCGCCCCCGCCCAGCCGGACGGAAACGGGGTCGTGCTCAAAGAGTCGCCGCACCCGCGTGGCGAACGCAGGCCGCGTGCGGCGGTGGTGCTGGGTACCGGGGAGGGAGCGGATGAGAGGGCCCGCTGGGTCCCTTCCGGTGGTCTATCAAGTTGGTCAGCCTGGGAGACTGGCCAGGCGAGCGGCCCGGGGGCCGGTCACTTGGGCCGGGTCAGGCAGCCTTGAGGGCGGCAACCTTGGTGGCCAGCGCCGACTTCTTGTTGGCGGCGGCGTTCTTGTGGATGACACCCTTGCTGACGGCCTTGTCCAGCTTCTTGGAGGCGGTGCGGACAGCCGTGTCGGCCGCCTCGACGTCGCCGGCCAGGACAGCCTCGCGGGCCTTGCGGATCGCGGTCTTGACCTCGGACTTGACGGCCTTGTTACGCAGGCGCGCCTTCTCGTTGGTCTTGTTCCGCTTGATCTGGGACTTGATGTTCGCCACGAAAGAGCCTTTTCAGGTTCGATGTATCAGATGGTTGCGACTCGCCGCTGAGAGGGCGGACGAGGCACAGCTGCCCAGGCTACCAGCAGGCCGACTGGCGGCCCAAACCGAGCGCAGTGCCGTTCCCATGGGACGATGGGGGCTACGTATCGATCCGACATCGCCCGAGACGAGACGCCCCGCGTCTCAAGAATCAGGACCCTGCGTGCCCGCGACTCCTACCAACGTGCCCGAGCCGAGCCGTACCGACCCGGCTCTGATCCGCAATTTCTGCATCATCGCGCACATCGACCACGGCAAGTCGACCCTTGCCGACCGGATGCTCCAGCTGACCGGTGTGGTCGACCAGCGGCAGATGCGTGCTCAGTACCTCGACCGGATGGACATCGAGCGCGAGCGCGGCATCACGATCAAGAGTCAGGCCGTGCGGCTGCCCTGGGCCCCCACCGAGGGGCCGGGCCAGGGCAGCACCCACATCCTGAACATGATCGACACCCCGGGGCACGTGGACTTCACGTACGAGGTGTCGCGGTCGCTGGCCGCCTGTGAGGGGACCGTCCTGCTCGTCGACGCCGCTCAGGGCATCGAGGCGCAGACCCTGGCGAACCTCTACCTCGCCATGGAGAACGACCTCACGATCGTTCCCGTCCTCAACAAGATCGACCTGCCGGCCGCGCAGCCCGAGAAGTTCGCCGAGGAGCTGGCCAACCTCATCGGCTGCCAGCCCGAGGACGTGCTGAAGGTCTCCGCGAAGACCGGTGTCGGGGTGGACGCGCTGCTGGACCGCGTGGTGCGCGATGTGCCCGCGCCGGTCGGTGTGGCCGACGCCCCCGCCCGCGCGATGATCTTCGACTCGGTCTACGACTCGTACCGGGGCGTCGTCACGTACGTCCGTGTCGTCGACGGTCAGCTCAACAAGCGTGAGCGGATCCGGATGATGTCGACCGGTGCCACGCACGAGCTGCTCGAGATCGGGACCAACTCGCCGGAGATGCTGCCCGCCGACGGGCTGGGCGTCGGTGAGGTCGGCTACCTGATCACCGGTGTGAAGGACGTCCGCCAGTCCAAGGTCGGTGACACCATCACGTCCCTGCACCATGGCGCCACCGAGGCGCTCGGCGGGTACAAGGACCCCAAGCCGATGGTCTTCTCGGGTCTGTATCCGCTGGACGGGTCGGACTACCCGGACCTGCGCGAGGCCCTGGACAAGCTCCAGCTCAACGATGCCGCGCTGGTGTACGAGCCGGAGACCTCGGCGGCGCTGGGCTTCGGTTTCCGTGTCGGCTTCCTCGGCCTGCTCCACCTCGACGTGATCCGTGAGCGGCTTGAGCGCGAGTTCGGGCTCGACCTCATCGCCACCGCTCCCAACGTGGTCTACCGGGTGGTTCTGGAGGACGGCAAGGAAGTCACCGTCACCAATCCGAGTGAGTTCCCGGAGGGGAAGATCTCGGACGTGTACGAGCCGGTCGTGCGAGCGACGATCCTCGCGCCGAGCGAGTTCATCGGTTCGATCATGGAGCTGTGCCAGACCCGGCGCGGCACCCTGATCGGGATGGACTACCTCTCCGAGGACCGCGTCGAGATCCGTTACACGCTGCCGCTCGCGGAGATCGTCTTCGACTTCTTCGACCAGTTGAAGTCGAAGACCCGGGGGTACGCCTCGCTCGACTACGAGCCCACCGGCGAGCAGTCCGCCAGCCTCGTCAAGGTGGACATCCTGCTCCACGGCGACAAGGTCGACGCCTTCTCGGCGGTCACGCACAAGGACGCGGCGTACGCGTACGGTGTGCGGCTCGTCGCCAAGCTGCGCGAGCTCATCCCCCGGCAGGCCTTCGAGGTGCCCATCCAGGCCGCGATCGGCTCCCGGGTGATCGCCCGCGAGACCATCCGCGCCATCCGCAAGGACGTCCTCGCCAAGTGCTACGGCGGTGACATCTCCCGTAAGCGGAAGCTGCTGGAGAAGCAGAAGGAAGGCAAGAAGCGGATGAAGATGGTCGGTTCCGTGGAGGTTCCGCAGGAGGCCTTCATCGCGGTGCTGTCCAGCGACGAGTCTGCGAGCAAGAAGAAGTGACCGGCGAGTAGCCGACCGGTGCCGTGACGGACCCCCGCTCTTCCGAGCGGGGGTCCGTTCGTTATGAAACCACCTTCCGCTGCCTCTTACGCGGCGGGGCGGGGGCGCTCTACTCTGATCACGGCCCGATGGTTACTCGCCAGTTAAACAAGAAGCAGCCGCAGCCCTGCCGCAGGCCAGCCCGGAGGACGTCGTGAGCGACACACATACCTTGATCGAGAACCGGCCACCGTCCGTGGCGGCCCTCTTCGTCCAGCGCGTGGAGGCCACTCCGGACCTGGAGGCCTACCGCCATCCGGTCCCGGCCGCCGGCGGCCAGGGGCCCGATGAGTGGAAGTCGCTGAGCTGGGGGCAGGCCGCCGAGCGGGTCTACGCGATCGCGGCCGGGCTCGTCGATCTGGGTGTGACCGCCGAGCAGCGCGTGGCGCTGTCCTCCTCCACCCGGATCGAGTGGATCCTCGCCGACCTCGGGACGATGTGCGCGGGCGGCGCGACCACCACGATCTACCCGCAGACCAACGCCGAGGAGTCCGCCTACATCCTGGGCGACTCCGAGAGCCGGGTGCTCTTCGCGGAGAACGCGGCCCAGCTCGCCAAGGCCCGTGAGCGCCGCGCCGAGCTGCCGGAGCTGAAGCACGTCGTGGTCTTCGACGCGGCCGGCGCCGAGCCCGTCGAGGGCGACCCCGAGGGCTGGGTGCTCACCCTCGCGGAGCTGGAGGCGCGCGGCGCCGCGTATCTGGAGAAGCATCCGGACGCGGTGAAGGAGCGGATCGCGGCGATCACCTCCGACCAGCTGGCCACGCTGATCTACACCTCCGGGACGACCGGCCGCCCCAAGGGTGTGCGGCTGCCGCAGGACAACTGGTCGTACATGGCGAAGGCGATCGCGGCGACCGGGCTGATCAGCGCCGACGACGTCCAGTACCTCTGGCTGCCGCTCGCGCACGTCTTCGGCAAGGTGCTGACCTCCGGGCAGATCGAGGTCGGGCACGTGACGGCCGTCGACGGCCGGGTCGACAAGATCATCGAGAATCTGCCGGTGGTCCAGCCCACCTACATGGCGTCGGTGCCCCGGATCTTCGAGAAGGTCTACAACGGCGTCGCCGCCAAGGCGCGGGAGGCCGGCGGGGCCAAGTACAAGATCTTCCAGTGGGCGGCCGAGGTGGCCCGCGAGTACGCCAAGGCCAGTCAGGACAACTTCCGGCGCACCGGCCGGGCGACCGCCCCCTTCGGGCTCACCGCCAAGCACAAGGTCGCGGACGCGCTGGTGTACGCGAAGATCCGCGAGGCGTTCGGCGGGCGGCTGCGCGCGGCGGTCTCGGGTTCGGCGGCGCTCGCCCCCGACATCGGCTTTTTCTTCTCCGGCGCCGGGATCCACATCCTGGAGGGGTACGGCCTCACCGAGACCAGCGCCGCCTCCTTCGTGAACCCGGGCGAGGCCTACCGGACGGGCACGGTCGGCAAGCCGCTGCCCGGTCTTGAGGTGCGCATCGCGGACGACGGCGAGATCCTGCTGCGCGGCCCCGGCATCATGGAGGGCTACCACAACCTGCCCGAGAAGACCGCCGAGGTCCTGGAGTCGGACGGCTGGTTCCACACCGGTGACATCGGCGAGCTGTCGGCGGACGGCTATCTGCGGATCACCGACCGCAAGAAGGACCTGATCAAGACGTCCGGCGGCAAGTACATCGCGCCGGCCGAGGTCGAGGGGCAGTTCAAGGCGGTCTGCCCGTTCGTCTCCAACATCCTGGTGCTCGGCGCCGACCGGAACTTCTGCACCGCGCTGATCGCCCTCGACGAGCCCGCGATCCTGGGCTGGGCGAAGGACCACGGGGTCACCGGCTCGTACGCCGACGTGGTCGCGAACCCGGAGACGGTGGCGCTGATCGAGGGCTATGTGAAGCGCCTGAACGAGGATCTCCAGCGCTGGCAGACCATCAAGCAGTTCCGGCTGCTGCCGCGCGACCTCGACGTGGAGCACGGCGAGCTGACCCCCAGCCTCAAGCTGAAGCGGCCGGTCGTCGAGCGGGAGTACAAGGACCTGATCGACGAGATGTACTCGGGCTCGCGCGAGGCGTAGCGGCGGCGGGGGGGGGGGGGGGGGGGGGGGCCCCCCCCCCCCCCCCCCCGCCCCCCCCCCCCCCCCCCCCCCCCACCCCCCCCCCCCTCCCCCCCCCCCCCCCACCCCCCCCCCCCCCCTCCCNNNGTACGGGGGGGGGGGGGGGGGGGGGGGGGGGGGGGGGGGGGGGGGGGGGGGGGGGGTGGGTGGGGGGGGGGGGGGGGGGGTGGGGGAGGGGGGGGGGGGGGGGGGGCCCCCCCCCCCCCCCCCCCCCCCGGTACTCAGCGGCGCCCCCGCCGCATGTCCCGGACGATCGCCTCCAGCGCGGTCAGCCGCAGCCGCAGGTCACCGGCGTCGCCCGGCCCCTCGCGCACCAGCTCGTCCTCGATCGCGGCCAGCAGCTCCGCCATCTCGCCGAGCTGCTTCTGCTCCCGGGCGAGCAGCAGTTCCAGCTGGCGGTTCTTGCGGTGCAGTTCGAGGAAGACGTTCACCTTGGCCCGCAGGACCCACGGGTCGAACGGCTTGGTGAGGAAGTCGGCGGCGCCCGTGGCGTAGCCCCGGAAGGCGTAGTCGCTGTCGCCCTCCGCGCCGGTCAGGAAGATGATCGGCACGTCCTTGGTCTGGTCGAGGCGCTTGAGGTTGGCGGCGGTCTCGAAGCCGTCCATGCCCGGCATCCGTACGTCGAGCAGCACCACCGCGAACGACTGCCGCAGCAGCGCCTTCATCGCCTCCTCGCCCGAACGGGCCCGCACCAGCGGCTCGTTGAGCGTGCCGAGGACCGCCTCCAGGGCGGTCAGGTTGTCCTCCCGGTCGTCGACGAGGAGGATGCTCGCCCGCTCGGCGGACGGTACCGCTGTGCTCATCGTGTCGCCTTTACGTGGTCGGCGGAGCGGTGGCGGGGTCCTCGGGGCCGGCCGGCTGCTTCGGTACGGACGCGCCGGTCCGGCCCGGGGGTGCCGCGTCCTCGCCCTCCGGGTCGAGCAGCGCGCACACCACGGTGAGCAGGCGGTCCACGTCGACGGGCTTGGGCACGTACTCGTTGGCGCCCTGGGCGATGGACTTCTCGCGGTCGCCGGGCATGGCCTTCGCGGTCAGGGCGACGATGGGCAGATCGGCCCACAGGGGGCTGCGGCGGATGGCCTCGATCGTCTCGTATCCGTCCATCTCGGGCATCATGATGTCCATCAGGACCAGCTCGACGTCCGGATTGCGCTCCAGGGCCTCGATGCCCTCGCGGCCGTTCTCCGCGTACAGCACGGGCATCCCGACCCGGCCGAGCACATGGGTGAGGGCGAAGACGTTGCGGATGTCGTCGTCGACGATCAGCACCCGCCGCCCCGACAGCACCTGTCCCGCCCGGCCCTCCTTCCACTGCTCCAGCCTGGTGGTGGTGGGCCAGACGTCGTCCTGGTCGGCCACCGGAAGGGGCTCGGAGGCGGCCGGCTGGGCCGGGTCGGCGGTGAGCCTCGGGAGCTGGTCCGGTTCGGCGCCCGCATGGCCGGGGTGGAGCACCGGCACGTACAGGGTGAAGGTGGAGCCGCGGCCCGGCTCGCTCTCGGCGATGATCCGGCCGCCGAGCAGGCCCGCGATCTCGCGGCTGATGGAGAGGCCGAGGCCGGTGCCGCCGTACTTGCGGTTGGTCGTCCCGTCGGCCTGCTGGAACGCCTCGAAGATCACCGGGAGTTTCTCGGGCGCGATGCCGATGCCGGTGTCGGTGACCTGGAAGGCGATCAGGTCGTCCGTGCCCAGCACCCCGTTGTCCGGGTCCTTGATGCGGTTGACGCGGAGTTCGACGCGGCCGGAGGAGGTGAACTTGATCGCGTTGGAGAGGAGGTTGCGCAGGATCTGCTGGAGCCGCTGCTCGTCCGAGTACATCTCGCGCGGCACGTCCTCGCCGACCGCGACCTCGAAGGCCAGGCCCCGGTCGAGGGTGATGGGGCGGAAGGTCGCGTGGACGTAGTCGAGCACCTTGATGAGCGGCAGTTTCTTGGGCCGTACGTCCATCCGGCCGGCCTCGATCTTCGACAGGTCCAGGATGTCGTTGATCAGCTGGAGCAGGTCGGAGCCGGAGCGGTGGATCGTGCTGGCGAACTGGACCTCCTGGTCGGAGAGGTGGTCGTCGGGGTTGTCGGAGAGCAGCCGGGCCAGGATGAGCAGCGAGTTGAGCGGGGTGCGCAGCTCGTGCGACATGTTCGCCAGGAACTCCGACTTGTACTGGGAGCTGGTCGCGAGCAGGGCGGCCTTCTCCTCCAGCTCGGCGTTGGAGCGCTGGAGTTCGGCCTGCTGGCGCTGGAGCTCGTCCGAGCGCTCCTGGAGCTGGATGGCGAGCCGCTGGGACTCGCTGAGCAGCGACTCGGTACGGGAGTTGGCGATGATGGTGTTGATGGCGACGCCGATGGTGTTCACGAACTGGTCGAAGAAGGCCAGGTGGACGTCGGAGAAGCGGGAGAAGGAGGCCAGTTCGATCACGCCGAGGAGCTTGTCCTCGAAGAGGATCGGGATGATCACGACACTGGCCGGGGACGCCTCCCCGAGACCCGAGTTGATCTTGATGTAGTCCGGCGGCGCCTCCTCCAGCAGGATCCGCTTCTTCTCCAGCGCCGCCTGGCGCACCAGGCCGTGGCCCGGCATGCCGGTGGTGTCGACGGTGGCGCCCTGGGCCGAGCCGTAGCCCGCGATGAAGGCGAGGCCCTTGGTGGTCGACGTCGTACGGGACGGGGTGCCCTCGTTGCCCGGATCGGCCAGGAAGAACGCGCCGTACTGGGCGTTCACCAGCGGGGTCAGCTCGCGCAGGATCAGGTCCGCGACCTCCATCAGGTCGCGGTGGCCCTGCATCAGACCGGCCAGGCGCGCCAGGTTCGACTCCAGCCAGTCCTTGGCGCGGGTCGTCTCGCGCAGGTTGGACACCATCAGGTTGATGTTGTCCTTCAGCTCCGAGACCTCGCCCCGGGTCTCCACGGTGATCGAGCGGGACATGTCGCCCTGGGCCACCGCCGAGGCCACCTCCGCGATCGCGCGGACCTGGGTGGTGAGGTTCAGGGCGAGCTCGTTGACGTTGGTGGTCAGGCGCTTCCAGGTGCCGTACACGCCCTCGACCCGGGCCTGGCCGCCCAGCTGGCCCTCCGAGCCGACCTCGCGGGCGACCCGGGTGACCTCGGAGGAGAACGAGGAGAGCGTGTCCACCATGGTGTTGATGGTGGTCTTCAGCTCCAGGATCTCGCCGCGCGCGTCCACGTCGATCTTCTTGGAGAGGTCGCCCTGCGCCACGGCGGTCGCCACCTGGGCGATGTTGCGCACCTGGGAGGTGAGGTTGTCCGCCATGTAGTTGACGTTGTCGGTGAGGTCCTTCCAGACGCCGGAGACGCCGAGGACCTGGGCGCGCCCGCCCAGCCGCCCGTCCGTGCCGACCTCGCGGGCGACGCGGGTCACCTCGTCCGCGAACGCCCGCAGCTGCTCCACCATCGTGTTGACGGTGTCCTTGAGCTCCAGGATCTCGCCCCGCGCGTCCACGGTGATCTTCTTGGAGAGGTCGCCGTTGGCGACGGCCGTGGTCACCTGGGCGATGTTGCGGACCTGGGAGGTGAGGTTCGAGGCCATGAAGTTGACGTTGTCCGTCAGGTCCTTCCAGACCCCCGACACCCCGCGCACCTGCGCCTGCCCGCCGAGGTTGCCCTCGGTGCCGACCTCGCGGGCGACGCGGGTGACCTCGTCGGCGAAGGCGGAGAGCTGGTCGACCATGGTGTTGATCGTCGACTTCAGCTCCAGGATCTCCCCCTTCGCCTCCACGGTGATCTTCTTGCCGAGGTCGCCCTGGGCCACCGCCGTCGAGACGAGCGCGATGTTGCGTACCTGGGAGGTGAGGTTGTCCGCCATGAAGTTGACGTTCTCGGTGAGGTCCTTCCAGACCCCCGAGACGCCCCGGACCTGGGCGCGCCCGCCGAGGTTGCCCTCGGTGCCGACCTCGCGGGCGACGCGGGTCACTTCGTCGGCGAAGGCGGAGAGCTGGTCGACCATGGTGTTGATCGTCGACTTCAGCTCCAGGATCTCGCCCTGCGCGTCCACGGTGATCTTCTGGGAGAGGTCGCCGTTGGCGACGGCCGTGGTCACCTGGGCGATGTTGCGCACCTGGGAGGTGAGGTTCGACGCCATGAAGTTGACGTTGTCCGTCAGGTCCTTCCAGACCCCCGAGACGCCCCGGACCTGCGCGCGCCCACCCAGCCGGCCCTCGGTGCCGACCTCGCGGGCCACCCGGGTCACCTCGTCCGCGAAGGCGGAGAGCTGGTCGACCATCGTGTTCACGGTGAGTTTCAGCTCAAGGAGTTCGCCGGTCGCCTCGACCGTCACCGTACGGGTGAGGTCGCCGCGCGCCACCGCCGTGGTCACCGCCGCGATGTCGCGGACCTGCGCGGTCAGCCGGGACGCCATGGTGTTGACGGCCTCGGTCACGTCCCGCCAACTGCCGCTCAGCCGCTGCACCTTGGCCCGCCCGCCCAGCCGGCCCTCGGTGCCGACCTCGCGGGCGACGCGGGTCACCTCGCCGGTGAAGAGGGAGAGCTGGTCCACCATCTTGTTGACGGCCCGGCCCAGCCGGCGCAGATCCCCGCGCAACTGGCGGTTCCCGTCGTGGAGGTCGACCCGCTGGGTCAGATCACCGCCCGCCACCGCGTCCAGGACGCGCGTGGCGTTCGCCGCCGGTACGACCAGGGCGTCGATCAGGGTGTTCGCGCTGTCCACCCCGGCCGTCCAGGCGCCGTGCCCCGGGCTCGCCGCCAGCCGCTCGTCCAGCCGGCCGTGGCGGACGACCTCGCGCCGCACCCGTCGCAGCTCGTCCGTGAAGTGCTGGTTGCGCACGGCCACTTGGTTGAAGATCGCGGCGAGCTCGGCGGGTATCCCCTCGTGGGTCTCCTGGAGCCGGACCCCGAAGTCCCCGTCCCGCAGCGCCGTCATCGCGGCCAGCAGCGGGCGCAACTCCAGTGCCCGGATCCACTCCCCGCCCTCGGGCGGCGCGGCGCTGTCTCTGCTCATCCCGGTCATCCCGGCCCACTTCAGTGACTCGGTGCTTATGGGCCCGCTCAGTCTGTCACTCTGTCGGTGTCATGAGGTGCGCAATGTGAGAACCGATCAGGAGCCGCACCGTGGGGTCCATTCCAACGCAGCGGGAGAGCGGGAACCGCCCGCCCGGCCCGGTGCCCTCCCCTGGCGCGGCGGAGCCCCGGCCCGCGTCCGCCGCCCGCACCGGCCTGCCCGGCAACCCGCTCGCGCCGTCCGCCGCCCGCCGCTTCGCGCGCGCCGCCCTCGCCGACTGGACCGCCCAGGGCGCGCCCGGCGCCGAGGGGCTGGACGAGCGGGCCGCCGACGAGGCGGCCATAGTCGTCAACGAGCTGGTCACCAACGCCGTGGTGCACGCGGGCACCACCGTCGAGCTGGTCTGCCGCCTGGAGCCGCCCGCCGGGGACGAGCCCGGCGCGGTGGTCGTCGAGGTCTCCGACCACCACCCCTCCCGGGTCGTGCGCCACGAGCCGCGCGAGCCGGGCGCGCCGGAGTACGGCCGGGGGCTGCACCTGGTGGCCGCGCTCGCCGAGTGCTGGGGCATCACCTACCGCACCGGCCTCAAGACGGTCTGGGCGCGGCTGCTCCTCGACGCGGAGGGCGCCGCCCCGGGCGAGGAGGGGCCGGGCCGCGAGGAACGGCTCCAGCGCGGACCGCGCGCCGCCGGGATGCCGGCCGCCCCGGGGCGCGGCGCCCCCCTCGGGCAGGACCGCGACTGGGTGAACCGGGGCGCCCTCTCCTTCCTGGCGGAGGCGTCCGACCTGCTGGCGGGCCAGTTCGACGAGGACATGATCGCGGCGCTCGCCGGACAGCTCCTGGTGCCCCGGCTCTGCGACTGGTGCGCGATCTGGCTCGACCCGGAGACCGGCGGCCCGGCCGGCGAGCCCCGGCTGGCCCGGGTGTGGCACGCCCGCGAGTCCGGGATCGACGAGCTGCGGGCGGTCCTGGAGAAGGATCCGCCCCGGCTGCCGGAGTCCGCGCGCGGCGGCCCGGTCCCGATGCCCTGGCCGGCCCCGCAGGACGGCG
Organism: Streptomyces sp. NPDC043908; assembly: GCF_056435525.1. Lineage (NCBI taxonomy): Bacteria > Bacillati > Actinomycetota > Actinomycetes > Kitasatosporales > Streptomycetaceae > Streptomyces > Streptomyces sp. NPDC043908. Next base: position 38,498 of record NZ_JBWKEI010000020.1, on the reverse strand, counting down.
GCGACGGGGCGGCGCTCGCGTACCGGATGGTCGCCGGCGGCCGGGCCGTCGGCGTGCTCATGCTCGGGCGGGCCGGGACGGCGCGCATCCCCGACGAGGTCACCGGACTGGTCGAGGACTTCGTACGCCGGGTGGCGCTGGCGATCGGCGCCGCCCGCCAGTACACCCGCCAGGTCACCATCAGCCGGGTCCTCCAGCGCGGACTGCTCCCGGCGGGCGTGGCGGAGATCCCCGGCGTCGACAGCGCGCTGGTCTACCAGCCCAGCGGCGAGGGCGTGGCGGGCGGCGACTTCTACGACCTGTTCCCCGGCGCCGACGGCCGCTGGTGCTTCGCGCTCGGCGACGTCCAGGGCAGCGGCCCCGAGGCGGCCGTCGTCACCGGCCTGGTGCGGCCCTGGCTGCGGCTGCTCGCCCGTGAGGGGTACGCGGTGCACGACGTCCTGGACCGCCTCAACAAGCTGCTCGTCGACGACGGCGTCGAGGCCGCCGAGGCGGCCGCCCGGATGGTCGCGGCGGCGGGCGGCCGCGAGGTGGCCGAGGGCCCGCAGGCCCGCTTCCTCTCCCTGCTGTACGGAGAGCTCGTCCCGGTGCCGCCGGAGAGCGGCGGGGGCGTCCTGTGCACCCTGGCGAGCGCCGGCCACCCGCTGCCGCTGCTGCTGCGGCCCGAGGGGTCGGTGCGGGCGGCGGCCGTGCCGCAGGTGCTGGTCGGGGTGGTGGAGGGGGTGGCGTACGAGAGCGAGAGCTTCCGGCTGATGCCCGGCGACACCCTGCTGTGCGTCACGGACGGGGTGACCGAGCGCCGCTCCGGCCGGCAGATGTTCGACGACGGGGACGGCCTCGCCGCGGTGCTCGCGGGGTGCGTGGGCATGACGGCGACGGGGGTCGCGGAGAGCGTCAAGCGGGCGGTGTACGCGTTCGGCACCACGCCGCCGGAGGACGATCTGGCGCTCCTGGTGCTCCAGGCGCGCTGAGGGCGTGCCCGGGGCCGTCCGGGGTGGCGGACAATGGGGGGCATGCCTTCCGTACTGCCCGATGGTGAGCCCATGCCCGAGGACGGGGCGCTGCCCGGTTCCGCCCTGGAGGGCGCTCGGGAGCGACCGCTCGGCTTCTACCTGCACGTTCCCTACTGCGCCACGCGCTGCGGGTACTGCGACTTCAACACCTACACCGCCACCGAGCTGCGCGGCTCCGGCGGCGTCCTGGCGTCCCGCGACAACTACGCGGCCACCCTGACCGACGAGATCCGGCTCGCCCGCAAGGTGCTCGGCGACGACCCGCGCCCGGTCCGTACGGTCTTCGTGGGCGGCGGCACCCCGACGCTGCTCCCCGCCGCCGACCTGGTCCGGATGCTCTCGGCGGTACGCGAGGAGTTCGGCCTGGCGGACGACGCGGAGGTGACGACGGAGGCGAACCCCGAGTCGGTGGACCGGGCGTATTTGGAGGAGCTGCGGGCCGGCGGCTTCAACCGGGTCTCCTTCGGCATGCAGAGCGCCAAGCAGCACGTCCTGAAGATCCTCGACCGCACGCACACGCCGGGCCGCCCCGAGGCGTGCGTCGCCGAGGCGCGGGCGGCGGGCTTCGACCACGTCAACCTCGACCTGATCTACGGGACGCCGGGGGAGTCGGACCAGGACTGGCGCGAGACGCTGGCGGCGGCGGTGGGGGCGGGTCCCGACCACATCTCCGCGTACGCCCTGATCGTGGAGGAGGGTACGCAGCTGGCGCGCCGCATCCGCCGGGGCGAGGTCCCGATGACGGACGACGACGTCCACGCGGACCGCTACCTCATCGCGGACGCGGTGCTGGCCGAGGCGGGCTTCCACTGGTACGAGGTGTCGAACTGGGCCACCACGGAAGCGGGCCGCTGCCTGCACAACGAGCTGTACTGGCGGGGCGCGGACTGGTGGGGCGCGGGCCCCGGCGCGCACAGCCATGTCGGGGGCGTGCGGTGGTGGAACGTGAAGCATCCCGGGGCGTATGCGGCGGCGCTGGCGGGTGGGCGTACGCCGGGGGCGGGGCGCGAGGTCCTGGCGGCGGAGGACCGCCGGGTGGAGCGCATCCTGCTGGAGCTCCGGCTCCGGGAGGGCTGCGAGCTGTCGCTGCTGCGCCCGGCGGGGCTGGCGGCGGCGCGCCGGGCAATGGGGGAGGGGTTGCTGGAGGAGGGGGCGTTCGGGGCGGGGCGGGCGGTGCTGACCCTGCGGGGGCGGTTGTTGGCGGACGGGGTGGTGCGGGATCTGGTGGACTGACCCCCGGTCCGGGGTGCGGTGTTCGGCTGCGGGTGTGTGGTGGGTTGCCCGCGCAGTTCCCCGCGCCCCTGGGGGGAACGGGGCCCCCGGGGCGCGAGGACCGGGAGGAACTGGGCCGCAGGCCCGTTCCTTGAGGGGCGCGGGGAACTGCGCCGCCAGCCCCCACCGGGCCGCAGGCGAACGTGGGTTTCAGGGGCGCGGGGAACTGCGCGGCCAGCCCCCACCGGGGCGCGGATGGAGAGAGGCGTTCGGGGCGGAGCCGTCCCCCGGAGGGTTTAGGGGAGGGGCGGGGAGGGGGCCGTCACGAAGTCGATCAGCTCCTCCACCCGCCCCAGCAACTCCGGCTCCAGGTCCCGATAACTCCGCACCCCGGAGAGAATCCGCTGCCACGCCGCCCCCGTGTTCACCGGCCACCCCAGCGCCCGGCACACCCCCGTCTTCCAGTCCTCCCCCCGCGGCACCACCGGCCACCCCGCGATCCCCACGGCCGCCGGCTTCACCGCCTCCCACACGTCGATGTAGGGGTGCCCGGCCACCAGCACGTGCGCGCCCGTGACCGCCGCCGCGATCCGGGACTCCTTGGAGCCGGGCACCAGGTGGTCGACCAGGACACCCAGGCGCGCGTCGGGGCCGGGGGCGAAGTCCGCGACGATCGCGGGGAGGTCGTCGATGCCCGACAGGTACTCGACGACGACGCCCTCGATGCGCAGGTCGTCGCCCCACACCTTCTCCACCAGCTCCGCGTCGTGGCGCCCCTCGACATAGATGCGCCCCGCGCGCGCCACCCGCGCCCGCGCCCCCGGCACGGCGACGGAGCCCGAGGCGGTGCGCGCCGGGCGCGAGGGAGCGGGCGCCGGCGGGCGTACCAGCGTGACCACCTTCCCCTCCAGCAGGAACCCCCGCGCCGCCATGGGGAACACCCGCTTCTTGCCGAAGCGGTCCTCCAGCGTCACCGTCCCCGCCTCACAGCGGAGCACCGCCCCGCAGAACCCGGTCGTCACCTCCTCGACGACCAGGTCGAGCTCGGCGGGCACCTCGGGGGCCGGGGTCCCCTTCTTCCAGGGCGGAGTCAGGTCCGGGCTGTAGCTGCGCATTCCGATGAGAATACGGGTGGATCATGTGCCCATATGGGTGTACGCCCTTATGACACGCCGAATTCCTCCGCGAGCCCGGCCCGCTGCGCCCGGACGAACGCCGCGTCCACCACCGCCCCGTGCCCCGGTACGTACACCGCGTCCTCGCCGCCCAGGTCGAGCAGCCGGTCGAGGGCGGCGGGCCAGTGGGTGCGGACCGCGTCCGGCCCGGCCTGCGGCTCGCCGGACTCCTCGACCAGGTCACCGCAGAAGACGATTTCGGGCGAACCGGGGCCACCAGGGCTGCCCGGGACCAGCAGGGCCAGGTCGTGGCCGGTGTGGCCGGGGCCCACGTTCGCCAGCAGCACCTGCCGCCCGCCCAGCTCCAGCGTCCACTCGCCCGTCACGAAGTGCCGCGGGCGCACCAGCAGGTCCGCCGCCTCGGCGGCCCGCGCGGGCGGCACCCCGTGGGTGACGGCGTCGGTCCGCAGGGCGTCCGCGTCCAGGACCCGGTCGATCCCGACCGCCCCGTAGACCTCGGCCCCGGAGAACGCGGCCGTGCCCAGGACGTGGTCGAAGTGCGGATGGCTGAGTGCGATATGCGTCACCCGGCGCCCGAGCAGCGCCTGTGCCTGGGCGCGCAGCTCGGCGCCCTCGCGCAGGGTCGAGCCCGTGTCGTACAGCAGGACCGCGTCCTCGCCCGCGACCAGGCCCGCCGTAGCGTCCCACCCCGGCAGCCGGCGGCGGCCCACGCCGTCGCCCAGCCGCTCCCAGCCGAACTCTTCCCAGCGGACGTCCATGACACGACGCTATCCCGGGCGGCCGGGGCGGTGCGTTCGAGCGCGCCGCGAGCGTCACGGACCGCCGCCCTTGCTAGGGGTGTACCGGTCGGCCGTACACTGGCCGGGGATCGCTGGCACTCGAACGCGCAGAGTGCCAGGGCAGAGCGGCCAGGACGACAGCTGGAGGTGTGCGCGGTGCTCAGTGAACGCAGACTCGAAGTCCTGCGCGCGATCGTCCAGGACTACGTCGGGACCGAGGAGCCGGTGGGCTCGAAGGCCCTGACCGAGCGGCACAAGCTGGGCGTCTCGCCGGCGACCGTGCGCAACGACATGGCCGTGCTGGAGGAGGAGGGCTTCATCGCCCAGCCCCACACCAGCGCCGGCCGTATCCCCACGGACAAGGGCTACCGGCTGTTCGTCGACCGGCTCGCGGGCGTCAAGCCGCTGTCGTCGCCGGAGCGGCGGGCCATCCAGAACTTCCTGGACGGCGCCGTCGACCTCGACGACGTGGTGGCGCGCACGGTCCGGCTGCTCGCGCAGCTGACCCGGCAGGTCGCCGTCGTGCAGTACCCGTCGCTGACACGGTCCACCGTGCGGCACGTGGAGCTGCTGTCGCTGGCCCCGGCCCGGCTGATGCTGGTGCTCATCACGGACACCGGGCGGGTCGAGCAGCGGCTGGTCGACTGCCCGGCGCCGTTCGGCGAGACCTCGCTGGCGGATCTGCGGGCCCGGCTCAACAGCCGGGTGGTGGGGCGCCGCTTCGCGGACGTCCCGCAGCTGGTGCAGGATCTTCCCGAATCCTTCGAGCCGGAGGACCGAGGAACCGTTTCGACGGTGCTCGCCACCCTGCTCGAAACCCTGGTGGAGGAGACCGAGGAACGGCTGATGATCGGCGGCACCGCCAATCTCACCCGCTTCGGACACGACTTCCCCCTGACCATTCGGCCGGTGCTGGAGGCGCTGGAGGAGCAGGTCGTGCTCCTCAAGCTGCTCGGCGAGGCCAAAGAATCGGGCATGACCGTACGAATCGGGCATGAGAACGCCCATGAAGGGCTGAACTCCACGTCCGTCGTCTCGGTCGGCTACGGTTCGGGCGGCGAAGCCGTCGCGAAACTCGGCGTGGTCGGACCGACCCGCATGGATTACCCCGGAACGATGGGAGCGGTACGCGCAGTGGCACGTTACGTCGGACAGATCCTGGCGGAGTCGTAAGTGGCCACGGACTACTACGCCGTACTGGGCGTACGCCGCGACGCATCGCAGGACGAGATCAAGAAGGCGTTCCGGCGCCTGGCGCGTGAGCTCCACCCGGATGTGAATCCGGACCCGAAGACGCAGGAGCGCTTCAAGGAGATCAACGCCGCCTACGAGGTCCTCTCGGACCCGCAGAAGAAGCAGGTCTACGACCTCGGAGGCGACCCCCTGTCGTCCTCCGGCGGCGGTGGAGCCGGTGGCTTCGGCGCGGGCGGCTTCGGGAACTTCTCGGACATCATGGACGCGTTCTTCGGCAACGCGGCGCAGCGCGGGCCCCGTTCGCGCACCCGTCGCGGCCAGGACGCCATGATCCGGCTGGAGATCGACCTCAACGAGGCGGCCTTCGGCACGACCAAGGACATCCAGGTCGACACGGCGGTCGTCTGTACGACCTGCTCCGGCGAGGGCGCCGCTCCCGGCACCTCGGCGCAGACGTGTGACATGTGCCGCGGCCGCGGCGAGGTCTCCCAGGTCACCCGCTCCTTCCTCGGCCAGGTCATGACCTCCCGCCCCTGCCCCCAGTGCCAGGGCTTCGGGACCGTCGTGCCCACGCCGTGCCCGGAGTGCGCGGGCGACGGCCGCATCCGCTCGCGCCGCACGCTCACGGTCAAGATCCCGGCCGGTGTCGACAACGGCACCCGGATCCAGCTCGCGGGCGAGGGCGAGGTCGGCCCCGGCGGCGGCCCCGCCGGTGATCTGTACGTGGAGATCCACGAGCTGAACCACGACGTCTTCCAGCGCCGTGGCGACGATCTGCACTGCACGGTGACGATCCCCATGACAGCGGCGTCGCTCGGCACCAAGGTGCCGTTGCAGACGCTGGACGGCATGGAGGAGGTGGACATCCGGCCGGGCACCCAGTCGGGCCAGTCCATCCCGCTGCACGCGCGCGGTGTGACGCACCTGCGGGGCGGTGGCCGGGGCGACCTGATCGTCCACGTCGAGGTCACCACGCCGACCAAGCTGGATCCGCAGCAGGAGGATCTGCTGCGCCAGCTGGCGAAGCTCCGCGGCGAGGAACGCCCGACGGGGCAGTTCCAGCCCGGGCAGCAGGGGTTGTTCTCCCGGCTGAAGGACGCGTTCAACGGGCGGTGAGGGGGTTCCCTCTCGGGGGCGCCGCCCGTCGGCCCGGTGTTCGGCTGCGGGTGCGTGGGGGTTGCTCGCGCAGTTCCCCGCGCCCCTGTTCGGCCCGGTCTTTGGCCGCGGATCGTGGGTGGCCGGTCGCGCAGTTCCCCGCGCCCCTCGGGGGGACCGCCGTCTCCCGGGATGTCGCTCAGCCAGTGACCCCTTCGGGAACCGTGCGGCCAGCCCGGGGGTGAAGGGGCTGGGGGGTCGGGGCGATTCGGTGGCTGGGCGGGGCCGTGGCACGATGCGGGCATGGCTTTGACCGATCTCTGCCGGTATCCGATCGTGCAGGCTCCCATGGCCGGTGGCGTCTCCGCCCCCGGTCTGGCCGCCGCGGTCTGCGAGGCCGGCGGACTCGGGTTCCTGGCCGCCGGGTACAAGACGGCCGACGGCATGTACCAGGAGATCAAGCAGCTGCGGGGGCTCACCGGACGCCCCTTCGGCGTCAACCTGTTCATGCCGCAGCCGCCGCACACCGACCCGGCCGTCGTCGAGGTGTACCGCAACCAGCTCGCGGGCGAGGCCACCTGGTACGAGACGCCGCTCGGCGAGGCCGACTCCGGTGGCGACGACGGCTACGAGGCCAAGCTGGCGATCCTGCGCGAGGACCCGGTCGCGGCCGTCTCGTTCACCTTCGGCTGCCCCGAGCGCGAGGTGCTCGCCGCGTTCGCCGCCCTCGGCACGTACACCGTCGTCACCGTGACCACCCCCGACGAGGCGCTGGCCGCGCAGGTCGCCGGGGCCGACGCCGTCTGCGTCCAGGGGACGGAGGCCGGCGGCCACCAGTCCACGCACCGCGACGACCCGCAGGCCGACGGCTCCGGGCTCGGGCTGCTGACGCTGATCACCCAGGTCCGCGAGAGCGTGACGCTGCCGATCGTCGCGGCCGGCGGGCTGATGCGCGGCGCCCAGATCGCGGCGGTGCTCGCGGCGGGCGCGGACGCGGCGCAGCTCGGCACGGCGTTCCTGGCCTGCCCCGAGTCCGGCGCGCACGCCCTGCACAAGCAGGCCCTGACCAACCCCCTCTTCGTCCGTACGGAGCTGACGCGGGCGTTCTCCGGACGCCCGGCCCGCGGCCTGGTCAACCGCTTCATGCGCGAGCACGGACCGTACGCCCCGGCCGCCTACCCCCAGGTGCACCAGATCACCGCCGGGCTGCGCCGGGCCGCCGCGGCGGCGGGCGACGCCCAGGGCATGGCGCTGTGGGCGGGCCAGGGACACCGGCTGGCACGGGCGCTGCCCGCCGGGCAGCTGGTGGAGGTCCTGGCGGCCGAAGTGGACGCGGCGCTCGCCGCGCTGGCCGCCGCAACGAGAAACCGCACCACATGAGGAGCACGTCATGACCGCCCCGGTCTTCGTCGTCGAGCGTTTCCCCGCGTCCGGGCCGGGCGGCCGGTACGTCCTGGACGGCCCCGAGGGACGGCACGCCGTCTCCGTGAAGCGGCTCGCACCCGGTGAGGACGTCGTCCTCACCGACGGCCGCGGCACCTGGGCGGACTGCGTGGTCCTGGCCACCGAGGGCAAGGACCGGCTCGTCGTCCAGCTGGACTCGCTGAGGGACGAGCCGCAGCCGCAGCCGCGCATCACCGTCGTCCAGGCGCTGCCCAAGGGCGACCGGGGCGAGGTCGCGGTCGAGACGATGACCGAGGTGGGCGTCGACGCCGTGGTGCCCTGGCAGGCCTCGCGCTGCATCACGCAGTGGAAGGGCGACCGGGGCGCCAAGTCCCTCGCCAAGTGGCGCGCCACGGCCCGTGAGTCGGGCAAGCAGTCGCGCCGGGTGCGGTTCCCGGAGGTACGGGACGCGATGACGACCAAGCAGGTTGTCGCGTTTTTGGCCACGGCTGATTTCGCCGCCGTGCTGCACGAGGGCAGCGACGTCCCGAGCGAGCCGCTGGCCACGGCCGAGCTGCCCGGGAGCGGGGAGATCGTCCTGGTGGTGGGCCCCGAAGGGGGCGTGTCGCCCGAGGAGTTGGCGGCCTTCGCGCAGGCCGGCGCCCGGCCGTACGTGCTCGGCCCGAGCGTGCTGCGCACCTCCACGGCGGGCACGGCGGCGGCGGCTCTGCTGATGGGGCGCACCGGCCGCTGGTCGTGACGCCGCCGGCGCGCGGCTGACCTCCCGCCGGCGTCCGCCCGTGCGTCCGGCCGACGTCGTAAAGCCGTCTACCGCGTCCGGCGCCGGGGTGGGACGCTGGCGCGTATGGGGGCAAGGAGATACGTCACGTGGCCGCTGCGCCACCGGCGCGCGTTCGCCGCGCTCGGCCTGGTCGCCGGGGCGGCGGCCGGAGCCGCGGCCTGCGATCCGGTCGGCGGCATGAGCTCGGTCACCGTCTCGGTGACCACCGACAAGGTCGCGACGAGCAAGCTGGAGCACGACGGCTTCACGGTGCGGTATCTGACCTGCACCGCGAAGGTCGACGGTGGCTCGTCGACCCGTACGCCGTCGGCCGCCTCGACCCGGACGGTCGCCACGGTCGACTGCCGGGGCCGCACCGACGACAACAAGAAGATCAGCGTCACCGGCAAGGTGACGGAGGAGCGCGAGGACCGCTGCGTCCGGGGCGATCTGACGGCGAAGGTCGCGGACCGCACGGTCTTCCACGCGAGCGTCCTGGGCGACTGCAACGCGCCGCCGCCGAGCCGGAGCACCCCCAGGCCCCCGGGCAGGCCCGGCAAGCCGGGCGGCCGGCCGACGGTGACGGTCACGGTGACCGTGACGGAGACGTTCCAGGGCAAGTGAGGGCCGGGCGGGGCCGGGGCGCGTGGGGTCCGGTGGGCAGACGTCAGTAGCATGCTGCTGACCGATCGATCGTTCCCACCCGTATCCCCCCGTTCCCACCGTGACCGAGGAGCTCAGGACCGTGGCCGGAGAGCCGCAGGCGGACTGCCTGTTCTGCAAGATCGTCTCGGGGGACGTCCCGGCGACCGTCGTCCGGGAGACCGAGACCGTCGTGGCGTTCCGCGACATCAACCCCCAGGCGCCCACGCACGTCCTGGTCATCCCCCGCGCCCATCACCCCGACGCGGCCTCCCTGGCCGCCGCCGAGCCGGCGGTCGCCGCCGACCTGCTGCGCGAGGCCGGGGAGATCGCCGCCGCCGAGAAGATCGACGGCAGTGGGTACCGGATCGTCTTCAACACCGGCAGCGGCGCGGGCCAGACCGTCTTCCACGCGCACGCCCATGTGCTGGGCGGCCGCGGCCTCCAGTGGCCGCCCGGATAGCGGGACGGGACCGGTAACCCCTCTTGTCCGTACGTGAACTGGTGGTGCTCGGCACCGCCAGCCAGGTCCCGACCCGGCACCGCAACCACAACGGCTATCTGCTGCGCTGGGACGGCCGGGGCATCCTCTTCGACCCCGGCGAGGGCACCCAGCGGCAGATGCTGCGGGCCGGCGTGGCCGCGCACGACATCGACCGGATCTGCGTCACGCACTTCCACGGCGACCACTCGCTCGGGCTCGCCGGGGTGATCCAGCGGATCAACCTCGACCGGGTGCCGCACCCGGTCACCGCGCACTACCCGGCGAGCGGCCGGCACTTCTTCGACCGGCTGCGGTACGCGACGGCCTACCGCGAGACGGTCGAGCTGGCGCAGGTCCCGGTCGAGGGCGAGGGCGCGGTGCTGGCGGAGACCGACGCGTACACGCTCGAAGCGCGCCGGCTCTCGCACCCGGTCGAGTCCTACGGCTACCGGCTCACCGAGCCGGACCGGCGCCGGATGCTGCCCGCGCTCCTGGCCGAGCACGGCATCGCCGGGCCGGACGTGGGCCGCCTCCAGCGCGAGGGCGTACTGGGCGGGGTGACGCTCGCCGACGTCAGCGAGGTGCGGCGCGGCCAGCGGTTCGCCTTCGTCATGGACACCCGGCTCTGCGCGTCGGTGCCCGCGCTGGCCGAGGGCTGCGACATGCTGGTCATCGAGTCGACGTTCCTGGACGAGGACGTGCGGCTCGCCGAGGACCACGGGCATCTGACGGTGGGTCAGGCGGCCGGGGTGGCCCGGGACGCCGGGGTGGGCCACCTCGTCCTCACGCACTTCTCGCAGCGGTACGCGGACCCGGCGGACTTCGCGCGCCAGGCGCGGGGGGCCGGTTTCGCGGGGGAGCTGACGATCGCGGCTGACCTGACGCGGGTGCCGCTGCCGAAACGTACGCCGTAACCACGTTCACGATCTGGCCGTCCGGCCACCTTTTCCAGGAAGTACCTCCATGCCCCTCCCCAAGGCCGAACTCCACCTCCACATCGAAGGCACCCTCGAACCCGAGCTCGCCTTCGAACTGGCCGCGCGCAACGGCGTGCGGCTGCCGTACGCCGACACCGAGGAGCTGCGCAAGGCGTACCTCTTCGACGACCTCCAGTCCTTCCTCGACCTGTACTACGCGCTGATGGCGGTGCTGCGTACGGAGGACGACTTCGAGGCGCTGGCGGAGGCGTATCTGGCGCGTGCGGCGGCGCAGGGGGTGCGGCACGCGGAGATCTTCTTCGACCCGCAGGCGCACACGTCACGAGGGGTGCCGATCGGGACCGTGGTCGAGGGGCTCGGCCGGGCCCTGGACCGCAGCGAGGCCCGCCACGGCGTCACGACCCGGCTGATCCTCTGCTTCCTGCGCGACCGGTCGGCGGAGTCGGCCCTGGAGACGCTGGAGGCGGCGCGGCCGCATCTGCACCGGATCACGGGCGTCGGCCTCGACTCGGCGGAGGTCGGGCATCCGCCGGCGAAGTTCCGCGAGGTGTACGCGATGGCGGACGCGCTGGGGCTGCGGAAGGTGGCGCACGCGGGGGAGGAGGGGCCGCCGTCCTACATCACCGAGGCGCTCGACGTCCTGGGCGTGGAGCGGGTGGACCACGGGCTGCGGGCTCTGGAGGACCCGGAGCTGGTGGCTCGCCTGGTCCGCGACCGGATCCCGCTGACGCTGTGCCCGCTCTCGAACGTGCGGCTGCGGGCGGTGTCCTCGCTCACCGAGCATCCGTTGCGGCGGATGATGGACGCGGGGCTGGTGTGCACGGTGAACTCCGATGATCCGGCGTACTTCGGGGGGTACGCCGGGGACAACTTCGACGCGGTGGGGGCGGCGTTGGGGCTGTCGGAGGGGGATCTGCGGGGGCTGGCGCGGAATTCGTTCCTGGCGGCGTTTTTGGGGGAGGGGGAGCGGGAGAGGTATCTGGCGGAGGTCGAGGCGTACGAGTTCCCCACCCCGCCCCTTCCCTAAACCCTCCGGGGGCTGGGGGGGCGGCCTGCGGCCGTGGTGAGGTGCGGGTGGGTGGAGGCTCTGTCGCGCAGTTCCCCGCGCCCCTACGGTCCTGGTGATCCGCGGGCCCGGTGGGGGCTGGCCGCGCAGTTCCCCGCGCCCCTTGAGGGGACGGGGCTGCGCCCCTGTCCCCCGGCGGTGGTGATCTGCGGGCCGGTGGGGGCTGGCCGCGCAGTTCCCCGCGCCCCTTAAGGGACGGGGCTGCGCCCCTGTCCCGGGCCTCCAGGTGCCGAGCGAGCCGTACTACCCAGCCCCGGCCCCGGGGCCTCCGGATGCCGGGCGAGCCGGACTACCCAGGGGCGCGGGGAACTGCGCGATCAGCCCTCCACCTAGCGGCAGACGAATCCCGGGCCGATTAGGGGCGCGGGGAACTGCGCGGTCAGGTACCCCGCCCGCCCGCAGGCGCGCTCACACCGACAGCCCGAACTCCCCTCCCACCGGCTGCCCCACCAGTTGCCCCACCGGCTGTGCCGCAGGCTGCTGCTGTCCCGCCGGGGACGGGCGCCGGCCGGGGCGGGCCAGGAGTGTCAGGGGGGCGGCCACCACGAGCAGGAGCGCCCCCAGCACCACCCCCATCCCCCCGAACCCCACCCACGCCGACAGCACGCTCCCCGTCAGCGGCCCGCACGCCACCCCGAGCGACGACGCCGAGCCCGCCAGGACCGCCCAGCGGCCGCGCGGGTCCAGGGACGCCGCCAGGGCGATCAAGTACGAGAGCACCACCGGGTAGAAGACGTTCCACAGGATCTCGCCGGACGCGAAGGACACCAGGCCCCGCGCCGACGCGCTCACCAGCACGCACCCCGCGATCACCACCGTCCCGCCCCCGATCGGCACCGCCCGCCCCAGCCGCGCGCCCAGCGCCCCCGCGCCCGTCACCCCGAGCAGGCCCGCGAGCAGCGCGACCGCGAACACCGCGCCCACCGTCACCTCGGTCAGCCCCGCCTGGGTCAGGCCGATGCGCCCGCTCACGCCCCACAGCGCGTTCTGCGCCAGGGACCAGCACAGCATCGCCGCCGCCAGCACCGCCCCGGTCCGGCGGTGCGGCAGGAGCGAGGACGGCGCGGCGCCCACGGGATGCGCGGCGGCGGCCGGGCCCGGCAGGCGGCTCGTCGCGGGCCACACCAGCGCCGCCACCCCCGCGATCGCCGCGAACGGCAGCCCGTGGCCGCCCCCGAGGTGCGGGAGCGTCAGATACAGCGCCCCGGCCGTCGCCGAGACCGACAGCAGTCCCAGTGTGGTCAGCCGGTGCGGGTCCGGGCGCGCGGCCATCCCGGACGCCGCCACCGCCGTCGCCGTACCGGACCCGAAGCCGCCGACCACCGCCCCCGCCACCACCAGCGGCAGCAGCGAGGTCGACGCGGCGGCGCCGTAACCCGCCAGTGCGAGCAGCAGGCCCAGCCGGGCGAGCCGTCGCTCCCCGTACCGCTCCACGCGCGCCGCCAGCGCGAAGCCCGCCGACGCGGAGCTCAACAGCAGGACGGAGCCGACGAGTCCGGCCCGGGTGGGCGGCAGTCCGAGGCCCGAGGAGAGGCGGCCGACGACGGTGGGGAGCAGATACGCGGCCAGATAGCCGGCCGTGAAGACGGCGACCAGCGGCCAGGCGGCACGAGGGCGTGCGGACATGGGCGTTCCCAGGAGCGGTGCCCGAACGGGCAGAAGGTGGGGAGACAGGCAAAGAGGGGGGATGCGCCCGGTGTTGTCACGTACGGGAACGCGGCCCAATTTGTATCAAGCCACCCGAGCCCGTGAAAGCCGGCCCTTGGTGATCTAGGTCACTTGTCTGTTTCCGGAGGTGAGGGGGTGGGTAGACGCGCTGCCCGCGTGCGCCGTCCGGTGGGCTTCTCCTTGACCCTCACTGTTCACATATCTAGTCTTCATTCCCATGGATGTACCGCTGCAGTCGATCCGTCTCGTCGATGTCCGGCTCACCCCCGTCCTCGTGGCCGACCCCCCGCTCCTCAACGTCCAGGGCGTCCACCAGCCGTACACCCCCCGCCTCGTCGTCGAAGTCGTCACCGACTCCGGCGTCACCGGCGTCGGCGAGACCTACGGCGACACCAAGTACCTGGAGCTGGCCCGGCCGTACGCCGACGCCCTGGTCGCCGCCCGGCACGCACTCGCGGATCTCAACGGGCTGTTCACGCTGATGAACGAGCTGCCCGTGGACGCCGCCCGCGTCGACCACCGCGTGGACGTCGGCGGGCTGCGCGGTGTGCAGAGCGCCGACAAGCTGAGGCTCTCCGTCGTCTCCGCCTTCGAGGTCGCCTGCCTCGACGCGCTCGGCAGAACGCTCGGCGTGCCCGTGCACAGCCTCCTCGGCGGCAAGGTCCGCGACAGCGTGGAGTACAGCGCGTACCTCTTCTACCGGTGGGCCGAACACCCGGGCGGGGCGGGCGAGAAGGACGACTGGGGCGCGGCGCTCGACCCCGAGGGGATCATGGCGCAGGCCAGGCGCTTCGTGCGCGCGTACGGCTTCGGCTCCTTCAAGCTGAAGGGCGGTGTCTTCCCGCCCGAACAGGAGAGCGCCGCGATCCGGGCGCTCGCCGAGGCCTTCCCGGGGCGCCCGCTGCGGCTCGATCCGAACGGCGGCTGGAGCACGGCCACTTCGCTCCGCGTCGCCGCCGAACTCGCGGACGTACTGGAGTACCTGGAGGACCCGGCGTCCGGCACGCGCGCGATGGCGGAGGTCGCCGCCGGCACCTCCGTGCCGCTCGCCACCAACATGTGCGTGACCACGTTCCCCGAGATCCGCGAGGCGTTCCTGGCCGACGCCGTGCAGGTCGTCCTCAGCGACCACCACTACTGGGGCGGGCTGCGCAACACCCGGGAACTGGCCGCGATCTGCCGCACCTTCGGCGTGGGCCTGTCCATGCACTCCAACACGCACCTGGGCATCAGCCTCGCCGCCATGACCCACGTCGCCGCGACCGTGCCCAACCTCGACTACGCGTGCGACAGCCACTACCCCTGGCAGAGCGAGGACGTCGTCGTGGACCGCCACGTCTTCCGGGACGGGCGCCTGACCGTCTCCGACACTCCCGGGCTCGGCGTCACCCTCGACCGGGACGCCCTCGACCGGCTCCACCGCCGCTGGCTGGCCGACGACGGCACCTTCCGCGACCGCGACGACGCGGCCGCCATGCGCCGGGCCCCCGGGCACGAGCGGTGGCGCGCGCCGACGCTGCCGCGCTGGTAGACGCGGTCACCCGCCGCGCCCCAGCCCCCCGGCGACGGCTCCCGGCGCGTACGGATCGGGCACACTGGCCCCATCCGTACGCGAACGGGGAGTCCGCCGTGACCACATCCAGCAGAGAGCAGCAGGACCGCGCAGACCGGTGGGGGCACACCGCGGGCGTCGACCCGCTGGGCAAGGTGCGCCGGCCGCGGGACCCGGAGTGCGACGTCTTCCTGACCGGCACGGTCTTCCTCGACATCATCTTCACCGGCCTGGACTCCGCCCCGGTGCGCGGCACCGAGTCGTGGGCGCGCGGCATGGGCTCCAGCCCCGGTGGCGTCGCCAACATGGCCATCGCGCTCGCCCGCCTCGGCCTGCACACCTCGCTCGCTGCGGCCTTCGGCGACGACCACTACGGCGAGTACTGCTGGGACGCCCTGGAGCAGGGCGAGGGCATCGATCTGTCGCTGTCGCGGACCGTGCCCGGCTGGCACTCGCCGGTCACCGTCTCCATGGCGTACGAGGGCGAGCGGACCATGGTCTCGCACGGCCACGAGGCGCCCCCGGAGGAGTCCGCCCCGGCCGCGCCGCCACGCGCGCGTGCCGCGATCGCCTCCCTGGTGCCCGGCCGCACCGAGGAGTGGATCGCCGACGCCGCCCGGCACGGCTCGCGGATCTTCGCCGACGTCGGCTGGGACGACACCGGGCACTGGGACCTGGCGGGGCTGACCGGCCTCGAGCACTGCGAGGCGTTCCTGCCCAACGCGGGCGAGGCCATGCGCTACACCCGCACCGACTGCCCGCGCGCGGCGGCCCGCGCCCTGGCCGAGAAGGTGCCGGTCGCGGTGGTCACCCTGGGCGCGGAGGGCGCGTACGCGGTGGACGGCTCGACCGGGGAGACCGCCGAGGTCCCCGCGATCGCGGTGGAGGCGCTCGACCCGACGGGCGCGGGCGACGTCTTCGTGGCCGGGTTCGTCACCGGGACGCTCGCCGGGTGGCCGCTCGCGGACCGGCTCGCCTTCGCGGGCCTGACGGCCGCCCTGTCCGTCCAGGAGTTCGGGGGCTCGCTCTCGGCGCCGGGGTGGGCGGAGATCGCGGCGTGGTGGCAGGCCGTGCGCACCCGGTCGGGGCAGGACCCCGCGGCCCTGCGCCGGTACGAGTTCCTGGAGGGACTGCTGCCGGGGGCGGCCCGGCCGTGGCCCCTGCGCCGGGCCGTACCGACGATCGGCTTCCGCCGCCCGGCGTGAGCGGTTCGTCCGCGAACCATGACGGGCCGTGGCGGTCCGGTCGCGCACGGTCCGCGGGCCGGAGACGGCAGCGGGCGTCCCGGCGCTTCCCGGCGCTTCCCGGTGCTTCCCGGTGCGAAAACCCCTCGGCGCTGTCAGTGCCAGGTCGTACGCTGGGTAGTCCAGAGGTTGTCGAGCAGCGAGAACCCTGCAACAGGAGGTATGTGCAGGCCACAGAGCCGGCCCATGACTCAGACACCCACACAGCCGCAGGCGAGTGCCCAGATCGAGGTCCCTGCCAAGCACCCGATGGTGATGCTGCTCGGATCCCGGGACTCGCTGCTGCGCGTGATCGAGAAGGCCTTCCCGGCGGCCGACATCCATGTCCGGGGCAATGAGATCAGTGCCACGGGGGCCCCGGCGGAAGTCGCGCTCATCCAACGCCTGTTCGACCAGATGATGCTGGTGCTCCGCACCGGTCAGCCGATGACGGAGGACGCAGTGGAACGCTCGATCGCCATGCTCAGGGCGAGCGAGAACGGCGGAGCGGAGGACGGCCACGAGACCCCGGCCGATGTCCTGACCCAGAACATCCTCTCCAGCCGTGGTCGCACGATCCGCCCCAAGACCCTCAACCAGAAGCGGTACGTCGACGCGATCGACAAGCACACGATCGTCTTCGGCATCGGCCCCGCCGGTACCGGAAAGACCTATCTCGCCATGGCCAAGGCGGTCCAGGCCCTGCAGTCCAAGCAGGTCACCCGGATCATCCTGACCCGCCCCGCCGTCGAGGCGGGCGAGCGCCTCGGCTTCCTGCCGGGCACGCTCTACGAGAAGATCGACCCGTATCTGCGCCCGCTCTACGACGCGCTGCACGACATGCTCGACCCCGACTCCATCCCCCGGCTGATGGCGGCCGGCACGATCGAGGTCGCCCCCCTGGCGTACATGCGCGGCCGTACGCTGAACGACGCGTTCATCATCCTGGACGAGGCGCAGAACACCAGCGCCGAGCAGATGAAGATGTTCCTTACCCGTCTCGGCTTCGACTCGAAGATCGTCATCACGGGTGACATCACCCAGGTCGACCTGCCGAACGGCACGAAGAGCGGTCTGCGCCAGGTCCAGGAGATCCTGGAGGGGGTCGAGGACGTCCACTTCTCCCGGCTGTCGTCCCAGGACGTCGTCCGGCACAAGCTCGTCGGCCGTATCGTCGACGCGTACGAGAAGTACGACAGCCAGCAGGACCGCAACGGGAAGTAGTCAGAGCGCACCATGTCGATCGACGTCAACAACGAGTCCGGAACCGAGGTCGACGAGCAGGCGATCCTCGACATCGCCCGCTACGCGCTCACGCGGATGCGGATCCACCCGCTCTCCGAGCTCTCGGTGATCGTCGTGGACGCCGAGGCCATGGAGCAGCTGCACATCCAGTGGATGGACCTGCCGGGACCGACCGATGTCATGTCCTTCCCGATGGACGAGCTGCGTCCGCCGATGAAGGACGACGAGGAGCCCCCGCAGGGGCTCCTCGGTGACATCGTGCTCTGCCCCGAGGTCGCCAGGCAGCAGGGCGAGGACGCGCCGACCCGGCACTCGATGGACGAGGAGCTCCAGCTCCTGACCGTCCACGGCGTGCTCCACCTGCTCGGGTACGACCACGAGGAGCCGGACGAGAAGGCCGAGATGTTCGGTCTCCAGGCGGCCATCGTGGACGGCTGGCGGGCGGAGAAGGGCCACACCGGCCCCTCCCCGGCGCCGACCGTCTCATGACCGGGCAGCTGCTCTTCGGCGCCGTCGCGCTGGTCGTGGTGGCCTGGCTGGCCGCCTGCGCGGAGGCCGGCATCGCCCGTACGTCCTCGTTCCGCGCGGACGAGGCCGTACGGTCGGGGCGGCGCGGCGCGGCGAAGCTCGCCCAGGTGGCCGCCGACCCCACCCGCTACCTCAACGTGGCCCTGCTCGTCCGGGTCGCCTGCGAGATGGCGGCCGGGGTGCTGGTCACCTATGTCTGCCTGGAGGACTTCGGGGAGACCTGGACGGCGCTGGTCGTCGCCATCGCGGTGATGGTGCTCGTCTCCTACGTCGCCGTCGGCGTCTCGCCGCGCACCATCGGCCGCCAGCACCCGCTCAACACGGCGACGGCCGCCGCGTACGTCCTGCTGCCGCTTGCCAGGATCATGGGCCCGGTGCCGCAGCTCCTCATCCTCCTCGGCAACGCGCTCACGCCCGGAAAGGGCTTCCGCAAGGGCCCGTTCGCCTCCGAGGCCGAGCTGCGGGCCATGGTCGACCTCGCCGAGCAGGAGTCGCTCATCGAGGACGACGAGCGCCGGATGGTGCACTCGGTCTTCGAGCTCGGCGACACGCTGGTGCGCGAGGTGATGGTGCCGCGCACCGACCTCGTCTGCATCGAGCGCTACAAGACCATCCGCCAGGCGCTCACGCTGGCGCTGCGCTCGGGCTTCTCCCGCATCCCGGTGACCGGGGAGAACGAGGACGACATCGTCGGGATCGTGTATCTGAAGGACCTGGTCCGCAAGACGCACATCAACCGGGACTCGGAGGCCGACCTGGTCTCCACCGCGATGCGCCCGGCCGCCTTCGTCCCCGACACCAAGAACGCGGGCGACCTGCTGCGCGAGATGCAGCAGGACCGCAGCCACGTCGCCGTCGTCATCGACGAGTACGGCGGCACGGCCGGGATCGTCACCATCGAGGACATCCTGGAGGAGATCGTCGGGGAGATCACCGACGAGTACGACCGGGAGCTGCCGCCGGTCGAGGAGCTGGCGGACGGCTGCTTCCGGGTCACCGCACGGCTCGACATCGGCGACCTGGGCGAGCTGTTCGGGCTCGACGCGTTCGACGACGAGGACGTGGAGACGGTCGGCGGACTGCTCGCCAAGGCGCTCGGCCGGGTGCCCATCGCGGGCGCCACGGCCACCGTCGACCTGCCGGACGGGCGGGCGCTGCGGCTGACGGCCGAGTCACCCGCGGGCCGCCGGAACAAGATCGTGACCGTGCTGGTGGAGCCGGTGGCCGTCAAGGAGGAGGAAGAGGCGTGACCCCTCAGGAGCTCAGGGAGTTCTGCCTGGCGTTCAACGCCGCGACCGAGGAGTTCCCGTTCGACTCGGGGACCTCCGTCTTCAAGGTCCTCGGCAAGATGTTCGCCCTGAGCAATCTGGGCGGCACCCCGCTCACCGCCAACCTCAAGTGCGACCCGGACGAGGCGGTGCGGCTGCGCGCGGAGTACCCGGCGATCGTGCCGGGCTGGCACATGAACAAGCGTCACTGGAACACGGTGGACATCGACCAGCTCCCGGACCGGATGGTGCGGGAGCTGATCGAGGACTCGTACGACCTGGTGGTCGCGGGACTGCCGAAGGCCGAACGGCTGCGGCTCGACCGGCCGTGAGGCCCTGAGCCGCTGGGACCCTGAGGCCCGGCCCCGAGGCCCTAGGCCCGGCGGCGGCCAAGGCCGACCGCCACCAGGGCCGCCGCCGCGACCACGATCACCGCGTCCACCAGCAGCACCGTCCGCACCCCCGAGAACAGGTCGTCCCCGGTCGTGGCCAGGACGCCCAGCAGCGGGATGCCGATGGTGATGCCGACCTGCTGGGTCGTGGTGACCAGACCCGTCGCCAGGCCCTGCTCCTCGTCGGGGACCCCGCTGGTGACGGTCACTCCGTACGAGATGATCGCGCCCAGGTGGCACATGCTGGCCAGGGAGACCGCGACGGTGGCGAGCAGCGCGCCCGACTCGCGGCCCGCCGCCAGCAGCAGGGCGATGAACAGGCCCTGGCCGAGCAGCGAGAGGACCAGGGTGCGGCGGGCGCCGAAGCGGCCGATGACCCGGGCGGCGAAGCCGCCGGCGACCGCCGACAGGACGCCCTGGACGCCGAAGACCAGACCGGTCCTGAAGGACGACAGGCCCAGGACCTCCTGGAGGTAGAGGGTCAGGACGAAGACGACGGTCGACATCATCGAGAAGGTGACCAGCCCGCCCAGGTTGCCCCACGCCACCGTGCGGCGCCTCAGCATCGGCAGGGAGACCAGCGGGGCCTGCGCCCGCGACTCGATGACCACGAACGCGGCGAGCAGCGCCAGACCGGCGACCAGGGTGCCCCAGACGTCCGCGCCGCCGAAGCCGCGCTGGGCCGCCGTCGACAGGGAGTAGATCAGGGCGAGCAGACCGCCGGTGACGGTGACCGCGCCGGGCACGTCGAGACGGGGCCGGTCGGGGGTGCGGGATTCGGGCAGCAGACCGGGCGCCAGGGCGAGGACGACCAGCGCGGCCACCGTGAGCAGGCCCATCGTCGAGCGCCAGCCCAGCGTGTCCGTCATGACCCCGCCGAGCACCATGCCCACGGTGAAGCCCAGCGAGAGGAGGGTGCCGCTGATGCCCAGGGCCCGGTCGCGCTGCGGGCCCTCGGGGAAGGTCGTGGTCAGCAGCGACATCCCGGTCGGCACGATCACCGCCGCGCCCAGGCCTTGGAGGGCCCGGCCGGCCAGGAACGACGCCGGGTCCCAGGCGAGGGTGGCGAGCAGCGAGGCCGCGCCGAAGAGGGCGAGCCCGGTGAGGAACAGCTTCTTGCGGCCGTACAGGTCGGCGATCCGGCCGAACAGGAGCAGGAAGCCGCCGGAGGGCAGCGCGAACGCGGTGACCGCCCACTGGAGCGCGGACCGGCTCAGACCCAGGTCCTCGCCGAGGACGGGCAGCGCCACGTTCAGGACGGAGAAGTCGAGCGCCACCATGAACTGGGCGGCGCAGAGCACGAACAGGACCAGCTTCGCGCGGCCGGAGAGCCGGGCGTCCCGCGGGTCCGTCGCGGTGGCCGGCGTGGCCGGCGCGGTGGGGGTGTCGATTGCCATGGCCACAGCCTGGCCGCGCGCCGACCGCCGTGGAGAGTGGGAACTTATCCTGTTGGCGGCACCACCAGGCAGCGGCCGGGGTGCCGACCAGCAGCCGACGAGGGGGAGTACGGACGTGGCCACGCCGATCGGCAAGTCGCTGCGGCGCACCGAACTGCGCGAGTTCCTGATGAACCGGCGGGCCCGGATCAGCCCGGCCGCCGCCGGGCTGCCCGACGGCGGTGCCCGCCGCCGCACCCCGGGCCTGCGCCGCGAGGAGGTCGCGGTGCTGGCGGGGGTGGGGGTCTCCTGGTACCAGTGGCTGGAGCAGGGCAGGGACATCACGGTCTCCCCGCAGGTCCTGGACTCCGTGGGCCGCGTCCTGAAGCTGACCAGCGCCGAGCGGCGGCATCTGTACGTGCTGGCCGGGCTCAACCCGCCCGCGCCCGAGGTGGATCCCGCCGACGCCGACATGTGCCAGGGCCTTCAGCGGCTGATCGACGCGTGGATGCCGTTCCCCGCGCACATCATGGACGCGTACTGGAACACGGTGATGTACAACGACGCCGCCGCCACGGTGCTCGGGATGCGCCCGGAGATCGTGCAGAACTGCCTCGTCGCCTTCTTCACCGACCCGGTCTACCGCTCCCGCGCCAAGGGCTGGGAGGAGATCGCCGCGCTGGTGGTCGCCCAGTACCGGGCGGCCTGCTCGGAGCGGCCGGGCGACGAGGGCTTCCAGGAGGTCGTCGAGGAGGCGTCGCGGCTGTCGGAGGAGTTCGCGCGGCTGTGGGGGCAGCGGGACATCCTGCCCGGCGGCCAGATCAAGAAGGAGTTCCAGCACCCGGTGGTGGGGACGCTGTTCGTGGAGTCCACCCAACTGCGGGTGCCCGCCCGGCCGGACCTGGCGATCGTGCTGCACAACCCGCTGCCGGGGACCGACACGGCCGCGAAGCTGGAGTGGCTGGCCTCGCCGGAGGGGCGGCGGGGGTCGATGTATCCGGTGGCGGGCTGAGCGGTCCTGCGGGGGTCCTGCGGGGGCTGTGCGGGGTTCTGCGGTCCTGCGGGGCTGTGCGGCCCTGCGGGGGTGTGCGGGCTGTGCGGGGGTGGGGGTTGCGCGTGGGTCCGGCCGGGCCCGTTCCTTATGCTCTCGCTATGACTCTGAGCACCGAACTCGACCCCGAGGACCGCAAGATCATCACGCTGGCGCGCAGCGCCCGGGCCCGCAACGGGGTGGCCGAGGGCGCGGCCGTACGGGACGAGACCGGGCGTACCTACGTCGCCGGGACCGTGGAGCTGGACTCGCTCAAGCTCTCGGCGCTGCGCACGGCGGTCGCGATGGCCGTGGCGAGCGGGGCGACGTCGCTGGAGGCGGCGGCGGTGGTGACCGAGGCGGGGACGGCCTCCGAGGAGGACCGGGCCGCGGTCCGCGACCTCGGGGGGGCGGGGACGCCGGTGCTGGTGGCGGGGCCGGACGGGGAGCTGCGCGCCCGGGTCGAGGGCTGACCCGCGTTTTGCCCGGGGGGCGTCTGCGGGTGGTGGTGGGTTGCTCGCGCAGTTCCCCGCGCCCCTGTTTGGCCCGGTGGTCGTCTGCGGGTGGTGGTGGGTTGCTCGCGCAGTTCCCCGCGCCCCTTGGGTAGACGGCCGTCTCCCAAAAGCTTTGCTCAGCCGGCAACCCCCTAGGGGCGCGGGGAACTGCGCGGCCAGCCCCCACCGGGCCGCAGACGAACCGCAGGCGTAAAGGCCCCCCTAGGGGCGCGGGGAACTGCGCGGCCAGCCCCCACCGGGCAGCAGGCGAACCCCGGGCGTCAACGCGCCCCCGCCGGGCCGCAGGCGAATCCCGGGCGTAAAAGTGGCTTCGCGGTGGTGGCTGGAAGTTGTGTGGGGGAGTGGTGGTTTTCGGTCGATGCCGGAGAAACCCTCGACCCCCCTTGCGCCCCGGCACCCCCCGCGCATCAATGAACAGCAGCTCATCCGACGGACCGTCAGATACGGCAGCCGGGCAGGGGGCGCGAGCCGCGGCCCCCGGGCCGCGTCGGCCGCCCTCCTCCCGCGTGGCGTGCGCACCCCGCCCGCGGACGGTTTCACGCGCATGCGCTGTGCACATGCGCTTCCATGCGGCACTCCGCCATCTCTCCCGGTACGGGAAGTACGGGAAGGGGAACCGATGTTACGCAAGAGGTCACTGGTGCTCACGGCGCTCACCGCGAGCGCCCTGGCCACCGGTGCGCTGGTGCTGGCCCCGACGGCCGCGGCCGTCTCCCCGGGGTCGGCCACCGAGGTCTACGACTGCGGTTTCTACGGCGGCGGTGAGGCGACGCTGACGGCCACCCAGAACGGCACGGCCGCCACCGTCACCCTCACCTCCGCCGAGATCACCACCCCGCTCGCCGTGGGCAAGGACACCATCACCACCACGCTGACCATGGCCAAGGCCGGGGGCGGCACGCTGGTCTTCAGCGGGAAGCGCAACCCCGCCATGGCGGCCGGCGGCGGGGTCACGGTCGGCCCGCTCAGCGGGACCGTCTCGCCCGGCCTCTCCGCCAACGCCCACCCCGGCACGGTCAAGATGGTGGTCTTCGGGATCCCGGTGACCTGCAACTCCACCGCCGCCCAGGCGCCCGGACCGTTCGTCTTCAGCTGACCCCGGGCACACGTCGAGCCCCCCACGCCCCACCGGACCGGGGGGGGGGGGGGGGGGGGGGGGGGGGGGTGGGGTGTGGGGGGGGGGGGGGGGGGGGGGGGGGGGGGGGTTTTTCCTCCC
>NZ_JBWKEI010000020.1:0-14752 GCF_056435525.1 Streptomyces sp. NPDC043908 | reverse complement strand
CTAGCACCCCCCCGCCACCAAGTGCCCCTGGGCTTTATTTTTCGATATACCCCGTAACATATTCCACCCCCCCCCCCCCCCCCCCCCCCAGCCCCCCCCCCCCCCCCCCCCGGTCCTCCCTGTTCGCGCAAGGGCGGCGAGCGCCGTGATCCCTTGGCTGACCTGCGGGAACGCGGATCTTGACAGTATCTGATGGCCCATCAGTCAAGGGATTTCGATTCCATTGACTTCTTTTCGCGCCCCCAGGTCAATGGCTCCCTGCCGGCGCAGCCGAGCCGCTGCTGCGCCACGACCGCAGAGGGGGGCAGTCATGCCTTCAGCACGAAGACGGCGCCGCTGGGCCGCCGTACTGGGAGCCGCGGCGCTCATGGCCGGGACCGGGGCGCTCGTCGCCCCGGCGCAGGCCCTGGCCGCGACGCCCGTCGACTTCGCCACACACTGCGTACCACCGCCCATCGCCGGTATCCCGGCGATCGACGGCACCACGTCCGCCCAGATCACCGTGGACAAGGCCGCGCCCAAGGTCGGTGACACGGTCACCGTCACGTACACGGTCACCAAGCCCGCCGCCGGCAACCCGGTGGACCTGGCGCTGCCCGCCGACATCATGACCCCCACCGGAAAGGTCACCCTGGGCGGCGCCCAGAGCGGCGACGTCACGGTCGCCGGGCCCAAGAAGAACGACCCGGTGCCGGGGAAGGGCGCGTTCCCGCCGTTCTCCATGACCGGGACGTTCACCGTCACCGCACCCGGCGCGATCACCCTGTCGCCCGGCGACTACAACATCCACACCAGCTACATCATGGAGCTGGACACCCCCTGCACGGTCACCAACCCGCCCGCGCCCGTCTCCGAGACGGTGACCGCGACCGGCGGCGGCCAGACCAACCAGCGGGCCGTCCAGCTCGGTACGGCCTCCGGCAAGCCCGGCGCGGGCGTCACCGTCACCGGGTCGAAGTTCACCGCGGGCGCGACCGTGACGGTCGCGGGCCGGGCCGGGGCGGCGGAGACCGCCGACAGGACGACCGTGACGGCGGACGCCCAGGGCGCGTTCTCCACCACCCTCACGGTCAACGACAAGGCGACCAGCGGCATCGTCGCCTACGAGGGAGCGAGCTGGAGCGACGACAAGGGGGCGGGACCGGCGGCGTACACCGTCGTCGACGACACCCCGACGCCGCCGAACAGCCAGAAGCTCACTTCCGCGGTCAAGGCGGGCACGCTCTCCATGACCCAGGCCGGCGACGCCGTCACCCTGGACGCCGTCGACTTCGGCAAGGGCGGCTTCTCCCGCGGCTCGCTCCGGACGGTGACGGTCCAGGACTTCCGCGGCGGCCCCGCTGGCTGGTCCCTGACCGGCAAGGTCACCGACTTCACCGGCCCCGCCGGAGCGAAGATCGACGCCTCGAAGCTCGGCTGGACCCCGGTCTGCGCCACCAAGGCCGGTTCCCCGTCGACCTGCGCGGCGGGCTCGCCGGGCACCGTGGGCAGCGCGGGCGCGACCCTCGCGACCACGCCCAACGCGGCGCTCACCGGCGGTGAGTTCACCGTCGACGCCCGGGTCTCGCTGAACGTACCCGCGTTCACCGCGCCCGGCGCGTACTCCGGCGTGCTGACCCTCACGCTGGCCTGATCCACCCGTGGGCCGGGCGCGCACCCGGCCGGCCCACCCGTCCCCGGGGGAGCGCACCGTGCGCAGACCGTCCGTCCCGCTCCTGATCGCCGCCGTCATCGCCGCCGCCGTCGCCGTCCTGGCGGCCCCGGGTGCGCCCGCGCGCGCCGCCGACAACGGCAACTGGGCCGTCTTCCCGGTCTCCTCCGGCGCGGACCGGCGCCCGTACTTCTACCTCTCCGCGAGCCCCGGCACCACCCTCACCGATCAGGTCACCGTCACCAACAAGACGGCCGCGCCGATGACCTTCCGGCTCTACGGGGCCGACGCGTACAACACCGAACGCGACGGCGGGTTCGCGGTACGCACCCAGCGCGAGCCGCAGCACGGCGTCGGCGCCTGGACCAGGACCGGCCGGCCGGCCGTCACCGTCCCGGCGCACGCCTCGGTCACCGTGCCCTTCACGCTCACCGTCCCCGCCGACGCCGAGCCCGGCGACCACCCCGGGGCGCTGGTCGCCCTGGACGAGAAGGTCGCGGCCGGGCGCGGGGATCTTGCCATGGGGGTGCGCCAGGCCGTCGGCGCGCGCGTCTATCTGCGCGTCACCGGGCCCACCGTGCCCGCGCTCGCCGTGGAGGACGTCACGCTCGCCCAGCACCGGCCGCTGGTGCCCGGCACCGGCACGAGCCGCACCACGATCTCGTACACCCTGCACAACCGGGGCAACGTCACCCTCGACCCGAAGGTGGAGCTGAGGGCGACGGGCCTGTTCGGACGTACGCTGCTCAGCCGCGCGCTCACCAAGGTCCCGGCCGAGCTGCTGCCCGGCCAGAAGGTCCGCCTCACCGAGCCGTGGGCCGGGTCGCCGCAGCTGGACCGGGGTGACGTACGGCTCACGGCGAGCGCCAAGGGCGTCACGGGATCGGGCGGCGCGTCCTTCCTCGCGCTGCCCTGGCCGGCCGTCGCGGTGCTGGTCGCGGCCCTGGCGGCGGGCATCCTGGGGTGGAGGCTGCGGCGGGCGCGGGGGCGACGCGGCTGAGCCGCGGGGGCGCGCGTGCAGCGGGGGCGTGCCGATCGGGGAGAATGGGCGGCATGAGCGCTCGTACTGTTGAGAACAACGCCCCCCACCGGGCCGGCTTCGCCTGCTTCGTCGGCCGTCCCAACGCCGGCAAGTCCACCCTCACGAACGCTCTGGTCGGACAGAAGGTGGCGATCACCTCCAGCCGTCCGCAGACGACGCGGCACACCGTGCGCGGCATCGTGCACCGCCCCGACGGACAGCTGATCCTGGTCGACACTCCGGGCCTGCACAAGCCGCGCACGCTCCTGGGCGAGCGGCTGAACGACGTGGTCCGCACGACCTGGGCCGAGGTCGACGTGATCGGCTTCTGCCTGCCGGCGGACCAGAAGCTGGGGCCGGGCGACAAGTTCATCGCCAAGGAGCTCGCCGGGATCAAGAAGACCCCGAAGATCGCGATCGTCACGAAGACCGACCTCGTCGACTCCAAGGCGCTCGCCGAGCAGCTGCTCGCCGTGCAGCGGCTCGGGGAGGAGCTGGGCTTCGAGTGGGCGCAGATCGTGCCGGTCTCGGCCGTCGGCGACCAGCAGGTCCAGCTGGTGGCGGACCTCCTGGTCCCGCTCCTGCCCGAGGGCCCCGCGCTCTACCCCGAGGGCGACCTCACGGACGAGCCCGAGCAGGTCATGGTGGCCGAGCTGATCCGCGAGGCGGCGCTGGAGGGGGTACGGGACGAGCTTCCGCACTCCATCGCGGTGGTGGTGGAGGAGATGCTGCCGCGCGAGGACCGGCCCGCCGACCGGCCGCTGCTCGACATCCACGCGAACGTGTACATCGAGCGGCCGAGCCAGAAGGGGATCATCATCGGGCCCAAGGGGAAGCGGCTCAAGGAGGTCGGGATGAAGTCGCGCAAGCACATCGAGGCGCTGCTGGGGACGCCGGTGTTCCTGGACCTTCATGTGAAGGTGG
Organism: Streptomyces sp. NPDC043908; assembly: GCF_056435525.1. Lineage (NCBI taxonomy): Bacteria > Bacillati > Actinomycetota > Actinomycetes > Kitasatosporales > Streptomycetaceae > Streptomyces > Streptomyces sp. NPDC043908. The sequence goes on along the minus strand of NZ_JBWKEI010000020.1, from coordinate 11,156 downwards.
CGAAGGATTGGCAGCGGGACCCGAAGCAGCTGCGCAAACTGGGGTTCTGACCCCTCCCCGCCCCTTCCCCAAACCCTCCGGGGGCGGGGGAGCCCCCTTCCCGGGGCTACGCCCCCGACCCCCCGAGCGGGGCCTACGGCCCCCGCACCCCACGGCGGGGCTGCGCCCCTGCACCCCACGGCGGGGCTGCGCCCCTGCACCCCACGGCGGGGCTGCGCCCCTGCACCCCACGGCGGGGCTGCGCCCCTGCACCCTGCTACGGGGCTGCGCCCGCGACCCCCGGCGGGGCCTGCGGCCCCCGCACCGCTTCTTTTCTTTCGTCTGCGGACCGTCCGTGGCTGAGCGCGCAGTTCCCCGCGCCCCTAAAGACAGGCACTTCCGGCCGCGCCGTGACGTATGGGGTGCGTTTCAGGGGCGCGGGGAACTGCGCGATCAGCCCCCACCGGCGTGCGGGGGGAAGAGGCGCTGTAGCGGGGGCAGGGGCCATAGGGCCGCCCGGGGCAGGCTCCCCGTCCGGGGGGAGGGGGTGCTCAGCCCTCCGCGATCAGTGCTGTTCCCACTCGTACGAACCCCAACCTCCCGTACATCCGCGCCACATCCTCATCCCCCGCCGACAGGAACACCGTCGACGCGCCCCCCGCCCGCGCATCCCGCACCAGCCGTGCCGTGACCGCCTCGCCCAGGCCCCGGCGGCGTGCGGCCGGTAGCGTTCCGACGCCGACGATCTCCGTCACCGGGCCCAGCGGCTGGTGCATGCCCGAGCAGAGCGGGAGGCCGTTCTCGAAGGCCGCCGCCACCGCCGTGAGACCGGCCCGGATCCGCTCCGCGACCTGCGCCGCGCGCCCGTCCCCCGCCCGCGCCGCGATCTCGGCCGTCAGCTCGGCCGGCCCGGCCGCCCCCACCGCCGTACCGGGCGCCGCGAACGCCAGGTGCGGCACCACCAGGGCCGCGTGCAGCAGCGGGTCCTCCGCGCCGACCATCCGTACCAGGGGATGGGCGGGCGCCTCCGGCGCGTCGGGGGAGAGCACCATCAGCGGATGGGCGTGGACCGTGAGGCCCGACGCCTCCACCGCCGCCCGCAGCCCGGGCGCCACCTCGTGCACCCACTCGAAGGCCTCGGGTATCCCGAGCTCCCGCTGGCGCGCCCGTACCCGGTCGACGTCCGCCGCCGACACCGGCCCGGGGTGGCCGGGCGTGGGCCGGGCGTAGAACGGCCAGCCCACCCCCTCCCGTACGAACAGGGTCAGCGGACCGAAGTCCTCCGCACGGGCCGACGTACGCGGCACCGCGTCGTAGTAGCCCTCCAGGAGGTGGAGGTCGAAGGGGGCCGGGAGCCCCGGGGGCCGGGAGGAGCCCGGGGAGGGGGAGCCCGGGGAAGGGGATTCCGGGGAGGGGGAGTCCGGCCCGTCCGGTGCGCTGGTCTTCATGCGCGCATCAAAGCAAGCTCGCCCCCCGCTACGCACCCTCTTTCAGGACCCGCGACACCAGCGTCCGCTGGGCCTCGGACAGCCGGGGGTCGGCGCAGTGCACCGTGCGGCCGTCGACCGTGATCTCGTAGTGGAAGCCGTCGGGCACGCCCGGGGACGGCTCCGTCCGGGCGTCGGCGAGGGCCGCCTCGGCCAGGGCCTGCCACTCGGCCGCGTCGGGCCGGCCCGAGGTGTCGACCTCCGCCCGGCGCTCGATGCCGGCGAATCCTCCTGTGCGGGTCACCTGGATGCGCATGCTCCCTGTCTAGCAGCGCACCGGGCCCGGCGCACCGCCCCCGGGCCGGCCAGGAGCCGCCGGGGACGGCCAGGAGCCACCGGGGGGCCGTCACGGGCGGCCTCAGCACCTTTGCGTCGCCCTCTGCTGCCTCGCGTCCCCACCTGGGCGTACGCCGCCGCCGGAACGGGACTTTGGTCCCTGGTCCCCTCGGCCACGTCCCGCATACTGAAACGGGACCGGCGCTTTCGGCGCCTCTCGGCTAGGCTGCGGCACATCATGCGTTTCGGGCTGCTTCTCCTTAGCTGCCGCGGCGAGGGGCTGTAGTCGTAGGCCGACCCCCTCCCCGCGGGATCTGGTGCTGCTTCGACCAGTCGGCCTCCCCCACGCTCCCAGCGAGCAGGGGGACCCCCAGCCCGAAGGCCCCGAGGAGCCCTACGCGATGTCCGAGAACCCTGTGTCTGTCGGTCGCCCGACGCCCGTCACCAACGCGACCCACACCCAGAAGCCGTCCGGGATGCCGATCCACAAGTACGGTTCGTACGAGGCCGTGCCCATCCCCGACCGCACCTGGCCCGAGAAGCGGATCACCAAGGCGCCCCGCTGGCTCTCCACCGACCTGCGCGACGGCAACCAGGCGCTGATCGACCCGATGAGCCCCGCCCGCAAGCGCGAGATGTTCGACCTGCTGGTGCGCATGGGCTACAAGGAGATCGAGGTCGGATTCCCGTCGTCGGGGCAGACCGACTTCGACTTCGTACGCTCGATCATCGAAGAGGGCGCGATCCCCGAGGACGTGACCATCTCCGTCCTGACCCAGGCCCGCGAGGACCTGATCGAGCGGACCGTGGAGTCCCTGCGCGGCGCCCACCGGGCCACCGTGCACCTGTACAACGCCACCGCCCCCACCTTCCGCCGGGTCGTCTTCCGCGGCTCCAAGGACGACATCAAGCAGATCGCGGTGGACGGCACCCGGCTGGTGATGGAGTACGCGGAGAAGATCCTGGGCCCGGAGACGACCTTCGGCTACCAGTACAGCCCGGAGATCTTCACCGACACCGAGCTGGACTTCGCCCTGGAGGTCTGCGAGGCGGTCTGCGACGTGTGGCAGCCCGAGGAGGGCCGCGAGATCATCCTCAACCTGCCCGCCACGGTGGAGCGTTCGACGCCCTCCACGCACGCGGACCGGTTCGAGTGGATGAGCCGCCATCTGACCCGCCGCGAGTTCGTCTGCCTGTCCGTGCACCCGCACAACGACCGCGGTACGGCCGTGGCCGCCGCCGAGCTGGCGATCATGGCCGGGGCCGACCGCATCGAGGGCTGCCTGTTCGGTCAGGGCGAGCGCACCGGCAACGTCGACCTGGTCACCCTGGGCATGAATCTGTTCAGCCAGGGCGTCGACCCGCAGATCGACTTCTCGCAGATCGACGAGATCCGCCGGACCTCGGAGTACTGCAACCAGATGGAGGTCCACCCGCGCCACCCCTACGCGGGCGACCTGGTCTACACCGCCTTCTCCGGCTCCCACCAGGACGCCATCAAGAAGGGCTTCGACGCGATGGAGGCGGACGCCGCCGCCCGGGGCGTCACCGTCGACGACATCGAGTGGGCCGTCCCGTACCTGCCGATCGACCCGAAGGACGTCGGCCGCTCCTACGAGGCCGTCATCCGGGTCAACTCCCAGTCCGGCAAGGGCGGTATCGCGTACGTCCTGAAGAACGACCACAAGCTGGACCTGCCGCGCCGGATGCAGATCGAGTTCTCCCGGATCATCCAGGCGAAGACCGACGCCGAGGGCGGCGAGGTCACGCCCGGCCAGATCTGGTCGGTCTTCCAGGACGAGTACCTGCCGAATCCGGCCAACCAGTGGGGCCGCATCCAGCTGCGTTCCGGCCAGACCACGACCGACAAGGACGGCCGGGACACCCTGACCGTCGAGGCGGTCGTGGACGGCGTGGACACGGTCCTGACCGGCACCGGCAACGGACCGATCTCGGCCTTCTTCGAGGCGCTGGCCGCCATCGGCGTGGACGCGCGGCTGCTGGACTACCAGGAGCACACGATGAGCGAGGGCGCGTCCGCGCAGGCCGCCTCGTACATCGAGTGCGCCATCGACGGGCAGGTCCTGTGGGGGATCGGCATCGACGCCAACACCACGCGCGCGTCGCTGAAGGCGGTCATCTCGGCCGTCAACCGCTCGGCCCGCCGCTAATTCCCGGCGCCCCACGGCGCCGCACGGCGCCCCACCGGCCCCCGGCGGCCGGTGGGGCGCCGTCTTTGCGCCACTCCTCGCCCCAGGGTGCTGACGCCGCCTCGCCGATGTGGCTAACATCACGTCAACGCGGCAATGTTGCCGGTCCGTTACGGAGGTGTGCGGTGGTGCTAGGCCGGGGACACAACGCGACGAACCCTCGCGCCGCGGGCATCCTCGAACGCGTGTGGACGGTGCGGACCGCCTGGACCACCGTGGGCGACGGGGAGTTCTTCTGCCCGGAGTGCGGGGGCGACCGCAACTTCCGCCGCCGCACCGGCCGTCGGCGCCTGGCCGTCCTCGGCGTCCCGCTGCTGCCGCGCGGCGCCGCCGGGCCCGTGGTGGAGTGCGCGGCCTGCGAGACCCACTTCGGGACGGACGCCCTCGACCACCCCACCACCACCCGCTTCTCGGCGATGCTGCGCGACGCCGTGCACACCGTCGCCCTCGCCGTCCTCGCCGCGGGCGGCACCTCCTCCCGTACGGTCACCTCGACCGCCGTCGCCACGGTCCGCGCCGCCGGGTACGACGACTGCACCGAGGAGCAGCTGATCACCCTGATCGAGGCGCTGGCCGCCGACACAGGGCGCTTCCTCACCGACACCGAGGCCGACCCGTGCGGCGCGGCCCTCGCCATCGAGCTGCACGAGTCGCTGGAGCCGCTGGCCCCGCACCTGGCCCCGGCCGGCCGCGAGTCGATCCTGCTCCAGGGCGCCCGGATCGCGCTCGCCGACGGCCCCTACCGCCCGGCCGAGCGCGAGGTCCTCACCACGGTGGGTGGCGCGCTCCAGCTGTGCGCGGACGACGTGGCCCGCCTCCTGGCGGCGGCCCGCACCCCGTCCTGACCGAGCCCGCCGCGCGCGGTGGAACAATGGCCCCATGAGTCTGTTCCGGGACGACGGCATCGTGCTGCGGACCCAGAAGCTCGGTGAGGCCGACCGGATCATCACGCTTCTGACCCGCGGGCACGGGCGGGTGCGCGCCGTCGCCCGCGGAGTGCGCCGCACCAAGTCCAAGTTCGGCGCGCGCCTGGAGCCGTTCTCCCATGTGGACGTGCAGTTCTTCGCGCGCGGCAGCGAGCTGGTCGGGCGCGGCCTGCCGCTGTGCACCCAGAGTGAGACGATCGCCCCGTACGGTGGCGCGATCGTCACGGACTACGCCCGGTACACCGCCGGCACCGCGATGCTGGAGACGGCCGAACGGTTCACCGACCACGAGGGCGAGCCCGCCGTGCAGCAGTACCTGCTGCTGGTGGGCGCGCTGCGCACCCTCGCGCGCGGCGAGCACGCCCCCACCCTGGTCCTCGACGCCTTCCTGCTGCGCTCGCTCGCGGTCAACGGCTACGCGCCGAGCTTCGAGGACTGCGCGCGGTGCGGCATCCACGGCCCCAACCGGTTCTTCTCCGTCGCGAGCGGCGGTGTGGTCTGCGCGGACTGCCGGGTGCCGGGCAGCGTCGTACCCTCTGCGGAGGCGGTCGGACTGCTGAGCGCGCTGCTCACGGGGGACTGGGCGACGGCGGACGCGAGCGAGCCCCGGCACGTGCGCGAGGGCAGCGGCCTCGTGTCGGCCTATCTGCACTGGCATCTGGAGCGCGGACTGCGCTCCCTGCGGTACGTAGAGAAGAACTGAGGGAGACGAAGGCCACATGGCACGACGCGGAATCCTGGGCGGCCGCTCACGGCGCGAGTACACGACCCCCGAGCCGCACCCCTCGGGTGCGCGCCCGCCGAAGATCCCCGGCGAGCTGGTCCCCAAGCACGTGGCGGTCGTCATGGACGGCAACGGGCGCTGGGCGAAGGAGCGCGGGCTGCCGCGCACCGAGGGCCACAAGGTCGGCGCGGAGCGCGTCCTCGACGTGCTCCAGGGCGCGATCGAGATGGGGGTCGGCTCGATCTCGCTGTACGCCTTCTCCACCGAGAACTGGAAGCGCTCGCCCGACGAGGTGCGCTTCCTGATGAACTTCAACCGCGACTTCATCCGCAAGACCCGCGACCAGCTGGACGAGCTGGGCATCCGGGTGCGCTGGGTGGGCCGGATGCCCAAGCTGTGGCGCTCGGTGGCCAAGGAGCTCCAGGTCGCCCAGGAGCAGACCAAGGACAACGACCGGCTCACGCTGTACTTCTGCATGAACTACGGCGGCCGGGCGGAGATCGCCGACGCGGCGAAGGCGCTCGCCGAGGACGTGAAGGCGGGGCGGCTCGACCCGTCGAAGGTCGGCGAGAAGACCTTCGCCAAGTACCTCTACTACCCCGACATGCCGGATGTGGACCTGTTCCTGCGGCCCAGCGGCGAGCAGCGCACCTCCAACTACCTTCTCTGGCAGAGCGCCTACGCCGAGATGGTCTTCCAGGACGTGCTGTGGCCGGACTTCGACCGCCGGGACCTGTGGCGCGCGTGCCTGGAGTACGCGCAGCGCGACCGCCGCTTCGGCGGAGCGCTGCCCAACCTCGACGTCCCGCGGCAGGACGGTGCCACCGCGTCCGAGTGACCCGCGCGGGGGCGCGGCCGGCCCGGTCGCTCAGACCGCGGCCGCCGCGCACTCGGGGGCGTCCGCCGACTCCAGCTCGGCGGTGAGCCGCGCGCCGCGGTCCTCGGAGAAGTCCAGGGCGGCGAGCACCGACGGCACCGCGATGCTCGCCATCACATGGCGTTGCAGGACCGCGTGGCGGTGCGCGAGGTCCTGGTAGTCGCTGAGCGTCTGCGACATCATCTGGAGCCCGGCGAAGGCTCCCACGTACAGCTCGGCCGTGTCGGAGATGACCACGTTGGGCATCAGCTCGCCGCGCTGCTGCGCCTGGGTCAGCACCTCCTGGTTCGCCTCGCTCCAGTGCCGGAACGGGCCGGTGCGGTCGAGCCCCGTCGCCTGCTGGTCGAGGGTCAGACGGATGCTGGCCCGGACCAGGTGGTCGGTGCGCAGGCGGTGGGCGAGCACCGAACCGGCGTCGATCAGCTCCTGGAGCTTGACGGGCTGCGGCGGCAGCGAGGGGCCGGAGCCCTGCTCGTTGAGGACCCCGTGCGCGAGCGCTTCCTTCGACTGGAAGTGGAAGTAGAGCGCGCCCTTGGTGACCCCGGCCATCTTCAGGATGTCCGTGATCGTGGCGGCCTGGAACCCCTGCTGCTCGAAGACGATGGCCGCGGCCTCCAGGATCGCCCTCCTGGTGCGGATCGCACGGTCCTGCTTCGCCACGCTGCCTCCTCGTGTTGCGCCGCGATGTCGACGCTGTGAACCTTCGGGACCGGTGCCCCGCACTTGAAAAAAACCGTCTAGTTTGTATCTTAACCGTGGACCGCATGACTACGTTTCTTCGTACATGCCTCGGGGGGAGCCATGTCGAAAACAGCAGCAGTATTGACCAGCGCCATACCCATAACCGGGGCCGGGCCCACCACCATGACGCAATCGCACCCGGTTTCACCGGAATTGGTTCACAGGGCGAGGCCGGCCGACGCCTTTCCGCACGGCTGGCGCAGGCGGGACGGAGACACCTTCTCGGTCACCGCGCACTGGCCGCACGACCACGTCTTCTTCGAGCCCGTCGCACGGGGTCTGCACGACCCGATGCTCGTCGTCGAGACGATGCGGCAGTCCGCGATGCTGATCGTGCACGCCGGCTACGGGGTGCCGCTCGACTGGCACTTCATGCTCACCGACCTCGAATATACCGCCAACGACGGCCAGTTGGACGTCGGCGGCCAGCCGGCGCTCATCGACGTGGAGCTGGAGTTCACCCGTCTCGAATGGCGCGGCGGCAAGCTCTCGCGGCTCAAGGTCCACTGGGTGCTGCGCCGCCTGGGGCGCCTGGTGGCCACCGGCTCCGGGCAGGCCCGGGTGCTGAGCCCCGGCGTCTACCGGCGCCTGCGCGGCGACCGCACGGCCCCCGGCACCACCGGATACCTTCCGCTGCCCGTCCCCGCCGACCTCGCGGGCCGCACCCGCGCCGCCGACGTGGTGCTGTCGCCGTGCCCGCAGGAGCGCGTCTGGCGGCTGCGCGTGGACACCACGCACCCCACGCTCTTCCAGCGCCCCAACGACCACGTGCCCGGCATGCTCCTCCTGGAGGCGGCCCGCCAGGCGGCGAGCGCGGCCCTGGGGCCCGCGCCGTACGTCCCGATCGCCGGTGACATAGCGTTCCACCGGTACGCGGAGTTCGACAGCACCTGCTGGATACAGGTCACCGACGCGGCGCCCCGGCGCCCCGGCATGACCAGTGTGCAGGTCACCGGCCACCAGGACGACAGCCTGGTCTTCCTCGCCACGCTCTCGGCGCCGCGCGTCGACTGACGGGCGCGACGGGGACGGGCCGAGGGACCGGCCGCGGGACGGGCCGCGGGGGAGAGGGAGAAGGGGACGACGAACGGTGATTCTGGTGACCGGCGCGACCGGGACCGTGGGAGGCGAGGTCGCCCGGCTGCTCGCCCCCGCCCATCCGCTGCGCATCCTGGCCCGGCGGCCCGAGCGGGTGACGGCCACCGGGCCGGCCGTCGAGGTGGTCCGCGGTGAGTACGCCGACCGGGCCGGCCTCGACCGCGCCCTGACGGGCGTCCGGGCGGCCTTCCTGGTCACCGGCAGCATCGGCGAACCCGACGACCTGCGGTTCGCGGAGGCCGCCCGCGCGGCCGGGGTGCGCCATCTGGTCAAGCTCTCCGCGCTGGCCGTCACCGACCCGGCCGCCGACGACCTCATCACCCGCCGCCAGCGCGAGAACGAGACGGCCGTACGGGAGTCCGGGCTCGCCTGGACGCTGCTGCGGCCCCGCGCCTTCATGACCAACACCCTGTCCTGGGCGCGGTCGGTGCGCGAGGAGGGCGTGGTGCGCGCGCTGTACGGGGACGCGCCCAACGCCACCGTGGACCCGCGCGACATCGCGGAGGTGGCGGCGCGGGTACTCACCGAGCCGGGCGCCCACGAGGGCCGCGCCTACGCGCTCTGCGGCCCGGCGGCCGTCACCGCCGCCGAGCAGACCGCGCTGCTCGCCGAGGCCCTGGGCCGGCCGCTCCGCTTCGAGGAGCTCGGCGTCGAACAGGCCCGCGCCGCGCTCCTGGCGCGCTATCCGCGTCCGGTGGCCGAGGCGCTGCTGCACAGCGCCGAGCGCCAGCGGGCCGGGGCGAAGGCCGGTGTCTCCGGGCACGTCCAGGAGCTGACGGGCCACCCGGCGCGCTCGTACGCCGAGTGGGCCCGCGACCACGCGGCCGCCTTCGCCTGACCCGGCCGCGCCGCCTCCCGTACGGGAAAGGGGCCCTGCCGCGACCGAACGGCAGGGCCCCTTCTTCCGCGCCCCTAGCGGTTGTTCAGAAGGAGCGGCACTTCCCGGTGGCCGTTGGAGATGAACGACGGGAGCTGGGCGAGCTGTTCGACGGGCGTCGCCAGCGCCACGTCCGGGAAGCGCTCGAAGAGGGCCGACAGCGCCACCGTCGCCTCCATCCGGGCCAGCGGCGCCCCCAGGCAGTAGTGGACGCCGTGCCCGAAGGCCAGGTGCTCGCGGCGCAGCGGACGCGACGGGTCGAAGCGGTCGGCGCTCTCGCCGTGCACCTCGGGGTCGCGGCCGGGCCCGGCGAGCGCGATCAGGATCGGCTCGCCCCGGGGGATCACCACACCGCCGATCTCGATGTCCTCCACGGCGTACCGCAGCGGCACATGGCCGGCCGGCGGCTCCCAGCGCAGGGTCTCCTCGATCACGTCCTCCCAGGAGACTTCGCCGCGCCGGACGCGGGCCAGCTCCTCGGGGTGGGTGAGCAGGGCGCACGCGGCCTGGTCGATCAGGTTGACCACGGTCTCGAACCCGGCCGAGATCATCAGCAGCAGCGTGTCCACCAGCTCGACCTCGGTGAGGCCGCTGCCGTCCTCCTCGTCGTGGGTGGCGATCAGACCGCTGGTCATGTCGTCGCCGGGGTTGGCGCGCTTGAAGGCGATGAACTCGTTGAGCGCCACGTACAGTTCGCGGCCGGTCGCCTCGGCCTCCTCGGGGGTCACCTCGGTGAGGAAGGTGATGTCGATGAGGCGGCAGAGCCGGTCGCGGGAGCTCTCCGGGACCCCGAAGAGCTCACAGATCACCTGGACGGGCAGCGGACTCGCGAACGCCCGGCGCAGGTCGACCGGGCGGCCCTGCGGGGTGTCGGCCAGCTTGTCGAGGAGGTCGGAGACGATCCGCTCGATCGTCGGGCGCAGCGCCGCCGTCTGGCGCGCGGTGAACGCCCGGGACGTCAGCTTGCGCAGCCGGCTGTGCTCCTCCCCGTACGCGGTGATCATGCTGCGGACGGATATCCACAGGGCCAGCGGCCAGGTGCGCGGGATGTCACCGTTGATCCAGGCGGGCCAGTGGCGTTCGGCGTCCTTGGAGACGCGGGGGTCGGTCATCAGGCTCTTGGCGGCCTCGGCGCTGGTGACCGACCAGGCGGGCACGCCGCCCGGCAGCTCGACCCGGGTGACCGGGCCGTGCGCGCGGATACGGGCGATCTCGCCGTGGAGGTCGGTCCCGGAGGCGTCGAGGGCGAAGGGGCATTGCTGCTGGGGCATGGAGGTGCTCCGTAAGGACGGGATGGGGGTGTGGGTCGGTGCCGTGTACGTGTGTGCCGACTACTGTCGGCGCAGGGGAAGAGGGGCGTCGACGGGGATGCCGTTCCCCGGCGCGCTCTCGACGGTGCGACAACCGTGGGCGCCACCGGCGCCGAGGGCCCGGGCCGGGTCGCGCGGGGCGCCGGGCAGCGGGGCGCCGGACGGCGGGGCGTCGGGCGGCGGGGCGGAAGCCGTGGTGTGGTGTGCGGCGCCCTTGATACGGGGGCCGTCGGCGGTCCGGGGGGCGGGCGACACCGTACGGACGGGCGCGACTGCGCGGGCGGCTGCGGCCGCGGTGGTGGCGTCGGGTGTGGCTTCGGCGCCGGCGGTGTGCGCGGTGGCGCGTTCGTGGTGCGTCGCGCGTGCCGGCCGCGGCGGCCGCGACGGCGCGACGGTATCCAGCCGTGCGCTCACCATGTGTCCTCCCCCCCACTTGCTCGGACGAGAGGACATTAACGAACCGGACCCCCGGTTTGCCATGGGGGGTCCGGTAGAGGGTCCTGGCCTTGTCGGCCGATGTCAGATGAGGTGTCAGGTGAGGTGCCAGATGAGGTCAGTTGGTGACGGTCCAGGTGTCGTTGCCGGTGAGGAGGGTGGTGAGGTCGCCTTTGCCGTGTTGTTCGATGGCTTGGTCGAGTTGGTTGGTCATTT
>NZ_JBWKEI010000019.1:0-140658 GCF_056435525.1 Streptomyces sp. NPDC043908 | reverse complement strand
CCCCCCCCCCCCCCCCCCCCCCCCCCCCCCCCCCCCCCCCCCCCCCCCCCCCCCCCCCCCCCCCCCCCCCCCCCCCCCCCCCCCCCCCCCCCACCGCCGTATCCGCTTACGTTCTTCCCGCTGCGAGTCGCCGGGGCAACGGCGGCCGCCCACCAGGGAGATCGGGGGTGCGTACTGTGCGGATCGGACTGCTCACCGACGGCGGATACCCGTACACGACCGGGGAGTCCAGGCTGTGGTGCGACCGGCTCGTGCGCGGGCTCGCGCGGCACGAGTTCGACATATACGCGCTCAGCCGCACGGCTGCCCAGGAGGAACGCGGCTGGGTGGCCCTGCCCCCGCACGTCCGCCGGGTGCGCACGGCCCCGCTGTGGGGCACGCAGGACGGGGGGCACGTCCGCGCGCGCTCCTCGCGGGCCCGCCGCCTCGGCCGCCGCGAGCGCGACCGGTTCGCCACCTGCCTGCGCGAACTGGCCGGAGCGATCTGCATGGCCGGGCCGGACGGTGCGGACGGCGAGCGCGGCCTGCCCGGCGCGCCGGGACGGGCAGACGCGCCGACGGGCGTGCCGGGCGGGGGCGGGCCGGTCGCCGCCGACCTGGGCGAACCCGGCCGTGGCGGCGACCCGGACGCGCTCACGGTCGCCTTCGAGACCGTGGCGAGCGGGGAGCTCGGCGCCCCCTCCCCGGGCGGGGGCGGCGGGTCCGCCCCGGGCGCGGGCGGCGGCTCCTCGCGATTCGCGGAAGCGCTGTACGGCCTGGCCGACTTGGCGTTGGAGTACGGCGGGTTGTCCACCGTCCTGCGCTCCGAGACGGCTGTACGCGTCCTGGAGGCCGCCTGCCGCACCCCCGGCGCCGGCCGCGCGGTGCAGGCCGCGCGCGTCCCCGACTACCTCGCCTTCGCCGACATACTGGAGCGCGCCCTGCGCCCCCTCTCGCTCGACTGGTACGACGCGGCGGGCCTCGGCGACGTCGACCTCTGCCACGCGGCCGGAGGCGGCTGCGCCGCCCTCCCGGGCCTGCTGGCCAAACGCTTCTTCGGAGTGCCGCTCCTGGTCACCGAGTACGGGGTGCGGCTGCGCGCCCAGTACCTCGCGCCGGGCGACGCGCGCGTCCCGGTCCGGGCGCTGACGGCCGCGTTCCACCGGCGGCTCGCCGCCGAGGTGTACGAACGGGCCGCGCTCATCACGCCCGGCAACACCCACACCCGCCGCTGGCAGGAGAAGTGCGGCGCCGACCGCGCCAAGCTGCGCACGGTGTACCCCGGCATGGCCGCCGAGCGCTTCCAGTCGGTGGGCGAGGGCGAGGGTGCCGACCCGGGCGACCCCACGACGCTGGTCTGGGTCGGCCGCGTCGACCCGACCAAGGACCTCATCGCCCTGCTGCACGCCTTCGCGGAGGTCCGGCGCGCTGAGCCGGACGCCCGCCTGCGGATCTTCTACGCGGGCCGGACCCCCGGGGCCGCCCCGGGCACCCAGCTCCACGGCCCCGGCCCGTGCCCGTACGGGTACGGCGACGCGCCGGGCGCGGGGCGCGGCGGGGGAGCGGCGGGACCGGTGGGGCCGGTGGGGCCGTTCGACGGGGACGCCGGCGAAGCGGCTCCCGGCGGGGAGGGGCTCCGCGGGGACGGGTTCGGTGGTGCGGTGGTCCGCGGTGCGGCGTTCGGCGGTGCGGCGTTCGGCGGCGGAGCTTTCGGCGCCGGGGCCAAGGGGTTCGGCGTGGGCCGTTTCGGCGGCCCGGGGTGCTCGGGAAGTACGGGCCACGGGTCCGGAGGCGGCCGCGGGGCTCGTGCGGGGCACGGCGCGGGTTCGGGGTACGCGGCCGGGTCGGGGCGTGGGGCCGGTCCTGGCCGCGGGGATGGTGCGGGTTACGGGGCTGCTGGCGCTGGCTATGGAGCCGGGTCTGGTTCGGGCTACGGGTCTGGTCCTGGTTACGGGGCCGGTCCTGGTCACGGGTTCGGTTCGGGGCATGCGGTCGGTTCTGGTTACGGGTCCGGTTCGGGGTACGCGGCCGAGTCGGGGTACGCGGCCGGTTCTGGTTACGGGTCCGGCTCGGCGTACGCCGCGGGTGCGGGCGCGGGCTATGGCGACGGGCCGGGGCACATGGGCGGTTATGGCGACGGGCCGGGGCATGTGGGCGGTTATGGCGACGGGCTAGGGTACGCGGGCGGCTACGGCGGCGGCGCGCACGGATTCGGTAGCCCTGTCTCGTCCTCCGCGTCCGCGTCCGCGTCGGTCCTCTCGCCCGAGGCCGCCGCCTACCTCGCCCACTGCCGCGCCCTCGCGGCCCAGCTCTTCCCCGACGAGGCCGTGGACGCGCACGCGGTCGGGGACAACCCGGTCTCCTTCGAGGAGATCGGCGGCCCGGGCGCGCCGGACCTGGCCGACGCGTACGCGGGCGGCAGCGTCGTCGTCCTCTCCAGCGTCGTCGAGGGCTTCCCGGTCAGCCTGGTCGAGGCGATGCTCTGCGGCCGGGCCACGGTCTCCACGGACACGGGCGCGGTGGTCGAGGTCATCGGCGGTACCGGGCTCGTGGTCCCCCCGCGCAACCCCCGTGCGCTCGCGGACGCGTGCCTGGCGCTGCTGCGCGACCCCGAGCGCCGCGAACGGCTCGGCGCCGCCGCCCGGGCCCGCGCCCTCGAACTCTTCACCGTCGAGCAGAACCTCGCGGCATTTCGCGGCATTTACCTGGAGCTGATGTCCCACTGCCCGGTGCGCCGGGAGGCCGTGGACGAGAGCGGCACCCCCGTGCCCTTCGCCCACCCGGCCGAGGCCCACGTCCCCGGCAGCTGGACGGCCCTGACCGGCTCGGCCCCGTCCGGCCTCCGCCGCCCCGGCTCCGCGCACGCCGAGGAGGCGACCCGATGACCCTCCCGCCGACGACCCGCCCGACGGACGGCCCCGCCGAGAACGACATCCCGCGCGCCCCCGAGAGCGCGGGCGCCTGGGACATCCGCTCGGAGGCCCTGCTGTCCGACCCGACCCCCAGGCGCCCCACGGGCGTACGAGGCCAACGCCTCCCGATCCCGAGGCCCGACGCGGGTGCGCGCACGGGGAGTCCAACGGGGACGGGCACGGCGGACCCGACGGCCGACCCGATGGCCGACCCGATGGCCGACCCGACGGCCGGACCGACGGCCGAACCAACGGCCGGACCAACGGCCGAGCCTGGCACGGAGTCCCCGGAGCTCCCGGAGCTCCCGAAGACCCCGGAGCCCCAAGGGTTTCCGGAGTCCCCCAAGCCCCCCAAGTCCCTAGAGCCCCCAGCCCCCAGGGATCCCCGCGCCCCCCAGGAGCCCCCCGCCCCCCGGCGGTCCGCGACCCCCGACCAGCCCCCCGCCGGGGCCCCCCGCCCCCGCCCCCGCAGAGGCCCCGCCGACCCCGTCAAGGCGCTCATGCACCGGCACCGGGACCTCTGCGAGCGGGCCGTCGATCCGTTCGAGATCGCCGCCGGGCTCGAAGCGCACGGGGTGACCGACCGGACCGCCGCGCGTTTCCGGCACCGGGACGTGTTCTCGCTCGCCGAGGAGCTCTACGCGCGCGTGCCGCGCGGCGCCGAACCGCCGCGCCACGACCTGGAACCCGCGCCCGAGCCCCCCGGACGCCCGTTCCGGGTGCTGCGGGCCCTGCTGCCGGGCGCTCTGTGCGCGCTCACCGTGACGGCCGCCCGGCTCACCGTCGGCGGGGCACGCCTCGCCGTGATCGCGGCCGGTGCCGCCGGCGTCGGCGCGGCCCTCGCGTACGCCGTCCGGTGCGGCCCCCTGCGGACCGGGCGCGGCGCGGGACTGCCGTGGGCGCTCTGGCTCGCCCTCTACGCCGTCGCGGGCAACGGCCTCCTGGACGCGCTGATCGCGGGCGGCCCGGACGGCGGCCCGGGCACCCCCGACGGCTGGGGCGCCGACCCGGCGGCCGCGGTCGGCCTCGCCCTGGCCGTCGCCCCCGCCACCTGGTGCGCCCGCCTCTTCGCCGTACGCGCCCGACGCGGCCTCGCCACCAGCCGGGGACTTGAGGAGTTCGCCGACCGCTCCCGCCCGCTCCTGCTCGGGGCGGTCGCCGTGTTCCTGGCCGCCCTCACCACCGTCCTGTTCACCGGCCGACTCGCCTACGGGCACGGCTCGTTCGCGTCCGCCGCCGCCCCCGGCGCGCTGCTCTTCCTGGCGCGGCTGCTCGCCCTGCACGGCCACGCGCCGGCCGCCGCCGCCGGACTGCGCGCGGCCGCCTGCGCGGAGGCCGCCGCCCTCGCGCTGGTGCTCGCCGGACGGCTGCCGGGCTGCGACGCCCTCGCCCGCCCGGTGACCGCCGCCGTCGAGGCGGGCGGCGCGGGAGCCGTCCCTGCGGCCGTCTGCGGCGCCGCCGCCCTCGCCCTCCTTGCCCGGGCCACCGCGGTCCTCGCCCGCGCCTCGGCCCACTCCGTACACCCCCCGACCCCCGAACAGCACCACACGCGTTGACGCGCGTGCACGCCCGAAGGAGAACGAGACACATGACCGCCCTGCCCCCGGCCTGCTGCCGCCCGTACGGAAAGGCCGTGCGATGAGGGTGCTACTGCTCGGTGCCAACGGATACCTGGGCCGTTTCGTCGCCGACCGCCTGCTGGCCGACCCGGCCGTACAGCTCACCGCGCTCGGCCGCGGCGACGACGCCGACGTACGGTTCGACCTCGCCTCCGGCAGCCCGGGAGCCCTCACCCGCTTCCTGGACGCCGTCCACCCCGGGGTCGTGATCAACTGCGCCGGCGCCACCCGCGGCGGCGCCCGCGAGCTGACCCGGCACAACACGGTCGCCGTCGCCACCGTTTGCGAGGCCCTGCGCCGCAGCGGCTGCGGCGCCCGGCTCGTCCAGCTCGGCTGCGCCTCCGAATACGGCCCCTCGCAGCCCGGTTCCTCCACCGCCGAGGACGCGGTGCCGCGCCCCGGCGGCCCGTACGGCGTGAGCAAGCTCGCCGGGACCGAACTGGTCCTCGGCTCCGGCCTGGACGCCATCGTGCTGCGGGTCTTCTCCCCCGTGGGGCCCGGCACCCCCGCCGGGTCCCCGCTCGGCCGCCTCGCCGAGGCGATGCGACGGGCCATGCAGTCCGGCGACGGGGAACTCAAGCTCGCCGGGCTCGGGGTGCAGCGCGACTTCGTCGACGTCCGCGACGTGGCCCGCGCCGTGCACGCCGCCTCCCTCTCGGCCGCCCAGGGCGTCGTCAACATCGGCACCGGCCGCTCGGTGAAGCTGCGCGATGCCGCCGCCGTCCTCGCCCGGGTCGCCGGGTACGGCGGCGCGCTGCACGAGCTGGACGCGGGCCCCGGTCTGCGCCCGGGCGTGATCGGCGCGCCCCGCCCGTCGGCCGACGCCATGGAGCATCTGGCGGCGCCCCCGGCCCCGTACCCCGACGGCTGCGGCAGCTGGCAGCAGGCCGACGTCCGCACCGCGCGCGACCGGCTCGGCTGGCGGCCCCGGATCAACCTGGAGGAGTCCCTGGCCGACATCTGGATGGAGGCGGCGTGCCGCATCTGACCCGCACCGGAGCCCCGCGCGCGGCGACCTCGGGACGGCTCGGCTTCGGCGTCCCCGGCTGCGCGCACCCCCTGGTCGCCCCGGTCGAGTGGGCCGAGCTGACCCGCCCCGGCACCCCGCTGCACTGGGCGGTCCTGAACGTCGCGCAGGGGCCGGGCACCCGGCCGGACCCGCACTGCCTGGAGGCCGCCGGGAAACTGCGCAACGCGGGCGTCCGCGTGCTCGGCCACCTCGACACCGCGTACGGCACGCGCCCCTTCGGGAAGCTGATCTCCGACGCGCACCGCTTCCTCGACTGGTACCGCGTCGACGGCTTCCTGCTGGACCGCTGTCCCACGGACCGGGACGCCCTGCCCGGGGTGCGGCGCACGGTGTCCACCCTGCGGGCCCTGCGCGAGGGTGCCCACGTGGTCCTCGGCCAGGGCGCCCACCCGTACCCGGGCTACGCGGAGAGCGCCGACCAACTGGTCACCTTCTCCGGGCCGTGGAGCGAGTACCGCTGGTCCCAGGTGGCCGAGTGGACCGCCGACCACCCGGCGGAGCGCTTCTGCCACTTCGTCCACGGAGTGCCCCGCACCCACCTCGACGAGGCGCTGCGGATCGCCCGCTGGCAGGGCGCGGGAACGATCTACTTCACCGACCGGGGCGACGACGGGGGACAAATGAACCCATTCGAGACGCTGCCCGGCTACTGGGACGAAATCGTCTCGCGTATCGGACCAGGTATCTCGGAATGAGAAGTGGCGTGGCAGTGTTACGGAGAGAACAACCGTACTGACATACCGACCGACGGAGATTCCGTGTCGCTGCCACCCTTGGTCGAGCCGGCTGCCGAGCTCACCGTAGACGAGGTCCGCAGGTACTCGCGTCACCTGATCATTCCCGATGTCGGGATGGACGGGCAGAAGCGGCTGAAGAACGCCAAGGTGCTCTGCGTGGGCGCCGGCGGCCTCGGCTCGCCGGCCCTGATGTACCTGGCAGCCGCCGGTGTCGGCACCCTCGGCATCGTCGAGTTCGACGAGGTCGACGAGTCGAACCTGCAGCGCCAGATCATCCACAGCCAGGCCGACATCGGCCGCTCCAAGGCCGTGTCCGCCAAGGACTCGGTGCTCGGCATCAACCCGTACGTGAACGTGGTCCTGCACGAAGAGCGGCTCGAGGCCGACAACGTGATGGACATCTTCAGCCAGTACGACCTGATCGTCGACGGCACGGACAACTTCGCCACCCGGTACCTCGTCAACGACGCGTGCGTGCTGCTGAACAAGCCGTACGTATGGGGTTCGATCTACCGCTTCGACGGCCAGGCCTCGGTCTTCTGGTCCGAGCACGGCCCCTGCTACCGCTGCCTCTACCCCGAGCCCCCGCCGCCGGGCATGGTGCCCTCGTGCGCCGAGGGCGGCGTCCTGGGCGTGCTCTGCGCGTCCATCGGCTCCATCCAGGTCAACGAGGCGATCAAGCTCCTCGCGGGCATCGGCGAGCCGCTCGTCGGCCGGCTGATGATCTACGACGCGCTGGAGATGCAGTACCGCCAGGTGAAGGTCCGCAAGGACCCCGACTGCGCGGTCTGCGGCGAGAACCCGACCGTCACCGAGCTCATCGACTACGAGGCCTTCTGCGGCGTCGTGTCCGAGGAGGCCCAGGAGGCGGCGCTCGGCTCGACCATCACTCCCAAGCAGCTCAAGGAGTGGATCGACGCCGACGAGAAGATCGAGATCATCGACGTCCGCGAGCCGAACGAGTACGAGATCGTCTCCATCCCGGGCGCCCGCCTGATCCCCAAGAACGAGTTCCTGATGGGCAACGCCCTCCAGGACCTGCCCCAGGACAAGCGCATCGTGCTGCACTGCAAGACCGGCGTCCGCTCGGCCGAGGTGCTCGCGGTCCTGAAGTCCGCGGGCTTCGCGGACGCGGTCCACGTCGGCGGCGGCGTGATCGGCTGGGTCCACCAGATCGAGCCCGAGAAGCCCGTCTACTGATCCCGGGCCGGTCCCGTAGGACATTTGTCCTGCGGGACCGGGGACGGTCATCTCTGCCGGGCCCGGTGCCCCCTGAGCGAAGCTCTTACCTGTCAGCAGGTGGGCGCACGCGAAGGGGGCACTGTGATGAGCACGGTGGCAGTCGAGAACCAGGTCCTCACGATGGCGGCCGAGGTCCGGACGGAGACCGGGGCACCGGCGCGGAACGCCCCGCGGCCCGAGATCAAGGGCCTTCCCACCTGGTACTTCCCGCTGGTCGGTTGCTTCGCCGGGATCTTCGACATCGCCCGCGCGTACCCGGTCGTCTACTGGCTGATCCCGGTCGTCGCCGCCGTGAACATCACCCTCACGTTCACCGTCCTGAGGGCCCGGATGCGGTACATGAAGGCGCTCTGGAAGAACAAGCGCACCCGTCTGCTGGCCCTCGGGCTGCTGGCCCTGCGCTTCGCGGTCCGCTTCGGCCTGAATGTGGCCGGTCTCGCCATGGGCGCGGCGAGCGGCAGCCTCGCCGTCGGCGTCGTGATGGCGGTGCTGGGCACGGCGATGGCCTGGGGCGACCAGTGGCTGATCCTGCGCACCCTCAGGCGCGCCGGCGCCTGACGGCCACCGCGCCCGGCCGGAGCCCCGCCCCGCCCGGCCCGCTAGGACGAGCAGACGGTCCCGTCCGTCGGCACCCGGCCCTCCAGCAGATACGCGTCGACGGTCCGCCGCACACAGGTGTTGCCCTCCGTGTACGCGCCATGGCCCTCGCCCTTGTTCGTCAGCAGCACCCCCACGCCCGCGCCCAGCTTCCGCGCCATCTTCCGCGCGCCCTCGTACGGGGTCGCCGGGTCGCCGGTGGTGCCCACCACCAGGACGGGGCCCGCCCCCGGGGCGCTCGCCTCCGGCACGTCCCGCTCGCCCGGCACCGGCCAGCCGGCACACCACCCGGCCGTGTCCCACGCCAGAAACTCCCCGAAGACCGGCGATATGCGCCGGAACTCGGGCAGCAGCGCCTTCGCCTGCGCGGCGGTCGGCCGGACCTTGCTGTCGTCGCAGGAGATCGCCCGCTGCGCGTGGCTCTGCGTCCCGTAGTGCCCGTCCTTGGAACGGTCGTTGTACGCGTCGGCCATCGCGAGCAGCAGATTGCCGGTGCCGCGCCGGTCGACCTCGGCGAGCGCCTGGGTGAGGTAGGGCCAGTTCTCCTTCGAGTAGAGGGGCATGACGATGCCGGTCAGCGCCAGGGTCTGGGTGAGCCGGCGCCCGCTCGACGTCGGCAGCGGCCGCTCGTCGAGCCGCGCGAGCAGCTTCGCGATCCGCTCGGTGCCCTGCTCCGGGTCCTGTCCGGTCGACTTCAGGTAGTCCTCCAGCGCCCGCTGGAAGCCGGTGGCCTGGTTGCGGGCATGGCCCACCGCGTCGGCGGTCGGGTCGACCACCGCGTCCAGCACGGTGCGCCCCACCTGGTGCGGGAACAAGTGGGCGTAGGTGCCGCCCAGTTCGGTTCCGTACGATATTCCGAAGTAGTTGAGCTTCGCGTCGCCGAGGACCTGGCGGAGCAGGTCCATGTCCCGGGCCGCGTTGCTCGTCGACACGTACGGCAGGACCTTCCCGGAGCGGCGCGCGCAGCCCGCGCCGACCTCGGCGCCGTCCTTGAGGAAGGCGGCCTCCTCGGCGGCGGTGTCCGGGGTGGCGTCGATCCGCCGCTCGGCGTCCGCCTGCTCCTTGTCGTCGCGGCACACCACGCCGGAGCTCTTGGCGACGCCGCGCGGGTCGAACCCCACCAGGTCGTAGCGGGAGTTGAGGGCGCTGTAGGTCTTCGCCGCCCGCGGCAGGATCTCGACGCCCGAGCCGCCGGGGCCGCCGAAGTTGAAGAGCAGCGAGCCGATCCGCTTGTCCTTCTCCCGCGCCTGCTTGCGCACGAGCGCGAGGGAGAGGGTGTCACCGGCCGGTTTCGTGTAGTCGAGCGGCACCTTGACCTCGGCGCACTGCCATCCCGGGCTCGCGCACGCACTCCACCGCGGCCGCTGGGCGGTGAGCGCCTGCGGAAGCGCCCGCGCCTCGCCGGCCGTGCCCGGCCGGGGCGCCGCGGAGACCGTGCTCTTCGGCGGGGCGCTCGGCCCCGCGCCCTTCCCGCCGGAATCGCAGCCCGCCAGGAGCCCGGCCGCCAGCACGGCGACGGCGGCCAGCGCTCCTGCCCGTACACGTACAAGACTGTTCATGGACGCCCCCCACAGGCCCGGCAGCGGACCGGCGTGTCGGGCCGGCCCGATCCGCGGAAATCCGATCAAGCGAATCAAGTCCCGTCATCGTAGGCGGGCCCACTGACAACGCCCCCGCGAGCCCGCCCCGACGGGCCGGGGCTACTGGCAGACCGTCCCGGCCGCCGGGGCCCTGCCGTCCAGCAGATACGTGTTCACCGCGTCCTGCACGCACTTGCTGCCGCTGTTGTACGCGCCGTGCCCCTGCCCCTTGTACGTCAGCTCCACCCCGACTCCCGCGCCGAGCTTCTCCGCCATGTGCCGGGCGCCCTCGTACGGCGTGGCCGGGTCGCCGGTGTTGCCGACGACGACGATCGGCGCCGAGCCGGGCGCGCTCACGTCGGGGGTGCTCCACTGGCCCGGCACGGGCCACGCGGTGCAGCCGATCATGCCCCAGCCGAGGAAGTCGCCGAAGACGGGGGAGGCCTTGCGGAACTCGGGGAGCTTGGCCCTCGTTTGGTCCAGTGAGTAACGGTCCTTGAAATCAGCACAGTTGATGGCGGTGTTGGCCGCCTGGATGTTGCTGTACGTGCCGTCCTTGGCCCGGCCGTTCATCGCGTCGGAGAGGGCGAGCAGCAGGGAGCCGTTCCCGCCCTGCGCCTCGTCGACGCCCTGTTCGAGGAGCTGCCAGTACTCCTTGGAGTAGAGGGCCTGGGCGATGCCGTTGGTGGCCTCCGTCTGCGTCAGCATGCGGATGCCGCTGCCGGGGATGGGCTGCTTGTCGAGGTCGGCGAGGAGCTTGACGATCCCGGCCTCGACCTCCTTCACGTTCGCCCCGGACAGCTGGCACTTGTCGCCCCGGTCCACACAGTCCTGGGCGAAGTTGTCGAGGGCGAGCTGGAAGCCCTTGGCCTGCCCGAGCGCGCCCTGCTCGGAGGTGCTGGTGGGGTCGACGACGGCGTCGAAGACGGCCCGGCCGACGTTCTTGGGGAACAAGTGGGCGTAGACCCCGCCCAGTTCCGTTCCGTAGGAGATGCCGAAGTAGTACAGCTTGTCGTCGCCCAGGACCTGGCGCATCAGATCCATGTCGCGCGCGGCGCTGGTGGTGCCGACATGGGGCAGGACCCGCCCCGAGTTGGACTGGCAGGTCGCGGCGAAGGCCTTCATGTGGCCGGAGAGGGACTTCTCCTCGGCCGCGTCGTCGGGGGTGAAGTCCTGGGCGAAGTAGCGGTCGAGCTGGCTGTCGCTCTCGCACTGGACGGGGGCGCTGGAGCCGACCCCGCGCGGGTCGAAGCTCACCAGGTCGTAGCGGGCCCTGAGCTTGTCGTAGTCGCCCGCGGCGGCGGGCAGTGTGGTCACCCCGGAGCCGCCGGGGCCGCCGAAGTTGAAGATCAGCGACCCGATGCGCCGGTTCTTGTCGAGGGCCTCGGCGCGGATGAGCGCGAGTTCGACGGACCCGGCGTCGGGCTTGTCGTAGTCGAGGGGCACGCGCAGGGTGGCGCACTTCCACTCGCCCCCGCCGGGCGGCGGCGAGGGGGCGTCCCCGGTCCCCTCCGCCTGGGAGGGCGCGCCGCACTTCTTCCAGGTCAGCTTCTGGGAGGCCAGCGCCGAGGCCTTGGCCGGGGACGACTCCTTGGTCCCGCTGTCGGAGCAGCCGGTGGCGGCGAGCAGCAGGGCGGCGGTGGCCGTGGCGAGAGAGGCGGCACGCAGGGCGGCGGGGTTCTCCATGCTCCCCATCGTGGGCCCGTCAGCCGTGGCCCGCGCGAAACCGCAGGCCATGCGGGTGGCAGCGGCGTGTGCCGAGCCCGGTCAGAGCTCGCCCCTGCGGGTGAGGTAGTTGAAGCACAGCCACCCCGGCAGCACCGGCAGCCAGAAGGTGAGCAGCCGGTAGAGCAGCACGGCCGACGCCGCCGTCTCGGCCGGCAGGCCCGCGATGGTCAGGGCCGTGGAGAGCGCCAGCTCCACCGCGCCGACACCGCCCGGGGTGGGGGCGGCCGAGCCGAGCGCGTTGGCGGTGAGGAAGACGACCGCCACGCTCGCGTAGCTGAGCGAGTTGGTGCCCGATCCGAAGGCGCGGATGGAGGCGTCCAGGCACATCACGAAGGTGCCGGTGATCAGCAGTATGCCGCCGAGGCCGGTGAGCAGCTTCTGGGGCCGCTGGAGCACGTCCAGCATGCGCGGCACCACACCGGCGAAGAGCGACCGCACCCGGGTGACGACGAACTTCCGCAGGAAGGGGATGGCGGTGACCACCAGGATCAGCACGGCGGCCGTCAGCAGACCGGCGATCACGGTCCGGGAGGGCGACAGGTCCGGGGTCTTCTCGGTGCCCGTCACATAGCCGAACACCAGCAGCAGCGAGATGTGCGAGGCAAGCCCGAAGAGCTGCGAGGCGCCCACGCTCGCCACGGCGAGGCCCGGGCGGACCCCGGCGCGCTGGAGGAACCGGGTGTTGAGGGCCACGCCGCCGACCGCCGCCGGGGCGACCAGCTTCACGAACGAGCCCGCGACCTGCGCGATCACGGCCCGTCCGAACGGCACCTTCTCGGGGACGAAGCCCAGCAGGCTCGCCGCCGCCGCCGGGTAGGAGAGCGCCGAGAAGAGCACGGCCGCCGCCACCCAGCCCCACTGCGCGTTCGCCACCAGATCGCCGAACTTGATGTGGGTGATCTGCACCAGCAGGTAGTACGCGGCGATGGCCCCGGCGACGAACGTCAGCAGCGTCTTCACCTTGATGCGCTCCAGGCGCACCGGCTCCACCGGCGCCTGCGGGCGGATCAGCAGCACCTGGGCGCGGATCTGGGTGAGCAGATCGTCCTCGCGCGCGTTCTCCAGCGCCTCGTCGATGGCCTCCTTCTCGGCCTTCTTCTCGGCGCGTACGGCCTTGTTGTCGGCCCGTACGGTCTTGCGCTCCTCCTCGGCGGCGAGCGGCTCCTCCTCGGGGACGCTGGCCGTCGCGGCCTCGCGCCGCCTGGCCTCGGCCGCCTCGGCGGCGCGCACCTCCTTGGCCGCCAGCGATGCCTCGATGACGGCCTCGCGCTCGCGCTGCGCCTGCTCGCGCGCCAGGCGCCGCAGCGTCGCGCGCGTGGAGCGGGTCAGCGCGATCGGCTGGAGCAGCGGAAGGCTGTCGGCGACGGTGTCGGGGCCGAGCACCTCCACGGCGGCGGCGACCGCGCGCTCGGCGCCGACCCGCAGCCCCAGGGTGACCAGGAGCTGGGCGATGTCCATGCGCAGGACCACATCGCCGGCCGCGATCTCGCCGCCGCGCAGGTCCGTGAGGATGACGGTGCCGGAACGATCCACCAGGATCGCGTCCCCGGCGAGCCTGCGGTGGGCGATGCGCCGCGACTGGAGCGCCCGCACCTGCTGCCAGGCGCTGCGCATCAGGTCGTCGGTGATCTCCTTGTCGTCCAGGGAGTCCAGGGACCGCCCCCCGGTGTGCTCGTACACCAGCATCACGGCGTCGGGGCCGAGCTCGGAGGTGGCGATGAGCTTCGGCGCGTGGGCCCCGGCGGCGATCGCCGCGTACGCGAGCAGTGCCTCCTGCTCCAGGGCCTGGCGCAGCGACTGGATGGAGCGGCGGGTGGTGATGGAGCGCAGGGTCAGCCGCCGCCACACCCGGTAGAAGAAGCCCTGGGCCTGCTGCTCGCGGTCGACGACGGTGACGTCGAGCGGGGCTGCGTCCTCCAGGGTGACGAAGTAGCGCCGGCCCCGGTCGCCCTGCTCCATGGAGTCCGGGACGTCCTCGGCGCGCATGGCGGTGAGCGGCCGGAAGCCCACGTTCCGCAGTCCGGCGAGGAGGGTCTGGCCGGTGGGCCGGACGTTGGGCGAGCCCACCGCGTACAGCGTTCCGTACGCCACGGTCCAGCCGAGCAGGACCGTGACGAGGATCGAGAACGCGGTCGTCTGGCCGCCGACGAGCACTGCGAAGGAGTTGAGCAGCAGGACCGCCCACAGGGCGACCCGCCAGCGTGGCCGGCGGGCCATGCCGACGGCCGTCATGTAGGCGATGACCGGCGCGAGATAGCCGTGCACGGGGTCGGTGAGACCGCCCGTGCCGGACTGCTGGGTGAGCGCGCTGGTGATCGAGTCGGGCGCCGACTTGGCCACCCACAGATCGGTGGCGAGGGCGGCGCCGTGGGCGAGCACCGCCGCGAGCACACCGTCCGCGATGCGCAGCCCGTCGCGTTTGATCAGCCGCTCGATGGCGAAGGCGACCGGCAGGATCAGCACGGCGATGGACGAGACCAGACCGGCCAGCCGGATCAGGACGTCCGGCGCCTGGTCCGAGCCCTTGCTGATGTCCTGTTCGAGGCCGGAGGTGGTGTGGTGGGCGATGGCGGCGATGGTGAGCACGATCGCGATGGCCAGCACCCCGCTGATCAGCCGAACGAGGTCGGAGGGGCGGTGCACGCGCGCGGGGAGCAACGGTTCGTCCACGGAGACGCGCTCGATGGCGCCCGCGTTCTCACACGCCTCGAAGTCCGTGTGTGCCGTGTGCGCCGTCCCGTGCGGCGCGGAGACGGCCGTCGCGCCCGAGGGCGGCACCGACGCGATCCTGGCGCCCGTCGTGGGGGAGGGCCCGGCCGGGCCCCGGGACTCCGCTTCCGGTCCGGACGCGGGGGCGGGCGTGGCGCCGGAGGCGGGTACGTCGGACCGCGCCCCCGTCTCCGGGGTGCTGCCGGCCGCCGCTTCGGGTGGCTGCACGCCCCGCTCCTTCGCCGTCTGGTCCGCTGTCTCGCCGCTCTGGTCTTCGGTCTGCTCTTCGTGCTCTCGTATCACCGGTCACCGCCCGCATGATGGTGGCATGACCGGCCCCCGCCGGGAGGCATCAGGGTGCGCCGGGGGGACGTGCACCGCGCGGCGCGCGCCCGGCGGCCGCGGTGTGCGCGGTCGGCGGGAGCCCGCTCTCGGCCGCACTGTCGGTGGCGTACGGCAGGATGGACCGGGTGAGCGATGAGCTGCCGGAACTCCCGGAGTATGCCGAAAGGGTGCTGGACGTCGCCGAGCAGATCCCGCCCGGCCGGGTGATGACGTACGGGGACGTCGCCGAATGGCTGGGCGAGGGCGGACCCCGCCAGGTCGGCCGCGTCATGGCGCTCTACGGCGGCGCCGCGCCCTGGTGGCGCGTGGTGCGCGCGGACGGCGCGCTGCTGCCCGGCCACGAGCTGCGTGCTCTTGGTCACTACCGGGAGGAGTCCACGCCGCTGCGCGAGGCGGGCCGCGCCGCCGAGGGGCATCTGCCGCGCCTCGACATGCGCCGCGCGCGCTGGGACGGCGGCGGGCGGGGCCCCGGGGGCCGTTCCGGGGATGCCGGGGACAGCGCGGGCACCGCGCGGACGGGCGCGGAACGCGAGGTCGGCGGCGAGGCGGCTCATATCTGACAGCTTCGGCCATCGGACGCCACCGGGGGCGGCCGCAGGCCCGTACGGATGACTCGCTGCGTGCCGGCCGCGCTTCGGCGTACCGTCGACAGTCGGCACGGCCCCCGTCCGCATCCTCATCACCAGCACACCCACCAGGACCGGCGATCCACGTGAGCTCCTCCTCCTCCACCGGGCGTACGACGTACCCCCAGGTACGACGGCGGTCCGCCGGCGCGTACCGACTGGTACGTACCCCGTTGAGGCCGGTGGACCCCCCTTTGCTGGACGCACGTCAGCGGGCGGTGGTTGACCACGCGCACGGGCCGCTGCTCGTCCTGGCCGGACCGGGCACCGGCAAGACCACCACGCTGGTCGAGGCGGTCGCCGCCCGGGTCGCCGCCGGGGCCGACCCCGAGCGCATCCTCGTCCTCACCTTCAGCCGCAGGGCCGCGGTCGAGCTGCGCGACCGGATGGCGCTGCGGCTCGGCGGCGCGCGGGCCCCGCAGGCCACCACCTTCCACTCCTACTGCTACGCCCTGGTCCGCGCCCACCAGGACGCCGACCTGTTCGCGGAGCCGCTGCGGCTGCTGTCCGGCCCCGAGCAGGACGTGGCGGTACGCGATCTGCTGGCCGGGCAGCTCGGCCTGGAGCGCGAGGGGCTCGCCTCCGTGCGCTGGCCCGACGAGCTGCGCGCCTGTCTGACCACGCGCGGCTTCGCCGACGAGGTGCGCGCGGTGCTCGCCCGCAGCCGCGAGCTGGGCCTGGGGCCGCACGCGCTGGCCGACTTCGCTCGCCGCACCGGCCGCCCCGACTGGCGTGCGGCGGCCGCGTTCTTGGCCGAATATCTCGACGTCCTGGACCTCCAGGGCGTACTGGACTACGCGGAGCTGGTCCACCGGGCCGTCCTGCTCGCCGAGCGCGCCCCGTACTCCGGCACGTCGTCCCACGTCTCCTCCTCCGCCCCGCCGCACGGGCCCGCTCCGGCCGATGCGTACGACGCGGTGTTCGTCGACGAGTACCAGGACACCGACCCGGCTCAGGTCCGCCTGCTGCGGGCCCTCGCGGGCGGTGGCCGCACGCTGATCGCCTTCGGCGACCCGGACCAGTCGATCTACGCGTTCCGGGGCGCGGACGTCAACGGGATCCTCGACTTTCCGGACACGTTCCGGCGGGCGGACGGCGCTCCGGCGCCGGTCGAGGTGCTGACGACGTCCCGCCGCTCCGGCGAGAAGCTGCTGGAGGCGACCCGGCTGCTGACCCGGCGGATGCCGATGCCGCGTCTGCCGTCCGAGAAGGTACGGGCCCACCGCGACCTCGCCCCGGTCCGCGCGGGCGGGCGCGTCGAGGCGTACACCTACCCGACGGCCTCCACGGAGCTGGAGAACATCGCGGACATCATCCGGCGCGCCCATCTGGAGGAGGGCGTTCCGTGGCACGACATCGCCGTCCTCACGCGCGCGGGCACCCGCGCCCTGCCGGCCCTGCGCCGCGCCCTGACGGCGGCGGGCGTTCCGGTGGAGGTGGACGGGATGGACATCCCCCTGCGCCACGAACCCGCGGTGACACCCCTGCTGACGGCCCTGCGCGCGGTGGCGAGGGCGGCGCTGTCGGGGGCGGGGGAGGAGGAGCAGGAGTACGAGGGCGAGCAGGACGACGCGGGCGAGGTGCGGGGCGGGGGCGAGGGGCGTGACGGGACGTTTCCCGAGGATGACGCGTCCGCTGCCGGCGAGGCGATCCCTGCCGGCGAGGTGCCCTCTGGCGGCGACCTGTCCCGGGAGAGCGGTGCGTCCTCCCACGGTGACGCGTCCGCCGACGGCGAGGCGATCTCTGCCGGCGAGGTGTCCTCTGGCGGCGACCTGTCCCGGGAGAGCGGTGCGTCCTCTGACGGTGACGCGTCCGCCGACGGCGAGGCGATCTCTGCCGGCGAGGTGTCCTCTGGCGGCGACCTGTCCCCGGAGAGCGGCGCGTCCTCCGAAGGCGACGCGTCCCTCGACGGTGACCCGTCCCCCGACGGCCACCCGGACGCCGCTCCCCCCGACGCCGCCCCCGCCTCCCACACCGCTCCGCCCCCCTGGCTCGACCCCGAGACCGCCCTCGATCTGCTCACTTCGCCCCTCGGGGGCATGGACAGCGCCGACATCCGCCGCCTCGGCCGGGCCCTGCGCGACGAGGAGCGGGCCGCCGGCACCCGGGTGCCGGCGGCCTCCGACGTCCTCCTCGCGCGCGTGCTCGCCGAGCCGGAGCGGCTGGTCGCGCACGACCCCGCGTATGCCCGGGGCGCCCAGCGTCTGAGCGCGCTGCTGCGCAAGGCCCGTGAACTCCTCCAGGGCGGCGGCACCGCGGCCGAGGCCCTGTGGGAGCTGTGGAGCGGCACGCCGTGGCCCCAGCGCCTCGAACGCGCCGCGCTGCGCGGCGGCACCGCGGGCCGTAACGCCCACCGCGACCTGGACGCCGTGTGCGCGCTGTTCGACACCGCGGCGCGCGCCGAGGAGCGCACCGGCGGCCGGGGCGCGCTCAACTTCCTGGAGGAGGTCGACGCCCAGGACATCGCCGCCGACACCCTCACCCGGCGCACCGCGCGCCCCGACGCCGTACGCCTCATGACCGCGCACCGCTCCAAGGGCCTGGAGTGGAGCCTGGTCGTCGTCGCGGGCGTCCAGGAAGGCCTCTGGCCCGATCTGCGCCGCCGCGGCTCGCTCCTGGAGGCCGACCGCATCGGCCGCGACGGTCTCGCCGAACCCCTCACCCCCGGCGCCCTCCTGGCCGAGGAGCGCCGCCTCTTCTACGTCGCCGCCACCCGCGCGCGCGACCGGCTCGTGGTGACGGCGGTCAAGGCCCCGGCCGACGACGGCGACCAGCCCTCCCGCTTCCTCTCCGAGCTGGGCGAGGAGCCGAAGGACGTCACCGGCAGGCCCCGCCGCCCGCTCGCCGTCGCCGCGCTGGTGGCGGAGCTGCGCGCCACCACCGTCGACCCCGAGGCGTCAGAGGCGCTGCGGGACGCCGCCGCCCGCCGCCTCGCCCGCCTCGCCGCCCTCACCGACGACGAGGGCCAGCCGCTGGTGCCCGCGGCCCACCCGTACCGCTGGTGGGGATTGAACGAGCCGACGCGCTCCGCGGTTCCCCTGCGCGACCGCGATCACCCGGTCGTGCTCTCCGGCAGCGCGCTCGACCAGCTCGCCAACACCTGCGCGCTCCAGTGGTTCCTGGGCCGCGAGGTGAAGGCCGACGCGCCCGCGACCGCCGCCCAGGGCTTCGGCAACGTGGTGCACGTACTGGCCGACGAGGTCGCCTCCGGGCGTACGCCCGCCGATCTCGCCGTGCTGATGGAGCGGCTGGACTCGGTCTGGGACGCGCTGGCCTTCGACGCCCCCTGGAAGTCGGAGCAGGAGAAGAACAACGCGCGCGTGGCGCTGGAGCGGTTCCTGCGCTGGCACACCCTCGACCGGACGGGCCGCACCCCGGTGGCCACCGAGCACGACTTCGACGTGACGCTGGAGGCGGGCGAGTACGAGGTGCGTATCCGCGGCTCGATGGACCGCGTGGAGCAGGACGAGGCGGGCCGGGCCTACGTCGTCGACTTCAAGACCGGCAAGCAGGCGCCCACGGCGAGCGAGGTGGCCGCGCATCCGCAGCTGGCGGTCTACCAGCTGGCGGTCGAGCGGGGCGCGCTCGACGAGGTGTTCGCGGGTGAGCGCCCCGCCCCCGGCGGCGCCGAGCTGGTCCATCTGCGCCAGGCAGCCCCCAAGCGGGAGGGCGGCGAGGCGTACCCGAAGGTCCAGGCGCAGGAGCCACTGGCGGGGGAGTGGGTCGGCGACCTCCTCGCCACCGCCGCGGGCCGCGTCCTGGACGAGCACTTCACCCCCAGCCCCGGCCAGCACTGCACGAACTGCACCTTCCGTACGTCGTGCTCCGCCCTGCCGGAGGGGCGGCAGGTGCTGGAGTGACGTTTTGGGCCGGGGGGCCGCTGTACTGACAGGGGCACCTCAGTCGCTGATGTCTCCGGTTCACCAGCCTTGAGGAGAGACAGATGCGGGTCAGTCGGAACGCCCTGGTCGTCGCGGTGGTCGGGACGACCGCTGTCGCCGGTCTTGCCGGGTGCGGCAAGGAGGACGGCAACGGCGCCAAGGTCGCCTCCGTGGCCGCTAAGCCGTCCGTGACGGCCTCCCCGACACCCGCGGACCCGTTCGCGGGGATGACCGCCGACGCGATCGCCGAGAAGGCGGTCGGCGTGACGAAGGCGGCGAAGACCGTGAAGGTCGCCGGTGCGGGCGTCTCCGACGGCGTACACATGAGCCTGTCGGTCACCGTCACCCGGGTGGGTGACTGCTCCGGTAGCGTGCACGTCAAGAACGGCACGGCCCGGGTGCTCAAGGCCGACCCCAGGGCGTACTACATGCAGGGCGACGAGAAGTTCTACCGGGCCATGGCCAAGGAGGACGGCACGTCCAAGGAGGAGGCCGACGCCCTGGTCGAGCTCCTCAAGGGCCGCTGGGTGAAGATGCCGACGGAGGCGCCCGCGAAGTCCGGGAAGCGCCACGGCAAGAGCTCCGGTGACGACATGGGCCAGTTCTGCGTGCTCTCCGAGCTCGTCTCCGGCATGGACGACGACAAGGGCGACCGCACCGGGATGACCAAGGGCGCCGACACCGTCGTCGCCGGTGTGCCCGCCGTCACCCTCATCAAGAAGAAGAGCGACGGCTCGGCCGTGACGATGTACGTCGCCAAGCGGGGACCGGCGCATCTGCTGAAGGTCGCCGAGACGGGCGGCGACGAACCCGGCACCGTCACCTTCAGCGACTACGACAAGCCGGTGCGGATCATGGCTCCGCCCGCCGACCAGGTCATGGACCTGGAGAAGCTCGGCATGAAGCCGGACGGCGGCTCCGGCTCCGGCTCCGAAGAGACCGGCGGCCTGAAGGTCTGACGACCGACGGCCGTCCGTCCCCTCCCGCACCCCGGCAGGACCGCCCGCGCTCCCGCCGGGGGCCGGGGGCGCGGGGAGTGTCACATCTTGCCCCGCCGGGGGCCGGGGACGGGGGGAGCGTCACACCTGCCCGCCTGAGACCGGGGATGCGGGGAGTGTCACACCGGTCCCGGCGGGGACCGCCGTTGTCAGTGGTCCCCGTTAGCCTCTCTGGGGTGCCCATCCTCACCGACCCCGAGGAGCTCAAAGAGCTCCTCGGCATCCCGTTCACCCCGGAGCAGACGGCGTGCATCACCGCCCCGCCCGCCCCGCAGGTCGTCGTGGCCGGCGCCGGGTCCGGGAAGACCACCGTGATGGCGGCCCGGGTGGTCTGGCTGGTCGGCACCGGTCAGGTCGCCCCCGAGCAGGTCCTCGGCCTGACCTTCACCAACAAGGCCGCGGGCGAGCTCGCCGAGCGGGTGCGCACGGCCCTGGTCCGCGCGGGCATCACCGACCCCGACGCGATCGACCCGGACAACCCTCCGGGCGAGCCCCGCATCTCCACGTACCACGCGTTCGCCGGACAGCTCCTGACCGACCACGGCCTGCGCATAGGGCTCGAACCCACCTCCCGGCTGCTCGCGGACGCCACCCGCTACCAGCTCGCGGCCCGGGTGCTGCGCGAGGCCCCGGGGCCGTACCCGGCGCTGACCAAGTCCTTCGCCTCCCTCGTCAGCGACCTGCTGGCCCTGGACGCGGAGCTGGCCGAGCACCTCGTACGACCGGGGGAGCTGCGGGCGTACGACC
Organism: Streptomyces sp. NPDC043908; assembly: GCF_056435525.1. Lineage (NCBI taxonomy): Bacteria > Bacillati > Actinomycetota > Actinomycetes > Kitasatosporales > Streptomycetaceae > Streptomyces > Streptomyces sp. NPDC043908. The sequence continues at coordinate 119,928 of NZ_JBWKEI010000019.1, read as the reverse complement.
GGGAGCTGCTGCGGGCCCTGGAGAGCGCGAAGCTCAGCAACGCCGATCTGCGCAAGGTGCCCGAAGCGGCCGAGGGCCGGCTGGAACTCCTCGACCTCACCGAGCGTTACCGGGAGGCCAAGAAGTCCCGTGACCTGCTCGACTTCGGCGACCAGATCGCGCTCTCCGCGGAGCTCGCCCTCACCCGCCCCGAGGTCGGCCGGATCCTGCGCGACGAGTTCCGCGTCGTGCTGCTCGACGAGTACCAGGACACGTCGGTCGCGCAGCGCCGGCTGCTCGCCGCCCTGTTCGGCGGGGGGTCCGGACACGCGGTGACCGCCGTGGGCGACCCCTGCCAGGCCATCTACGGCTGGCGCGGCGCCTCCGTGGCCAACCTCGACGACTTCCCCCGCCACTTCCCGTACGAGGACGGCCGCCCCGCCACCCGCCATTCGCTCAGCGAGAACCGCCGCAGCGGCGGCCGTCTGCTCGACCTCGCCAACTCCCTGGCCGCGCCGCTGCGCGCGATGCACGCGGGCGTGGAGGCGCTGCGCCCCGCCCCCGGCGCCGAGCGCGACGGAGTGGTGCGCGTCGCGCTGCTCGACACCCACCAGGAGGAGATCGACTGGCTCGCCGACTCCCTCGCCCACCTGGTGCGCACCGGCAAGGAGCCCGGCGAGATCGCCGTCCTGTGCCGGTCCGCGGGCGACTTCCCGCAGATCCAGGGCGCGCTCGTGGCGCGCGACATCCCCGTCGAGGTCGTCGGCCTCTCCGGGCTGCTCCACCTCCCCGAGGTCGCCGACCTCGTGGCCGTGTGCGAGGTGCTCCAGGACCCGGGCGCCAACGCCTCCCTCGTACGGGTCCTCACCGGCCCGCGCTGGCGCATCGGCCCCCGCGACCTCGCCCTGCTGGGCCGCCGCGCCCGCCGTCTCGTCCGGCGGGAGAAGGCCGGGTCCGACGACCCCGACCAGCGGCTCGCGGATGCCGTGGAGGGCGTCGACCCGGCCGAGGTGATCTCGCTGGCGGACGCGCTCGACACCTTCCTGGAGGCCGGCGACGACGAGGACGACGGGCTGCCCTTCTCGGCCGAGGCGCGCGTGCGCTTCGCCCGGCTCGCCGCCGAGCTGCGCGATCTGCGCCGCTCGCTCGCGGACTCGCTCATGGACGTGCTCCACCGCGTACTGACCACCACCGGCCTGGAGGTCGAGCTCTCCGCCTCACCGCACGCCCTGGCCGCGCGCCGCCGCGAGACCCTCGGCAACTTCCTCGACATAGCGGCCGGCTTCGCGGCCCTCGACGGCGAGGCCTCGCTCCTGGCCTTCCTCGGCTTCCTGCGCACCGCCGCCCAGTACGAGAAGGGCCTGGACAACGCCCTGCCCGGCGGCGAGAACACGGTGAAGGTGCTCACCGCCCACAAGTCCAAGGGACTTGAGTGGGACGTGGTCGCCGTCCCCGGCCTGGTCAACGGAGTCTTCCCCTCCACCCAGGCGCGCGAGGCCTGGACGGCCCAGGCCAAGGTCCTCCCGCACGCCCTGCGCGGCGACGCCCCGACCCTCCCGGCCACTCCGGAGTGGGACGCCAAGGGCATCAAGGCCTTCAAGGAGGAGCTGAAGGAGCACCAGCACACCGAGGAACTGCGCCTGGGCTACGTGACGTTCACCCGTCCCCGCTCGCTGCTGCTCGGCTCGGGCCACTGGTGGGGACCGAGCCAGAAGAAGCCGCGGGGCCCGTCCGCGTTCCTGCACGCGCTGTACGCCCACTGCGAGGCGGGGCACGGCGAGATCGAGGCCTGGGCGGACGCCCCGGCCGAGGACGCCGAGAACCCGGCCCTGGGCGAGTCCGCCGCCACGCACGCGTGGCCGCTCCCGCTCGACCCCACGTCCCTGGCGCGCCGACGGGCGGCGGCCGAGACGGTCCTGGCCCACCTGGACGCGGAGGGCGCGGCGGGCACCGAAGAGCCGCACCACGCGCGCGTGAGGCGCGCGGAGGCGGACCTCCCGTACGTTCCGTACGAGGACGGGTTCGCCGACGACCCCTTCGACCTCGACCCGGCCCTCGGCCCCGACTTCGGCCCCGAACTCGACCCTGACCTCGACCCCGGCTTCGGTCCCGACTTCGATCCCGGTTTCGACGAGGACGGCCCCTTCCTTCCGGACGAGCCGCTGGACGAGCCGCTGGACGGACCGGTGAAGGCCGCGAGGGGCGAGCACCCGGAAGGGGCGGCGGCGGGGCGGGCCGCCGTGCCCCCGGACGCCTTCGGCGATCCCGACGCCCTCGACGACCTCGCCCTCCTGGAGGACGGCTGGGACGCCCTCCCGACCCAGCGCCCGGCCCCGGTGGACGGCCCGGCGGACAGCACCGCATCCCCCCGCCCCCACCTCGACGTCCCCGTCCAGCACACCCGCCCCGACGCGGACTCCCGGGACCACCGCGTCCTCACCCCCGAGGAGCGCCGGGCCATCGCCTCCTGGGACCGCGACCTGGAGACCCTCACCACCGAGCTCCGCCGCGCCCGCGCCACCAGCCACGAGGTGCCGGTGCCCGCCTCGCTCACCGCCTCGGACCTGCTGCGGCTCGCGGCGGACCCGGACGGCTTCGCCCAGGAGCTGGCCCGCCCGATGCCCAGGCCGCCGCAGCCCGCCGCCCGCCGCGGCACCCGCTTCCACGCCTGGGTGGAGTCCCGCTTCGAGGAGCTGCCGCTGCCCATGCTCGGCCCCGAGGAGCTCCCCGGCGGCGACGAGCGTGACGCGGACATCGCGGACGAACGCGACCTCGCGGCCCTCAAGGAGGCGTTCGAGCGCTCCCCGTACGCCCGGCGCACCCCGCTCCGCACCGAAGCGCCGGTCCAGGTCACGCTGGCGGGCCGGGTGGTCCGCGGCCGTATCGACGCGGTGTACCGGGGTGAGCGGCCGGACACGTACGAGATCGTCGACTGGAAGACCGGCCGCGGCGCCACCGGCGACCCGCTCCAGCTCGCCGTCTACCGCCTCGCCTGGGCCGAGCAGCACGGCATCCCCCTGGAGTCCGTCACCGCCGCCTTCCTCTACGTACGCACCGGGGAGACCGTCCGTCCCGCCCGCCTCCCGGGCCGCGCCGAACTGGAGCGCATCCTGCTGGGCGAGGGCCGCGGTGGGGCGGGGAGCGGCCACGCGCGCGAGGAGGCCGCCCGCGCGCGCGGGAGGGGCCCGGCCGGGACACCGGCGGACGAGCCACCACCAGCGGGCGGATAGGCTCCATGACATGAGCGAGACCCCGGACAGCGCCGTCCACACCGCAGCCGACGACACGGTGCGGGCGTACATCGAGCAGCACCGCGCCGCCTTCCTCGACGACCTCGCCGAGTGGCTGCGGATCCCGTCCGTGTCGGCCCAGCCCGAGCACGACGGCGACGTACGGCGCAGCGCCGAGTGGCTGGCCGCCAAGCTCAGGGAGACCGGTTTCCCGGTCACCGAGGTCCTCGACACCCCCGGCGCCCCGGCCGTCTACGCCGAGTGGCCCTCCGGCGACCCGGAGGCTCCCACCGTCCTGGTCTACGGCCACCACGACGTGCAGCCCGCCGCGCGCGAGGACGGCTGGCACACCGAGCCGTTCGAGCCCGAGCTGCGCGACGGCCGGCTGTACGGACGGGGCGCGGCCGACGACAAGGGCCAGGTGTTCTTCCACACCCTGGGCGTACGGGCGCACCTCGCCGCCACCGGCCGCACCGCCCCCGCCGTCAACCTGAAGCTCCTGGTCGAGGGCGAGGAGGAGTCCGGCTCGCCGCACTTCCGCGCCCTCGTCGAGGCGCACGCCGACCGGTTCGCCGCCGACGCCGTGATCGTCTCCGACACCGGCATGTGGTCGGAGACGACGCCCACGGTGTGCACGGGCATGCGCGGCCTCGCCGAGTGCGAGATCCGGCTGTACGGTCCGGACCAGGACATCCACTCCGGCTCCTTCGGCGGCGCCGTGCCCAACCCCGCCACCGCCGCCGCCCGGCTGGTCGCGGCGCTCCACGACGCCGACGAGCGGATCGCCGTGCCCGGCTTCTACGACGGTGTCGCCGAGCTCACGGACGCCGAGCGCGAGCTCGTCGCCGAGCTGCCCTTCGACGAGGCCGAGTGGCTGCGCACGGCCAAGTCCCGCGCCGTCCACGGCGAGGCCGGATACTCGACCCTGGAGCGCGTCTGGGCCCGGCCGACCGCCGAGGTCAACGGCATCGGCGGGGGCTACCAGGGTCCGGGCGGCAAGACGGTCGTCCCTTCCTCGGCGATGGTGAAGCTGTCGTTCCGGCTGGTCGCCGGACAGGACCCGGACCGGATCGAGAAGCTCGTCACGGAGTGGGTCGCCACCCGGATCCCGGACGGCATCCGGCACGAGACCGTCTTCAGCGCCGGCACCCGCCCCTGTCTGACGCCGCTGGACCACCCGGCGCTGCGGTCCGTCGTGCGCTCCATGGAGCGCGCCTTCGGCCAGAAGGTCCGCTTCACGCGCGAGGGCGGCTCGGGCCCGGCCGCCGACCTCCAGGACGTGCTCGGCGCCCCGGTGCTCTTCCTGGGGATCTCCGTCCCGTCCGACGGCTGGCACGCGCCCAACGAGAAGGTCGAGGTCGACCTCCTCCTCAAGGGCGTCGAGACCACCGCCCACCTGTGGGGCGACCTCGCCGCCGTACGGCTGTGAGCGGCCGCGCGCCCCGCGCCGCCACCGCCGAACGAACACCGCTGAACCCATCCACCCGGGGGAGTTGGAAGCACCTGTGAGCACCACCAGCACCACCAGCAGTGACGCCGCCGCGGACCGGCCGATCGGCCTCACCACACCCATCAGCCTCACCGAGGCCAGCGGCATCGACCGCGCGGCCCACCACCGCCTGGACGAGGCCTGGCTGGCGGCCGCCTGGAGCCACCCGACGACCAGGGTCTTCGTGGTCTCCGGCGGACAGGTCCTGATCGACGACACCGCCGACGGCCGTACGGAACTGGTGATGACCCCGGCCTTCGAGGCCCCCGTCACCGAGACCCACCGCTACTTCCTGGGCACCGACGACGACGGCGTCAGCTACTTCGCGCTCCAGAAGGACTCCCTGCCGGGCCGTATGGACCAGTCCGCGCGCGCGGCGGGCCTGCGCGAGGCCGGACTGCTCCTGTCGCCCCGGGACGCGGGACTGATGGTCCACGCGGTCGCCCTGGAGAACTGGCAGCGGCTGCACCGCTTCTGCTCCCGCTGCGGCGAGCGCACGGTCATCGCCGCCGCCGGCCACATCCGCCGCTGCCAGGCGTGCGGCGCCGAGCACTACCCGCGCACCGACCCGGCCGTGATCATGCTGGTCACGGACGAGCAGGACCGCGCGCTGCTCGGCCGCCAGGTGCACTGGCCGGAGGGCCGCTTCTCGACGCTGGCGGGCTTCGTCGAGCCCGGCGAGTCCATCGAGCAGTCGGTGCGCCGGGAGGTCTTCGAGGAGGCGGGCGTCACGGTCGGCGAGGTCGAGTACGTCGCCAGCCAGCCCTGGCCCTTCCCCTCCAGCCTGATGCTCGGCTTCATGGCGCACGCCACCTCGTCCGAGATCAACGTGGACGGCGAGGAGATCCACGAGGCCCGCTGGTTCTCCCGCGAGGACCTGCGCGCCGCCTTCGAGTCCGGCGAGGTCCTGCCGCCCTACGGCATCTCCATCGCGGCCCGCCTCATCGAGCTCTGGTACGGCAAGCCGCTGCCCCGCCCCACGCACTGACCCCCGGCCCGGGGCCACGGCCCCGGGCACGCGAAAGGCCCCCACCTCGGCGGTGGGGGCCTCGCTACGCGCGCGTGGCGGACGAGCGCCGCGGCTCAGACGCCGATCTTCTGCTTGACCTGGGCGAGCGAGGGGTTCGTGAGGGTCGAGCCGTCGGGGAAGAGCACGGTCGGCACCGTCTGGTTGCCCCCGTTGGCCTTCTCGACGAAGGCCGCCGACTCCGGGTCCTGCTCGATGTTGATCTCGTTGTACGTGATGCCCTCGCGGTCCATCTGGCTCTTCAGCCGGCGGCAGTAGCCGCACCACGTGGTGCTGTACATCGTCACAGTGCCCGGCATGCTCTCGCACTCCTCATGTTCGGCCCGATTGCTCGGTGCGGCTGGTGGCTCGGCTGTTCGGCCCGGCGGGTGAACGCCACGTGATGGAACGTACGCGACGGCCTCACCATTCCCCAGCCGGTACGACTAATCCCGCCCCCTGTGGACAACGCGTCCCGTGGGCCTCCCCCGACCTGGCAGCATGGCGGGGTGACATCAGCAACGCACTCCTCTCTCTTCCCCCAGGTCCCCGAGTCGGCGGACGCGGTGCTCGACGGCCTCGACCCCGAGCAGCGCGAGGTCGCGACGGCCCTGCACGGGCCGGTGTGCGTGCTGGCCGGCGCGGGGACGGGCAAGACCCGCGCGATCACCCACCGGATCGCGTACGGGGTGCGGGCCGGGATCCTGCAACCGAGCAGCGTGCTGGCCGTCACCTTCACCAACCGCGCCGCGGGCGAGATGCGGGGCCGGCTGCGCCAGCTCGGCGCCGGCGGCGTCCAGGCCCGCACCTTCCACTCGGCCGCCCTGCGCCAGCTCCAGTACTTCTGGCCCAAGGCGGTCGGCGGGGAGCTGCCCCGCCTCGTCGAGCGCAAGGTCCAGCTGGTCGCGGAGGCGGGCGCGCGCTGCCGGGTCAGGCTGGACCGGGGCGAGCTGCGGGACGTCACGAGCGAGATCGAGTGGGCGAAGGTCACCCAGACCGTCCCCGCCGACTACCCGGCCGCGGTCGCCAAGTCCCTGCGCGACGCCCCGCGCGACCCGGCGGAGATCTCCCAGATCTACGGGACGTACGAGGAGCTCAAGCGCGACCGGGGAATGATCGACTTCGAGGACGTGCTGCTGCTCACGGTGGGCGTCCTCCAGGACCGGCACGACATCGCCGAGCAGATCCGCGCCCAGTACCAGCACTTCGTGGTCGACGAGTACCAGGACGTCAGCCCCCTCCAGCAGCGCCTGCTGGAGCTGTGGCTCGGCGACCGGGACAACCTCTGTGTGGTGGGCGACGCCAGCCAGACGATCTACTCGTTCACCGGCGCCACCCCCGACCACCTGCTGAACTTCCGCACCCGCCATCCGCACGCGACGGTCGTCAAGCTGGTCCGGGACTACCGGTCGACCCCCCAGGTGGTGCACCTCGCCAACGGCCTGCTCGCCCAGGCGCGCGGCCGGGCCGCCGAGCACCGCCTGGAACTGGTCTCCCAGCGCGAGCCGGGCCCCGAGCCGCTCTACACGGAGTACGGGGACGAGCCCGCCGAGGCCGAGGGCGTCGCCCGGCGCATCCGCGACCTCATCGCCTCCGGTGTCTCGGCGGGCGAGATCGCCGTGCTCTACCGGATCAACGCCCAGTCGGAGATCTACGAGCAGGCCCTCGCGGACGCGGGCGTGCCCTACCAGCTGCGCGGCGCCGAGCGCTTCTTCGAGCGGCCCGAGGTCCGGGAGGCGGGTGTCGCCCTGCGCGGCGCGGCCCGGGCGGGGGGCAACGACTCCCTCCTCGACGACGCCGTGGACCTGCCGTCCCAGGTGCGGGCCGTCCTCGGCACCAAGGGCTGGACCGACGCGCCCCCGGCGGGCTCCGGCGCGGTCCGCGACCGCTGGGAGTCGCTGGCGGCGCTGGTCCGGCTGGCGGAGGACTTCGCGCGTGCCAAGGCCGGAGCGACGCTCTCCGACCTCGTGGCCGAACTCGACGAACGCGCGGCGGCGCAGCACGCGCCGACCGTCGAGGGCGTCACCCTCGCCTCGCTGCACGCGGCGAAGGGCCTGGAGTGGGACGCCGTCTTCCTGGTCGGCCTCACCGAAGGCATGATGCCGATCACATATGCGAAGACCGACGAGCAGGTCGAGGAGGAGCGCCGGCTGCTGTACGTGGGCGTCACCCGGGCCCGGGCGCACCTGGCCCTGTCGTGGTCGCTCTCCCGCTCTCCCGGAGGCCGGCCGTCGCGCAGGCCCAGCCGCTTCCTGAACGGACTGCGGCCCGGCTCCGCCGCCGTCGGCGCCCGCTCCGCCCCGGCGGCCTCCGCCGGCGGGGTCGAGCGTGGCGCCGCCCGCAGACGCACCCGGCGCGGCCCGGTCCTGTGCCGGGTGTGCGGCAAGACGCTCACCGAGGCCGGCGAGATGAAGCTGATGCGCTGCGAGGACTGCCCCTCCGACATGGACGAGGGTCTGTACGAGCGCCTTCGCGAGTGGCGGGCGGGGCAGGCGAGCCTGCTGGGGCAGCCGCCCTACTGCGTCTTCACCGACAAGACGCTGATGGCGATCGCGGAGGCCGTGCCGTCCAGCGGCGGCGAGCTCGCGGTGATCTCGGGCGTCGGCGCCCGCAAGCTGGACCGCTTCGGCGCCGATGTCCTGGCCATCTGCGCTGGTCAAGAGGTTGGTGGGAGCGGGGACGAGCCGTCGTGAAAACTCGTGGGAAAAATAGTTTGCGCCCGCCCGGGCAAGCCCCATAGGTTCTTAACCACGGAAACAGCGGCTTCTCAGAGGCCCTGCGTCCGTGCTCTACTTGCTGTACTTATCCGAATACGCATGGGATCAGGGCCCCCGGGCCCCAGCTCCCCGAGACGCCGAGAGGAGGCGAGACCAGTGACCAGCTTCATGAACTTCACCAGCATCAGCACCACCAAAATGACCGATCGCTCGGTCGTCGCCACCTGCCCGCTCGGCTCCTCGTTCCAGGGCACCGGTCTGTCCACCGGTGTCTCCGGTCTGCTCGGCCTCTCGGTCGTCATTCCGTCCTCCCTGGCGAGCTTCCCCGTGCGGACCGGCAATGAGCGACCGACCCAGGCACCGGAAGCAGTGGTGGCGAAGGGACAGGCCCAGGCCTATGCCTTTGCGGCTGCCGGTGCCGGAGCCGAGAAGCAGACGACGCAGCACCACACCATGTGGGCCTTCCGTGGGCTCGAACCCTGGAGCGATCCAGCCTGATCCAGGATCAGGCAGGCGCCTTCAGGGCCGCGGAACCCCACCAGGGATCCGCGGCCCTTCTGTTTGCCCTGAACAGGGAGAACAGCGCGAAGGGGTCTCGGTACCAGCCGAAACCCGGCCGACCGGCCGGACCGACAACAAGACGAGGAAGAAAACACCGTGCAACTCGAAGCGCACGCCCCGTCCGTACCGCCCGCCCAGACGATCCCCCCGCCCGGTCTCACGGAGGACCCCGCCTTGACTCCCCTCACCGCGCTCACCGCGCTCGACGACGCCATCGAGAACCTCGGCGTACCCGTCCCCTGCCGCTCGTACGACCCGGAGGTCTTCTTCGCCGAGTCCCCGGCCGATGTCGAGTACGCCAAGTCCCTCTGCCGTACCTGCCCGCTGGTCGAGGCCTGCCTCGCCGGAGCCAAGGAGCGGCGCGAGCCGTGGGGCGTCTGGGGCGGCGAGCTCTTCGTCCAGGGCGTGGTCGTGGCCCGCAAGCGGCCCCGCGGCCGCCCGCGCAAGAACCCGGTCTCCGCATGAACCGCCCGGGAACCATCGACCGCCCCCTCACGAACGACCCCCAGAAGCAGGCCCCGATGACGACGTCCACCAGCGAGCCCAAGGGCTCCGCGACCCCAGACTTCACCACCACCGGCGCGAACGCCTCGCGTCAGAACAGGACCCACGAAATGCAACTCATGCCAGAAGCCCTCGCCCGTGCCCATATGCACGAGCGCATGCGCGAGGCCGAGGCCGAGCGGCAGGCCATGCGCCTGATCGCCGCCCGGCGGATGCAGCGCCGCGCCGAGCGCGTGTCGATGCGTGCCCGCCGCGCCCTGGCCATGGCCGTCATGCAGTGACGACCGCACCGCCAGACCGCGGGTGAAGTGACGAATCAGCTCCCCGGGGGCCGGTCCGAACGGACCGGCCCCCGCGGTGCGTTGTGCCCGCAACCCCCGGCCTTGGCGGTATCGTCACGAAATGGACGACCCGACTCAGCCGACTGCCGAGACCGTTGTGTGCTCGCGCTGCGGCACCCCCGCCGAGAGCACTCCGCCCACGTGGACCTACTCCGTGGAGAACGGCCACCGTCTCTACTTCTGCGACGCCTGCGCGCGCGCCAACATCCGGGCGATCGAGAGCAGACTCGACTCCGTGTGGTGGTGACCGGTGGGGGGCGCCCCCCGCCCCCGCCCCCCCGCCCCCCCCGCCCCGCCACCCCTGGACCTCACGCCCCGGCGGGCTGCTCGTCCACCTCGTTCTCCGGCTCCCCGGCCCCCAGGGTCTCCCCGGGCTCCATGGCAGCCGCTGCTCCCGGCCCGACGGGCTCCTCGTCCCCGGGCAGGAATCCGGGCACCCACCGCTCCAGCTCGTCCCGCAGCCGGACCGTCGCGGCCAGTTGGCACAGCACCCCGATGGTGGAGAGCGTCACCCGGTGTATCAGCAGATACGCGGGCGGCAGGTTGAGCTGCTTGCCCAACTGGTGCGCGGGGGAGCGCGGGTCCGCTATCCGCGCCGCCTGCCCGCGCATCCAGGCGCGCGTGAAGGTGAACTCCTCCGCCTGCGCGGGCTCGATGATCGGCAGCAGATAGTCCAGGACGGCATCCGGGTCGAGGTCTATGGTCTCCTTCACGAAGCCCTCCTCGCACAGCAGCGCGTAGACCGCTTCCGCGTCGCCGTCGAGCGTCATCCGCAGCGATTCGCCGATCGTGCGGGGCAGCCCGCCCGGCAGCCGGTCCACCGTCCCGAAGTCCAGCACGCCGAGGCGCCAGGGACCGTCCTCCTTCTCCGGCGGCAGCAGCCGGAAGTTGCCCGGATGGGGATCCGCGTGCAGCAGCCCGGTCCGCGCCGGACCCGAGAAGAGGAACCGCGCCAGCAGCTGGCCGGCCCGGTCGCGCTGCTCCTCCGTACCGTCCGTGATCACCTCGGAGAGCGGGGTGCCGTCGATCCACTCGGTCACCAGGACCTGGTCGCGCTGGTGCACCACATCGGGCACCACCACATCGGGGTCGTCGGCGAACTCCGCCGCGTGCGCCCGCTGGGCCCGTGCCTCCAGCTCGTAGTCCAGCTCCTCCGAGACCCGGTCGCGCAGCTCCGAGATGAGCGGCTTGATGTCCATGCCGGGGATCAGCGGCCCGAGCAGCCGCGCGAACCGGCTGAGCTGCGTCAGGTCGGAGAGCAGCGCCTCCCCGGCGCCCGGGTACTGCAGCTTGACCGCCACGTCGCGTCCGTCGTGCCAGACCGCCCGGTGCACCTGCCCGATGGAGGCCGCGGCGGCGGGCTTCTCGTCGAACTCCAGGAACAGCTCGCGCCACTCCTCGCCGAGCCGCTCGGCGAGCACCGTGTGCACGGTCCGGGTCGGCATGGGCGGGGCCGCTTCCTGGAGCTTGGTCAGCGCGGCCCGGTAGGGTCCGGCGACCTCCTCGGGCAGCGCCGACTCGAAGACGGACATGGCCTGTCCGAACTTCATCGCCCCGCCCTTGAGTTCCCCCAGGACCTTGAAGAGCTGCTCGGCGGTGCGCTGCTGGAGCTCGCGGCCCACGATCTCGGCGGACTTGCCGCCGATCCGCTTGCCCAGGCCCCAGGTGGCACGTCCGGCGAAACCAAGTGGCAGCGCGGCCAACTTGGCGGTCCGGGTGACCGCCTTCCGGGGAAGATCAGACATGCGCCCCTCCAATTCCCAGCCGGCCGTGCCGCGCGCCTCGCGGCAGTGCGTCGTCGACAGCGGATACCGGGGCCATTGTGTCCTGCGTCCGGGCGCCCCCGGAGGTGTCCTCCCTCTCACTGTCGCCGGCGGCGCCGCAGGGACAGTCGAGCCGGGCCGCCAGACGCCGCGGCCGCCAGTCGAGTGTGGGCAGTGACGCCTCCCACCGCGTGCCCGTGCTCGCCGGGAGGTCGCCGTCGAGGAAGGCCAGCGCGTGCGCGGCGGCCAGGCCCGCCACGGCGGTCGCGAGCGAGAGGTCACAGGCGGGGACCGCGACCCGGCGGCGGCCCGAACGCCACTGCGCCAGCATCCGGGGCCAGCCGGGATCGCGCTCGGCCCGCTCCAGTGCCAGACAGCCCGCGCACCCGGTGCCGCCGGGCAGGACCAGCGGCCCCACCAGTCCGGTGGTCTCCAGGACTCCCGCGTACAGGTGGGGGACGCCCGCCGCCACCCACTCGGCGCCGGTCACCGGATCCGGCGCGTACACATCGAGGCCGTCCCTGGGGGCCACCACGATCAGTGACAGCCCTGTCGGCTCGTCGGCCTCGCCCGCCCGGGGCGGACGGGCCGGGGCCGCGCCCCGGACGAGCTGCCGGGCCGCCGGGCCCCGGCGCTCACCGACCGCCCGGCCGGGCAACCCGCCGGGCGCCACGTCCCAGGGCCGCACCGTCCCGCCGTCCAGCACCTCCACCCGTCCGACGCCCGACGCGGCCAGCACCGAGGCGATCGTCGCGCCGACCCGCCCGGCGCCCCGCACCTGCACCCGCAGGGACCGACGGGCGGCCAAGCGCCGGGCGCCGGCGCCCGGTTCGGGGTGGACCAGGCAGAGCGAGGCCAGGTCGGGCCCGGTCCGGTCGGACGCCTCGGTCCGCCCGCGCGCCGCCCGCGCCGCGGGGCCGCCTGCCGTGGCGTCGTCGACCACCCCGGCCTCGGTCAACCGCCCCACCAAGGCGTCCACTTGGCCGGGTGAGAGGCCCACCGCCCGCGCCTCCTCGTACAGCAGCGGCAGGCCGCGGGTGCCGTCCAGGAGCTCCAGGAAGCTCCCGGTCGCCGTGTCCACCGGCGAGAGCACCACCGCCCGTGCCGGAGTCACCCCGAACTGCACGGTCTGCCGGTCCCGCCATGCCCGGCGCAGTGCCGGTTTCAGCATGGGATGGGCGTCAATCGGATGCATGTCGATCCCCCGTCGTTCCGCGTGTGCGCGGCCGGGCGCGGGCCGTGTGGTGGCCGCCCGCCCGGTCGCGTCCCGTCCTGCGATCCGTTGCCAGAATGCCCGGTGCGGCGGACGCGTGCGGAAAGTTGTCCACAGGCGCGGGCGTTAGTCGTACTAATGGTGCAAGCGCCGAATGGATCATGGGCGAACCCTTCCGGAGGCGGGACTTCCCCCACTGACAGCGGGTAACGTCGGGGCGTGCCCGCCGACCCACTGCAGAGTGCCGGAAGCCCGCCCCGCAGTCCGACAAGTCCGCCGCCCCGCGGTCATGCGACGAGCGCGGTCGAGGTGCGCAGAAGCGCCCGGCGCAGCAGGACGGTCAGCGCGTACCGCGAGGGCGACCGCACCATCGTGCTGATCCCGGCCCGGATGTCCGAGGCGGAGGAGCAGCGCTGGGTGAGCGTGATGCTCGACAAGCTCGCCGCCCAGGAGAGCAAGCGGATGCTGGGCGACGCGGAGCTCACCGAGCGTGCCGAGCGCCTGTCCGACCTGTACTTCGAGGGTCGCGCGCGTCCCGCATCGGTGCGCTGGGTGACCAACCAGAACACGCGCTGGGGCTCGTGCACCCCGGCCGAGGGCAGTATCCGGCTCTCGCACCGGCTCCAGGGCATGCCCGAGTACGTCGTGGACTACGTCCTGGTCCACGAGCTGGCGCATCTGCTGGTGCCGGGCCACGGACCGCGCTTCTGGCGGCTGCTGGAGGCCTATCCCCGTACGGAACGCGCGCGGGGATACCTCGAAGGGGTGGTGGCCGCCGAGCGGCTGCCGCATCTGCCCGCCGCTCGCGGAGAGTGATCTCGGCGATCGTGTACCGAATGCGTACCGGTGCTTCCCGGCTTGGGTGATTGTCGCAGGCAGCCGTTAGCCTGGCGCGACCAATCACACTCGGGATGGGGGACGGTCGTTACGCATGGCCAGGGAATTCCAACGCGGCCACAAGGCCAAGATCAGTGACCTGACACCGGGGACGGATCTGTATGTAGGCGTGCAGATCGGCGCCCCCGGGCTGTCCTTCGACATCAGCTGCTTCGGCCTCGACGCCAACGAGCAGCTGTCCGACGACCGGTACTTCATCTTCTTCAACCAGCCCAAGTCACCCGAGGAGTCCGTCCAGCTGCTGGGCGCCCAGGCCGGTGACACCGAGTCGTTCCGCGTCACCCTGGACCGCCTCCCCGCCCACATCCACAAGCTGTCGTTCACCGCGACGATCGACGGCGCGGGCCAGATGTCGCAGATCGGCCCCGGGTACATCAGAGTCGTCGCCGGTGGCGAGGAGGTCGTCAGATACTCCTTCACCGGCGCCGAGTTCAGCACCGAGCGCGCGGTGATGCTGGGCGACTTCTACCTGAAGGACGTCTGGCGCTTCGCGGCCGTCGGCCAGGGCTTCGACGGTGGCCTGGAGGCGCTGCTGAAGAACTTCGGCGGCGAGGTCGCCGAGGAGGAGCCCGCGCAGCCGCAGCAGGCGCAGCAGCCGCAGGGCGCCGCCCCGGGCTTCGCCCCGCCCGCGCAGACCGCCCCCGCGCCCCAGTTCGGCGCGCCGGGGACGCCGCAGCAGCCCCATCCGCCGCAGCCGGCCCCCCACTTCCAAGCCCCGGCCCCGGCCCCCGCGCAGCACTACGCGCCGCCGCCGCCCGGGTCCACGCCGCCCCCGGCCCCGGCCCCCGCGCCCAGCCCGCAGATCCACGCGGCGCCGACCATCGTCGCGCCCCTGAACATGCCGCCGGGCACCGTGCCGCCCCCGGCCGCCCCGGCGCCGCCGTACGGGCAGCCGCCCCAGCAGCCCTCGTACGGCCAGGTCCCCGGCCAGTACCCGGGCCAGGTCCCGCCCCCCGGCGCGCCCGCCCCGTACGGCGGTCCAGCCCCCTACGGTCAGCCGGCGCCGTACGGTCAGCCCGCCCCCTACGGTCAGCAGCCCGGGCTTCCCCAGGGGATGCCGCCGCAAGGGATGCCGCAGTCCGGCGGCGGACTCGCGGGTGCCATCCAGCAGTACCGCGAGCTGCCCACCGGACAGCGCTGGACCCCGCAGAACAAGCAGCTCGTCCGGGTCGATCTCGGCGCCGGCGGCTCCCCGGTGCTGGCCCGTCAGGGCAGCATGGTGATGTACCAGGGCAAGGTCGACTTCGGCTACAAGGGCGCCGGGTTCGCCGGCCGGATCGTCGGCAACGCGACCGGCCAGGAGATGCAGCTGATGCGCTGCAGCGGCCGCGGCCAGGTCTTCCTCGCCGAGAACAGCGCCCATCTGCACCCCATCGAACTCCAGGGCGACGGCATCTGCGTCTCCGCCGAGCACGTCCTGGCGTTCGACGAGTCGCTCCAGTACGAGGTGCGTCGCATCGAGGGCCACGGCATCCCCGGCGGCGCGCTGTTCACCATGCAGTTCCAGGGCACCGGCACCCTCGTGGTGATGACCCACGGCACCCCGGTCGTGCTGCCGGTCACCCCGACCACGTTCGCGGACAGCGACGCGATCGTGGCCTGGTCGTCGGCCTCGCAGGTGATCGTCTCCAGCCAGGTCAGGCTGCGCCGCAACGCCTACCCCGGCCACAGCGGCGAGTCCGTCAACCTGCAGTTCCGCGGCGCGCCCGGGAACTTCATCGTCGTCCAGCCGTACGAGGTCTGAGGGAGCCGGGACCATGAACCAGCAGCTCGCGGGCTACGCCCCCGCCCCCGTCACCGCCCGGATGGAGAACCACGGCAGCGCCATGCTCAAGGTGGCCATGGCCACCGGGCAGGACCTCTTCGCGCGCGTGGGCTCGATGGTCGCCTACGAGGGCTTCATCCAGTACGAGCCGAACCCGCCGGCCGTGCGCCAGATCGCCCGTGACTGGATCACCGGCGAGGGCGCCCCGCTGATGAAGTGCACCGGCGACGGACTGCTCTACCTCGCCGACTACGGGGCCAACGTGGTCGTCGTCCAGCTCAACAACGACGCGCTGTCCGTCAACGGCACCAATGTGCTCGCCTTCGACGCGAGCCTCCAGTGGGGCGTCGAACGGGTCAAGGGCCTCGCCAAGTTCGCCGGCCAGGGCCTGTTCAACGTGAAGATCACCGGCACCGGCTGGGTCGCCCTGACCTCCCGCGGCACGCCGGTCGTCGTCGACTGCGGAAGCGGCGAGGACGAGACGTACGTCGACCCGGACGCCCTGGTGGCGTGGTCCCCGAACCTCAAGGTGAAGGGCAAGCGCAGCTTCAAGGCGTCCTCGCTGATCGGCCGGGGCAGCGGAGAGGCGTACCAGATGGCCTTCTCGGGCCAGGGGATCGTCGTCGTACAGCCGAGTGAGGACAGCACCGACCGCCTGCGGGCCCGGGGCTGAGGGGAGCGAGAACACCATGCAGAGCCCGCTTTTCAGCTACACCGAGCAGCAGTCCCCGGAGCGCTACAGCGCGCAGAACGCGCAGCTGCTGCGCGTGGTGCTCACCGGCCACGACGACATCCTCGCCCGCAAGGGCTCGATGGTCGCCTACCAGGGGCTGATGGAGTTCGACGGCGAGTACCAGTCGCGCGGCAACCAGAACGCCCGCGTCCGCACCGGCGAGGGCCTGGACCTGATGCGCGTCTCGGGCCAGGGCACGATCTACCTCGCCAACCTCGCGCAGTACGTCCACGTGGTGGACGTGGACCGGGACGGGCTGACCGTGGACAGCGGCTACGTCCTGGCGATGGACTCCTCGCTGCACTACGAGGTCGTCGCCGTGGACAGCCAGTACGGCATCTCCGGCACCGGCAAGTTCCAGCTCAACATCACCGGCACCGGCAAGGTCGTCCTGATGACCTCGGGGCAGCCGCTGATGCTCCAGGTCACCCCGGACAAGTACGTCAACGCCGACGCCGACGCGATCGTGGCCTGGTCCACCTCGCTGCGGGTGCAGATGCAGGCGCAGACGCACTCCACGGGCGTGTGGCGGCGCCGCGGCAACACGGGCGAGGGCTGGGAGCTGAGCTTCCTCGGCCAGGGCTTCGCGCTGGTGCAGCCCAGCGAGGTGCTGCCGCCGCAGAACGCGGTGATCGGCCAGGGCCTGCGGGCCCAGTACGGCGTGGGCCAGCAGGGCGCCCACGCGCAGAACCAGGGCAACGCCTGGAGCTGACCGGGCGTCGGTCATCGGTAAGGGGCGGCAGCCATGGGCGACCGCCCCTTACCCGTCCTCTCGTTCCCGGCCGGCCGGGGTGTCAGCCCGTCACAGCCGGGCCCGCGCGCCCTCCAGCAGCCGCACCACCGAGTCGTCGGCGACCCGCGCCACCTCGTCGTAGTCGAACCAGCGCAGGTCCAGCGACTCGTCACTGATCGCCTCGACCGCACCGGCCGGGGCCAGCGCCGCGTACTGCACGTCCAGGTGCCAGTTGCACGGCGAGGGGATCGGGTGCCGGTCGAGCCGGACGGGCCCGCCCGGCAGCAGGGTGAGACCGGCCACACCGGACTCCTCGGCCGCCTCGCGCAGGGCCGCCGCCGTCAGCGAGGTGTCCTGCGGCTCGCAGTGCCCGCCCATCTGCAGCCACATGTTCAGCTTGCGGTGCAGCGTCAGCAGTACCTGGCCGCGCTCCGGGGCGATCACCAGCGCGCTCGCCGTGAGGTGGCCGGCCTCGCAGGCCTTCCACATCCCGTCCGGGTGCGCCGAGAGATGGTCGAGGTAGGCCCGGCGCAGCTCGGGCTGGTCCTCGTACGCCTTCAGGACGAGGACCGCGTCGTCGTGCAGACTCACTTGCCGTCGTCGTCCTTGTCCTCGTCGCCCTTGGCCGCGGGGCCGTCCTGGGGCTCGTCCTTGCGGGAGGCGGCCTCGCCGAGCATCTTGTCGAGCTCCGAGAAGTCCAGCTGCTCGCGGTGGACGAAGCCGTCCGGGTCGTCCAGGTCGGAGGCGGTCGGCAGCATGTCCGGGTGCTCCCACAGGCCGTCGCGGCCGTCGACCCCGCGCGCGTCCGTGAGCGAGGCCCACAGGCGCGAGGCGTCCCGCAGCCGGCGCGGGCGCAGCTGGAGGCCGATCAGGGTGGCGAAGGTCTGCTCGGCCGGACCGCCGCTCGCGCGGCGCCTGCGCAGGGTCTCGCGCAGGGCGTCCGCCGAGGTCAGACGCGGCTTGGCGGCCTCGTGCACCACCGCGTCCACCCAGCCCTCGACCAGCGCGAGCGCCGTCTCCAGACGGGCCAGGGCGGCCTTCTGCTCCGGGGTGTCCTCCGGCTGGAACATGCCCTGCTGAAGCGCTTCCTGGAGCTGCTCGGGGTTGGACACGTCGAGCTGGCCGACCGCGTCCTCCAGCTTCGCCGTGTCGACCTTGATCCCGCGCGCGTAGCCCTCGACCGCGCCGAACAGGTGCGAGCGCAGCCACGGCACATGGGCGAAGAGGCGGTGGTGGGCCGCCTCGCGCAGCGCCAGGTAGAGCCTGATCTCGTCCTTCGGGACGCCCAGGTCCTTGCCGAACGCCTCGATGTTCAGCGGCAGCAGCGCGGCCTTGCCGGCCGGGCCGAGCGGCAGCCCGATGTCGCTGGAGCCGACGACCTCGCCCGCGAGGACGCCGACGGCCTGCCCGATCTGCTGGCCGAACATGGCGCCGCCCATGGAGCGCATCATGCCGATCAGCGGGCCCGCCATGGCCTGCATCTCCTCGGGCAGCACCCCGCCCATGGCCGCGCCGACACGCTCGGCCACCGGGTCGACGAGCTCCTTCCAGGCGGGCTGGGTCGCCTCGACCCACTCCGCGCGGCTCCACGCCACGGCCGTCGACGCGCCCGAGGGCAGCGACGTCACCCCGTCCAGCCACAGGTCGGCCAGGCGCACGGCCTCCTGGACGGCGGCGCGCTCGGCCGGCCCGACGCTCGCGTCCTTGCTGCCGTCCGCGGTGCCCTGGGCGACCGTCTGCCGCGCGATCTGCTTGGCCATGTCCCAGTTCACGGGACCGCCCTCGTAGCTGAGCATCTGGCCGAGCTGCTGGAAGGCCGCTCCCAGGTCGTTCGGGTTCAGCGAACCGAACATCGCCGCGAACGGGTTGTCCGCGCCACCGGCCCCGCCGCCGAACCCGAACGGATTCGCCGGGCCGCCCTGGTTGCCCTTGCCCTTCTCCTTGCCCTCGTCGCCGTTCTCCGGCTCCTCCGGCGGAAGGCCGAATCCGAATGGGTTGTCACTCACGGGTTTCCTCGGCTCCTAGGGCCGCCGGCTCCTGCCGACGGCGACTGCGCGACCAACACCACCAGCGTAGACATCCGCGCCGGATAAGGGCTCGGTGCTCCGCCGACTCCCGGCCTGCGGCAGGATGGACGTCACCTGGTCCGTACGCGTCATTCGTGTACGTACTGAAGACAACCGCTGGAGACGCCCGGTGAGTTCCCCAGATCCGCAGGTTCGCGCAGCGCGAAACCCTTCCCCCTCCGCAGCGCGGGGTCCCGTCGTCGCGGTCACCGGTGCCGCGGCGGGGATCGGCGCGCTCCTCACGGCGCGGCTCGCCGCGTCCGAGGAGATCAAGCAGGTCATCGCCATCGACGAGCGCCGGGGCGAGGTGACCGAGGCCACCTGGCACATCCTGGACGTCCGCGACCCGGCGATCGCCGAGAAGCTGCGCGGCGCCGACGTCGTCGTCCACCTGGCGCTCGACCTCGACCTGGAGTCCGACGCGGCCGCCCGCACGGCCTACAACGTACGCGGCACGCAGACGGTGCTCACGGCCGCCGCGGCGGCCGGGGTCCACCGGGTCGTGCTGTGCACCTCGGCCATGGTCTACGGGGCGCTGCCCGACAACGACATCCCCCTCTCCGAGGACGCCGAGCTGCGCGCCACCGCCGAGGCGACCGGTGTCGGCGACCTCCTGGAGATCGAGCGGCTTGGCCGCCGCGCCCCGCGCGCCCACCCCGGCCTCAACGTCACGGTGGTAAGGCCCGCCGTCCTGGTGGGCGGTACTGACACCGCCCTCACCCGGTACTTCGAGTCGCCCCGCCTCCTGGTGGTCGCCGGATCGCGTCCGACCTGGCAGTTCTGCCATGTCGAGGACCTGTGCAGCGCTCTGGAGTACGCGGCGCTGGGGAAGGTCGACGGGGAGTTCGCGGTCGGCTGCGACGGCTGGCTCGAACAGGAGGAGGTCGAGGAGCTCAGCGGCATCCGGCGCATGGAGCTGCCCTCGGCGGTCGCGCTCGGAGCCGCCGCCCGGCTGCACCGGATCGGGCTCACCCCGTCCCCGGCGGGCGACCTGGCGTACACGATGCACCCCTGGGTGGTCAGCGTCGGGCGGCTGCACGACGCGGGCTGGCGGCCGCAGTGGACCAACGAGGAGGTCCTCGCGGAGCTCCTGGAGGAGGCCGCCGGGCGACACACCGTGGCGGGCCGCAGGCTCGGCCGGAAGGACGCGACGGCAGCCGGGGCCGCCGGAGCGACGGTCGCCCTGCTGGGAGCGGCCGCGGCGATCCGCCGGGCCCGTAAGCGCCGGGGCCTGTAGGACCCTCCTACGGGGGGCGCCGGTGACGGGGTGAAAGAGCTATACCGCGATGTCAGTGCGGTACGGCACGATGGGGCCATGGCACAGACCCCTCAGGAGCACCCCGGCGAGCAGGGGGCGGACGACCCGATCCGGCTGCTCGAGATCCGTGACACCCCGCTCTCCCTGGACGAGGTGTTCCGCGCCGTGGGAGACCCCTCGGCCGGCGGCACCGCGCTCTTCGTCGGCACCGTCCGCGACCACGACGGCGGTGCCGACGTGGCGGCCCTGGGGTACTCGTGCCATCCGACGGCCGAGGCGGAGATGCGCCGAGTGGCCGACAAGGTCGTCGCCGAGTTCCCGGTCCGCGCGCTGGCGGCCGTCCACCGAGTGGGCGAACTGGGTGTGGGCGATCTGGCGGTCGTCGTGGCGGTCTCCTGTCCGCACCGCGGGGAGGCGTTCGCGGCCTGCCGCAAGCTGATCGACGACCTGAAACACGAGGTCCCGATCTGGAAGCACCAGCGTTTCTCCGACGGCACGGACGAATGGGTCGGCGCTTGCTGACCGCGGGGGCCGCCCCCCAGGGGTGAACGGTCCGCCCGAGGGGTGAGGCTGAAACCCTGTCGGGGGGATCCGCCCCGATTTGCGTAACCGCACCCCTGCCGCGAGCGTTGATCTCGCAGATGGTTAATCTGCTGATCTGTCAGTTGCGGTCGCTCATCTAGGGGACGGGAGGACGGAATGGCTGCGCTCACCTGGTTGCTGATTCCGCTTTTCGCTGCTGTCGGCGCGGCGATATGGGCGAGCTGGGCCGCCCGCAATCGCACGTCCGGCGACGTCGCTGAACTCGCCGGTTACAGCCGGTTCCGAGAAGCCATGGAGAAGTCCCAGGCCGGAACCGAGCCCGCCTGACCCCCTTCGGCGCGCCTCTCGCGCCCCCGGATGTACGCGGATGTCCACCCTCCCCGTACGGACCGGCCCCGGCGGTGCACCGACAGGCACGTCCCGTACTGTCGTTCCATGCCACGCCGCACCGCGACGATGCTCGCCTCCACCTTGATCCTGATCGCGCTGCTCTGCGCAGGCGTCCTCATCAAAGTGCCCTACTCGGAGATGTCGCCCGGCCCCACGGTGAACACGCTCGGTGAGGCGCGCGGCGAGCCCGTCCTGCAGATCTCCGGGCACAAGACGTACCCGACGACCGGCCACCTCAACATGACGACGGTCAGGGTCACCGGTGCGGACTACAACATGAACCTGGTCGAGGCCGTCTACGGCTGGCTGGCCCACGACAACAAGGTCGTGCCGCACGACACGCTCTACCCGGACGGCAAGACCGAGGAGCAGTCCTCGCAGGAGAACGCCGAGGAGTTCAGCCAGTCCCAGGAGAGCGCCAAGGTCGCGGCCCTGAAGGAACTGAAGATCCCGGTGAAGTCCCGGGTCGTCGTGGCGTCCGTGGTCAAGGGCAGCCCGGCCGAGAACAAGCTGCACGCGGGCGACGTGGTCAGGTCCGTCGACGGCTCGCCCGTCAAGGAGCCGGCCGACGTGGCGAAGCTGGTCACCAAGCACCGCCCGGGCCAGAACGTGGTGTTCTCCGTCGTCCCCGCCAAGGAGGCGGCCGCGGCGGAGAAGGCGGGCAAGGAGCCCGAGGGCGGCGAGAACGTCACGATCACCACGGAGAAGGCCAAGGACGGCGACCGGGCGATCGTCGGCATCCAGGCCGGGACGGACCACACCTTCCCGTTCTCCATCGACATCAAGCTCGCCGACGTCGGCGGCCCGAGCGCGGGCCTGATGTTCGCCCTCGGCATCGTCGACAAGCTCACCCCCGGCGATCTGACCGGCGGCAAGTTCATCGCCGGTACGGGGACGATCGACGACGCGGGCAAGGTCGGCCCGATCGGCGGCATCGAGATGAAGCTGATCGGCGCGCGCGGCGCGGGCGCCCGGTACTTCCTGACGCCCGCCGAGAACTGCGCGGCGGCCGCCTCGGACACCCCCAGCGGGCTCACCCTGGTGAAGGTCTCCACCATCGACGACGCCACCAAGGCGCTGGAGAAGCTCCGCAAGGGGGACACGGCCGGTCTGCCGAGCTGCTCGGCGAAGTGACCGGCCGCGTCCACGCGCGCGTGGACGCACCCCGCGCGTAGCGGTCCGCTACTCCGCGAAGGTCGCGGCGAGCGCCTCGGCCAGGCCCGGGACGAGCCCGGCGCCGGTGAGCACCTCGGTCGGCGAGTCCTTCTCGCGCAGCCGTACGGCCGAGTCGCGGGCGCCGTCGCGCAGCACCGCGACCGTCATCCGCACCTCCTGGCGGTCGGGGTGCTTGGCCACCCACTTCGCCAGCTGCTTCTCGCTCAGGCCCTCGGGCACGGACGCCTCGGCCGACGGCGGCAGCATCAGGCGCTCCACGGTCAGCGCGCAGCCGACCACCGCGTCCGGCCAGGCGATGGTGCCCAGGAACTCGTCGAGGGCCTGGCCGGCCGGGATCTCGTCCTGTTCGATCGGGGTCAGCGGGGCGGCCGCGTCGCCCTGGTCGAGGCCGAGCTGGGCGGCGAGCCCGGGCTCCTGGGTACGGAGCTTGGCGGTGTCGACGAGGGCGAACAGCCGGGCCGGCTGGTCCCAGCCGAGGCCGGAGGCGTACTCGTCGATTTCCAGCACTGCGCGGGTGAGGGGGCTCGCGGCCATCGGGGGGCCGGAGGGGGAAACGTTGGACATGAGCAACATCCTGCCCTCTTTCACCCCGGAATCGGGAACTGAGTAAAGCCTCAGTAAGTTGCATGAGTGGGCTCTACGATCGCGGGGCCTGCTCAATCGACAGCGAACTTCGAGGTGCGCACCTTGGCTTTCCAGATGCCGGACCGCGGCGGAGGCCCGTCCGGGCCACGGATCAGAGTCGGCCGGCCGTCCCGCCGGGTCCGGACCCTGCTCATGACATTGGGCATCCTGGCCGTACTGGCCATGGCCTTCGTCATGTTCGCCGGGTTCTGGACGGACTGGCTCTGGTACCGCTCGGTGCACT
The DNA here is from genome assembly GCF_056435525.1 of Streptomyces sp. NPDC043908. Classification (NCBI taxonomy): domain Bacteria; kingdom Bacillati; phylum Actinomycetota; class Actinomycetes; order Kitasatosporales; family Streptomycetaceae; genus Streptomyces; species Streptomyces sp. NPDC043908. The sequence continues at coordinate 96,696 of NZ_JBWKEI010000019.1, read as the reverse complement.
ATTCGTCCGTCTTCACCACCACCCTGTGGACCAAGATCGGCCTGTTCTCCTTCTTCGGCGTCCTGATGGCCGTGGCCGTCGGGCTCAACATCTGGCTGGCGCACCGGCTGCGGCCGCCGCTCAGCGCGATGTCGCTGGAGCAGCAGAGCCTGGACCGCTACCGGATGGGCATCGCCCCGTTCAAGAAGTGGCTGCTCCTGGGCATCACCGCGCTCGTCGGCCTGATCGCCGGAGCCTCCGCCTCCGGGCAGTGGCGCACCTGGCTGCTGTGGGTCAACGGAGTGCCGTTCGGGCAGAAGGACCCCCAGTTCCACCTGGACGTGTCGTTCTACGCCTTCGACCTGCCCTGGTACCGGTTCCTGGTCGGCTTCGGCTTCGCGGCGACCGTGCTCTCCCTGATCGCCGCGGCCCTCACGCACTACCTCTACGGCGGGCTGCGGATCACCAGCCCCGGCGCGCGGGCCACCGGCGCCGCCACCGGGCACCTGTCGGTGCTGCTCGGTGTCTTCGTCGCCCTGAAGGCCGTGGCGTACTGGCTGGACAGATACGGCCTGGCGGTGAAGTCCAGCGACTTCAAGGCCAGCAGCAACTGGACCGGCCTGCGGTACGTGGACGCCAACGCCTATCTCCCGGCGAAGACGATCCTGTTCTGCATCGCCGTCATCTGCGCGCTGCTCTTCTTCGCGACGCTGTGGCGCCGCACCTGGCAGCTCCCGGTGATCGGCTTCGGCCTGATGGTCCTCTCGGCCATCCTGATCGGCGGGCTCTACCCGGCGATCGTGCAGAAGTTCCAGGTCCAGCCGAACGAGCAGGCCAAGGAAGCGCCGTACATCCAGAAGAACATCGACGCCACGCGCAAGGCGTACGGCATCGACCGCACCGAGGTGCGGGACTACCAGGGGACGACGGCGGCGGAGGACAACGCCAAGCTGCGCGCCGACGCCGACACGGCGGCCAGCTACCGTCTGATCGACCCCAATGTGGTCACCCCGGCCTTCCAGCAGCTCCAGCAGGAGCGCAAGTACTACCAGTTCGCCGTACCGCTGGACGTGGACCGCTACACGGACAAGGACGGCAAGGAGCAGGACACGGTCGTCGGTCTGCGTGAGCTGAACCTCAACGGCATCGACAAGCGCAACTGGATCAACGACCACTTCACCTACACCCACGGCTACGGAATGATCGCGGCCAAGGGCACCAGCGTGGACTCCACGGGCTCCCCGGACTTCACCGAGTCCGGCCTGCCCACCCGGGGCCAGTTCGACAAGAACACGTACGAGCAGCGGATCTACTACGGCGAGAAGACCGAGCAGTACTCGATCGTCGGCGGTCCGCAGAAGGAGCTCGACTACGAGGCCGAGGGCAAGGGCCAGAAGACGACGAGCTTCGCCGGCAAGGGCGGCGTCAGCCTCTCCAACCCGTTCAACCGCGCCGCGTACGCGGTGGCCTTCAGCGAGCCGCAGATCCTCTACTCGGGGGCCATCGGCGAGGGCTCGAAGATCCTCTACAACCGCACCCCGAAGCAGCGGGTGGAGGCGGTCGCCCCGTGGCTGACCATCGACGGCGATCCCTACCCGGCCAAGATCGGCCACCGGATCCAGTGGGTCGTCGACGCGTACACCACGACCAACGGCTATCCCTACGCCTCGCGCACCACGCTGGGTGAGACGACCGCCGACTCGCTGACCACCCGCCAGCGCGCGGTGGTGGCCCAGCAGAACCAGGTCAACTACATCCGCAACTCGGTGAAGGCCACCGTCGACGCCTACGACGGCACGGTCACGCTGTACCAGTGGGACACCCAGGACCCGGTCCTGAAGACCTGGATGAAGGCGTTCCCGCACACGGTGAAGCCGAAGGCCGCCATCCCCGAGGACCTGCTGGCCCATCTGCGGTACCCGCAGGACATGTTCAAGGTCCAGCGCGAGCTGCTGACGCGGTACCACGTCACGGAGCCGGTGCAGTTCTACAGCGGCAGTGACGCCTGGCAGGTGCCGGACGACCCGACCAACAAGGACGGCGTCGCGGTCCCGCCGTACTACCTGTCGATGAAGATGCCGGGCGCCGAGAAGGAGGGCAACAAGTTCTCCCTCACCACGACGTTCACGCCGAACGGACGGCCCAACCTGGGCGGGTTCATGGCGATCGACGCGGACGCGGCCAGCAAGGACTACGGCACGATCAGACTGCTCAGGGTCACGGACAACGTCCAGGGCCCGCAGCAGGTGCAGAGCAAGCTCAACGGCCTCCCCGAGGTCGCCGAGTTCGTCCGCAACCTGCGGGGCAGTGACTCCGAGATCGACTACGGCAATCTGCTCACCGTGCCCCTGGGCGGCGGGTTCCTGTACATCGAGCCGGTGTACGCGCGCGGTGGCTCCGCCAACTACCCGCTCCTGAAGAAGGTCGGCGTCTCCTACGGGGACAAGACCGTCTTCAAGGACACCCTGGCGCAGGCGCTGAACGCGGTGTTCGGCGTGGACGGGGCCGAGCCGCCCGCCACCAAGCCGCCGACGGACACCACCAAGCCGCCGGCCACCGGGACCGACGCCACGGTGGAGCAGGCCATCAAGGACGCCCAGAAGGCGTACGACGACGGCCAGAAGGCGCTGCAGAAGGGCGACTTCGCGGCGTACGGCAAGGCCCAGCAGGAGCTCCAGGCGGCGCTCCAGCGGGCCGCCGAGGCCGAGGCCAAGGCGAAGGGGTCCGCCCAGGGAGCCCCGGCCGGCGGCTCCGGCGGGGGAGGAAGCGGCTGAGCACCGGGCCCGGCCGGACGATTATCCGGTCGGGCTCCGCTCCGTGTCGTGATACGTTGTGTTCACCGACGCGGGGTGGAGCAGCTCGGTAGCTCGCTGGGCTCATAACCCAGAGGTCGCAGGTTCAAATCCTGTCCCCGCTACTCACGGACGAGGGCCCGGATCCATCAGGATCCGGGCCCTCGTCGATTTGCGCTGTCCGGATGTGCCCCTGCTGCGTTTGGCTTATCTCTCTGTGGGCATGTCGACAAAACGCCGAAGTGACCTCACTGGCTGCGGTATACCAGGTGTACGCGGGTAGCGGGTGGTGCGACGATGGTATTTATGGGGGACAGGGCAACTCTGTTGGAGACAGGGCGGTTTGCGCAGATGCGCTCCGATGACGCCGCCGATGCCGAGACCGAGGCACGGCACCGGCGTGCTGCCGACGGCGGCGACGCCGCGTCCATGAGCGTTCTCGGCTCCCTGCTGCTGCGCCGCGGCGACCTCGACAGCGCCGAGCCCTACCTGCGCGGCGCCACCGCCGAGGGCGACCGCGCCGCGGCCAACAACCTCGGAGTCCTGCTGCACCAGCGCGGCTACGCCGACGAGGCGGCCGGGTGGTGGCGCATCGCGGCCGTCGCGGGCTCCGCCGCCGCGGCCCACGCACTGGGCCGCCACTACCGCGAGCGCGGCGACGAGCCGGCGGCCGAGTACTGGCTGCGCCAGTCCGCCGAGCAGGGCCACGCGCTGGGGGCCTACGCCCTGGCCGACCTGCTGGAGCACCGCGGCGACGTGGGCGCCGAGCGGTGGCTGCGCGCCGCCGCCGAGCAGGGCCACCGCGAGGCCGCGTACCGCCTCGCCCGGCTCATCGACCAGCGCGGCGAGCGCGACGGCGCCGAGCCTGACATCGCTGTCGAGCCCGAGGCGGACGCCGGGGCCGGGAGCACCGAGGCCGAGCAGTGGTACCGCCAGGCCGCCGCGCGCGGACACCGCAGGGCCGCGCTGCACCTCGGCGCGATCCTGGAGAAGCGCGGCGAGCTGAAGGAGGCCGGGCGCTGGTACCTCACCTCGGCCAAGGACGGCGAGGCCAAGGCTGCCTGCGCGCTCGGCTTCCTGCTCAAGGACGCGGGCGACGAGGAGAGCGCGGCCGTGTGGTGGCTGCGCGCCGCCCAGGACGGCGACGGCAACGCCGCCAACGCGCTGGGCGCCCTGCACGCGGCCCGGGGCGAGACGCAGACCGCCGAGCGCTGGTACCGGGCGGCGATGGACGCCGGGGACGACAACGGGGCGTACAACCTGGCGCTGCTCTGCGCCGCCCAGGAGCGCACCGCGCAGGCCGAGCAGTGGTACCGGCGCGCCGCGTACGCGGGCCACCGCGAGGCGGCCAACGCGCTCGCCGTCCTGCTGCTCCAGGCCGGCGACGCGACCGGCGCCGAGCCGTGGTTCTCCAAGGCGGCCGAGGCCGGCAGCGTCGACGCGGCCTTCAACCTCGGCATCCTCTTCGCCAGCCGCGACGACGACCGGACCGCCCTGAAGTGGTACGAGCGGGCGGCGGCGGCCGGGCACACCGAGGCGGCCCTCCAGGTCGGCATGGCGCTGCTCCGGGACGGCGAGGAGGCCGCGGCCGAGCGGTACCTGCGCTGCGCCGCGGGCGGCGGCAGCGCGGAGGCGGCGTTCCGGCTCGCCACGGTCCTCGACGCGCGCCAGCCGCCGGCCGGCGCGCCGGTGCTCGGCGAGCCGGTGGCCGAGAAGACGGAGTGCGAGGAGTGGTACGAGCGTGCCGCCTCCCAGGGGCACCGGCGCGCCCAGGTCCGGGTGGGCATGCTCGCGGCGGCCCGGGGCGACCAGGAGGGCGCCGCGCGCTGGTACCGGGAGGCGGCCGAGGCGGGCAGCCGCAACGGCGCCTTCAACCTCGGGCTGCTGCTGGCCCGCGAGGGCCGCGAGCGGGAGGCCGCCCTGTGGTGGGCCCGGGCCGCCCAGGCGGGCCACGGGCGCGCCGCGCTGCGGCTCGCGCTGCTCGCCGCCCGGTGCGGGGAGCTGGCGGAGGGGCAGCGCTGGTGCGCGCGGGCGGTGGAGCTCGGTCCGGCCGAGGTGGCGGAGCGGGCGGCGCGGCTGCGGGAGGCGCTGCACCAGGAGCTGACGGCGTAGCGCCGCGCGAGCGGGGGGCGGCCGATCGGGTTTGCGCTGGTCCGCGCGGTGACGTACTGTTGGGTTCACCGACGCGGGGTGGAGCAGCTCGGTAGCTCGCTGGGCTCATAACCCAGAGGTCGCAGGTTCAAATCCTGTCCCCGCTACCACGTACTCAGGGCCCGGATCCATTGGATCCGGGCCCTGAGTCGTTTGCGTGTGAGGGGTACGGAGGACCGTGCGGCCCGGGCGGCGCGGTCTGCGGCCGGAACCGGTCTGCGACCGGAACCGGGCCACGCCGGGCCGTGGGCCGCGGCCCACGGCCGCCCTAGGCCTTCGCGCAGTCCGGGCAGAGGCCCCGGTAGGTGACCTCGACGTCGGAGACCGTGAACCCGAAGCGCTCCCCGGCGGGGAGGTCCGCCAGCGGGTCGCCCGTCGGGTGGACGTCGCGGATCGCGCCGCACAGGGCGCAGACCAGGTGGTGGTGCGGCCGGTGCGCGTTCGGGTCGTACCGCTTGGCGCGGCGGTCCGTCGAGACCTCGATGACCTCACCGAGCGTGACCATCTCGCCCAGCGTGTTGTAGACGGTCGCGCGGGAGATCTCGGGCAGCTTGGCCACCGCGCGCGCGTGGACCTCGTCCGCCGTCAGATGCGTGTGGTCCCCGTCGAGGACTTCGGCCACGACGCGTCGCTGAGCCGTCATGCGCCAGCCGCGTCCGCGGAGTCGTTCCAGCAGGTCACTCATAAGGGCCAGCCTAACAGTCGGGGGACCGTGTCCCGAACGGGTGTGACTTTGGATGCTTGCTTGACTTGGACAAAGTCCAATGTAGGATCGGAATCGGCACAGGCCAAGGGACAGGACTCGCAGGAATGACGCAGGAGGCGCACGTGACGCAGGGACCGCTCACCACGGAGGCCGGCGCGCCGGTGGCCGACAACCAGAACAGCGAGACCGCGGGCGTCGGCGGCCCGGTGCTTCTCCAGGACCAGGCGCTCCTGGAGAAGCTCGCGCACTTCAACCGGGAGCGCATCCCGGAGCGCATAGTCCACGCCCGCGGCGCGGGCGCCTACGGCACGTTCACGGTGACCCGGGACGTCACTCAGTGGACGCGCGCGAAGTTCCTCTCCGAGGTCGGCAAGCAGACCGAGACGTTCCTGCGCTTCTCCACCGTGGCCGGCAACCTCGGCTCGGCCGACGCCGTGCGCGACCCGCGCGGCTTCGCGCTGAAGTTCTACACGGAGGAGGGGAACTACGACCTGGTCGGCAACAACACGCCCGTCTTCTTCATCCGGGACGCCATCAAGTTCCCCGACTTCATCCACACCCAGAAGCGCGACCCGTACACGGGCTCCCAGGAGGCCGACAACGTATGGGACTTCTGGGGCCTGAGCCCCGAGTCGACGCACCAGGTCACCTGGCTCTTCGGCGACCGCGGCATCCCGGCCACGCTGCGCCACATGAACGGGTACGGCTCGCACACGTACCAGTGGAACAACGAGGCGGGCGAGGTCTTCTGGGTCAAGTACCACTTCAAGACCGACCAGGGCATCAAGAACCTCACCCAGGCCGAGGCCAACAAGCTCGCCGGCGAGGACCCCGACAGCCACCAGCGCGACCTGCGCGAGGCCATCGAGCGCGGCGACTTCCCGTCCTGGACCGTGCAGGTGCAGATCATGCCGGCGGCCGACGCGGCGACCTACCGCTTCAACCCGTTCGACCTCACCAAGGTGTGGCCGCACGCGGACTACCCGCCGATCGAGATCGGCAAGCTGGAGCTCAACCGCAACCCGGAGAACATCTTCGCCGAGGTCGAGCAGTCGATCTTCAGCCCGGCGCACTTCGTGCCCGGCATCGGGCCGTCCCCCGACAAGATGCTCCAGGGCCGCCTCTTCGCGTACGGCGACGCGCACCGCTACCGCGTCGGCATCAACGCCGACCACCTGCCGGTCAACCGCCCGCACGCCACCGAGGCGCGCACCAACTCGCGTGACGGCTATCTCTACGACGGCCGCCACAAGGGCGCGAAGAACTACGAGCCGAACAGCTTCGGCGGACCGCGGCAGACCGGCCGCCCGCTGTGGCAGCCGGTCCCGGTCACGGACGTGACGGGCAACCACCCCGCCCCGCTGCACGCCGAGGACGACGACTTCGTCCAGGCGGGCAACCTGTACCGGCTCTACTCCGAGGACGAGAAGACCCGGCTGATCGAGAACCTGTCCGGCTTCATCGCCAAGGTCTCGCGCGACGACATCGCCGAGCGCGCGATCGAGAACTTCCGCAAGGCGGACGAGGACTTCGGCAAGCGGCTGGAGGCCGCGGTCCAGGCCCTGCGCGGCTGAACAGCACTGGACCGCTTGCCGTGGGCAGTCGGAGGGCCGGTTCCCCCGGGGGGCCGGCCCTCCGCGCGTGCCCGGGTGCGGGTGCGTGCCCATGTGTGTGCCCGTGCGCGGTGCCGGTGCGCGCCCGTGGCGGTTCAGCCGACCAGTTCGGCCGGATGGCGCCGGGTGGGCGCCCAGCAGCGGATGATGTCCCGGACCGAGACCACGCCGACCGGGCCGGCCCCGTCCAGGACGATCAGGTGCCGGAAGCCGCCGTGGGACATCGCGTCGGCCGCCTCGTCCAGGGTCCAGCCCGGCGCCGCGAAGACGACGTCGGTCGTGGTGTGGGTGCTCGCGGTCTCCCGGTCCGGGTCCTGGCCCTGGCCGAGGGAGTTGAGGATGTCGCGCTCGGTGAGGATGCCGAGCCCGCTGGTGTCGGGGTCGAGGACGACGGCCGCTCCGACGCGGCGCGCGGCCATCAGCCGGGCGGCCTGACGGAGGGTGTGCGCGGGTCCGATGGTGAGGACCACCGTGCTCATGGCGTCACGGACGAGCATGGATGGAGCCACCTCCTTGGTGAACCCCCGTGGTCCCGTACGGAAGTACGGGAAACGAGAACGGTTTCACAAGTTCACAAGTGGGGGGACTCCTAGAGTCGCATCGGGGACGCGCGTCAACAAGAGGGTGGTAGAGGTCAGTTGAGGGGCGCGTAAAAGTACGACCCACGCCGCTCTCGCGCCCCAGGCGCGCGGCCGCGCCGGGCCGCGCCTCAGTCCGCGGTGCCCACGTGGTTCAACAGCTCGTCGTGGAGCAGCCCGTTGGAGGCCGCCGCGCTGCCGCTGTGCGGGCCCTCCTCGCCGTCCAGACCGGTGAAGACGCCGCCCGCCTCCTGCACCACGATGACGTTGGCCGCCATGTCCCACAGCGAGAGCTCCGGCTCGGCGCAGATGTCCACCGCCCCCTCCGCGACCATCATGTACGGCCAGAAGTCGCCGTACGCGCGCGTACGCCAGCACGCCCGGGTCAGGTCCAGGAAGTCGTCGAGCTTGCCCCGCTCCTCCCAGCCGCTCAGCGAGGAGTACGCGAACGAGGCGTCCGCCAGCCGGGAGACGTTGGAGACCCGCAGCCGGGACGCCTGCGACAGGCTGCGGCCGGTGTACGCGCCGTGCCCCTTCGCCGCCCACCAGCGGCGGTTGAGCGCGGGCGCCGACACCACGCCGACCACCGGCCGGTAGCCGCCCTCGCCCGCCTCCATCAGCGCGATCAGCGTCGCCCAGACCGGCACCCCGCGCACGTAGTTCTTCGTGCCGTCGATCGGGTCGATCACCCAGCGGCGCGGACCCGTGCCCTCCAGGCCGTACTCCTCGCCCAGGATGGCGTCCCGGGGCCGCGCCCGCTGGAGGTGGCCGCGGATCAGCTCCTCGGCGGCCTTGTCGGCCTCGCTCACCGGCGTCATGTCCGGCTTGGTCTCGACCTTGAGGTCGAGCGCCTTGAACCGGTCCATCGTGGCGGCGTCGGCGGCGTCCGCCAGGACGTGGGCGAGCCGCAGATCATCGTGGTAGTCGGGCATGGCCACACCGTATCGACCGGCACCCGCGGGGACCACATGGCCCGGGATGCGGACACCGGCCATGGTCCCCCTCCCGCCCGCCGCGGCTCTTGACAGTGCCGGGGCACGCGTCAACCCTGAGGACGGCCCGCTCGCACGGCCCGGGGAGGCGCGATGCCCACAGCGCGGGAAGCCCTACTGGACGCCGCCGTCTCGGCGCTCACGGCACGGCCCTGGTCGGCGGTGCGGATGGTGGACGTGGCCGCGGCCGCCGGGGTGTCCCGGCAGACGCTCTACAACGAGTTCGGCAGCAAGGAGGGCCTGGCCCGCGCCCTGGTGCGGCGCGAGGCCGACATCTATCTGCGCGGCGTCGACCGCGTCCTGGCCGAACGGGTGGGCCCGGCCGACCGGCTGGTCGCGCTAGTCGAGTGGACCGTGCGCTCGGCGCGCACCAGTGCGCTGATCCGGGCGCTGCTCACCGGCTGCCGGGACGAACGGCTGCCCGCCCCCCGCGCGCCCCGCACGCTGGGCGCGCACTCTCCCGTACCGGCGCAGCGGCGCGCGGACGCCGGGGTTCCGGGGCCGTCCGAGCTGGTGGCGACGGTACGGGACCGCTCGCTCGCGGCGCTGGAGAAGGAGCTGCCCGGGGTGGAGCCGGGGGAACTCGCGCGCTGCTGCGAGACGGTGGTGCGGCTCGCCCTCTCGTACGTGATGGCGCCGGATCCGGGGCCGCCCGCGGGGCCCGGCGGGACCGGCCACGCGGCCCATGTCCGGGCGGTCCTGGCCCGCACACCGGTACGGCCCGCGCTCTGAGCACGGGCGCCGGGGCGGGCAGGCGCGCGCCCGGCGCGGGCCTCAGTGCGCCGAGCCCGAGATCTGGAGGCCGATCACGCCCACGATCACCAGCGAGATGGACACCAGTTTCAGCGTGGAGACCACGTCGCCGAGGAAGACCATGCCGTAGATCGCGGTGCCGGCCGCGCCGATGCCCGTCCACACCGCGTACGCCGGGCCGACGTCCAGCTTCCTCAGGGAGAGGGTCAGCAGACCGAACGAGCCCAGCGCGAAGGCCGCGAAGGCGATGGTCGGGGCGATCCGGGTGAAGCCGTGCGACAGTTTGAGGCAGACGGCGAACCCCGTCTCCAGGATTCCGGCGACCACCACCAGCAGCCACGCCATGTCCAAGCCCTCCCGCAACACATAGGTGACTGCTCGTCATCGCTAGGGCGATTATGCACGCGGCGCCCGTCAGTCGCCCTCGTGGCGCTCCCGGGTGGCGAGCAGCCGGCGCAGCGAGTAGAGCCGCGCCGGGTCGGCGTGCCCCTCCGCGACCCAGGCGTCCAGCGCGCACTCCGCCTCGTCGTGGCTGCACGCGCGCGGGCAGTTCTCGGTGCCCGGCACCAGATCGGGGAAGGCCAGGATGACCCGGGACGGGTCGACGTGGTGCAGGCCGAACGACCGTACGCCCGGGGTGTCGATCACCCAGCCGCCGTCGCTGCTCGCCAGCGGCAGCGCGAGCGCCGAGGTGGTGGTGTGCCGGCCGCGGCCGGTGACCGCGTTGACATGGCCGGTGATGCGTCGGCGGTCCTCCGGGACCAGCGCGTTGACCAGCGTCGTCTTGCCGACACCGGAGTGGCCGACGAACGCGGTGGCCTTGCCGCCGAGGTGCGCGCGCACCCGGTCCGCCGCGTCGCCGCTGTAGAGCTCATCGCGCGAGGTGACGACGTGCGGGACGCCCAGCGCCCCGTACATCTCCAGGAGTTCGTCCGCCGGGGCCAGGTCCGACTTGGTGAGCACCAGGAGCGGGGTGAGCCCCGCGTCGTACGCGGCGACCAGGCAGCGGTCGATCAGCCGCGGGCGCGGCTCGGGGTCGGCGAGGGCGGTGACGATCGCCAGCTGGTCCGCGTTGGCGACGATCACCCGCTCGAAGGGGTCGTCGTCGTCCGCCGTGCGGCGCAGCACCGAGCTGCGCTCCTGGATGCGGACGATCCGCGCCAGGGTGTCCTTCTCGCCCGAGAGATCACCGACGATCATGACGCGGTCGCCGACCACCGCGGCCTTGCGGCCCAGCTCGCGGGCCTTCATCGCGGTGACCGTGCGGCCCTCGACGAGACAGGTCAGCCGGCCCCGGTCGACGGTGAGGACCATGCCCTCGCAGGCGTCCTCGTGCTTGGGGCGGATGGTGGTGCGGGGACGGTTGCCCTTGCGGTTCGGGCGGACCCGGATGTCGTCCTCGTCGGGGTTCTTGCCGTAGCGGCGCATCTGCTCAGGCCCCGCTCAGTTTCCGGCCCCGGTCAGCATCCCGGTCCACATCCGCGGGAAGTCGGGCAGCGTCTTGGCGGTCGTCGCCACGTTCTCGATCCCGACGCCCTCCACGGCGAGGCCGATGATCGAGCCGGCCGTGGCCATGCGGTGGTCGTCGTACGTGTGGAAGACACCGCCGTGCAGGGCGCGCGGGCGGATGTGCAGACCGTCGGCGGTCTCGGTGACGTCACCGCCGAGCTCGTTGATCTCCTTGGTGAGGGCCGCCAGGCGGTCCGTCTCGTGCAGGCGCAGATGGGCGACGCCGCGCAGCGTCGAGGGCGAGTCGGCCAGCGCCGCCACCGCCGCGATGCCCGGGGTGAGCTCGCCGACCTCGCTCAGGTCCACGTCGATGCCGTGGATCGCGCCCGAGCCGGCGAAGACCAGGCCCCGCTCGGTCAGCTCGCAGGAACCGCCCATCTCGGTGAAGATCCGCCGCAGCTGGTCGCCCGGCTGGGTGGTGCGCTCGGGCCAGTCCGGGATCGTCACCTTGCCGCCGGTGATCAGGGCGGCCGCCAGGAACGGCTGGGCGTTGGAGAGGTCCGGCTCGACGGTGAGGTCGCGGCCGAGCAGCGCGGACGGCGAGACCCGCCACACGTTCGGCTCGCCGCCGGTCTCCGGCTCGTCCACCTGCGCGCCGACCGAGCGCAGCATGTCGACGGTCATCCGGATGTGCGGCATGGACGGCAGGGTGGCGCCGGTGTGCCGCACCTCGACGCCCTGGTTGAAGCGGGGCGCGGAGAGCAGCAGCGCGGAGACGAACTGGGACGAGGAGGAGGCGTCGATCCGGACCCGCCCGCCGTCGAGGGCGCCGCTGCCGTGCACGGTCAGCGGGAGCGCGCCCCGGCCGTCGTCGTCGATCCGCGCGCCGAGCGCGCGCAGCGCGTCGATCACGCCGTTCAGGGGCCGTTCGTAGGAGCGGGGGTCGCCGTCGAAGCGGACCGGGCCGTCGGCGAGGGCGGCGACGGGCGGCAGGAAGCGCATGACCGTACCGGCGTTGCCCACGTCGATGGTGGCCGGGCCGTGCAGACCGGCCGGGATCACGCGCCAGGCCTCGCCCGAGCCGTCGGGGCCCACGCCCTCCTCGATGCCGACGCCGAGGGCGCGCAGCGCCTCGGCCATCAGCAGGGTGTCGCGGGAGCGCAGGGGGCGGCGCAGCCAGCCGGGCTCGGCGGCGAGGGAGGCCAGCACCAGCGCCCGGTTGGTGACCGATTTCGATCCGGGCACGGTGACCGTCGCGTCGACGGCTCCGCTTGCGACGGGGGCGGGCCAGAGGGCGGGGTGCACGGGCGTTTCGGTCATGGCTCTCACTTTAGTGGGGGGAGAACCTAGAGTCCGAGCAGCCACCGTCCGCCGCCGATGAGCGAGCAGACCGAGACGGCGTGGAAGAGGAAGAGCCAGAGCGCCGGTGGTACGGACGTGAGCCGCGCCAGCTGGTCGGCGTCGGAATCACCGCTGTTGTGCCGGCGCCGCTTGGCCTGGAGCTCGAAGGCCGGCCGGACGCCCCCGAGCAGCAGGAACCACACCACCGCGTACGCGAACGCGGACTGCACGTCGGGCGAGGTCAGCCAGGACACCAGCAGGAAGGCGGCGCCGCTGAGGACCACGGTGAGCACGCCGTACGCGTTGCGGATCATCACCAGCATCACGAGCAGCAGGGCGGTGGCGATCCAGAGCAGCAGGGTGACGCGGTGGGCCGCGAGCAGCCAGGCGCCGCCGAGGCCGAGCAGCGGGGGAGCGGTGTAGCCGGCGGCGGCGGTCAGGATCATGCCGAGGCCGGTCGGGCGGCCCCGGCTGACGGTGAGGCCGCTGGTGTCGGAGTGGAGCCGGATGCCGTCCAGCCGGCGGCCCGTGAGCAGGGCGACCAGGCCGTGGCCGCCCTCGTGGGCGATGGTGATCGCGTTGCGGGACAGCCGCCAGACGCCGTGCGGCAGCACGACGGCGAGGGCGGCCACGGCGGTGGCGACCACCAGCCACTGGGCGGGGGCGGCCTGGGTGTCGAACACGTGCAGATCGGGCAATGCGTCGGCCATTTCCGGGACGGCTCCTCGTGGTGGGCTGCCGCGTGGCAGGGTGACGGTCATGTGTGGGAGGTATGCGGCGAGTCGTGGCCCCGAGGATCTCGCGGACGTCTTCGGGATAGAGAAGTGGGACCCCGATCCGGGCGGGGCGCTGGCGCCCGACTGGAACGTGGCCCCGACCAAAGAGGTCTACGCGGTCCTGGAGCGTCCACTGAAAGACGCGGACGACCCGCGTCCGGTTCGCCAGCTGCGCAAGCTCCGGTGGGGGCTGGTGCCGTCCTGGGCGAGGTCGCCGGACGGGGCGGCCCGGATGATCAACGCACGGGCGGAGACGGTGCACGAGAAGCCGTCCTTCCGCCGCCCCTTCGCCGCCCGCCGCTGCGTCATCCCGGCGGACGGCTACTACGAGTGGGTCACCGGAGCGGACGAGCGCGAGCTGGAGGTCGAAGGGAAGCGGAAGCGGCCGCGCAAGCAGCCGTACTTCATCTCCCCGGCGGACGGGTCGGTGTTCGCCATGGCCGGGCTCTACGAGTTCTGGCGGGACCGGTCGCTGCCGGAGGACCACCCGGGCGCGTGGTGGGCGACGTGTTCGGTGATCACGACGGAGGCCGAGAAGGGGCCGCTGGGGGTGGCCCCGGCGGAAGGGCCGTCCACCCTCTACGCGATCCATCCCCGGATGCCGCTGATGCTGCCGCCCTCGCGCTGGGACGCGTGGCTCGACCCGTCCACGACGTCCCTTGAGGAGCTCCGGGGGCTGCTGGCCCCTCCGCCGGAGGGGCTGATGCGGGCGTACGCGGTGTCGACGGCGGTCAGCAATGTGCGGAACAACGGGCCGGAGCTGCTGAAGGAGCTGGCGGGCCCGGAGGAGGGGACGCTGTTCTAGGGGGCCTCGCCCCCGCCCCCGGGATGGGTTTCCTGGTCATCCCGGGCCGTCCGCCGCCGGTCGTGGGATGACCCGCGCCCCCGGGGGGGCCGGGAACGCCGTGGAGGTCGCGGCGCCCGGCAGGATGGGGGCGTGACCTCCACCGATCTTGTCGAGACACCCGCCGGGGACGCCCGGATCACCTGGCACCGCGCCCGTACCCCGCGGCTCCTCCTCGCCCTCGGCCACGGCGCGGGCGGCGGCATCGAGGCGCGGGACCTCGTCGCGCTCGCCGGTGCCCTGCCCCCGCTCGGCGTCAGCGTCGCCCTCGTGGAGCAGCCCTGGCGTGTCGCCGGGAAGAAGGTGGCGCCCGCGCCCAGGACCCTGGACACGGGGTGGCGGGCCGTGTGGCCCGCCCTCGCCGCCGCGGGGGTGCCCGTCGTCGCCGGAGGGCGCAGCGCCGGGGCGCGGGTCGCCTGCCGGACCGCGCGCGAGCTGGGCGCGCACGCCGTGCTCGCGCTCAGCTTCCCGCTGCACCCGCCCGGACGCCCCGAGAAGTCCCGCGCCGGGGAGCTGCTCGGGGCCGGGGTGCCCACCCTCGTCGTCCAGGGCGGCAACGACCCCTTCGGGCGGCCGGAGGAGTTCCCCGAGGGCGCCTACGAGCGGGTGGAAGTGCCGTCCGGGGACCACGGGTTCGCCGTGCCCAAGCGGGGCTCCCTGACCCAGGAGGAGGCCCTCGGGATCATCACCGACGGCGTCGGGCGCTGGGTGGGCGCGCTGCGGGAATGACACGTACCGGCCCGCTGTTGTGACGGACGTAAACATCCGCAGGGCCGTTATTTCGTGGACAGGGAGTCCGTCGCATGGGTTCGACCATCTGCCCCAGCCGCTCACGCGCCGCTGACCTGGACTGGACGGTGCTGTCGGCGCCCAAGACCGCTCCTATTGGAGCGGCGGCCGGACCGGATCGTCGTCTATTCTCCGATTCGAGCGGGTCCGGTTTCGGACTCGTCACACCGTTCGAGGAGGTGGGTCCGGTCACAGGGACCGACGACGGCCACGTGGAAGAGTCGACCGCCGAGCGCAACGCGCGCTTCGAGCGGGATGCCCTCGGCTACCTCGACCAGATGTACTCGGCCGCGCTGCGCATGACGCGCAACCCCGCGGACGCCGAGGACCTGGTGCAGGAGACCTACGCCAAGGCATACGGCTCCTTCCACCAGTTCCGGGAGGGGACGAACCTCAAGGCTTGGCTCTACCGGATTCTCACCAACACCTTCATCAACTCGTACCGGAAGAAGCAGCGCGAACCCCAGCGCAGCGCCGCCGAGGAGATCGAGGACTGGCAGCTCGCGCGCGCGGAGTCGCACATGTCGACCGGACTGCGGTCGGCCGAGTCGCAGGCGCTGGACCACCTGCCCGACTCCGACGTGAAGGAAGCCCTCCAGGCGATCCCCGAGGAGTTCCGCATCGCCGTCTATCTGGCGGACGTGGAGGGCTTTGCGTACAAGGAGATCGCGGACATCATGGGTACACCCATCGGTACGGTGATGTCCCGGCTGCACCGGGGCCGCCGCCAACTGCGCGGAATGCTGGAGGACTACGCCCGTGACCGCGGGCTCGTCCCGGCCGGCGCCGGCGAGTCGGACGAAGCGAAAGGCTCGGGCTCATGAGCTGCGGAGAGCCGCACGAGACGGACTGCTCTGAGGTCCTGGACCATCTCTACGAGTTCCTCGACCACGAGATGCCCGACAGCGACTGCAACAAGTTCGAGGTGCACTTCGAGGAGTGCTCCCCGTGCCTGGAGAAGTACGGTCTCGAACAGGCCGTGAAGAAGCTGGTGAAGCGGTGCTGCGGGTCCGACGACGTCCCCGCCGACCTGCGCTCCAAGGTCATGGGCCGGATCGACCTGATCCGCTCCGGCCAGGCCGTGCCGGACCAGGACATCGTCACCGAAGGCTGAACCGGGAACCGAACCGGGAGCCGTCCCCGGTTCCCTGACGTTCCCCGCGCGAAGAAGGGCCGCTGCCACGGGCGCGGCCCTTCTTCCGTGCCGCG
Source organism: Streptomyces sp. NPDC043908 (assembly GCF_056435525.1). Taxonomy (NCBI): domain Bacteria; kingdom Bacillati; phylum Actinomycetota; class Actinomycetes; order Kitasatosporales; family Streptomycetaceae; genus Streptomyces; species Streptomyces sp. NPDC043908. The sequence goes on along the minus strand of NZ_JBWKEI010000019.1, from coordinate 80,724 downwards.
GGGTCCCGCGCGATCGTGTCCCGCGAGATCCTTTCCCGCGCGCCTGTCACCCGAAGGTGCTAATCCACCGGGACCTGAACGGTTCAATCCGACAATGCGCCTACCCGCCGTCCCGCGCGGGCCTATCCTCCCGATCCGGAGCAGGAGGGAGGCGCGCCATGGACCGACCGCGGCGGCGGACCCTGCCCTGGGGGGCGCGTGCCGTTCTCCTGGGCGCGGTGGCGGGCGCGGGGGCGTGCGCCCTGCCCGTGGTGCGCGCGGACGTCCCCTGGGGCGCGCTGGGCCTGCTCGCCGGGCTGTACGCGCTGTGCGAATGGCCCGCGCGCTGCCCGTTCCTCGCGGGGCGCCTCACCGTCCCGAGCGCCTCCGGCTGCTTCTTCCCCGTGCTGCTCGCCGCCGCGTTCCTGCTGCCGCCCGCCGCGGCCGCGCTGGTCGCCGTCCCCGGCGCGCTCCTCACCAGGGCCGAACAGGAGCCGCGGTCCCTGCGCCGCCTGTGGCGCGCCGCTCAGCTGGCGCTCGCCGTGGGCGCCGCCGCCGAGGCGCACGCACGGCTCGGCGGACGCGCCCTGCTCGGCGGCACCCCGGCCGCCCCGGCCCCCGACTTCCCGTCCGTCCTGCTGCCCGCCGGGGCCGCCGCCCTGGTCTTCTGCGCGGTCCTGGCCGCCCTCGACGGGCTGATCCTGTGGACCGCCGAGCGGCTGCCCGCCCGGACCGCCTGGCGCGGGCTGCTGCTGCGCTCCCTGGGCCCGTACTGCGTCCACGGCCTCGCCGGGCTGATGATGGCGGTGCTCTGGCGCAGCCCGTACGGGCCGCCCGCCGCCCTGCTGGTGCTGCTCCCGATGTACGTCTCCTGCTGGGTCTTCGCGCAGTACCACCGCGAGCACGCCGCCCACCAGGCCACCATCCGCGCCCTGGTGCAGGCCGTCGACATCAAGGACGCCTACACGCGCGGCCACAGCGAGCGCGTCGGGCTCGCCTCGGTGCTCATCGCCCGCGAGCTCGGCATGGACGAGAGCCGCCTGGAGGTGCTGCGGTTCGCCGGGATCCTGCACGACGTGGGCAAGCTGGGCGTGCCCACCCGGCTGCTGCGCAAGGACGGGCCGCTCACCCCGCAGGAGCGCGCGGTGATCGAGCTGCACCCCGAGTACGGGCACGAGATGGTGCGCGGGATCGGCTTCCTCGGGGAGGCGCGCGCCGCGATCCTGCACCACCACGAACGGCTCGACGGCAGCGGCTACCCCTACGGCCTCGCCGGACCGCAGATCCCCGAGTTCGCCCGGGTGGTCGCCGTCGCCGACGCCTTCGACGCGATGACCTCGACGCGCTCCTACAGCCGCGCCCGGCCGGTGCGGACGGCGGTCGAGGAGCTCCAGCGGTGCGCCGGACGCCAGTTCGACCCGGCGATGGTGCGGGCCCTGGTGCGCGCCCTCGACCGGCACGGCTGGCACCCCGCGGTGACCGCGGACGAGCCGGACCGGGGCGCGGGAGGGGCGCGCGGAAACGTCTCGGCGTGCGACTCCGCCCCGGCCGGGCGCCCATGAGCCCGGGGCGGGCGCCCATGGGCCCGGCGCGGGCGCGCGCGGTGCCCTCCACCGTCGCCGGGGTGTACGGGGCCGCCGCGGCCCTCACCGCCTGGGCGCTGGCCGCCACCTTCTGGTCCGGGGTCGACGAACCGCGGGTCGCGCTCGCCTTCGGGGCCCTGGTCGCCGTCGGGGAGCTGGCCCGCTGGGGGGACGGGACGGACGGGGCCGACGGGGACACCGTCCGCGAGTGCGCGCCGCTCGGCTCGGCGGGCGCCCTCGCGTACGCCCTGCTCGGCCGGAACGCCGGGCACGCCACCCACCACGGCGTCCTTCAGGCCGTCGCCGTGGTGCTCGCCGCCGCCCTGGTCGGCGCGGTGCCGCACGTGGCACTCGGCCGCGGCCCGAGCCTGGACCAGATGGCCCGGCGGGTGCTGACCGTCGCCTTCGCCGCCGCCTGCTTCCAGCCGCTGTACAACTCGGGCGCGCTGGAGCTGTGGGTCGGGCACGGCCCGTACTACGCGCTCTTCCTGCTGCTCGTCCTGGTGCTCACCGCCCTGTGCGACGCGGTCCTCGCCGCCGCGCTGCTGCGGGCCCGCACCTCCTTCCCGTACGGTCCGCTGCTCCGCGACGAGCTGCGGGCGCTGCTCGGCGTCGGCTCGGCGGTCTGCGCCACCGGCGCCGTCATCGCCCTCGCGGTCGCCGTGGCGGGGCTGTGGGCGCTGCCGGTGTTCTGTGTGCCGCTGCTCCTGACCCAGCTGGCGTTCCGGCGGTACGCGGCGGTGCGCACCACCTACCGGCAGACCATCACCTCGCTCGCCCGCGCCACCGAGATCGCCGGCTACACCCAGCCCGGCCACGCCCGCCGGGTCGCGGTGCTCAGCCGGGCCGTCGGGCGCGAGCTGGGGCTCAGCGAGTCCGAGCTGACCGTCCTGGAGTACGCGGCGCTGATGCACGACATCGGCCAGCTCTCCCTGGTCGACCCGGTGCCCGCCGGGGCGACCGCGCCGCTGCCCGCCGCCGAGCAGCGCCGGATAGCGCTCCTCGGCGGGGCCGTGGTGCGCCAGACCGGGGTGCCCGCCGAGGTCGCGGTGATCGTGGAGCGGCAGGCCGACCCCTACCGCGAGCAGCCGCTGCCCGCGAGGATCGTGCGCGCGGTCAACGCCTACGACGACCTCGCGGGCTCTCCCGGCGGCCCGGGCGGCTCCCTGAGCTCCCTGAGCGCCCTGGAGCAGCTGCGGCTGGGCACCGGACGGGACTATCAGCCCGAGGTCGTCGAATCCCTCGCACGCGTCCTGGCCAGGGGCTGTCTGACCCTGGCGGCACCTGGGTAACCCAGGAGTAATGAGCGGCCTTCCGGCCGGGCATGGTTGGATGCGAAAGAACCCAGAAAACTGGGAGACCGAAGACCGGCTCGGAGGCAGGTCGGTCTGGGCAGGCGGGAATCGTGAGGATCTTCGGCAAGGGACGGCACCGGCCCTCCGCCTCGTGGCGGCAGGCCACGGACCGTGCGTTCACGCTGATCGGCGACGGCAGGTACGAGGACGCCGGCGCGCTGCTGACGCGCGCCGCGGACCTGGAACCGTGGCTCTCCGAGTCCTGGTTCAACCTGGCGCTGCTCCACAAGTTCCGGCACGACTGGGAGCAGGCGCGGGCCGCGGGCCTGCGGGCCGTGGCGCTGCTGGACAAGGAGACGGGCGCCCCCGACTGGTGGAACGTCGGGATCGCCGCCACGGCGCTCCAGGACTGGCCGCTGGCGCGGCGGGCCTGGCAGGCGTACGGACTGAAGGTGCGCGGCTACCAGGAGAGCGCCACCGGCACCGGTGAGCCGCTCGGGATGGAGCTGGGCAGCGCGGCCGTACGGCTCTCGCCCGAGGGCGAGGCCGAGGTGGTGTGGGGACGCAGGCTGGACCCGGCGCGGATCGAGGTCCTGTCGATCCCGCTGCCGTCCTCCGGGCGGCGCTGGGGCGAGGTGGTCCTGCACGACGGGGTGCCGCACGGCGAGCGCACGGTCGCGGCCGGGCCCTCCTTCCCCGTCTTCGACGAGATCGAGCTGTGGGCGCCCTCGCCGGTGCCCACCTGGGTGGTGCTCCTGGAGGCCGCCACCGAGGCCGACCGGGACGCCCTGGAGCGCCTCGCGGCCGACGCGGGCTTCGCCGCCGAGGACTGGTCGTCGTCGGTGCGGCTGCTGTGCCGGGCCTGCTCGGAGTCGACGATGCCCAGCGACGAGGGCGACGGCGAGCACCTGGACCCGCACGACCACAGCGAGCCGGGCCACCCGGGCCCGCTGGGCCACCGCACGGCCGGCGACCTGTGGGTGCCCGAGCGCGAGTGCGGGATCGCGGCGCCGCCCGGACTGGTGCGCGGACTGCTCGACGGCTGGGTCGCGGACAGCCCCGACAGCCGCGAGTGGCGGGATCTGGAGGAAGTCTGCTGACCGCCCCCGTAGGCTGTACGGGTTCGGAATCGGGTTTTTGAGGAAGGCGTACGGCGGACATGTCGCAGCAGGAGACGGACCAGCAGGTCGGACACGACGGGTTCGTCGTCGACACGGAGGACTGCGAGGAGCGCGAGCAGGCGTACCGCGCCCGGGGCACGTCCCGGCCCATCACGGTCGTCGGCAACCCGGTGCTGCACAAGGAGTGCAAGGACGTCACCGCGTTCGACGACGAGCTCGCCGCGCTGATCGACGACATGTTCGCCAGCCAGCGCACCGCCGAGGGCGTGGGCCTGGCCGCCAACCAGATCGGCGTGGACCTGAAGGTCTTCGTCTACGACTGCATGGACGACGAGGGCGTGCGCCACGTCGGCGTCGTGTGCAACCCGGTCCTGGAGGAGCTCCCCGCCGACCGCCGGGTCCTGGACGAGTCCAACGAGGGCTGCCTCTCGGTCCCGACCGCCTACGCGGAGCTGGCCCGCCCCGACTACGCGGTGGTCCGCGGCCAGGACGCCCAGGGCAACCCGATCCGAGTGCGCGGCACCGGCTACTTCGCCCGCTGCCTCCAGCACGAGACGGACCACCTCTACGGCTACCTGTACATCGACCGCCTCTCCAAGCGCGACCGCAAGGACGCGCTGCGGCAGATGGCGGAGAACACCCCGCGGTACGAGGTCGTCCCGAACGACTAGCGGTTCGCCCGTACGGCGAAGGGCCCCGCGCCACGGACGGTGCGGGGCCCTTCGCCGTATCCGGACCTAGAACTCCTCGTCGAAGCCCACCGAGCCCTCGACCGCCACCTGGTAGGCGGACGGGCGGCGCTCGAAGAAGTTCGTGAGCTCCTGGACGCCCTGGAGCTCCATGAACGAGAACGGGTTGGCGGAGCCGTACACCGGCGCGAAGCCCAGGCGCGTCAGACGCTGGTCGGCGACGCACTGGAGGTACTCGCGCATCGACTCGGTGTTCATGCCCGGCAGACCCTCGCCGCACAGGTCGCGCCCGAACTGGAGCTCCGCCTCGACGGCCTCCTTGATCATGTCGGTGACCTGCTGCTGGAGCGCCTCGTCGAAGAGCTCCGGCTCCTCCTTGCGGACGGTGTCCACGACCTCGAACGCGAAGTTCATGTGCATCGTCTCGTCGCGGAACACCCAGTTGGTGCCGGTGGCGAGGCCGTGCAGCAGACCGCGCGAGCGGAACCAGTACACGTACGCGAAGGCGCCGTAGAAGAACAGGCCCTCGATGCACGCCGCGAAGCAGATCAGGTTCAGCAGGAAGCGGCGGCGGTCGGCCCGGTTCTCCAGGCGTTCCAGCTTCTCGACCTCGTTGATCCACTTGAAGCAGAACTGGGCCTTCTCGCGGATGGAGGGGATGTTCTCCACCGCGTCGAACGCCGCCGCGCGGTCGTCCGGGTCGGGCAGGTAGGTGTCGAGCAGCGTCAGATAGAACTGGACGTGCACGGCCTCCTCGAAGAGCTGGCGGCTCAGGTACAGCCGCGCCTCGGGGGAGTTGATGTGCTTGTACAGCGTCAGGACCAGGTTGTTCGCCACGATCGAGTCGCCCGTGGCGAAGAACGCCACCAGCCGGCCGATCATGTGCTGCTCGCCCGGCGAGAGCTTGGCGAGGTCGGCGACGTCGGAGTGGAGGTCGACCTCCTCCACCGTCCAGGTGTTCTTGATCGCGTCCCGGTAGCGCTCGTAGAAGTCCGGGTAGCGCATCGGACGCAGGGTCAGCTCGAAGCCCGGGTCGAGCAGGTTCTTCTCGGTGGAGCTCATTACTGGCAGGCCTCGCAGGACTCGGGGTTCTCAAGGGAGCAGGCGACCGCGTCGGCGTCGGGGGCGGCCTGCTGGACGGGGATGGGGGCGCTGGCCTGCGCGGCGCGGGCGATGCGCGTGGCCGGGCGCGAGCGCAGGTAGTACGTCGTCTTCAGCCCCTGCTTCCAGGCGTACGCGTACATCGACGACAGCTTGCCGATGGTGGGCGTCTCCAGGAACAGGTTCAGCGACTGCGACTGGTCCAGGAACGGGGTGCGGGCCGCGGCCATGTCGATCAGGCCGCGCTGCGGGATCTCCCACGCCGTGCGGTAGAGCGCGCGCACGTCGGCGGGGATCCAGCTGAAGTCCTGGACCGAGCCGCTCGCCTCGCGCAGCGCCTCGCGGGACTGCGCGTCCCACACGCCGAGCCGCTTCAGGTCCTCCACCAGGTAGCCGTTGACCTGGAGGAACTCACCCGAGAGCGTCTCGCGCTTGAAGAGGTTGGAGACCTGCGGCTCGATGCACTCGTACACACCGGCGATGGAGGCGATGGTCGCGGTCGGGGCGATCGCGAGGAGGAGCGAGTTGCGCATGCCCACCGCGGCGATCCGCTCGCGCAGCGCCGCCCAGCGCTCCGGCCAGTTCAGCTCGACGTCGTAGTGGTCGGGGTGCAGCACACCGCGGGCCGTCCGCGTCTTCTCCCAAGCGGGCAGCGGGCCCGAGCGCTCGGCGAGGTCGCAGGACGCCTCGTACGCCGTGAGCATGATCCGCTCGGCGAGCTTCGTCGACAGGGCCTTCGCCTCGGGGGAGTCGAAGGGCAGGCGCAGCTTGAAGAAGACGTCCTGGAGGCCCATCGCGCCCAGGCCCACCGGACGCCACTTGGCGTTGGAGCGGCCGGCCTGCTCGGTCGGGTAGAAGTTGATGTCGACGACGCGGTCGAGGAAGGTCACGGCGGTGCGGACGGTCTCGTCCAGCCGCTCCCAGTCGATCTCGCCGGAAGCCAGCACGAAGGCGCCGAGGTTCACCGAGCCGAGGTTGCAGACGGCCGTCTCGCCGTCGTCGGTGACCTCCAGGATCTCGGTGCAGAGGTTGGAGGAGTGGACCGTGTGGCCGGGCTCCGCCGTCTGGTTGGCGGTGCGGTTGGAGGCGTCCTTGAAGGTCATCCAGCCGTTGCCGGTCTGCGCCAGGGTGCGCATCATCCGGCCGTACAGGTCCCGCGCCGGCATCGTCTTCTGGGCCAGACCCGCGGCCTCGGCCCTGCGGTAGGCGGCGTCGAACTCCTCGCCCCACAGGTCGACCAGCTCGGGCACGTCGGCGGGGGAGAACAGCGACCAGGTGCCGTCCGCGTCCACCCGGCGCATGAACTCGTCCGGGATCCAGTGCGCCAGGTTCAGGTTGTGCGTGCGCCGGGCGTCCTCACCGGTGTTGTCGCGCAGCTCCAGGAACTCCTCGATGTCGGAGTGCCAGGTCTCCAGGTAGACCGCCGCCGCCCCCTTGCGCCGGCCGCCCTGGTTGACCGCCGCCACCGAGGCGTCCAGCGTCTTCAGGAACGGCACGATGCCGTTGGAGTGGCCGTTGGTGCCCCGGATGAGCGAGCCGCGCGAGCGGATGCGGGAGTACGAAAGGCCGATGCCGCCGGCGTGCTTGGAGAGCCGCGCCACCTGGTGGTAGCGGTCGTAGATCGAGCCCAGCTCGTCCAGCGGGGAGTCCAGCAGGTAGCAGCTGGACATCTGCGGGTGGCGGGTGCCGGAGTTGAAGAGCGTGGGGGAGGACGGCAGGTAGTCGAGCCGGCTCATCAGCCGGTACAGCGAGGCGACCTCGTCCAGCGCGCGCACCGAGTCGTCCTCGGCCAGGCCCGCCGCGACCCGGAGCATGAAGTACTGCGGGGTCTCGATGACCTGGCGGGTGATCGGGTGGCGCAGCAGATAGCGCGAGTAGAGCGTGCGCAGGCCGAAGTAGCCGAAGCGGTCGTCGGCGCCGTCCGCGAGGGAGGTCTGGACCAGCGCGTCGAGCCGGGCCGCGTGCAGCCGCACGAAGTCGGCGGTGCGGTCCGCGATCAGCCCCTCGCGGTGGCCGACCTCGACCGACTCGGAGAACGAGACCGAGCCCTGGCCCGCGGCCTCCTCGGCGATCGTGAGCGTCAGCAGCCGGGCGGCGAGGCGGGAGTACGCCGGGTCCTCGGAGATCAGACCCGCGGCGGCCTCGGTGGCGAGCCCACGCAGCTCCGCCTCGTCCGAGCGCGCGTTGCGGCCGCGCAGCGCGGCGGCGGCGACACGGCCGGGGTCGGTGTCCGGCAGGTCGGCGGTGAGGTCGGTCAGGGTCCGCAGCAGGGCGGTCCCGGGGGCATCGACCGACTCCTCGGCGATCGCTGAAGCGGGATCCGCAGGGGCGATGGTCACGTGGGGGCACTCCTCGCTCGGCACGGGGCCTCGGGGAAGTGCGCGGGCACACGGACACACCCCCTCGGGGGTACGCCGCGTCCACTGCCCATTCCGCGAGGCCCGGACGTCTCGGCGCCCGGACCGGACGGTCAGGGCGGGCTGTTCGGCAGGTCCTCGGACTGAACACGTACGCAAACGCGTACGAGTACACCGTTGCGGGACAGTTCCGGATTTGCACCGGATTCCCCTGCGGCGACAGCGAGCACGAGCATACATCTTGTGCCGGGCGGTCGTGGCGCCCCCACATGTTGTGTCGCATCCGTACCGGAGTGTGTGTGCTGGGTAGTTGCTTCACCGCGGGCCGGTGGCGGCCTGTCGCGCGGTTCCCCGCGCCCCCGAGGGGGTTGCGGAGGCCGTGGGGCGGAACCGCGAGGCGGTCGTGGACATTCCCCGGAGCAGTCCCGGGAGCCACGAAAACGGGCCGCCGGGTTTCCCCGGCGGCCCGTCCCACGCTGTGCGGCTCAGTGCGCCGAGCCCGCCGTCGCCGGCGGCAGTTCGACCTCCACGCCCGGGTCGCCCGCGTCCGCCGTGTAGTCCTGCGGGGACGTCTCGTCGACCCCGTCGGGGGCCTTCACGGCCCGCAGGACGAGCGTGAGGACGACGGTGACGGCGACGTTCAGGACGAACGCGGTGAGGCCGATGTAGCCGATCTCACCGATGCCGGGGATGTTCTTGGAGCTGCCGCCGAAGTGCTTCTGGGTGGGGGAGGCGACCCCGTACGCGGCGAGCGTGCCGTACGCCATGCCGGCCGCCCAGCCCGCGAGCAGCGCCCAGCGGTGGAACCAGCGCGTGAACAGACCGCCCACCAGGGCGGGGAAGGTCTGGAGGATCCAGATGCCGCCGAGCAGCTGGAAGTTGATCGCGACCGTCTTGTCCATGGTCAGGACGAAGACCAGCGCGCCCACCTTCACCAGGAGCGAGACGATCTTGGAGACCTGCGCCTCCTGCTTGGGCGTGGCGTCCGGCTTGATGAAGTCCCGGTAGATGTTGCGGGTGAACAGGTTCGCGGCCGCGATCGACATGATGGCCGCGGGGACGAGCGCGCCGATGCCGATCGCCGCGAAGGCCACGCCCGCGAACCAGTCCGGGAACATGTCCTCGAAGAGCTGCGGGATGGCCAGCTGGCCGTTCTTGACCTTGACCCCGGCGGCGATCGCCATGAAGCCGAGCAGCGCGAGCAGGCCCAGCATCAGCGAGTACAGCGGCAGGATCGTGGTGTTGCGGCGGATGACCTCGCGGCTGCGCGAGGAGAGGGTCGCCGTGATGGAGTGCGGGTACATGAACAGCGCGAGCGCCGAGCCGAGGGCGAGCGTGGCGTAGGTCCACTGGCCCGCGTCGCCGGGCACCAGTGCGCCCGTGGGCTTGCCGGCCGCGTTGGGCGTCTCGAACTTGTGCCGGGCCGCCGCGAAGATGTCGTCGAAGCCGCCGAGCTTGATCGGGATGTAGATGATCGCCACCAGGATGACGATGTAGATCAGCGTGTCCTTCACGAACGCGATCAGCGCGGGGGCGCGCAGACCCGAGGAGTAGGTGTACGCGGCGAGCACCGCGAACGCGATCAGCAGCGGCAGGTCCTTGACGAACCAGTTGCCCGAGCCGCCGATGCCCATCACGTCGAGCACCGCCTGGATGCCGACGAGCTGGAGCGCGATGTAGGGCATCGTGGCGAGGATGCCGGTGACCGCGACCGCGAGCGAGAGGCCCTTGGAGCCGAACCGGCCGCGGACGAAGTCCGAGGTCGTCACATAGCCGTGCTTGTGCGAGACCGACCAGAGCCGCGGCAGGAAGGTGAAGATGAGCGGATAGACGAGGATCGTGTACGGCACCGCGAAGAACCCGGCCGCGCCCGCCGCGTACACGGCCGCCGGGACCGCGACGAAGGTGTACGCCGTGTAGAGGTCGCCGCCGAGCAGGAACCAGGTGACCCAGGTCCCGAAGGAGCGGCCGCCCAGGCCCCATTCGTCGAGGCTGTGCTCGTTCTCGGCGCGGCGCCAGCGGGCGGCCATGAAGCCGACGACCGTGACGGCGAGGAAGAAGAAGATGAAGACGCCGAGCGCGACGCCGTTCACCCCGTCGCCTGCTGCGAGAGTCACTTGCCCTCACCCGCCTTGCGGCCGTGCTGGTCGCGCTGCCACAGCTTGTACGCGAGCATCGTGAGCGCGGTCGAGATGACCACCCACAGCATCTGGTACCAGTAGAAGAAGGGGATCCCGGCCAGGGCCGGGTCGGCCTTCGCGTACGAACCGACCCACAGCATCGCCACGAAGGGCGCGATCAGGCAGAGCGCGATGACCACGCGCACCGGCGTGATCACCGCTCTCGGCGTTTGCGTTGTTTCCGGCATGGTGGCTCCGTCCCCTCGCTGTGCTCACCTGATGCAATGCGCACGAAATCTAGGGGACGGAATCCCGCCATGGAAGCCCTGTACCGGATACCGGACGGCGGATCGTGTGTCAGTCGGTGGGCCGCTTCAGCCGCGCGACGAACTTGTACCGGTCGCCGCGGTAGACCGAGCGCACCCACTCCACCGGCTCGCCGTCGCCGTCCAGGGAGTGCCGGGAGAGCATCAGCATCGGCAGGCCCACGTCCGTGCCGAGCAGTCCGGCCTCGCGCGGGGTGGCCAGCGACGTCTCGATGGTCTCCTCGGCCTCGGCGAGCCGCACCCCGTACACCTCGTTGAGGGCGGTGTAGAGAGAGGTGTACTTGACGAGCGAGCGGCGCAGCGCGGGGAAGCGCTTGGCCGACAGGTGCGTGGTCTCGATCGCCATCGGCTCGCCGCTCGCCAGCCGCAGCCGCTCGATGCGCAGCACCCTGCCGCCCGCGGCGATGTCGAGCAGCCCGGCGAGCGTGTCGTCGGCCGTCACGTAGCCGATGTCCAGGAGCTGCGAGGTGGGCTCCAGGCCCTGGGCGCGCATGTCCTCGGTGTACGACGTCAGTTGCAGGGCCTGGGAGACCTTGGGCTTGGCGACGAACGTCCCCTTGCCCTGGATGCGCTCCAGGCGCCCCTCGACCACCAGCTCCTGGAGGGCCTGGCGCACGGTGGTGCGGGAGGTGTCGAACTCGGCGGCCAGGGTGCGCTCGGGGGGCACGGGGGTCCCCGGCGGCAGGGTCTCCGTCATGTCGAGCAGATGCCGCTTGAGGCGGTAGTACTTGGGCACGCGAGCGGTCCGGGCGCCGGGGCCCGCCTCTGTCTCCGTACCGCTCCCGTCGGTGGCCATGGCCCGCCTTCCCGAGTGCTGCGCTGCTGCCGTCACCGGCTCCTCCGTCTGTCGCGGCTCACATGGTGGCACGGACCGGTCACGGGTCGTCGCCCTCCCTCAGGTGTCGGTCCGATAACGGACGCGACAGCCCTTCTTATACACCCTTGACACCCCTAAAGGTCTAGGCCAAGCTCCGGGTACTGGTCTAAACCATTAAAGACCAGGTCCCAGCCCCACAGGCAGTACACGTCGTATGGCTTCGCGGTGGGCGGGGGGTTGCAGCATCCCTGAGGAGGGTGGCGTGAAGCGCAAGCTCATCGCGGCGATCGGCGTCGCGGGCATGTTGGTCAGCATCGCGGCGTGCGGCGACGACGACAAGAAGGACGACGGCGCCAAGGGCGGCGACGCCAAGTCGCTGACGGTCTGGCTGACGGTCGACGCGCAGAAGAACTGGCCCGACCTGGTCAAGGCGGCCGACGACGCGATCGTGGCCAAGCACCCCGGTCTGAAGATCAACCACGAGTACTACGGCTGGCCGGACAAGAACGCCAAGCTCGACGCCGTGCTCGCCACCGACAAGGCCCCCGACGTGGTCGAGATGGGCAACACCGAGATGCTCGCCTACTCGGTCAAGGGCGCCTTCGCGGAGATCGACCCGTCGAAGTTCGACAACTCCTCGGCCTGGCTCGACGGCCTCAAGGCCTCGGTCACCTACGACGGCAAGACCTACGGCGTCCCCTACTACGCCGGTGGCCGCACCGCCACCTGGCGCAAGGACATCGCCGCCGAGGCCGGCGTCACCGCCGCCCCGAAGACGTACACCGAGCTGACCGCCGACCTGGACAAGATCCAGGCGAAGAAGGGCGACAAGTTCAGCGCCTGGTACCAGCCGAGCCGCGACTGGTACGCGGCCATGTCGTACGTGTACGACGCCGGCGGCTCCATCGCCAAGGAGGACGGCGGCCAGTTCAAGGCGAACCTGTCCTCGCCGGAGTCCCTCAAGGGCCTGAACGAGTACAAGAACATCCTCGGCAAGTACATGCACGGCGACAAGACGAAGGACGAGGCCGACCGCCCGATCGTCTACGGCCAGGGCAAGTCCGCGCTGATCTTCAGCGCCGCGTGGGAGGGCGGCAGCGCCGCGCTCCCCGAGAACGACAAGGTCGGCAAGCTCGCCGACAAGCTGGAGTCCTTCGTGATGCCCGGCCCGTCCGGCAAGGCCATGCCGGTCTTCCTCGGCGGCTCCGACCTCGCCGTCCCGGTCAAGTCCAAGGCGCAGGCGCTCGCCGCCGAGTGGATCAACGCGTTCACCGGCACCCAGGGCCAGAAGGGCCTGATCGCCAAGCAGAACCTGCCCAACAACAAGACGGCCCTCGCCCCGCTGAAGTCGGACCCGGAGACGGCCGTCCCGGCGACCGCGGCCGAGTCCAGCTGGTTCGTGCCCATGGCGCCGGGCTGGGGCCAGGTCGAGAAGGCCAAGGTCCTCCAGGACATGCTCCAGGCCATCGGTACCGGCAAGAAGTCGGTCGAGCAGGCCGCGAAGGACGCGGACGCCGCGATCGACAAGGTCATCAACACCAAGTGACCTGTGGGCGAGGGCCCCGTCGGAAGAGCGACGGGGCCCTCGCCCGGCCAGTGCCGAAAGAGGGACCGCTAGGAGCGCGCGATGAGTGCCGCAGAGACAACCACCGCCAAGGTGCCGCCGGCGCGGCGCGACCCACTACCGGGTGGGGGACCCGGAAAGCCGAAGAGGCCGGTCAGCAGACGCGGAGCGGGACAGGCGGCGGTGCCCTGGGCGCTGCTCGCCCCGTGCCTCCTGGCCCTCGCCCTGGTCCTCGGCTATCCGCTGGTACGCCTGGTCACCCTGTCGTTCCAGAAGTTCGGCCAGCCGCAGCTGTGGGGCTTCAAGGACCCGGAGTCGGTCGGCTTCGACAACTTCACCAAGGTCCTCGGCGACAGCGAGTTCTGGACCGTCGTCGTGCGGACCGTGCTGTTCGCCTTCACCGCGGTCGTCCTGACCATGGTGCTGGGCATGCTGATCGCCCTGCTGCTCCAGCGGGTCTCCGGCTGGGTCAAGACCCTGGTCAACATCGCCCTGGTGGCGAGCTGGGGCATGCCGATCGTCGTCGCCATCACCATCTTCAAGTGGATGTTCGACAGTGACTTCGGCGTACTGAACTGGCTGCTCAGCCAGGTGCCCGGGGTCGACATGATCGGCCACAACTGGTTCGCCAGCGGCACCCAGGGCCTCGCCGTGATCATGCTGCTCGTGGTCTGGGGGGCGGTGCCGTTCGTGGTCATCACCCTCAGCGCGGGCCTCACCCAGGTCCCCAAGGAGCTGGAGGAGGCCGCCCGGCTCGACGGGGCGGGCTCCTGGGGCGTGTTCCGGCACGTCACGCTGCCGATCCTCAAGCCCATCATCGTGATGCTGGCGACCCTGTCGGTCATCTGGGACATGGGGGTCTTCCCGCAGGTCTTCGTGATGCGCGGCAACCACCCCGAGCCGGAGTTCCAGCTGCTCACCACGTACTCGTACGACAAGGCGTTCGTGGTCAACGACTACTCGCAGGGCTCGGCGATCGCGCTGCTGACCGTTCTGCTGCTGCTCGGTGTGATCGCCGTGTACATGCGGCAGATGCTGAAGATCGGAGAGGTGGAGTAACAGAGATGGCTGCCTCCAACGCGCAGGCGCTCGCCCGCCCCCGCAAGAAGAAGTCCAAGCTCGGCTGGAACCTGCTCGGGCTGCTGGTCTTCGCCACCGCCGGCTTCCCGGTCTACTGGATGCTCAACACCGCGCTCAAGCCCGCCAAGGACGCGATCGACCCGGACCCGCACTTCTTCCCCCGGACGCTCACCACCGAGAACTTCCGCCGGGCGCTGGACATCGGGGACTTCTGGGGCGCGATCGGCCGCTCGCTGATCGTCTCCGTCGTGGTCGTGGTGATCGGCATCGCGGTCGGCCTGCTGGCGGCCCTCGCCATCTCGCGGTTCGCGTTCCGGGGCCGGAAGATCGTGATCATCGGCATCCTGGCGGTCCAGATGGTCCCGCTGGTCGCGATGATCATCCCGGTCTTCCTGCTCCTCAACGACCTGGGGCAGTACGACAAGCTGACTGGCCTGATCCTCACCTATCTGACCTTCATCCTCCCCTTCACGGTCTGGACGCTGCGCGGCTTCATCGTCAACGTCCCCAAGGAGCTGGAGGAGGCGGCGATGGTCGACGGGTGCAGCCGCACCGGCGCGTTCGTCCGCGTGGTCTTCCCGCTGCTGGCGCCCGGCATGGTGGCCACCTCGGTTTACGGCTTCATCCAGGCGTGGAACGAATACCTCTACGCCCTCATGCTGATGAGCCAGAACCACCAGACCGCCACCGTGTGGCTGTCGAACTTCACCACCCAGCACGGCACCGAGTTCGCCCCCATGATGGCCGGCTCCACCATGATGGCCGTCCCCATCGTGGCTCTCTTCCTCCTCGTCCAGCGCAAGATGGCCGCGGGTCTGACGGCCGGCGCAGTGAAGGGATAACGCCGCCCCATGACGACGATCGCACGCACCACCGACACACTCACGCGCGACGCCCTCACCGTCCTCCAGCCCGGCTTCGTCGGCACCACCGCCCCCGACTGGCTGCTGCGCCGGATCGGCGAAGGCCTCACCTCGGTGGGCCTGTTCGGCCGCAACATCGCCACGGCCGGCCAACTGGCCGCCCTGACGTCCCAGTTGCGGTCCGAGCGGGACGACGTCCTGGTGGCCATCGACGAGGAGGGCGGCGACGTCACCCGTCTGGAGGTCCGTACGGGCTCGTCCTTCCCCGGCAACCTGGCGCTCGGGTCGGTCGACGACACGGACCTGACCCGGGCGGTGGCGCACGAGCTGGGCCGCCGGCTGGCGGCCTGCGGGGTGGACCTCAACTGGGCCCCCTCCGCCGACGTCAACTCCAATCCGGGCAATCCGGTCATCGGGGTACGGTCGTTCGGCGCCGACCCGCACCTGGTGGCGCGGCACACCGCGGCGTACGTCGAGGGGCTCCAGTCCGCCGGGGTCGCCGCCTGCACCAAGCACTTCCCCGGCCACGGGGACACGGCGGTCGACTCGCACCACGCGCTGCCGCGCATCGACGTGGACCTCGACACCCTGCACGCCCGTGAGCTGGTGCCGTTCCGCGCGGCGATCGCCGCGGGTTCCAAGTCGGTCATGAGTGCGCATATCCTGCTTCCCGCGCTCGACCCCACCCGCCCGGCGACGCTGAGCCCGCGTGTCCTGACCGGACTGCTGCGCGAGGAACTCGGCTACGACGGGCTGATCGTCACCGACGCCGTGGAGATGCAGGCCATCGCCTCGACGTACGGGATCGAGCGCGGCTCGGTCCTCGCGATCGCGGCCGGTGCCGACGCGCTGTGCGTCGGCGGCGGTCTGGCGGACGAGGACACCGTGCTGCGGCTGCGCGACGCCCTGGTCGCGGCGGTACGCGACGGGGAACTGCCCGAGTCACGCCTGGCCGACGCGGCCGAGCGGGTACGCGCGCTCGCGTCGTGGACCCGGCGGGCCAGGGGGGATGGGGCGGGGCCGGGCGCGGAGATCCAGGAGGGGACCGCGCCCGGCACCGCCCTGGGTTCCGGCGCGGGCGCCGCTTCCGGCGTCGGCACCGGCTCGGGCGCCGCCTGCGGCTCCGGCTCGGGCACCGGTACAGGCTCCGGCTCCGGCTCTGCCCCCGGCGCCGATATTGGGCTTGTCGCGGCGCGGCGGGCGCTGCGGGTCACCGGGGACGCGCTTCCGCTGACCGCGCCGCCCCATGTGGCCGCCTTCACCCCCGTCGCGAACATCGCGGTCGGGGACGAGACGCCGTGGGGGCTGGGGGCGGAGCTCGTGGCGCTGCTGCCGGGGACGTCGACGGGCACCTACGGCCCGTCCGTGGACCCGTCCTCGGTGCTGGCCGCGGCCGGGTCCCGCCGGATCGTGGCGGTCGTCCGGGACGAGCACCGGCATCCGTGGATGGGGGCGACCCTGGACGCGCTGCTGTCGGCGCGGCCGGACACGGTGGTGGTGGAGATGGGGGTGCCGCAAGCCGCTGTGCGGGGGGCGGTGCATATCGCTACGCACGGGGCGGCGAGGGTGTGCGGCCGGGCGGCGGCAGAGGTTTTGTCCCCCACCCCGCCCCTCCCCTGAACCCCTCCGGCGGGGAGCCTTCTGGGCCGGGGGTCCGCCTGCGGCCCGGTGGGTGGCTGATCGCGCAGTTCCCCGCGCCCCTTCAGGGCCCGGACTTCGGCGGTCGGTCGTGGGTGGCTGAGCGCGCAGTTCCCCGCGCCCCTAGGTACTCAGGGGCGCGGGGAACTGCGCGAGCAACCCTCCACGGTCCGCAGGCGAAGGGGGGTTTGGGGGCGCGGGGAACTGCGCGAGCAGCCCTCCACGGTCCGCAGGTGAAAGCGGGTTTAGGGGCGCGGGGAACTGCGCGACCAGCCCTCCACGGCCGGTAGACGAAAGCGGGTTTTGGGGGCGCGGGGAACTGCGCGACCAGCCCTCCACGGTCCGCAGGTGAAAGCGGGTTTGGGGGCGCGGGGAACTGCGCGAGCAACCCTCCACGGTCCGCAGGTGAAAACGGGGTCAGGGGCGCGGGGAACTGCGTGGGCAGACCCGCTCGGCCGACCGTCGGCGGGGACGGGGGACGGGGTGCGCGCATCCCCGGGGGTGCGGTAGGGGCTACAAGCCCTGCCAGGCCGGCTTGTTCGCGTACGTGTGGCGGAAATAGTCCGCCAGCTTCAACTTCGACGCCGCCCCCTCATCCACCACCACCGTCGCATGCGGATGCAACTGAAGCGCCGACGCCGGCACCACGGACGCCACCGGCCCCTCCACGGTCTGGGCCACCGCCTCCGCCTTGCCCTCGCCCGTGGCGAGCAGCACCAGGTGGCGCGCCTCCAGGATCGTGCCGATGCCCTGGGTGATGACGTGGTGCGGCACCTGCTCGATGTCGTCGTCGAAGAAGCGCGCGTTGTCCACCCGCGTCTGCTCCGTGAGCGTCTTGATCCGGGTCCGGGAGGCGATGGACGAGCACGGCTCGTTGAAGCCGATGTGCCCGTCGGTGCCGATGCCGAGGATCTGGAGGTCCACGCCCCCGGCCGCCACCAGCGCCCGGTCGTACGCGTCGCACGCGGCCTGGACGTCCGCCGCCGAGCCGTCCGGCCCGATGAACGAGTCCGGGCTGAGCCCGAGCGGCTCCACGACCTGGCGGATCACGGTCGCCCGGTAGGACTCGGGGTGCCCGGCCGGCAGCCCGACGTACTCGTCGAGCTGGCACACCCGCGCCCGCGAGACATCCACCGCGCCCGCCGCGACCTTCGCCGTCAGCGCGTCGTAGATGGGCAGCGGGGTCGAGCCGGTGGCCACGCCGAGCAGGGCGTCGGGCTTGCGGCGCCACAGCGCCGCGATGGTTTCCGCGATGAGCTCGCCGCCCGCCTTGGCGTCCGGGACGATGACAACTTCCACGTGGGCCTGCCGATCTGGAGAGGACGTAACTGACCAGGGTGGTATAGACCAATCTAGCAGAGCGGGCGCCGCTCCCGCTGGCGGTCGGTCGACCAAGCGCCGGCCCGGCGGGCGCCGCCTCCGCTGGCGGTCGCACCGTCCGCCATGGTCGACTTGAGAGGTTGCGGCACCGCGTACAGAGACCGCCCCTGGGAGGCATTCCGTATGGCGTCGACACAGACCGGAGCACCCCACAGCGAGCAGCCCGGCCGGATCATGCGCGGGGAGATGGCCGAGCAGCCGGCCGTCCTGCGGCGCATCCTCGCCGAGGGCGCCCCGCGCATCCGCGAGGTGGCCGCCGCCATCGCCGCTCGCGCCCCCCGCTTCGTCCTGCTGACCGCCCGCGGCACCTCCGACAACGCCGCCCTGTACGCGAAGTACCTGCTGGAGATCCGGCTCGGGATGCCGTGCGGGCTCACCTCGATGTCCACGACCACCGCGTACGGTGCCAGCCCCGACCTCAGCGACGTCCTCGTCATCACCGTCAGCCAGTCCGGCGGCTCACCCGACCTCGTCGACTCCACCCGGGCCGCCCGCCGCGCGGGCGCGATCACCCTGGCCGTCACCAACAACGCCGACTCACCGCTCGCCGCCGTCTCCGAGTACCACATCGACATCCTGGCGGGGCCGGAGAAGGCGCTGCCCGCGACCAAGACGTACACCGCCTCGCTGCTCGCCCTCTACCTCTTCGTGGAGGGGCTGCGCGGCGGCGACGTCTCGGCGGCCGAGGCGCTGCCCGGGCTCGCGGACCGGGTCCTGGCGCGCCAGAGCGAGGTGCGCCGGCTCGCCTCCCGCTACCGCTTCGCCGAGCGCATGGTCATCACCTCGCGCGGCTACGGCTACCCCACGGCCAAGGAGGCCGCCCTCAAGCTGATGGAGACCAGCTACATCCCCGCCCTGGCGTACTCCGGAGCCGATCTGCTGCACGGTCCGCTCGCCATGGTCGACAACATCTCGCCGGTGATCGCGGTGGTCACCGACGGCCGGGGCGGCCAGGCGCTCCAGCCGGTGCTCGACCGGCTGCGCGGCCGGGGCGCCGACCTCTTCGTCGTCGGCCCCCAGCCGCAGGTGGAGGCGGCCTCGGCCGGGTTCGTGCTGCCGGTCGAGGGCGTCCCCGAGGAGCTCCAGCCGGTCCTGGAGATCCTTCCGCTGCAACTCCTCGCCTACGAGGTGACCATCGCCCGCGGCCAGGACCCCGACGCCCCGCGCGCCCTGGCGAAGGTGACCGAGACCCGCTGACCGTCCGCGAAGAGGGCCGAGGAGTGGAACGGGCTAGGCGTAGCGGCCCGCGCATGGCAGGCTCTACCCGCCTGGAGCAGGGCCGGCAAACGGATGGACAGCGATGAATGGTCTAGTCCACAATGGCCCAGCAGGCCCCCGGCCTCCCCGCACAGGAGGCCGGACCGAGGAACCCGGCGCTCTCTGCCCTGACAGCGCCGAGGACCTCCCGTAAGGCCGAGGGGCACCGCACACCCGTCGGCCGGCAGTTCCGGGCTGCGGTGCCGGACGGGCCGAGGGTCCCGCCCCGGCGCCGTAGCCCGCGCGGGTACCCTCGCTGACGTGCCCTCCATGAACGACCTCGTACGTCAGCACACCGCTCTCAGTGAATCCGACCTGGAGTGGCTCCATCTGCTGGTCTCGGAGTGGCAGCTGCTCTCCGACCTCTCCTTCGCCGACCTCGTGCTGTGGGTGCCCACCCTGGACGGCACCCGGTACGTCTCCGTGGCGCAGATGCGGCCCAACACCGGGCCCACCTCCTACCAGGACGACATGGTCGGCCACCTGGTCCCGCGCGGCCGGCGCCCGCTGCTCGACGCGGCCCTCGACGAGGGCCGGATCGTGCGCGAGGGCGATCCGGAGTGGCGCGAGGAGGTGCCGGTGCGGGTGGAGTCCATCCCCGTACGCCGCGAGGGCCGCGTGCTCGGGGTGATCGCGCGCAACACCAACCTGCTCACTGTGCGTACACCTTCGCGTCTGGAGCTCACCTACCTCCAGTCCGCCTCCGACCTCGCCCAGATGATCGCCGCCGGGTCGTTCCCCTTTCCCGGGCAGCAGGTCGACATGGACGCCTCCCCGCGTGCCGGGGACGGGCTGATCCGGCTGGACGCGGACGGCATCGTCCAGTACGCCTCGCCCAACGCGCTCTCCGCGTACCACCGTCTGGGGCTCGCCTCCGACCTGGTCGGCCAGCACCTGGGCGAGCTCACCGCCCAACTCGCCCCCTCGCGCGGCCCGGTGGACGAGGCCATCGCCAAACTGGCCAGCGGCTACGCCCCGCGCGAGACCGAGGTGGAGGGCAGCGGCGGGGTCATCCAGCTGCGCGCCATCCCGCTCAAGCCCAAGGGCACCCGGATCGGTTCGCTGGTGCTGCTGCGGGACGTGACGGAACTGCGCCGCCGCGAGCGCGAGTTGATCACCAAGGACGCCACCATCCGGGAGATCCACCACCGGGTGAAGAACAACCTCCAGACGGTGGCGGCCCTGCTGCGCCTCCAGGCCCGGCGGATCGACTCCGCCCAGGGGCGTGAGGCGCTGAACGAGGCGGTACGGCGGGTCGGCTCGATCGCGATCGTGCACGAGACGCTCTCGCAGAACCTGGACGAGCGCGTCGAGTTCGACGAGATCGCCGACCGGGTGCTCGCGATGGTGGCGGAGATCTCCCCGGGCAAGGTCGCCTGCCGCCGGACGGGCCGCTTCGGCATCCTGGACGCCGAGGTCGCCACCCCGCTGGCGATGGTCCTCACCGAGATCCTCCAGAACGCCCTCGAACACGCCTTCGCCCAGGGGGAGCAGGGCACGGTCGACGTCTCGGCGGTGCGCGGCGGCACCCGCGAGGACGCCCGGCTGCTGATCACGGTGCGCGACGACGGCCGGGGCCTGCCCGAGGGCTTCGACCCCCAGACGGCCGGGAACCTGGGCCTCCAGATCGTCCGCACCCTGGTCGAGGGCGAGCTCGGCGGATCGTTCGACATGGTGGCGGCGCCGGAGCGGGGCACCCAGGTGGTGCTCGACGTACCGGTCCGGGCCGACAAGTAACGCGCGGCCGCGCCGCACAGAGCAGCGAGCCCCGGACCGCGAACGGTCCGGGGCTCGAATGCTGTGGGTTACTTCTTCTGCTGCGCGCTGCGGCTCGGGGGGCGGTAAGTGCGTACTCGCTGTACGCGCCGCGCGGGCCTAGGCAGGAGGGGGGATCAGGCGGTCGCGTTGCGCGCCCGGTTGCGAGCGGCACGGCGCTTCATCGCGCGGCGCTCGTCCTCGCTGAGGCCACCCCAGACGCCGGAGTCCTGGCCGGACTCGAGCGCCCACTGCAGGCACTGCTCCATGACGGGGCAGCGGCGGCAGACGGCCTTGGCTTCCTCGATCTGCAGCAGCGCAGGACCGGTGTTGCCGATGGGGAAGAACAGCTCGGGGTCTTCCTCACGACAAACGGCGTTGTGACGCCAGTCCATGGCTGCTACCTCTCTTGGTGGTACGTATGGGTGCTTGTGAATGTGAACGCTTTCACGAATCCCCCCGCAAGGGAAGGGCCGACTTCCAGTTGGACTGGTTGTGGTCCGGAGTTTGAGGAGGGGTTCTGGCTTTCATGGAGGCTGGTGTTGCGGGCCGTCCCGATCGCCATGTAGAGATTCGCAAACCTCGGCGGCGGATACAACCCCTTCCGGAAAGTTTTTTTTGATTCCTCGGTGTCGACTGGGTCACAGTCGTACTTCTATGGGGTGGGGCCCAGCCCAAACGTTCGAGTTAAAGGACTTTCGGCCCTTCCACTCACACAATCACACGCAGTGCACGGCGTACGCCTGTGAACGTCACGCTCGTACGCAGACCCAGGTGGTCGCCGTCCATCTGGAAGGGCAGCGGGGCCTTGGAATGCAAGGTGAAGGCGGTGAGGTCATGCAGTGAAACCGCGTGTTTGCCGTGTGGACCCTTCTCGGGGGTCGAGGTCAGCAGCTGGGTGGCGTAGCGGGCCGCCGACGAGGTCGAGAGTCTGGAGAGCGAGAGCACGTCCAGGGCCGTCTCGAAGGATGCCTCCGGGGTGGCGTACACCGGGCGATTGCCCAGGTAGGTCCAGGGGGAGGTGTTGCAGACTATGGACATCACCAGGTCCTCGACCGGGTCCTGCCCGGGCCGTTCCAGGGTGATCGTGCCGTGCCTGCGGTGCCGCTCGGCGAGGAACTGCCGGGCCACCTGGCGCAGGTACAGGCTGTGGGTGGAGCGTCTGCCGCGCTCGCGCTGCTGTTCGACCCGGCCGACGACGCCCGCGTCGAACCCGAGTCCGGCACAGAAAGTGAACCAGCGGTCCGGGACGCCCTCGTCCTCGGTGCCCGCAGTGCCGGCCGCCAGGCCCAGGCTCACCGTGCGGCCGCGCCCCTCGCGCAAGGCGTCCAGCAGTATGCCGGTCGCCTCCACGGGCTCGTTCGGCAGCCCGATCGCGCGGGCGAAGACATTGGTGGAGCCGCCGGGGACCGCCGCGAAGCTCGGCAGGTTCTCCGGGTCGGGTCCGTTGTGCAGCAGTCCGTTGACGACCTCGTTGACCGTGCCGTCCCCGCCGAGCGCCACGACCAGGTCGATGTCGCTGCTCTCCGCCGCCCGCCGCCCGAGGTCGCGGGCGTGCCCCCGGTACTCCGTGGTCACGGCCTCCAGCTTCATCTCACTGGCCAGCGCGTGGATGAGGACATCACGGGTGCGGGCACTGGTGGTGGTAGCCGCCGGGTTGACCACGAGAAGTGCACGCATGGTCGCCAGAGTACCTACCGGGCGGTACCGGGCACAGTCCAGCCCCCTCGCCGCGGCCCCCCGGGGCCGGGAGGCGGGAGGGCGGCGAGGGCTACCCTGCTGGGGTGAGTACTGAGCAGCACCCTGACAGCGGGACCGGCACCGGCGCCCCCGAGGGGCCGCGTCCCCGGCGGCTGACCGCGGCCGCCGCGATCGCCGCGATCGAGGGCCTGGCCCTGGTCGGCGGCGGCGTCTTCATGTTCGTGATGGGCCTCACGGGCAAGCCCGACCAGCCCCGGCAGGCCGTGACGGGCGGCGTGACGCTGATCGTCCTCGGGCTGATCCCGCTGATCGCCGCGCGCGGGCTGCTGCTGCGGCGCCGCTGGAGCCGGGGGCCCGCGCTGATCACCCAGATCCTGGCGCTTCCGGTGGCCTGGATGTTCCTGACCTCGAACGGCCCGGCGATCCCGGTGGGGATCGTCATGGCCGTGCTCGCGGTGACCGGCCTCGTCCAGCTCGTCAACCCGGCCACGGCCGAGGCGCTCGGCGTGAGCGGGGCGGGCGGGACGCGCCAGCCGTAGGGGCCGCCGGCCCGGCTGCGACGCCGACCGGGAGCACCGACCGCGGGCTGCGGGCTGCGGCCGGGGCCTCGGGCGCCCGGCTCCTCGGCCGGACGCCGGGCGCGCGCCCCGGGGCGGGTCCGGCCGCCTACTCCTCCACCAGCAGCTTCTCCCGCAGCTGTGCCAGCGTCCTGGCCAGCAGCCGCGAGACGTGCATCTGCGAGATGCCGACCTCCTGCGCGATCTGCGACTGGGTCATGTTGCCGAAGAAGCGCAGCAGCAGGATCCGCTTCTCGCGCGGCGGCAGGTCCTCCAGGAGCGGCTTCAGCGACTCCCGGTACTCCACGCCCTCCAGCGCCTCGTCCTCCGCGCCCAGGGTGTCCGCGACGGCCGGCGACTCGTCGTCGGTGTCCGGGACGTCCAGGGAGAGCGTCGAGTAGGCGTTGGCCGACTCCAGGCCCTCCAGGACCTCCTCCTCGGAGATGCCCAGGCGCTCCGCCAGCTCGTGCACCGTGGGCGAGCGGCCGTGCTGCTGGGAGAGCTCGGCCGTGGCCGTGGTGAGCGCGAGGCGCAGCTCCTGGAGGCGGCGCGGCACCCGGACCGCCCAGCCCTTGTCGCGGAAGTGCCGCTTGATCTCGCCGACGACCGTGGGCGTCGCGTACGTCGAGAACTCGACCCCTCGCTCCGGATCGAACCGGTCGACCGACTTGATCAGGCCGATGGTGGCGACCTGGGTCAGGTCGTCCAGGGGCTCGCCGCGGTTGCGGAACCGCCGGGCCAGGTGCTCGACCAGCGGCAGGTGCATCCGGACGAGCCGGTTGCGCAGCTCGGCCTTCTCCGGCGAACCGTCGGGGAGCTTGCGCAGCTCGATGAACATCGCCCGCGCCCCGCTGCGGTCCTGCGGATCGTGCTGGTGGTGCGTGTGCTCGATGTGCTCGCTCATGTGGGCCGCCCGCTCTGCCTGCCGCGTCTGCTCCGCCACGGCCTCAAGGCCGTCAAGTCCGTCCACCGGGTGCGGCCGGGCCTGCTGCTCCGGGATACCGATGGAGAGCGGCTCCTCCGGGTGCGACTCGGGGATGCGCCTGTCGTCCCGCACCGGACCGTCCCCGCTCACGCCGGTCCGGGTCCCGCGCCGCGCTGTTTGTACAGGCTGATGGAGACCGTACGGTCGTCGGCGACCGAGGAGTCGACCTTGCCGGCGAGCGCGGAGAGCACCGTCCAGGCGAAGGTGTCGCGCTCGGGCGCCCGGCCGTCCGTGGTCGGGGCCGAGACCGTGACCTCCAGGGAGTCGTCGACGAGACGGAAGACACAGCTCAGCACGGAGCCGGGGACGGCCTGCTGGAGCAGGATCGCGCAGGCCTCGTCGACCGCGATACGCAGATCCTCGATCTCGTCGAGGGTGAAGTCCAAACGTGCCGCGAGACCGGCCGTGGCCGTACGCAGCACCGACAGGTAGGCACCCGCGGCCGGCAGCCGGACTTCCACGAAGTCCTGGTTCCCGGGCTCGCCTGCGATCTGGGACACCCTCACCTCCAAGGTGCACAAGCTCTCTCGGGCCCCGGCGGAGGGGACGCCTCCGGGGCCATGCGGTACGAAATGCGGTGATCGTGCGTCGTCCACGCGATCGTGGTGCTCGGAAGGGCGACGCTATCGCGATCCATGGTGCCGTGTCGCCGGGACCCCTCCCGGCAGGTGTCACTCATGGTAAGCATATGAGCACGGACAGTGGCTAGAGGTGTGCGGTGCCCAATTGCTGTGAACCGGCGCCGGGTTGACGTACCCAGCCCGAAGGGTGCCGAACCGTCCGGATTCCCCCGGCCTTCCTCCTCACACCAGCGCGTTGTCCACGAAGCACCAGCGCCAGTCCTCGCCCGGCTCCAGCGTGCGCATCACCGGGTGCCCGGTGGCGAGGTGGTGGGCGGTCGCGTGCCGCATCGGCGAGGAGTCGCAGCAGCCCACATAGCCGCACACCAGACAGAGCCGCAGCTGTACGTGATGGGTGCCCGCGGCCAGGCACTGCGGGCAGGTGTCCGTCAGCGCGGGGGGCTCGGGGCGCGGCAGTTCGGCAACGTGGGGGCACTCGCTCATGATTGCCAGGTTACGACGGTCGGGTTGTGAGGTGGCTGGGATGGACGCGTTGCCGCTGGTGGCACTGGTCGCGGGGAGCGCCGTGGTGGCCGGGGCCGCCCGCCGCACCCCGGTGCCGGCCCCTCTGCTGCTGGTCGCGGCGGGGCTCGCCGCCGCCTATGTGCCGGGTGTCCCGGACTACACGCTCGACCCGCACATCGTGCTGCCCCTGCTGCTGCCCCCGCTGCTGTACACGGCCGCCGTCGACAGCTCGTACCTGGACCTGCGGGCCAATCTGCGGCCCGTCGCGCTGCTCTCGGTCGGGTACGTCCTGTTCGCGACGGTGGCCGTCGGCTGGCTCGCCTATCTGCTGGTGCCCGACCTGCCGCTCACCGCCGCCCTGGTGCTCGGCGCGGTGGTCGCGCCGCCGGACGCGGTCGCGGCCACCGCGATCGCCCGGCGCCTGGGCCTGCCGGGCCGCATCACCACCATCCTCCAGGGCGAGTCCCTGGTGAACGACGCGACCGCCATCACCGCCTACAAGGTGGCGCTTGCGGCCGCGGTGGGGGAGGGGGCGACCTGGGCGGGAGGAATCGGGGAGTTCGCGCTGGCCTCGCTCGGCGGGGTCGGGATCGGGCTCGTGCTGATGGTGCCGATCCACTGGCTGCGCACCCGTCTGACGGAGGCGCTGCTCCAGAACACCCTCTCGCTGCTCATCCCCTTCGTGGCGTACGCGGCGGCCGAGGAGGTCGGGGCGTCCGGGGTGCTCGCCGTGGTGGTCGTCGCGCTCCATCTGGGCCACCGCTCCTGGCAGGTGGACTTCGCCACCCGGCTCCAGGAGGCGGCGGTCTGGAAGATGGTCGCCTTCGTCCTGGAGTCGTCGGTGTTCGCGCTGATCGGGCTCCAACTGCCGGTGGTGCTGCGGGGGCTCGGGGAGTACCGGGTGGGGGAGGCGGTGCTGTACGCCACCGGCGTCTTCGCCGCGGTCGTCGCGATGCGGTTCGTCTGGGTCTTCCCCGCGACCTTCCTGCCGCGCGTCCTGTCGGAGCGGATCCGCACCCGCGAGGCGGACACGGACTGGACGGCTCCGGTGATCGTGGGATGGGCCGGTATGCGCGGGGTGGTCTCGCTCGCCATCGCCTTCTCCATCCCGCTCACCACGCACGACGGCACCCCCTTCCCGGCCCGCAACCTCGTCCTGTTCCTGACCTTCACCACGGTCATCGCCACCCTCGTGGTGCAGGGCCTGACGCTGCCGCCGCTGATCCGGGCGCTGAAGCTGCCCGGGCGCGACGCGCGGGCCGCGACGCTGGCCGAGGCGCAGGCCCAGAGCGACGCCTCGCTGGCCGCCGAGCGCCGGCTGGAGGAACTCCTCGCGGACGAGGCGAACGCGCTGCCGCAGCCGCTGGTCGACCGGCTGCGCACGGTCCTGGAGCGGCGCCGCAACTCCCCGTGGGAACGGCTGGGCGGGGTGAACGCGGTGACCGGCGAGTCGGCCGACACCACCTACCGCAGGCTCTCGCGCGAGATGATCGGCGCCGAGCGCGAGGTGTTCGTGCAGCTGCGGGACGCGCGCCGGATCGACGACGAGATGCTGCGCACCCTGCTGCGCCGGCTCGACCTGGAGGAGGCGGCGGCGTACCGCGAGAGCGAGTCCTGAGCGCCCCCGGCGGCCCTACGGCCGCAACGGCGGCCCTACGGCCGCAACGGCGGCCCGGTGACGACGGCGGCGACCGAGCTCCCCTCGGGGAACGCGCCCTCCTGGGCGAGCGTCACCAGCCCGTACAGCATCTTGGCGACATACAGCCGCTCCAGCGGCAGACCGTGGCGGGCCTCGAAGTCGTCGGCGAAGGCGTCGAGCGCGGGGGCGGTACGGGCGTAACCGCCGCAGTGGAAGCGCTCGTCCAGCGACCAGTTGTCCCCGGCCGCGCCGAAGGCCTCCTCCTGCGAGCGCCGTATCTCGCGCGCGAGGAAGCCGCCGCGCAGCACCGGGAACCCGAGCGCGCGCCGGTCGCCCGTGAGTCCGGCGGCGAGTCCGGCCAGGGTGCCGCCGGTCCCGCAGGCCACCGCCACCACGTCGGCGCGGCCGTCCAGCTCGCGCCCCAGCTCCGCGCAGCCCCGCACGGCCAGGGCGTTGCTGCCGCCCTCGGGGACGGTGTAGGCGCCGGGCCCGAAGCGCTCGCGCAGCGCGGCCAGCACCTCCGGCTCGGCCTTGCGCCGGTAGGTCGCGCGGTCCAGGAAGTGCAGCCGCATGCCGTCCGCCGCGCACCGGGCGAGCGAGGGGTTCAGGGGCCGGTGGGCGAGCTCGTCGCCGCGGACCACGCCGATGGTGGGAAAGCCCAGGAGGCGGCCGGCCGCGGCGGTGGCGCGCAGATGGTTGGAGTAGGCGCCGCCGAACGTCAGCACCGGGCGCCCGGCCGCCTCGCGCAGGTTCAGCGCGAGTTTGCGCCACTTGTTGCCCGGCAGGGCCGGGTGGATCAGATCGTCGCGCTTGAGCAGCAGCCGGAGGCCGTGGCGGGCGAAGCGCTCGTCCTCGACCGGTTGCAGAGGCGAAGGGATACGCGGCCGCAGGGCGGTGGTGGGGTCGAGCGCTTCTTCGGTCACCTGTCCATTGTGACCGGGGCCGTCACTTCGGCCCGCTTCACTTCGGCCGCCTCACTTCAGCCGCTCGTGGACCCGCTCCCGCAGCCACTCCATGCCGAAGCCGCGCGGGTCGACCTTGCCGGGCTGCCACTCCCGGTGGCCGATCACCGACCGCTCGGTCCAGCCGTAGTGCCGGCAGACGGCTGCGGCGGCCTTCTCGATCGCCAGGAGCTGGGCCGGTGGCCAGGGGTCCTCGCCGTCGCCGAGGTTCTCGCACTCGAACCCGTAGAAGCGCGGGTTGCCGTCGGTGTCGGCCTTCTGGCACAGCGGCAGGCGTTTCTCCGCGATGACCGCGCGCAGCACGTCGCCGTCGCCCGCGCCGGCGTGGTTGGCGCGGCCGTTGCCGACCATGTGGACGGTGCCGTCCTTGGTGATCACGCCGTGGCAGAGCGGACCGGGCAGACTGTCGTAACCGTCGTAGCAGATGCGAACGGTCGCGTCCGCGCCCCGGGTGACGGTGTGGTGGATCATCACCCCGTTGAGGGGCCCCCAGGCGCCGTGCCCGGCCCGGTTGTGGGTGCGCCAGCCGTCGACCTCGACGACATGGAGTCCTTCGGCGCGCAGCGCGGAGAGGATCTGGTCAGCCGACATGGGTGGGGCCATGGCCGACTCCTTCGATGAGCGGTACCCCGGTTTGCGGTACCTGGTGCGGTTGAGCCGGAATGTGCTCTACCCGCTTCTACCGGAACTTCCCACTATGGGCGATCTGTTCGGGCCGCGTGCGAGCCGATCCGGACAGAACGCCCGATGACGGACAGTGCTGCGTGAGCCAGAGGTCGGCGCCGAACGCCTCGTACACGCAGGGGTGTCGGCGGGCGCGACGCCCCCGGCGAGGAGCCGGGTGCCGCGTGGGAGAGCGCAACCTGCCCCGCCGTGCGGGGTTCTAGTCCCACTCATTTGTGTAATGGCGCGCACACCGTCCGTGCTGGAAGGCTTCTCGCGCAGGTCAGCTCATGATCGGAAGATCGAGGGGAAACACATGTCGGTCGAGGCAGGGCCCGAGAACCGCGCGCAGCAGAGTCTTGGCACCGCCGCCGCGCGGAATCTGGCGACCACCACCAAGTCCGCCCCGCAGATGCAGGAGATCACCTCCCGGTGGCTGCTGCGCATGCTGCCGTGGGTGCAGGTCAAGGGTGGTACGTACCGGGTCAACCGGCGACTGAGCTACTCGGTGGGCGACGGCAGGATCACCTTCGTGCAGACCGGCCAGCGGGTGGCCGTGATCCCCGCCGAGCTGGGCGAACTGCCCGCGCTGCGCGGCTTCGAGGACGAGTCGGCGCTGACCGAGCTGGCGAACCGCTGCGAGCAGCGCGAGTACGCGGCGGGGGAGGTCCTCGCCACCGCCGGGGACCCGGTGGACACGGTCTATCTGATCGCCCACGGCCGCGTCGAGCGCATCGGCACCGGGCCCTACGGCGACGAGGCGGTGCTCGGCGTCCTCGCCGACGGGGCGCACCTGGGCGAGCAGGCGCTGGTCTCGGGCGATGCCACCTGGGACGACACCGCCCGCGCCGCGACCGCCTGCACCGTCCTGACGCTCAGGCGCGCGGACGTGCTCAACCTCGCCGAGCGCGCCACCTCCCTGGACGAGCACCTCACCGCCTTCGCGGCGATCCCGGAGCAGCGGACGAACAAGTACGGCGAGGCGGCCATCGACCTGGCCGCCGGCCATGTCGGCGAGGCGGTCATCCCGCACACGTACGTGGACTACGAGGGCGCGCCGCGCGAGTACGAACTCTCCGTCGCGCAGACGGTGTTGAAGGTCCACAGTCGGGTCGCGGACCTGTACAACCAGCCGATGAACCAGACCGAGCAGCAGTTGCGGCTCACCGTCGAGGCGCTGCGCGAGCGCCAGGAGGACGAGCTCGTCAACAACCGCGAGTTCGGCCTCCTCGCCAACTGCGACTACGGCCAGCGCCTCCAGCCCCACGACGGCGTGCCCAGCCCCGACGACATGGACGAACTGCTCGCCCGCCGCCGCGGCAGCAAGCTCTTCCTCGCCCACCCGCGCGCCATCGCCGCCTTCGGCCGCGAGTGCAACAAACGCGGCCTGGTCCCCGAGAGCATCGACGTCGCCGGCACCCGCATTTCGACCTGGCGCGGGGTGCCCATCTTCCCCTGCAACAAGATCCCGGTCAGCGACGCCCGTACGACCTCGATCCTCTGCATGCGTACCGGCGAGGACGAGCAGGGCGTCATCGGCCTCCAGCAGAGCGGCATCCCCGACGAGATCGAGCCGAGCCTGTCGGTGCGGTTCATGGGGATCGACGAGCAGGCGATCATCTCGTACCTGGTCACCGCCTACTACTCCGCCGCGATCCTCGTCCCGGACGCCCTCGGTGTCCTGGAGAACGTGGAAGTCAGCCGCTGGCGCTGACCCCCGGCCCCGGGCGGGCGGCCGGCGGTCGGGGAGGTCCCCCGGCCGCCCGTCCGGAAAAGACCCCCACCGCGCGCGGCGGGCCACGACGCGGGAGGGGCCGCGCAGTCGGACACGGCGAGAGGAGTGACGAGTTGGTCATGGGGGAAGCCGTCGAGGGACGCGAGGCCGTGGACCTGCTGGAACGGACCCGGGCGGCGGTGAACCCGATGCTGCGGGACACCGTGGAGTCGCTGCCCGGATCGATACGGCGGGTCGCGATGTACCACTTCGGCTGGGAGCACGCCGACGGCACCCCGGCCGCCGGACAGGCGGGCAAGGCGATCCGGCCCGCGCTCGTCCTCGCGGCCACCGCGGCGCTGGGCGGCGACCCGGGGCGGGCGCTGCGGGCCGCCGCGGCCGTCGAGCTCGTCCACAACTTCACCCTGCTGCACGACGACGTGATCGACGAGGACGCCACCCGGCACCACCGGCCCACCGCCTGGACGGTGTTCGGCACCCCGGACGCGATCGTCGTCGGGGACGCGCTGCTCGCGCTGGCGCTGCGGCTGCTCGCCGAGGACCCCCACCCGGCGGCCCCGGCCGCCTCCGCCCGGCTCGCCTCCTGCGTCATCGAACTCTGCGCCGGACAGCAGGCCGACTGCGCCTTCGAGCAGCGCGGCCCCCAGGAGGTCTCCCTGGAGGAGTGCCTGGACATGGCGATGGCCAAGACCGGGGCGCTGCTGGGCTGCGCCTGCTCGCTGGGCGCGCTGTACGCGGGCAGCGGGCCCGACGAGGTGTCCGCGCTCGACGCGTTCGGCCGCGAGGCGGGGCTGGCCTTCCAGCTCATCGACGATCTGATCGGCATCTGGGGCGACCCCGGCCGTACCGGCAAACCCGCCGGGGCCGACCTCGCCTCGCACAAGAAGTCGCTGCCGGTGGTGGCCGCCCTGACCTCGGCCACCCCGGCGGCGGCCGAACTCGCCGAGCTGTACCGGGGCCCGATGGGGGCGGCCGCGGTGCGGCGGGCGGCGGGGGCGGTGGACCGGGCGGGCGGCCGCGACTGGGCGCAGATCCACGCGGCCGACCGGATGGCCCGGGCGGTCGGCGAGCTGTCCCGGGCGGTCCCGGACCTCGCCGCGGCGGGCGACCTGCTGGCCCTGGCGGAGTACGTGACCCGGCGCTCCCACTGACAGCGGCCCGAGGGGGGGGCGGGCGCCGAGGGGTCCCGGGGCTGCCACCGGGGACCCCTCGCGCCCCGACTCGGGGAGAGCCAACCCTAGGATCGTCGCGGTCAGTTGAGGATCGACGGAACGCGACAAGGGTGGCGACATGGGCGGCGACATGGGTACGGGACCGGGCACGGGCATACGGCGGGTCGCGCGCGACGACGAGAAGGCGGTGGAGGCGGCGGTGCGCCTGCTCGACGAGGCGTTCCAGGACGACCCGGTGAGCAGCTGGGTCTTCCCGGACCCGGCGCACCGCCGCGAGAGGCACCCCCACCTGATGCGCGCCTTCCTGGAGATCGCGCTCGACGAGGGGCATGCCGACCTCGCCGAGGACGGCACGGCGACCGCCCTGTGGCTCGACGTCCCCGCAGAGGCGGAGGAGGGCGAGGGGGAGGGCCCGGCGCAGCTGCGGGCGGCCGTCGACCCGGAGAACGAGCGGGTGGAGCTGATCGGCCGCCTCACCGCGTCCATCCACCCGCACGGCCGCGCGCACCGGTACCTGCTGCTGATCGCGGTCGCCCCGGACCGCCAGGGGCAGGGGGCGGGGGCCGCGCTCATCGCTCCCGTCCTGGCGGAGTGCGACCGCGAGGGCATGCCCGCCTATCTGGAGGCCAGCAGCGCGCGCAGCTCCGTGCTGTACGAACGGCTCGGCTTCACGCACCTCGGTGAGCCGCTGCGGCTGCCGGACGGACCGCCGATGTACCCGATGTGGCGCGAGCCGCGCGGCTGAGCAGGCACGTCGCCGTACGGGACCGGGGCTCAGCCGCCGAGCACCCGGTCCACCATCAGCCCCACCAGCCGCTCCGCGGTGTCCTCGCCGAGCAGGTCCGGCAGGGTGAGGTGGTCGACCAGCAGGCCGGTCATGGCGAAGTAGAGCAGCCGTACCGTGTCCGCGTCGCCCGGGAGTCCCGCGTCCAGATGGAACGCGATGTTCGCCTCCAGCTCGGCGCGGACGGCCTCCGTCAGCGCCTCCCGGAGCTCCGGCCGGCGGGTGGCCTCCAGCCGGAGCTCCAGCATCGCGAGGTAGCCGGTGCGCTCCCCCGCGACGCGCCGCAGCAGCCAGCGCAGCAGCGTGGCCACCAGCTCCCGCGAGGGCGCGGCCCGCATCGCCTCGCTCACCTCGGCCGGATCCGGTGCCATCCGTACGTGGATGTGCCGTCCGGCCTGGGTGAGCAGGTCGTCCCTGCTGGTGAAGTAGTTGGACGCGGTGCCGGGCGGCACCTTGGCCTCGGTGTCCACCGCGCGGAAGGTCAGCCCGCGCGCCCCCTCGCGCGCCAGCACCTCGATCGCCGCGTCCACGAGAGCGGTTCTGCGTTCCGGGTTCCTGACCATCCGCGTCCCTCTTTCCGTGAAGGCCGTAAAGGCCTTGCGCAACCACTACACACAAAGTACTTTACCTGAAGTGGTTGATCGCCCGACCGCCCCCCGATCCAGAAGAGGCCGGCTTGCGCAAGCTCTCGTACTACATCGCCCTCACCCTCGACGGCTTCATCGCCGCCCCGGACGGGTCATTCGACTTCTATCCGCTGAGCGAGGAGTTCGTCGGCTTCCTGGCGGGCGAGTTCCCCGACACCCTGCCCACCGCCGCCCGGCGGGCCCTCGGCGTCGACGAGGCGCCCCCCTCGCGGTACGACACGGTGGTGATGGGCCGCGGGACGTACGAGCCCGCCCTCAAGGAGGGCATCACCAGCCCGTACGCCCATCTGCGCCAGATCGTCTTCTCGCGCGGCCTCGGCGACTCCCCGGACCCGGCGGTCGAGGTCGTCTCCGGCGACCCGGTGGCGTACGTGCGCGACCTCAAGCGCGAGGACGGCCTGGACATCTATCTGTGCGGCGGCGCCGACCTCGCCGGACAGCTCATCGACGAGATCGACGAGCTCGTCATCAAGAGCTATCCGATCGTGGCGGGGGCCGGAATCCCCCTGTTCCGGGCGGAGTTCGGGCCTCGCTCGTTCGTGCCGACGGACAGCCGTTCCTTCGAAAACGGTACAGTCGTCACCACTTACACAAGGAAGCGCTAACTCCCATTTCGGTCACGCCCTGTGACGAACGGCAGGCCGCGCCGCTAATCTCCCGCCCATGACCACACAGTCCTGGGCGGGCTGGTACCGAGACCGCCATGGATCCGAAGCGCTGACGATCACCGCCGACGGGACCCAACTGCACACCCGCATCAGGGGAGTCGACTTCGCCGGGACGGGGTTCGACTCGCTCGGCCCGGTACCGGGGATACCGCCGGAGGGCTCGTTCGTGCTCGACGGCGGCACCCTCCGCGACTTCGTCCTGGAATGGGACATGCCGGTACCGGTCGCCTCCCCCGACGGCGCCCTCCACCAGGCGACGCTGAGCTGCCTGCTCTCCCTCAAGCCGCCCGAGCCCGACCTGGGACTCGCCCTGCACCTGGGGGGAGCGGTGTACGCCTCGGGCCGCGCCGAACTGGACTTCGCCTCGGTGCTGGACGACATCCGCCGCCAACTCCCGCACGGGGCCGAGCTCCGGCCGTCCGTCCTCGAAAACATCTGACCCCGGGCGCGGCCGCATACGACGGCCGCGCCCCCTTCCGTATCCGGGCGGTCGGCGAGCCCTTAACGGGGTGAGTCGCGACCGTCCGCACCGGCCTGCTTTCCGAACCGGTTCAGTACGTCTGCAACTCCACCAGGTTGCCGTCCGGGTCGTGCAGATGGGCGGCCCGCATCGTCGGGCCCCACTGCGGCCGGTCCTGGGCCGGGGCGATCACCGTGGCGCCGGCGGACGCGCAGAGGTCGACGGCGGCGTCGAGTGCCTCGGGCCCGTCCACCCGGATGACGACGGAGGCCCCCACGGGCACGTTCTCCTCCCCGACGGCCGCGGTCATCGCGGCCCGCGAGAACACCGCGAACGCGGTGCGCCCCTCGCAGTCGTCCCAGCTGGCGTACCCCGACGCCTCGGTGCCGCGCGCCAGCGAGCACCCGGTCAGCTTGGGCAGGACGGCCGTGTAGAAGCGGAAGGTCGGCTCGTAACGCTCCACCAGGAGCCGTGTGTAAGGGGGTTCGAGAGGTGACATGCCGCGAATCTACCGCGCGACCTCGACGCGACCGACCGACGTATGCGGCCTCGTGGCCCGGCCCGGGACGGGAAAGGGACCCGGGACGGGAAGAGGCCCGGCCGGGGATCCCGGTCGGGCCTCTTCTCCGACATCGGCCCGCCTATCGCCACAGTCGTGGTCTATCGAGCCGACTCGGCTGACAACTGAGCTATTGACACAGCTGACAGACATGGATGGTGCGGTGCTCGTTGACCCGCAAGGTCGGTGTCATGCTATCGGTGTAATTCTCGATGGCACTGCCCATGGTCGGGGTGATCCAGCTCGAGGCAGTCGGTTTAACAATGCCATTCGGTATCTCGACAGTGATCGGCCTCCGGCGATTGTCGTTGTCTACAGCTCGGACGGCGTAATTAATATTCTGCCGCAACTGCACCCACGTATTGAGAAGCGGATCGTGACCGATGCCGTTGAGCGATATCTTGCTGCCGCTTCGGCGGAGTCGCTCAATTTCAAAGGGTGTAACGAGGCTTGGGATGCAGTGAAATCGTTGCGTTTCTACTTGTCGAGTGCTCAGTGTGAAGCGCTGAATCGCGCCCGAGTGCGAGTTGACGAGTGGGAAAAGCGGAATCGCGCCTTGCGAATTATCAAGTCGGATCTGGGGCCGGATCCGGATATGAACGATTCATACTGGCTATGACCTTGTCGAGGTGTGTCACGCCCTAGATCAGGGCTGCTGCCGTCCATTGCTAATCCATGCTCTGTTGCGAACGGGAGCGCTGCCTTGTCGGGATTCTGGCCCTATTGAAGCGAAGGGAGGCTCTGGCGGCCGGTCGGGTCGCAGGTGACCTTCTAGTGCCAGCCGTTGAGGGATACCTCTGAGCCCCCCGTGAGGTATCGGCGAAGGGCGCTTGAAGTAGTGTCGACGAAATTCTCGGGTACTGCGTCGGCGCCGACCCACCGGACCTGGGAGTGCTTGCGGGGTTCGCGGTTTTCGGGTTCGCCAGTCCATTCATGGGCGGCGAAGACGACCGTGAGGAAGCCGTTGGGGGCTTCGACGCCCCAGGCGCCGTGGATGATGTGGGCGACCTTGAGCGCTTCCGGCTTGACGGTCAGACCGGTCTCTTCGTACAGCTCGCGGATGGCCGTCTTGGTGATCGGCTCGCCGGGTTCACTCTTGCCGACCGGGAGGTCCCACATGCCCTGCGCGAATTTGGCCTGGTCGCTGCGCTGGAGGAGGACCACGCGGTTGGTGGCCTTGTCGTGGACGATGACGGCGGCGACCAGCAGGGTCATGGATTCCAGGGCGGGCTTGAGCGTCTTGGGCTGGTCATCGGTTGTCGGCTGAGCCACGGGGGTCCCTTCGTCGGCCGGGTTGGTGGGCATGTTAGGCGAGCGCCTCTCGGGCGCGGCGCGCGAGTTCGGCGGCGCCGGGTACTTTGCGCCGCTGGTAGACCGCCAGGGTGGAGCGGATCGACGTGATCGCCTTGCGGGTGCGGTCGGAGGTCATGCCGTCCATCAGAGTGAGAGCCTCGCTCCACGCGGCGACCGCCTCATCGGCGCGGGCCTGGGCGGCGAGGCTGTCGCCGAGGTCGGCGTAGGTGAGGGCGTGGACGCGCTTGTACTTCACAGGATCCCAGCGGACGAGCGCGTCGCGGTGCTGTTGCTCCGTTCCGACGTGATCGTCGAGGTCGGTGAGGGTGCGGGCCGTGTGGCTGGCGACGGTGCCGGCGGGGGGTCCGCTGACGAGGGAGAAGCTGGGTTGTGGGCCGTCGTCGCGGAGCAAGGCGTCTTCGGCGGCGAGGAGGGCGCGGGCCGCTGCGGCTTTCTCGTTGACTGCGGCGAAGGCACGGGCATGGGTGATGTGGAGGAGGGCCTCGGTCTGGCCGTCGACGTGGCCGAGACCTGCGCGTAGGGCGCCTTCGACAAGGTTGACGCAGTGGTGGGGCTGCTTGAGGCTCAGCGCCTGGTGGGCGAGGGCGCGCATCATCCAGGCGGCGTGGCCGTGCGGGTCGCCTTCGCAGGAGAGCTGGTAGCCGACCTGGTAGTAGCGCTGGGCGGCGCCTTCCTGGCCGAGGTCGTGGTGTTTCCACCCTGCGAGGTAGGCGAGTTCGGCGACGGCGCCGAAGGCGGCCCGGCGCAAGGCTTCGCCGGGGAAGCGTCCGCGCAGCATGGGGGCGGCTGTGTCGGCGAGGTACGCGGTGACGGTGGTCAGGCCATGCCCGCCACCGAGGCGTTCGTCGGCGGCGCTGAAGGCAGCGGTGATCTCCCGTACGACGTCGACGTCCTCCGCCCCGACCAGGGACGTGCCGGTGCGGGCACGGAGCATGCGGGCGGTGGCCTCGTGGTCATAGCCGAGCGGCATGGCCACCCCGGCTGTGGTGAAGGCCGCGATGGCGAGGAAGCGGCGGCGCTCGACGTCGGCGCGGCCCAGGTGGGTGGCCGCAAGGACGGGATCGGGTTCCGTCGGCTCCTCGGCATCACCGACGGGCAGGCTGATTTCGGTACGGGTGACCGGGCGCCCCGCACGGCGGGACAGCGCCTCGACCAGGTACTCGCCTACGCGGCCCGAGGGGGCGCGGGTGCCGTTCACCCAGTGCGAGATGGCCGACTTGTTGGTCCGAAGGATC
The DNA here is from genome assembly GCF_056435525.1 of Streptomyces sp. NPDC043908. Taxonomy (NCBI): domain Bacteria; kingdom Bacillati; phylum Actinomycetota; class Actinomycetes; order Kitasatosporales; family Streptomycetaceae; genus Streptomyces; species Streptomyces sp. NPDC043908. The sequence goes on along the minus strand of NZ_JBWKEI010000019.1, from coordinate 43,633 downwards.
TCGCCGTTCTCGGCGGCGATGCGCCGCACGTCTCGGGCGAGGGCCTCGTAGGTGCAGCCCGTCGCCTCGATGACGTCGCGTAGACGGGAGTTGGGGTTCCTCTGCGCCGCCACGATCGCCTCCATCCCAGGAGCTGTAAACCGCGTATACCACTTCAGCTGCCTCCCACCGTAGCCACTCAGCGTGACCAACGGTTCACTTATCAGCAGCCGCCCAGATGACGTGAGCGTGATCCAGGCTCCCTCTCTGTCCGGGCGGCGCCCCGAAGTTCCGTACGCCGCGAGGCTCGGGCATTCCTGTGCCCGAACCCGGCCGATCAGAGACGGAGACATGGTGACCACCATCGACACCACGGCCATCACGGTCGAGCTGCCCGAGACGTTCGACCCGCGCTGGAGCCGTTTGTCCGGCATCCAGGTCGACGGCCGACGCATCACGATCGACCCGGCCGAGTACTTCTTCCGCTTCGAGTCGAACACCTGGCTTGTCTCCGACTGGGAACTGGTCAAGTCCCAGCTCCTGGACGCCAAAGAGACGACCGAGAGCGCGGTCGAGCAGCTCGCGCTCGACTTCATCAAGCAGCACAGCGAGTCCACCTCCGACGCGGCCCGCGTCCTGGCCACCGCGTACGAGGTGTATGCGTATCTGTTCCGCGACGAGCACCTGGCCGGCCTCGGCCTGCCGCAGATTACCGCCGAGCACCTGCGGATGCTCCGCGAGGCGGCCACACTCATGGCGCTGAACAAGGTCGAGCTCGACGGGCACATCTCCAACGTCGGCCCGTGCTGGTTCTTCCCCGCCGCTACCTCCGTCGTCTTCGACCTGGACGACGAGACGGGCGGGATGCTCGACGAGGTCTACCACGGTGGATGGTTCAACGAGCACCGTCGGATCGAGTCCATCAAGGCCCACGCCGCGCTCGGGGGTCGGCTCGTGCACGGTTGCCAGTCCGTGCCGGACCAGTCCGGCGGCGTGGTCGCGCCCTACGGCGCCTCGATGGCGAACTTCCGCGATGACCTCGCCGCGTTCAAGGCGGGCTGGATCGAGCAGGTCTACGCCCACCGCGTGAACCCCGCCGCCTAACCCCACCCGATCAGGCTCCGGGGGCGGGCGGACACCCCTCGCCCGCCCCCGGCGCCACCAGCCTTCGCCGGAGCTCTCACGTGACCACGAACCCCAGCGCCGAACTCCTCGACCATCTGCTCACCGCGACCGGCCAGACCACCGCCGTACGGGAGGAGGTACGCGTGTGGTCCATGTCCGGCGTCGAGCGCGTCACCTTCTCCGACGGCGCCGCGGCCATCTTCAAGTACGCCCAGAAGCCCTTCGACAGCGAGGACCAGGCCCTCCGACTGGCCCGCACCCTCGGCGTACCCGTCCCCCAGGTCCACGCCTCCGCCGTCCTGGACGGCTGGCTCGGCATGCTCATGGAGGACCTCGGACCGTCCGTCCGCGAGGCCGACGACCTCGACGGCGTCACCGCGGCCGTGGTCCTGCACGGCACCCGCACCGCTCTTCCCTTGCCCTCCTGGACCAAGACCGGCTGCGCAAGCTCCCGTCCCGGGCGCTGGAGCACCTCGAACGGCTCCGTAAGGCCGACCGGTGGCAGAACGCCGACGACGTCGAGGACGCGCTCGACCGGATCGCCCGGGCCGCCGAGTCCCGCTCGGCCGGAACGACACTAGCGCCCTTCGGCTGGGTGCACTCCGAGTTCCACCCCACCAGCCTCCACATCGGCCAACACGGCTGGCGGTTGTTGGACTTCGCCCGCGCCTTCACCGGCCCCGGCCTGCTCGACCTCGCCAGCTGGCACGGCACCATCGAACCCCCACACCCCGTGCGCCTGCGCGTCTTCCTGGAGCAGTACGTCACCGCTGGCGGCACCCCCGACGCCCTCGTCCCGCGCGGCGGGCTCACCGCCGAGAACTGGGCCCTGGGCTGGCACCGCATGTGGGCCGTCGAGTGGTTCATGGAGCAGGCCATCCGCTGGATCAACGACCCGGCCACCGACCCCGCCTACCTCAAGGCCGTCCGCCGCCACCTCACGGACGTCCTCCACCTCCTGGAGATCTGACGTGCTCGCCCAGGCATCCCCATGGCACGCCCACGCCGCTCAGCGCACCGCCACCGGACTCGCCGAACCCCTGGCCGTACCCGCCCGGATGGAATGGACCACGAGACCCGGCCACGGTCCCGGGGCCGAGGTCCTCGGCCCCGACCTGCGTGGCAAGCGGCTCCTGGAACTCGGCAGCGGCCCCGGCCACAACGCCGCCCACCTCGCCACCCGCCACGCCGCCCGCGTCACGGGCGTCGATCTGGTCGGCCTCCAGATCCGCCGCGCCCGCTCCCACTACGGACGGCTGAACAACCTCGCCTTCGTCGCCGGCCACGCCCTGCACTACCTGCACGCTTCCGACGAGCAGTTCGACGCCGTCTACTCCGTCTTCGGTGCCGTCGGCCTCATCGCCCCTGAGCTCCTGCTCCCAGCCATTGCCCAGCGCCTCACACCCGGCCGGGTGCTTACCTTCTCCGTCCCGCACCCGCAGCGCGGCGGCCGAAGCCCCTCGGGCGACGACCGGCCCCGCCGTGACTACGTCACCCTGCCCGACCGCACTCGGCTCCCCATCGTCCGCTGGGAGTTCGCTACCGACCGTTGGGAGAGGCACCTCGGGCGGGCGGGCTTCTGGCTCACTTCGGCCCAGGAGTTCAACGACCCCCGCATGGGCCGCTGGCCCACCACCTTGCTGATCCGCGCCCGCAAGCTCTGACCGCCGCGTTCATCCGGCCCATGGAGGACCGATGCGCCCGCCCTACCTGCTTCTCGACATCGACGGCGTCCTCATCCCCTTCCCCGACCAACACGGCTCGATCCCGTCCACCCACGTCCGCCACGACGTCGTCCCGACCGGTCGCAGCGCGGACAATCCAGTCCCCGTCTGGCTCAACCCCGCGCACGGTCCCGTCCTCCTGAACATGATCCGTACCGCCTTGGTCACCCCGGTCTGGTGCACCAGTTGGCGTGAGGGTGCCACCACTTTGATCGGACCACTCCTCGGACTTCCGCCGTTGCCCCATGTCGACCTGCCGCACCTCGACATCACCACCAGTCACCCTGACGGCTACCTGTGGAAGCGCGACCACGTCGACACCTGGCTCGGCGACGCCCCGGCGGTGTGGATCGACGACGACTTCACCGATCTCGACCACGCCTGGGCCGTGGAGCGCAACGCCCGTGGCGCGGCAGTCCTGCTCATCCAGCCTGATCCCCGTGTCGGGCTCCGGGCCGAGCACTTGGCGGAAGTCCGAGCGTGGGCGGAGGCCATGGCCGTGCCGACCGGGCGCGTCCGCGCCCGGCAGGTGAAGCGCGGCAGCCCGCTGGGCACGCTGTGTCATGCGCGAAGGAGTCCTGAGACGCCAACAGCACCCGGCTCCGCGCGGATGCCGGGTGCTGTCCGTGATGCTGCCGGAAGGGCGAAGGGGCGTTAGGCCTTCTTCGTCTCCCAGAAGATCCGGTCGATCTCGGCGATGAGCTCCAGCGCCTTCTCGCCCGTCTTCGGGTCCGTCGACGCCTTGGCGGCCGAGAGGGCCTTCAGGGTGTCGTTGACCAGCTGGTGCAGCTGGGGGTACTTCTCGAAGTGCGGGGGCTTGAAGTAGTCGCTCCAGAGCACCGAGACGTGGTGCTTGGCGAGCTCCGCGCGCTGCTCCTTGATGACCACGGCACGCGCACGGAAGTGCGGGTCCTCGTTGGCCTGGAACTTCTCCTGCACGGCCTTGACCGACTCGGCCTCGATACGGGCCTGGGCCGGGTCGTACACGCCGCAGGGGAGGTCGCAGTGGGCGCTGACCTTCACCTTGGGGGCAAACAGGCGGGAAAGCATTCAGCTGTCCTTCCTCGTGATCGTCTTCTCAGGTGGGACATTACTCGGTGGAAGACGCGATTTCGCGAGTGCCCCCGGGGGCTTAGGACAAAAGTCCAGGGTCACCATGGGACTCGTGGCGGAACGTACCGTGGGAGTGCACCGGGTACCGGGAGGTGGGTGGCGGATGACGGATCAGGGGCGGGAGCCGAGGGTGCCGTTGGGGATCGCGGAGGTGACCGGGACCTCCATGGTGCCGACGCTGCTCCACGGGGATCAGCTGCTCGTGCACTACGGGAGCGAGTTCCGGGCGGGGGACATCGCGGTGCTGCGGCATCCGCTCCAGCAGGATCTGCTCATCGTGAAACGGCTGATCGAGCTGCGCGAGGGCGGCTGGTGGGTGCTCGGGGACAACCCGGACGACGAGGTCGTCGACAGCCGGGCCTTCGGCGCCGTCCCCGGCGAGCTGGTGCTCGGGCGGGTGCGCGCCCGCTACCGGCCGCTGACGCGCGGGCGTCAGCGCTCGGTCGGGGTGCTGCTGTCCTGGGCGGTCTCGGCGCTGCGGCCGGTGTTCGCGGACCGGTCGGTCTCCAGGCGCTTGCGCGCCCGGTAGGCGGCCACGTTCGCCCGGGTCGCGCACCGGTCGGAGCAGTAGCGCCGGGAGCGGTTGGTGGAGGTGTCGAGGTAGGCGTTGCGGCACGGGGCCGCCTGGCACAGGCCGAGGCGGTCCACCCCGTACTCCGTCAGATGGAACGCCAGGCCCATGGAGGCGAGCGCCGCGTAGCCCGCAGTGGCGTTCGAGGTGTGGTCCGCGAGGTGCATGTGCCACAGCGGGCTGCCGTCCTCGTCCCGGTGGTCGTGCCCGGAGATCTGCGGGCTGACCGGGAACTCCAGGAGGAGGGAGTTGAGCAGGTCCACCGCCCGGACCTCCTCGCCCGCGTCCGCCGCCTCGAAGACCGCGCGCAGCCGCGCCCGGACCGCCCGCAGGCGCGGTACGTCCGCCTCGGTCGCCCGGCGGGCCGTCGTCGACTCCGACGTGAAGAGCTCGCGGATCACCTCGACGGACGTCAGGGTGTCCTTGCCCCGGGCCGGCTCCTCGGTGTTGACCAGGCGCACGGCGTAGTCCGAGTAATAGGCCAGTTCCACGTGTGATCCTTACGGCGGCAGTAGCGGCGTCAGTAACGGCTGGGCGCGCTTCGAGGGTATTACGCGGACGCGTCCGGCGGGTACGAGGCGGGTGCGCGGCCGGTACGAAGTCAGCCAAGGGCGAAAGGGGCGGTACGGGCCGAGTCGACCCGTACCGCCCCTTTCGTGTGCTACTCCTGGCTCGCCGGCGCCTACAGCACCTTGGAGAGGAACGACTTCGTCCGGTCGTGCTGCGGGTTGGTCAGGACGTCGCGCGGGTTGCCGGACTCGACCACCACACCGCCGTCCATGAACACCAGCGAGTCGCCGACCTCGCGCGCGAAGCCCATCTCGTGGGTCACCACGATCATGGTCATGCCGTCCTCGGCCAGGCCCCGCATGACGTCCAGGACGTCACCGACCAGCTCCGGGTCGAGCGCGGACGTCGGCTCGTCGAAGAGCATCAGCTTCGGCTCCATGGCCAGCGCGCGGGCGATCGCCACACGCTGCTGCTGGCCGCCGGAGAGCTGCGAGGGGTAGTTCCGCGCCTTGTCGGCCAGACCGACCCGGTCGAGCAGCTTCTCGGCGCGCTCGCGCACCACCGCCTTGGCCTCGCCCCTGACCTGGATCGGCGCCTCCATGACGTTCTCCAGCGCCGTCATGTGCGGGAACAGGTTGAAGCGCTGGAAGACCATGCCGATGTCACGGCGCTTGAGCGCGACCTCGCTGTCCTTCAGCTCGTAGAGCTTGTCGCCCTTCTGGCGGTAGCCGACGAGCTCGCCGTCGACGGACAGGCGCCCGGCGTTGATCTTCTCCAGGTGGTTGATGCACCGCAGGAAGGTCGACTTGCCGGAGCCGGACGGGCCGATCAGGCAGAACACCTCGCCCTCGGCCACCTCCAGGTCGATGCCCTTGAGGACCTCGACGGCGCCGTAGGACTTGTGCACGCCTTCGGACTTCACCATGGCGGTCATCAGCTCACCACCTTGGGGGTGCTGCGGAGCGAGGTCAGGGTGGCCCGGACCCGCTGGAACGGAGTGGGCGGCAGCGCACGCGTGGAACCGCGCGCGTAGTACCGCTCCAGGTAGTACTGGCCGATCGAGAACACCGTGGTCAGGATCAGGTACCAGGTGGCGGCCAGGAACAGCATCTCGACCGAGGCGCCGGAGGTCTGGCCGATGTCCTGGGCCTGCCGCAGCAGCTCGTAGAACTGCACCGCCGAGACCAGCGAGGTGGTCTTCAGCATGTTGATGACCTCGTTGCCCGTCGGCGGCACGATCACGCGCATCGCCTGCGGGATCACGATCCGGCGCAGCGTCTTGCCGTGGCTCATGCCCAGCGCGTGGGCGGCCTCGGTCTGGCCCTCGTCGACCGCGAGCAGACCGGCGCGGCAGATCTCCGCCATGTACGCGGCCTCGTTCAGGCCGAGCCCGAGCAGCGCCGTGAGCAGCGGCGTCATGAACGAGGACCAGTAGTCCTTGTAGATCGGCCCGAGGTTGATGTACTCGAAGACCAGGCCCAGGTTGAACCAGACCATCAGCTGGACCAGGACAGGGGTGCCCCGGAAGAACCAGATGTAGAACCAGGCGATGGAGGACGTCACCGGGTTCTTCGACAGGCGCATCACCGCGAGCATGATGCCGCCGACGATGCCGATCGCCATGGACAGGACGGTCAGCAGCAGGGTCTGGCCGACACCGTCGATGATGCGGTCGTCGAAGAAGTAGTCCGGGATGGCACCCCAGTTGATCTTGCCCTGGGCGAACGCGTAGATGATCGCGGCGAGCAGGGCGATCGCGATCACGGCGGAGACGTACCGGCCGTAATGGCGGACCGGGATCGCCTTGATGCTCTCCGGAGCGGCGGGAGGCGGGGTGTCCGCCGGCTCCGTCTTGTTGACGTCAACAGTCACGGGTGTTGCCTTTCAGAAGCCTTCAGGCCCTCCGCCCGGGGACGGGGCGGAGCGCGCCTGGAGCGGGGAGGTTCAGACGCCGCCGTTGATCTTGGCTTCCTTCACGGCGCCGGCCTCGACGCCCCACTTCGCGATGACCTTGTCGTAGTCGCCGCTCTTGATGATCGCGTCGAGCGCCTCCTTGAGGGCGTCGCGCAGCTGGGTGTTGTCCTTGGCGACCGCGATGCCGTACGGAGCGGCCTCGACCTGCTCGCCGACGATCTGGAAGTCCTTGCCGCCGCCGGAGGTCTTCACCGCGTACGCGGCGACCGGGAAGTCGGAGGAGCCGGCGTCGGCGCCGCCGGAGCGCAGCCGGGTCTGGGCCTGCTGGTCGGTGTCGAAGGCCTCGATCGAGATCTTGCCCTTGTCGCCGCACTTCTCGGACTGCTTCTTGGCGAGGTCCTCGGAGACCGTGCCGCGCTGCACCACGATCTTCTTGCCACAGAGGTCGTCCCAGGTCTTGATGCCCTGGTCCTTGCCCTTCGCAGTGTAGATCGACACACCGGCGGTGAAGTAGTCCACGAAGTCGGCGCCCTCGCCGACCTTCTTCTTCGTCTCCGAGTCGACGCCGTTCTGGCGGTCCTTGGTGTCCGTCATGGCCGACATGGCCATGTCGTACCGCTTGGCGCGCAGACCGGTGACCAGGGTGTCGAAGGTGCCGTTCTCGAACTGGAACTTCACGCCCAGCTGCTTGCCCATGGCGTCGGCGAGGTCCGGGTCGATACCGGCGGTCTTGCCGTCCTTGTCCTTGAATTCGACCGGCGCGTACGCGATGTCCGAGCCGACCTTGATGACGCCCTTGTCCTGAATGGCCTTGGGCAGCTTCGAGAAGAGCGGGGCCTTGCTGGTGCCCGCGGAGCTGGCACCGCCGCTGTCCTTGCTCTTCGTCTGGTCTCCGCAGCCGGTGAGCAGAAGGGCGCCGGCGACCGCGATCGCGCCGACCGCGGCAATCCGGGACGAGGCGGCGGTCGTACGACGGGTGGTGCTTGCGGTCATGGTCGGGTTCCTCCGGCGGGTGATGGAGTGGCCAGTGAGTGAACAGTGGGCCGCGGTGCCCGTCCTTGGGCGACACGACCGTGTTGTGTCGGCATCTTGCCATTCGGACCTGCGGATTCAGGGGGGCGCGCATGTCAAAATCGGATAACGGGTCACCCCCGAACCCGAACGGGCCGGTCCACCAAGGCCGGACCATGTGCGGATTTCCCTTCCGGCGGCCGGAAAATCTGCGGTTCATCTCGCGTTGTGGACACGTTTCAGGCCGCATAGCTCACTTGTCCCGACATGCCGCTATGAGTCGTGTCACCACGGCGTTCCGCAGTCGAAATGGACTACTCGGCGCACCCCTCCGTCCGGTAAGAAGGATCCTTACACCCCTCATCCGGGGCTCAGGGCGCGTTGTGCGGCGTGCCCGCGCGTACGTACCTCCTCCCCGCGGGGCGGGCCAACCGCTTCCGCGGGGCACGTACGTGGTGCCCACCCACCCCTCCTCAACAAGGAGTGGCCACCCTCAACTGATGAAGACTTAAGGGGTCAAATCAACATGGCAGCGGAGATCGTCAATCCTCGCAGCGACAGCAGTACCGACGGAGCCTCCTCGGAGGAGCCCTTCGATCCGGCCTTCGCCCTGCACCGGGGCGGCAAGATGGCCGTGCAGGCCACCGTGCCCATCCGGGACCGGGACGACCTGTCCCTGGCCTACACGCCCGGCGTCGCGAAGGTGTGCACCGCGATCGCGGAGAACCCGGAACTGGTCCACGACTACACCTGGAAGTCCCAGGTCGTCGCCGTGGTCACGGACGGTACGGCCGTGCTCGGGCTGGGTGACATCGGCCCCGAGGCATCCCTCCCCGTGATGGAGGGCAAAGCCATCCTCTTCAAGCAGTTCGGCGGGGTCGACGCGGTGCCCATCGCGCTCGCGACCACCGACACGGACGAGATCATCGAGACGGTCGTGCGCCTGGCGCCGTCCTTCGGCGGAGTGAACCTCGAGGACATCTCCGCGCCGCGCTGCTTCGAGATCGAGCGGCGGCTCCAGGAAGCCCTGGACATCCCGGTCTTCCACGACGACCAGCACGGCACCGCCGTGGTCACCCTCGCGGCGCTGCGCAACGCGGCGAAGCTCACCGGGCGCACGCTCGGCGAGCTGCGGGGCGTGATCTCGGGCGCCGGGGCGGCGGGCGTGGCCATCGCCAAGTTCCTCCTGGAGGCGGGGCTCGGCGACGTGGCGGTCGCGGACCGCAAGGGCATCGTCAGCCGGGACCGTACGGACCTGACCGACGTCAAGCGCGAGCTCGCGTCGATCACCAACAAGGCGGGTCTTTCCGGCTCCCTGGAGACCGCGCTGGCCGGGGCGGACGTCTTCATCGGCGTCTCCGGCGGTACGGTCCCGGAGGCCGCGGTGGCCTCGATGGCGCCGGGTGCGTTCGTGTTCGCCATGGCCAACCCGAACCCGGAGGTCCACCCGGACATCGCGCACAAGTACGCGTCGGTGGTCGCCACGGGCCGTTCGGACTACCCGAACCAGATCAACAACGTGCTGGCGTTCCCGGGGATCTTCGCGGGCGCCCTCCAGGTGCGGGCCTCCCGGATCACCGAGGGGATGAAGATCGCGGCGGCAAACGCGCTGGCGGATGTGGTCGGGGACGATCTGGCCGCGGACTACGTGATCCCGTCGCCCTTCGACGAGCGGGTCGCGCCGGCCGTCACCGCGGCGGTCGCGGCGGCGGCGCGGGTGGAGGGTGTGGCTCGGCGGTGACGGTACGGGGGTGCTGCCGCGCCACCACGCAACCCGCAGCAGCACCCCCCGCCGGGCAGCACCCCCCACCGGGCTGCGCCCCACCCCACCGGGCCACGGCCCACCCCGGGGCGGCGCCCCCGCCCCACGGGGCTGCGCCCTCGCCCGACGGGGCTGCGCCCTCGCCCCACCGGGCTGCGCCCCGCCTTCGGTCCCGGCTCTGCCGATCGGCCTGCGTCTGCGGACCGTGGGTGGCTGGTCGCGCAGTTCCCCGCGCCCCTAAAAGCCCATGCCCGAGGCAACCGCCCCGGCGACGGCGTACCCCCCAGGGGCGCGGGGAACTGCGCGAGCAGCCCACGACGGCCGGCAGGCGACCGCCGACCTAGGGGCGCGGGGAACTGCGCGAGCAGCCCACGACGGCCGGCAGGCGACCGCCGACCTAGGGGCGCGGGGAACTGCGCGACCGGCCCTCCACGGTCCGCAGGCGGGTACGCACCTAGGGGCGCGGGGAACTGCGCGACCGGCCCTCCACGGTCCGCAGGCGGGTACGCACCCAGGGGCGCGGGGAACTGCGCGACCGGCCCTCCACGGTCCGCAGGCGGGTACGCACCCAGGGGCGCGGGGAACTGCGCGACCGGGCCTCCACGGTCCGCAGACGGGTACGCGCCCAGGGGCGCGGGGAACTGCGCGACCGGGCCTCCACGGTCCGCAGACGGGTACGCACCCAGGGGCGCGGGGAACTGCGCGGCCAGCCCACTACGGGCCGCAGGCAAGCACGCAGCCCCGTCCGCAGTCGCACAGCGCCCCCAGGGTGCGGGCCACCCCCGGGAGATTCGCCGCCCGCAGGGCAAGGTGCGGCGTGTCACACCCGGGGGCGGTTCCGGGCGGGGCGCGGGCGCCCCTATCGTCGGGGCCATGTTCGCCGCCTACGCCGCACGCATCGACCGTGACCAGCCGCTCTCCGGTCTGGAGTTGGGGGAGCGCCCCGCCCCCGAGGTACGCCCGGGCTGGTCCCTCATCGACGTCCGGGCGGCCTCGCTCAACCACCACGACCTGTGGTCGCTGCGCGGGGTCGGCCTGGGCGAGGACAAGCTGCCGATGATCCTGGGCTGCGACGCGGCCGGCGTCGACAGCGACGGCAACGAGGTCGTCCTGCACTCCGTCATCGGCCAGACCGGTCACGGCGTGGGCCCCGCCGAGGGCCGCTCCATCCTCACCGAGAAGTACCAGGGCACCTTCGCCGAGCAGGTCGCCGTGCCGACCTGGAACGTGCTGCCCAAGCCCAAGGAGCTCAGCTTCGCCGAGGCCGCCTGTCTGCCGACCGCCTGGCTCACCGCGTACCGCATGCTCTTCACCAACGCGGGCGTCCGGCCCGGCGACTCCGTTCTCGTGCAGGGGGCGGGCGGCGGCGTCGCGACCGCCGCGATCGTGCTCGGCAAGGCGGCCGGGCTGCGGGTCTTCGCGACCAGCCGGGACGAGGCCAAGCGCAAGCGGGCCGTGGAGCTGGGCGCCCTGGAGGCGTACGAGCCGGGCGCGCGGCTGCCGCAGCGGGTGGACGCGGTGATCGAGACCGTCGGCGCCGCCACCTGGTCGCACTCCGTCAAGTCGCTCAGGCCCGGCGGCACCCTGGTGATCTCGGGCGCCACCAGCGGCGACCGGCCCGCGCACGCCGAGCTGACCCGGATCTTCTTCCTGGAGCTGAAGGTGGTCGGCTCGACCATGGGCACCAAGGAGGAGCTGGAGGACCTGCTGGCGTTCTGCGCGGCCACCGGGGTGCGGCCGGTGATCGACGAGGTGCTGCCGCTCGACCGGGCGCGCGAGGGCTTCGAGAAGATCGCCTCGGGGGACCTCTTCGGGAAGATCGTGCTGACGACCTCTTGATGGTTCGTCAGAATCCCTGATCTGATCTCCGGCATGTTCACCGACGACATGCCGGAGGTGTTCCATGCGTACGAGCAAGTCCCTGGCGGCCGCGGGGTGTTGCGCGGTCCTGGTGGCCGGCGCGACCGCGGCCCCCGCCGCCCACGCCCGTGACGCGTCCGCCCCGCCCCGCCTGACCGACGAGCAGGGGCGCACGCTCACCCTGCGCGGCTGGAACGTGGAGGACAAGACGCACCGGGGCGACCAGGCGCTCTCCGCGATCACCGAGCGCACCTTCCGCGACCTGCGCGCCCACGGCTTCGGCTTCGCCCGGCTGCTGGTCTTCTGGGACGACCTGGAGCCGGTGCGCGGGCAGTACAGCCAGGCGTACCTCCGCACGATCGAACGGGTCCTGGACTGGGCGCACCGCTACGACGTCCGCGTACTCATCGACGCCCACCAGGACGTCTTCGGTCCCGCGTTCGGGCACCGGGGCATCCCCGCGTGGGCGACGCGGACGGACGGGCTGCCCTTCACCCCGCACCCGGACGACTGGTTCTCCGAGTACTACGAGCCCGCCGTGCAGCGGGCCTTCACCCATCTGTACGAGGACGAGGACCTGCGGCGGGCGCAGGCGGGGATGTGGCGGGTGCTCGCCGCGCGGTTCGCCCGCCATCCGGCGGTCTTCGGCTACGACCTGATCAACGAGCCGATGGGCGAGTTCCGGCCGGGCGAGGACCCGGCGACGGCGGCCCGCCGTATCGAGGCCGAACAGCTCACCCCGATGTACAACCGCCTCGCCCGGGCCGTGCGGGCGGCGGACCGGCGGCACTGGGTGTTCGTGGAGCCGACTCCGGCGGTGGGGGAGGGCGTGCCGACGGGCCTGGGCCGGATCAAGGACCCCCGGACGGTGTACGCGCCGCACTTCTACAACACCGCGATGGAGGCGGGCGCGGACTACGACCCCTCGGCGGGGTGGATCGAGGCGTACGAGTCGGCCGTGACCGCGTATCCGAAGAAGTACCGGGTGCCGGTGGTCGTCGGCGAATGGGGGCCGCTCAACGGCGAACTGCCGCACATGGGGCGGTTCTACACCGACGCCCTGGCCTCGCTGGCCCGCTACACCTCCGGGTGGGCCGGCTATGTGTGGTGCTACGGCGGCGGCTACTGCGCGGCCGACGCGGACGGCCGCCTGCGCGGCAACAAGAAGCTCATGGCCACGCCCTACGCGCGCGCGGTCGCGGGACGGGTGCGCGCGCAGACGTACGACCCGGCGACGCGGACGTACCGGCTCGGATACGTCGCCGACGGCGGCACCACCCGGCTGTCGCTGCCGACGGAGGCGGGGCGGTGGCGGATCACCGTCGCCGGGGCGCGGGTGCGGGGCCTCGACGTGCGGGCGCGGGCGGGCGCGACCGTGACCGTGACGGTCGCGCCCCGTGCCTGACGGCCGCTACTCCCGGTGGATGAGGACGAAGTCCCCGTACGGGTGCGCGCCCGGACGGCCCGCGGTCTCGGCGAGCGCCCGGCGCAGGGTGTGCAGATGCGCGGCGGTGAGCTGGAGCGGCGGCTCGTCGGGCTGGTGGGTGGTGCCGCGCGGATAGTCCTCGTCCGGGGTGGTGGTCATCTCGATGTGGCAGCCCAGGACATGGCTGACCGGCCGGGTCGCGCAGAAGCCGATCAGCCGGTCGGCGGTCTCGGCGTACGCGGCGGCGTCGTCGACGTAGAGCCGTCCCGGGTACAGCGAGTCACCGGTCAGCAGGAGGCCCGTGTGCCGGTCGTAGAAGACGACCGCGGCCGGGTGGTGGCCCGGTCCCGGCACCAGGTCGAGCACCCGGCCGCCGAGGTCGAGTTCGACGGCGCGGTGCGGCCAGTCGGTGAAGCCGAAGTGGCGGGTCACGTCCGCGAGTCCGGGCGGGACGACGGTGGTGGCGGGCCGGTCCGCGAACTGCGCGTCGGCGGCGATGTGGTCGCCGTGGCCGTGGGTGTGGGCGACCAGCAGCTCGTACCCGGTACGGGGGTGGCGGGCCAGCCACTCCTCGATCAGGGCGTCCACGGTGGCGCGCAGCGGGAAGTGGGCCGGGTCCGGGCTCGCCCCGGTGTCGAGGAGCAGGGCGCGCTCGTTGCCGAAGAGGAGGAAGAGGAACGGCGCCTCGAAGTGCACGGACATGTTCTGCCGCAGGAGCACGGTGTGCTCGGTGTACGCGTGGACCTGGATCTCGGGGGCGGGGTCGTGCTTGGGGGAGGGCCAGCCGGCGTGCCAGTGGGAGGGGAGGGTGCCGGGGGTGGGGTCGGGGGTGGTGCCGAGGAAGTCGATCACGGGGTCAGTGTGCAGGGGCGTGGGTCTGCCTGGGGGTGGGGGGTGCCCCCGGCCCCCGTTGTTTGTCCTCGGGTCGGTGGGGGTTGCTCGCGCAGTTCCCCGCGCCCCTGGGGGTTCGTTTGTCTGCGGGTCGGTGGGGGCTGGTCGCGCAGTTCCTCGCGCCCCTAGGGCGGGGGTGCTTTCCCGTGTTGGAGTGTTCTGCTCGGGTCCGGGGTTTCGGGGGCGCGGGGCACCGGGGCCGTTATTCCGTTCCGCCTCGCAGGATCGCTCCGATGTGGGCCGCCGCCGTCGACAGGTGGCGGCGGCTTTCGCGGAGTTGGGTCTCCGTGACGCCGTGGTCGCGGGCCGCGTCGCGGATGTCGTCGCGGAAGCGGTCCAGGAGGCGGTCGAGGTCGCGGGCCGGGTTGCCGGTCGCCGGGTCGTCGGCCCAGGCCGGGGGCGCGGGCTCCTTCACGTCGGCGGCCCACCCGGGGGCGGCGGACTCCGTCACGTCCGGAGTCCACCCGGGGGCGGCGGGCTCCTTCGGCTGGGGGCGGGTGAAGCGGCCGAGCTCCTTGGTGATCTCGGCGAGACCCTCCCGTACGCCCGTCGGCCAGTCGCCGCGCGCGAAGTGGTCCTGCACCTGCTCCGCCACCCGCTGCATCTGCTCCCGCGCCCTCTCCTGGGCCTCCCTGGCCTGGCGGCGCGCCTGCTGGGCGTCCTCGCGGGCCCGGCGCGACTCGTCCTTCGCGCGGCGCGCCTGCTCCTTCCACTCCTGCTTGGCCCGCTTGAACTCCTCCTTGGTCTGGTGCCAGGACTCGCTCTCCACCGGGCCGGACGCCCGCGCCTCGCGCGCCTGGCGGCGTACGTCGTCGCGCAGGTCGCCCGCGGCGCCCCGGACGTCGGCGCGGATCTCGGCGGCGAGCTCGGAGACCGAGTCGCGGATCTCCAGCTCCAGGTCGGCCAGTTCACCGCTGCGGCCCGCGAGCTCGGCGCGGCCCGCGTCGGTGATCGAGTACACCTTGCGGCCGCCCTCGCTGGTGTGGGTGACCAGCCCTTCCGCCTCCAGCTTGGCCAGCCGCGGGTAGACCGTGCCGGCGCTCGGGGCGTACAGGCCCTGGAAGCGCTCCTCCAGCAGGCGGATCACCTCGTACCCGTGGCGCGGGGCCTCGTCGAGCAGCTTGAGGAGGTAGAGGCGCAGCCGGCCGTGGGCGAAGACGGGGGGCATGTCAGAGCACCTTCTCGTCGGCCGGGGCGGCAGGGCCCGCCGTGTCGTGCGGCTCGGGACGGCGCAGCAGCGCGATCGAACCCGAGACGGTGGTGGCCCGCAGGGTGCCGGTGCCCGCCCCGAGCGTTCCGGTGATCTTCTTCGCGCCCCACTGCCCGGTGACCCGGAGGTCGTCGAAGGCGTTGGAGACCGCGCCGCTGGTGGTGTTCGCCTCGACCCTGGCGTCCGCGGCCGGGTGTTCGAGGCGGATGGCGATCTCGCCGGACACCGTGGTCAGCCGGACGTCGGCGGGCTTGCCCGACGGGTCGAGGTCCAGCACCATGTCGCCGCTGACGGACTCGGCCTTCACGGAGGTGGCCGCGCCCTCGATCACCGTCAGATCGCCGGAGACCGACTGGAAGCGGAGGTCGCCGGTGACGGCCTGCGCCTCCACGTTCCCGGAGACGGTCTCCGCGCGGACCTGTCCGGACAGACCGACCAGCGTGGTGTCGCCGGTGACGCCGCGTACGTCGGTGCGGCCCCGGATCCCGGAGACCACCGCGCCCGCGCCGACCACGCCCACCTCGACCCCGCAGCCGGACGGCACCGCGAGCGAGACGACGGCACTGCGCCGCCAGCCCTTGCGGTCGAACCACTTCAGGAAGCCCTTCCAGGGCAGGTCCTCGTAGGCGACGGTAAGGGTCGGGCCGTCCTGGGTGACGATCAGTGGCGGGCCGTCGATGGCCGAGACCTCCAGGCGGGCGGAACCTTCCTCGGTTCCCACGACGTTCACGGTTCCGTTGACGACCCGCACGCTGAGCGCGGTCACCGGAGCGTCGAAGGTGAGTGTGCGCGGCTCGGAAACGGTCCACGTCGACTCGGCCATGGCTCTGCCCTCCCTGGGCGCGGTCATACGCATCATACGCAACATATCGCGTCTGCTGATAGACACGATATATCGCGGGTGGGGGAAGTCAAGGGAAGGCCTCGCGGGGCGGGCCGGGTGTGCAGGCGTGCGGGGCGGGCCCCGGCCGGGGCTGGACTCCGCCCACTGGCTACGCAGTCCCCGCGCCCCTACGGGCTGCGCCCTCGCCCCCGGTTCCGGTTTCGCCGGTCGGTTTGCGGCTGCGGGTGGTGCGTGGCTGGTCGCGCAGTTCCCCGCGCCCCTCAAAGCCTGTGGCCGAGCCGAACAGTCCAGCTGCTGCGGCCCCGCCAGGGGCGCGAGGAACTGCGCGGGCAACCCGAGACGGTCCGCAGACGGGCGATCCCCCGGGCGCGCGAGGAACTGCGCAAGCTACCCGCGACGGTCCGCAGGTGGGGAAGGACGGGGGATCCCTCAGGGGCGCGGGGAACTGCGCGAGCAACCCACCACCCACCCGCAGACGAAATCCCAACCCATTCAGGGGCGCGGGGAACTGCGCGACCAGCCCACCACCGGTCCGCAGCCGAAAAAACACCCCGGGGCGCGGCCCCGTGCGGTGGCGGCCCCGTGCGGCGGAACCGGGGCCGGCGGGGTCGGGGACGGTGGGGCCCTGAGGGGCCCCGGCCGAGGGGGGAGGGGGTTACTCGTCCTCGTCCTCGTCGTCGAGGCGGGCCAGCCACGTGGCGAGGCGTTCGACCGGGACCTCGAAGTCGGGGTTCAGGTCGACGAACGTGCGCAGCTGGTCGGCGAGCCACTCGAAGGTGACCTCCTCCTCGCCGCGCCGCTTCGCCAGCTCCTCGATGCCGCGGTCGGTGAAGTACACAACGTGCTCCTGAACGTACGGGGATGTTCCCCTCCAGGGTATCCGGCGCTCTGAAGGGGTCCCCTGCAACCGCCGGGCCGATTACCCTCGTCATCTCAAGTCAGGGGAGCTTGCGACTGGTTCAGGGGGCGGCCATGGCGCACGTACGGGAGATCGAGCTGCCGGGCGGGGCCGTGGTGCTGGCCCGGGTGTCCGCCGCCGGGGGGTACGCGGCGGACGACGACGACGTCGGCGTGATCGAGAACGCCGTCGCCAGGGTGGAGCGGCTGGGCGAGCTGATCGCCGGGGTCGGGCGGTCCGTGCTGGACGCGGCCGCCGCCGCGCGGCCCGACGAGGCGACCGTCAGCTTCGGCGTCGAGCTGGCCGTCAGGGCCGGGGCGGCCGTCGCCGTGCTCGCCGACGGGGAGGCGAAGACGTCCCTCCAGGTCACGCTGGTGTGGCGGCGGGAGGACCAGCCCGCGCCCCCGGTCCCCCCGCCGCCGCCGGACCCGCCGCACGTGCCCCCGGCCCCCGGCGGCCCGGCCGATGCCTGAGCACGCGCACGACCCCTTCATCGACGACCTGGCGCGCTCGGCCACCGTCCACCTGCTCCCGGGCGGCGGCGGCACCATGTGGGGCAGCGGCTTCTTCGTCGCCCCCGGTTGGGTGCTGACCTGCGCGCACGTCCTGCGCCCGCATCTGGCCCGGGACCGCGAGCGGGTCTTCTACGTCGGCAGCGACCGGCTCGGCGAGGACCCGCTGCCCGCCCGGCTCGCCGCCTGGCTGGTCGACGACGACCTGCGCGGCGACACCGTGCCCGTCGAGCAGGACCTGGCGCTGGTCCGCCTGCTCGAAGAGGACGTGGAGCACGAGTGCGTCTGGCTCAGCGACTGCGCCGAGCCGCCCGGCGCCAGCAGTGCGGTGGTCTACGCCTTCCGGCCCGAGGAGGGCCCGCAGCGCTGGCAGACCGCCATCGACATCCGTACGTACGACGGCAGTTACGGGTTCCGCTTCCACACCACCGAGTTCCCCAAAGGGGTCTCCGGCGGGCCCGTCGTCGATCCGCACACCGGCGCCGTGGTCGCCGTGATGAAGTCGCGCCAGGTCGAGCGCGGCGGCGGCCGGGCCATCGCGCTCCCGGCGCTGCGCCGCTTCGGCGACCTCTACCGGGCGGTGCTCGCCGAGCACGACCGGTGGCACGGCGGCGAGCCGAGGCTCAGCGGCTACAACACCTGGATCGACCGGCAGCAGCAGTTACCGGCCGCCGGACTGCACCGCACGCCCGAGCAGTGGAGCCCGTACGACCGGCGCACGGCCCTCCATCTGCTCGCCGCCGTGCCCGGGCCCGGCGGGGTGCCGCCCGTGGCGAAGCTGGCGCGCAAGGCCCGGGGCGGGATCGCGCCGCCCGGCGGCCTGCCCGACCCGCGCACCTGGCGCGACGGCCACGGCCTGCTCTACGAGGCGCACCGCCCGATGCCCGCCATCGCCTTCCTGCACTACCTCAAGCTCGTCGTGGAGTACGAGCGCGGGCGCGGTGGCGACCCGGCGCCGCTCGCCGCCTGGGTGAACGAGCGGCTGCGCGGCATCCCGCCGGTGGTGCACACCGTGGTCACCGAGGCCCGGCTGCCCGAGGGGCTGCTGCCGGTGCTCGGGCCCGGGGCGCCCGAGGAGATCCTGAGCGTCCTGCCGTATCCCACGCCCGAGCGCGGCGGCGCCGTCGTCACCGTCGAGCTGGAGCCGCTCTCCGACGCGCCCGACCGGTTCTACTGGCGCATCCGGGTGCACGACGGCGACCGGGAGGGTTCCCGGCCGGTGGCCGAGGAGTGCCAGGGCGACGGCGTGGCCCCCGCCGAGCTCATCCGGCGGCTGCGCCGGTCGCTCGTCACCGCCTTCGAGAGCGTCGACACCGACGACTGCCCGGCCCCCCTCGAAGTCGCCCTGCCCGCCGACCACTTCGACACCGCCGTGCACCGCTGGCAGCTCACCGAGATCGGGCGCCTGTACCGGCCTCCCTACCTCGGGGTGCAGCGGCGGGTGGTGCTGCGCGACCTCGACCGGCGCGGCGGGCCCGACCCGGAGTGGCGGGAGCGGTGGGACGCGCTGATGGCCGCCGAGGAGCTGACGGCGGTGCCGACCCCGCAGCCGGGCCGGGCGCCCCGGCCGCACCACTTCGCAGAGATGGAGCCGGGCGCGGTGCCGGTGCTGTGCCGGCCCGCCGGGCGCGGGGTCGGCGGCGCGGCCATGCGGATGGCGCTGGAGGCCGGCCACGGGGTGGCGCTCTGGCACACCGACGCTCACCCCGAACAGGGCTGCCACGACCTGTGCGTGGCCGTGCGCGCCGGGGCGGCCGACCTGCTCGGCCAGGCGAAGGACCCCACTGAGCTCCCGGACCGGCTGCGCCGTATCAGGGAGGAGATCAGCGATTCCAAGGATGCCCAGCACTGGGCGGAGGGTGTGGCGATGCTCTACGACGACCCGGACCGGCCGCTGCCGGACCTCCAGCGGCTGGACGCGCCGTGACCCGCCGTGGCGGGGTGCCCGCGTCGGGCACGCCGCGCGCCGCCGTGCGCCCGGACAAGCGCCGCTGTGACCGCCTGTGCGTCCGCCCGCCCGGACCGGGCGGGGCAAACGCCTTTCGGCGGCCCGGGAGTGGGTACGTTCCGACTGGACCTCGACTCGCAACGAGACTTCGACCCGCAACGACACGTGGCCAAGAAGTGGTGCCCCGCCGACCGTCGACGAGGAGCGAGCGATGGACGACTGGCTGATCTACCGAGGTTTCGGGGCACCGGATCCCGAGCGGATCCGCGCCCTGCCCCCGCCGCCCCGCTGGCGCACCTTCGGCGGCGAGCCGCGCCCGTACACGGTGCCGGACATCGACATCGCCTCCCGGCGCAGGCTCGGCGACCGCGTCTCGGAGCTGTCCGCGCACGACACCGAGACCCTCCAGCTGATCAACGCGGCCCTCTATCTGCGCCGCCCGCTGCTGATCACCGGCGAGCCGGGTTCGGGCAAGTCGACGCTGGCGCACTCGATCGCGTACGAACTGGGCCTGGGCCGCGTCCTGCAATGGCCCATCACCAGCCGGGCCGAGCTCAAGGACGGGCTCTACACCTACGACGCCATCGGGCGGCTGCACGACGCGCAGCTCGCCGACGGCCAGGCCGACGACATCGGCCGCTACATCCGCCTCGGCCCGCTCGGCACCGCGCTGCTGGCCGCCGCGCGCCCGCGCGTCCTGCTCATCGACGAGCTCGACAAGAGCGACATCGACCTCCCCAACGACCTGCTGAACGTGCTGGAGGAGGGCGAGTTCCCGATCCCCGAGCTGGAGCGGATCGCCGACCGGCCGGGCCGCGACGTGGTGGAGGTCCTCACCGACGACGGCCTGCGGGTCGCGGTGCCGGGTGGCCGCGTCCGCTGCCGCGCCTTCCCCGTCGCCGTCCTGACCAGCAACGGCGAGCGCGACTTCCCGGCGCCGCTGCTGCGCCGCTGCATCCATCTGCATCTGGACCCGCCGCGCGAGGAGCGCCTCGCGGCCTTCGTCCAGGCCCACTTCGGGGCCGGCGCCGACGAGCGCAACATCGATCTGGTCAGCCGCTTCACCCGCGACGACGGCGACGGCGAGCTGCGCCCCACCGACCAGCTCCTGAACGCCATCTTCCTCACCCAGCAGGTGAGCGAGGAGGGGCCGGAGCGGCGCGAGGAGATAGCCGAGCTGCTGCTGCGCCCGCTGGACACCAGGCAGCGGTGACCCGATGACCGCCGCCCGGGGCCCGCGCCGCGCCGCCAGCGCCGTGACCTCCACGCTGACGGCCCTGGTGGCGCGCCTTCGGGAGGCGGAGATCCAGCCGACCGCCCAGGAGCTGGCGGACGCGCTGTGGCTGGCGCAGTTCGCCGGGCCGCTCGCCCGGCCCCGGCCCCAGGTGTCCGAGGCGGTGCCGCCGGTCGCCGGCGGCCCCGGCGTCAAACCGCCGGACCCCGCCGAGGGGGCGGGCCCCGCCCCCGCCGAACACCTCCTCGACCAGGGCGTTCCCGGCGGCCCCACGGCCTCGCCCGGGTACGGGGACAGGACCGATCTGTTCACCCCCGGACCCGGCACCGGCCCCGGCCGGGACGCCGAGGACGCGCACCCGAGGGCCTGGTCGGACGGGGTGCGGGTGGCGGCCCCCGCCGCCGCCACCCTGCCCGAACCGCTGGCCCTGCAACGGGCGTTGCGCCCTCTCCAGCACTACCGGCCGCCCGCCCGCACCACCGGCCGCCACCTCGACGAGCAGGCCACCGCCGACCGGGCGGCCGAGACCGGGCTGATCCTGCCGGTGCTGCGGCCCGACCGCCGCCGCCAGGCGCGGCTCGCCCTGGTGATGGACGTCTCCTCCTCGACCGTGGTGTGGGAGCAGACCCTCGACGAACTGCGCCAGGTCTGCGAGCGGGCCGGGGCCTTCCGCGAGGTGCGCACGCACTTTCTGCACGAGGGCGAGGACGGGGAGCCGCGGGTGGGCGGCGGCGTCGCCGACCAGGACCACCTCGTCGACCCCTCCCAGCTCTGGGACCCGGGCGGCCGCCGGCTCACCCTGCTGCTCAGCGACTGCGCGGGCCCCATGTGGCGCAGCGGCCGGCTCCAGCGGCTGCTGTACGGCTGGGCGCGCACGGCCCCGCTGGCGGTGGTCCAGCCGCTGCCGCAGCGGATGTGGCGCTCCACCCATCTGCCCACCCGGCAGGGGGTGCTGCGGCGCCGCGAAGGCCCGGCCGGGCGGCTGGAGTTCCAGCCGCGCAGGCCCGAGCGGGGCCGCGACGCCCGGGGGCTGCCGGTCCCGGTGCTCGCGCTGCGCCAGTCGTCGTTCGGCGCCTGGGCGCGGCTGGTCAGCGGCTCCGCCGAGCAGACCATGGAGGCGGCCGTCGGCCGGGTCCGCGCCGACCACGCCCCCGCCGCCGGGAGCGCCCGCGCCGAGCAGGACCTCACGCCCGCCGAGCGGGTCGCCGCGTTCTGCGCCACCGCCTCGCCCGACGCCGCCCAGCTCGCCGCGTGCCTGTCGGCGGCGCCGCTGGTGCTGCCGGTGATGCAGCTGGTCCAGCGGGCGATGCTGGTCGACAGCGGCCCCGAGGTGCTGGCCGAGGTGCTGCTCAGCGGGCTGCTGCGGACCGACGAGGAGGAGAGCGGACCGGGCCTGCCCGGCTACGCCTTCCTGGACGGGGTCCGCGAGGAACTGCTCGAACTGCTCGGCGCCGGAAGCGCGATCCTCGTCCTGAAGCACTGCTCGGAGTACGTGGAGCGGCGCTACGGGCGGACCGTGCGCAACTTCCCCGCGCTCGCCGCGGCCGTCCTCGCCGGCTCGGTCGACCCCGGCGGCAGCGCGCCCGCCGGACCCGCCGACGACTCCCGGCTGCGGGTCTTCGCCCGGGTCTCGGCGCAGGTGCTGCGGCGCTTCGGCCGGCCCGACCAGTTCGTCCAGCCGGGCGGTGGCGGCGCCGGGCCGCGCGAGCTGTCCGACCGGGCCCGCGACTGCCTCGACCGCTTCCGCTCGTACGGCACGGTCCGCGACCTCGACATGGGCGTCCAGCTGCTGGGCGCCGCCGTGCGCGCCGAGAAGCGCGTCGCCGAACGGGCCTTCCTGTACGGCGAGTTGGCGCAGGCCCTGCTGCTGCGCTGGGAGCTGCGGCGTCTCGGCGAGGACCTGGGCGAGGCCCTGTCCGCCGTGGAGAACGCCCTGCCGCACGAACGCCGCGCCCATCTCACCCTCGCCCGCGTCCTGGAGGCGATGGCGGACGAGGCGGAGTCGGGCCGGGCGGGGGCGGACGAGGCGTGGTGGCTGCGGGCGCTGACCGAGCCGCAGGGGCCGCCGGGACGGCCGGGCGAGACCTGGCGGCTGCCCGTGGCCCCGGACGCGTCCGCGGCCGTCCCGGAGACCGGGACCGAACCGCGCCGCCAGGAGGCGCGTTCGCCGCACGAGGTCGCCCTGTACCTGCTCAACCGCGCCCACAGCAGCCTCGCCCTGATCAGCGGCATTCCCCCGGCATCCGCCGCCCAGCGCGCCGACTGGCGGGCCGCCTCGCTGGCCCGGGTGCGGGTGCTGCGGCGGCTCGCGGAGCTGGAACCGGCGTGGGCGGGCGGCTGCCTCGACAACGCCGTCCAGGTGACCGACGCGCTCCTCACGGAGGCCCGCACCGGCGACGTACTGCTGCTGCGCGGCGCGCTGCTGCTCGCCCTCGCCCGCCGCGCCGCCGCGGGCGGGGGCGAGGAGCCCGCGCTCACCGCCCGCGCGTACGCCGAGCGCGCCGCCACCGACCTCTACGCCGGGTTCGAGACCCTGGCGCCGGGCTCGGTGGGCGACGCCGAGGTCAGCCGCGCCTGGCTGGACGTCGCCGACGCCGTGGAGCTCTCCCGGACCGAATCCGACGACTCCGCCCGGCTCACCGTCCTCCAGGCCCTCGACCAGGCCCGCCGCTACGCGGGCCCCGACCGCGAGGCCCGGACCGTGTGCCTGCTGCGGATGGCGAAGGTGCTGCGCGAGCGGTACGAGTCGACCCGCAGCCGCACCCACCTCGACTCGGCCGTGGTCGCCTGGTCGGAGGCGCTGGAGCTGATGGGCCCGGACGACCCGCGCCGCCCCGCCGCCTTCACCGAGCTCGGTGACGCGCTCACCGCCCGCGCCCGCGCCAAGGACTCCGTCGAGGACGCCCGGGGCGCGGTGCGCGCGCTGCGCCGGGCGCTGGACGAGACCTCCGAGTCCGACCCCGAACTGGCCCGGCGCCGCTATCTGCTGGGCGCCGCGCACGTCCGGCGCTTCCACACCGAGGAGGTCCTCTCCGATCTGCACGAGGCCCACTGGATCCTGGGCGCGGCCGCCCGGGCCACCGACCGCAGCACGGTCCTCGCCCGGATCTGGCTGCTGCGTGCCGAGGTGCTGCGGCTGCTGTCCGAGCGGACCGGCTCGCCCGCCCGGCTCGGCGAGGCGGCCGACCACGCGCTGCGGGCCGCCCAGGAGAGCCGCACGGCCGGGGAGCCGCTGACCGAGGCCGCGGCACGCCAGGCGCGGGCGCTGCTCCTGGAGCGGACGGCGGGCCCGGCCCGGGCGCGGGAGGAGCACCGCGAGGCGCTGCGCGTCCTGTCCGCCGCGCCCGCGAGCGCGGCGCGCGACGAGGCGGAGGCCCTGAGCCGGGCGGAGACCGACCGGCTCGACGGCGAGCCGGGAGCGTCGTGACGGCGACCGCGACCGACGGGGGAAGGGCGCTGCCGGACCCCGCGGCGCTGCCGGTGCTGCGCCCCCTGGCGGCCCGCGCCCCGCACGAGTGCGCCCACCCCGTCCTGGCCGCCGTCCTCGCCGACCTGCGCGGGCGGCCCGGGACCGGCGGGGCCTACTTCAGCGACGCCCCGGCGGTCTCCGGGGCGCCCCCGGACACCGCCGGGGCGTACTTCGCGGACACGCCCTCGGCCCGCCCCGGCGACGACGGCACCGGGCAGGCGCCGTGACCACCGCCGAGGAGCCCCGCTGGCCGCACCGCGAACTCGACCCGGACGCCGTGCGGCCCGTCCCGCTGCGCCAGTTCGTCCTGAAGGTGCACAGCCGGTGCAACCTCGCCTGCGACTACTGCTACATCTACCGCGGCCAGGACGCGAGCTGGCGCGAGCGCCCGGCCCGGGTCCCGGAGGCGACCGTGCGCCGCACCGCCCGGCGCATCGCCGAGCACGCCGCCGCCCACCGCCTCACCTCGCTCCGTATCGACCTGCACGGCGGCGAGCCGCTGCTGGGCGGTGCCGGGCCCGTCCTGGCGTACGCGGCGGAGGTGCGCCGGGCCGTGCGCGAGGCGGTCCGGGGCGTGGTGCCCGGCGGCTGCGAGGTCACCGCGACCGTGCAGACCAACGGCACCCTGCTCACCCCCCGCACCCTCGACCGCCTCGCCGCCGCCCGCGTCCGGGTCGGGCTCAGCCTGGACGGGGGCGCGGCCCGGCTCAACACCCGCCGCACCGACCGCCGGGGCCGCTCCTCCTGGCCCGCCGTCGCCGAGGCCGCCCGGCTGCTCGCCCGCCGCCCCGGCGCGTACGCGGGCATCCTGTGCACGGTCGACCTCGCCGCCGACCCGGGGGACGTCTACCGCTCGCTGCTCGCGCTGGGCCCGCCCGGCATCGACCTGCTCCTGCCGCACGGCAACTGGGCCGCCCCGCCCCCGGGGATCGCCCCGGCCCCGGCGCCCGGGCGGCGCCCGCGCCCCACCCCGTACGGGGACTGGCTGGTGCGGGTCTTCGACCTGTGGTGGCAGGAGGACCGGATGCGGACCGGGGTGCGGCTCTTCCAGGAGATCGTGGCGCTGCTCCTCGGGGCGCCGAGCACGGTCGAGTCGGTGGGGCTGTCCCCGATGGTGGCGGTGGTGGTGGACACCGACGGCGCGATCGAGCAGACGGGCGCGCTGCGCTCGGCGTACGAGGGCGCCTCCGCGACCGGCCTGGACGTCTTCCGCCACTCCTTCGACCGGGCCCTGCGCCACCCCGGCCTCGCCGCCCGCCAGTTGGGGGTCGCCGGACTCGCCCGCGACTGCGCGGTGTGCCCGGTACGGGAGGTGTGCGGAGGCGGCAACTACGCGCATCGCTACGCCCCCTACAGCGGGTTCCTCCACCCCAGCGTGTACTGCGCCGACCTGGAGCGCCTCATCCGTCACATCGCGGCCCGGCTCGCGGACGCCGACGGGGCACCGTGGGGAGGCCCGTGACCGTCAACTCCTGCTCAACCTCCTTTCCTTGACGCACAATTGAGGGTGCGCGCACATCCAGCAGCTTCCGGCCCGAGCCGAGGGAGTCCGCCGCATGTCCGACCACGAGGGCGCCGTGGAGCCCACGCCGCCCGAGCCGGCCGAGGAGTCACCCCGTGTCACGGTGCTCTTCGCCGGGCAGAGCCAGGCCTGGGCCGACTGGATCGGGCAGCAGCTGGAGCGGGCGGGGCACCCCGCCGTGCTCATCAGATGGGATCCGCTGCACCTCAAGCCCGCCGACTCCGCCCTCGCCGACCTGCTGGAGCCGCCCGGCCGCATCCTGGTCGTCCTGGACGACTGGTATCTGCGGTTCGACTCGGAGAAGTACCAGGGCTGGGCCCGGCTGCTGCGCGACACCCTGCCCCAGCACCGCGACCGCGTCGCCGCCGTCAGCGTCACCGCCAGACCGCTGCCGCCCGCCGCCGCCACCCTGCGCCCGATCGCGCTGCGCGGGGTCGGGCCCGACGAGGCGCGCCGCCGGGTCCTGGAGTGCGCGGGTCCGGCCGGCCGGCCCGACGGGGTGGTCCTGGAGCGGCCGATCCGCTTCCCCGACGACCGCCCGGCGATCTGGAACGCGCCGCGCCGCAACCGCCAGTTCACCGGCCGCGAGGACGCCTTCGAGCGCATCCACGACATCCTGGCCGCCGCCGGCGAGGACGGCGGCCGGGTGGTGGTGCACGGGCTGAGCGGGGTCGGCAAGACGCAGGCCGCGATGGAGTACGTGCACCGGTTCGCCGGTGAGTACGACATCGTCTGGTGGGTCGGCGCCGCCGCCAAGGCCAGCGCCCGAGAGGGGTTCGCGGCGCTCGCCCCGGCGCTCGGCCTGCCCCAGGGCAGCCGCCTCGGCGAGGTCATCACGGCCGTGCGCGGCGCGCTGGAGACGTCCTGCCGCCGCTGGCTGGTGGTCTTCGACGGCGCCGAGAGCCCGGAGGCGGTCGGGGAGCTGGTCCCGGACGGCCCCGGGCACGTCCTGGTCACCGCCAACTCGCCTGAGTGGCCGGGCCTCGGCGCCCAGCTGGTGCAGCTGCCGCCCTTCGACCGGGAGGAGAGCGTCGCCTTCGCCCGGCGCCGCGCCGAGCGCCTGGGCGAGCAGGAGGCGGACCGGCTCGCCGAGGCCGTTCAGGACCTGCCGCTGCTGCTCGACCAGACCGCCACCTGGATCGCCAACAACCCGGCGGCCTCCATCGCCGACTATGTCCGCGGGATCAGCCAGGACGACCCGCACACCGTCTCCACCATGCCCTCGCGCGAGTACCCGGCGAGCTTCCAGGCCGCCTGGTCCAGGACGCTCAACAGCCTCAACGAGACCTCCGCGGAGGCGTGGGAGCTGCTCAAGCTCCTCGCCCACTTCTCGCCGGACTCCGTGCCGCTGCGCCTGCTCCAGAACGCCCGGGTCAGCGATCTGCCCCAGCACCTCGCCATCCTGGTCACCGACCCCAGCAGCTGGAACTCGGCGCTGCGCACGCTCTCCCGGGTCACCTCCACCCCGCTGGAGTACGACGACCCCGGCCGGCTCGGCACCCGTACCGTCGGCTCCCTGCGCATCCACCGGCTGCTCCACCGCTTCGTGCGGGCCAGCCTGCCCGAGCAGGAGCACGAGCGGGCCACCGCCACCGCCTGCCGGGTGCTGGTCGCCGCCGATCCGCGCGATCCGGCCGGCTCCCACAACTGGCCGCGGTACGCCGAGCTCATCCCGCACCTGGAGCCCTCCGGCGCGCTCACCTCCACCGACCCGGACGTGCGCCGCCTGGTCCTGAACTGCGTCGAGTACCTGCGGGTGCGCGGCGAGTTCCGCGAGGGGCGCCGGCTCAGCGGCCTCGCGGTGGAGTCCTGGCGTCCCGTGTCGGGCCCCACCGACGGCCTGGTCCTGGTCGCCACCCACCAGCTCGCGCACAACTTCCGCCAGCTCGGCGAGTACGGGCGCGCCGAGGAGCTGGGCCGCGACACGCTCCGGCGGCTGATGGCCGAGGGCCGCGGCGGCATCGAGGTGGTCCGCGCCAAGAACGGTCTGGGCGGCACGCTGATGGTGCTCGGCAAGTACGCCGAGGCGCGCGCCTTGTTCGAGGAGGCGGCGGGGGAGACCGCGGCCCTGCTGGGCGACTGGAAGGTGCCCCGGCTCCTCGCGATCCGCCACAACCTGGCGGTCACCCTGGCCCTCCAGGGCCACTACGCCAAGTCGCTCTCGCGCCACGAGGAGGTCCTGGAGGAGTGCATCTCCGTCCTGGGCGGCAAGGACCACCTCACCCTCCAGTGCGGCTCCTTCACCGCCCAGATGCTCCGGCTGATGGGGCGGTACGGGGAGGCGCTGACCATCCAGGAGTACAACCACCGGCTGCACCGCCAGGTGCTGGGCGCCGACCACCCGCAGACCCTGATGGCCCAGCACAACCTGGCCCTGTGCCTGCGCCGCGACGGCGAGCCCGAGCGGGCCAGGGGGCTGCTGCACGAGGCCCGCGAGGCGATGCTCCGGCGCGCCGAGGCGACCGCCTACACCTGCGACTACGCCATGCTCCTGCGCGAGCTCGACCGCCACGACGAGGCGCACCGGCTGGCCTCGGAGGCGGCCGCCGGATACGAGCGGCTGCTGGGCCCGGACCACCCGTACACGATCGGCGCGTACGACAACGTGGCCCTGGTGCTGCGCGAGCAGGGCGAGCACGGACCCGCGCGCGAGCTGGCCGAGCGCAATCTGCGGGCCTTCACGCGGGTGCTGGGCCATGTCCATCCCTGGACGCTGGGGTGCGCCCTGAACACCGCGTCCGCGCGGGCGGCCGACGGCGATCTGCCGGGCGCGGCCGAGCTGGGGCGCTCCGCGCTGGTGCGGGCGGTCACCTCCGTCGGCCAGACGCACGTCCTCGCGGTCAACCTCCAGGCGGGCCTCGCCCAGGACCTGCGGGCGCTGGGCCGCCGGGCCCAGGCCGCCGAGCTGCTCCGGGACGCGGTGACGACCCTGACGGCGACCCTGGGGGAGGAGCACCGCCAGAGCGCGTACATGAGGAGCGGGGCGCGGCCGTACTGGGACTTCGAGCCGATGCCCGTGTGAGGGGCCGGCACCGGTGTGACGGGAACGGGCTCGGGCGGCGGGGGCGGACGACCCGTGCCCGGGGTGTGTGAGCAAGGCCACGCTTGGCCGGGATATGACGCTTTTCTGACACACCTCTGACGTGGAGCTGCCGATTCCTGTACGTGGACGGGCTGTTCCTGTGGTTCGTGGCCGAACTCCGCGCTGTCCCGCCCGGCCCCGCCTTGAAGCGGAGCCCCATCATCAAGATCCTTGATGGGGCCCGGGACGCCGCTCAAGGGCCGCTCCCTCGCGGTGGGCGACGATCGGACGTGCCGGACCTCTCTCCTGCCGGGGAGAGGCCAACTCCCCATGCCCCCAGGAGGGTGAGCCATGACTCAAGGCGACACGATCGGCGCCGGGCCGCCGGGCGCGGCGGCCGGAGCACCGGGCCGGGCCCGGACCGGACGCCTGGGCAGAGCGACCGGGTTACGCACGGTCGCCACCCGCGACGGCTGGCTGCGCCCGGAGACGACCCGGCTGCCGTCCCTGACGGGACTGCGCTTCCCCGCGGCCCTCCTGGTCTTCCTCAACCACACCGGACTGCCGTTCCCGTTCCTGCGCCTGGTCGAGGACAACGGGGCGGCGATGGACTGGTTCGACGTCACCCGCAACGCGGGCGCCCTCGGCGTCACGTTCTTCTTCGTCCTCAGCGGATTCGTCCTCACCTGGGCCGTCCGGGAAACGGACACCGTCCGCGCCTTCTGGCGCCGCCGGCTCGTGAAGATCTACCCGAACTACGCCCTCACCTGGCTGCTGGCGATGGTCCTTTTCGCCTCCGCCTATACGCCGACCCGCACCGCAATCCTGAACCTGCTCATGGTGCACGTCTGGGTCCCGAAGTTCGACGTGTTCTCCAGCGTGAACCAGCCGAGCTGGTCGCTGGGCTGCGAATTGCTCTTCTATCTATCCTTCCCCCTGCTGCACAAGGCATTCCGCCGCATCCGGGCCGGTCACCTCAAGTACTGGATATCCGGAGTGACGGCGGCCATCATCGCGACGCCGTTCTTCACCTACCTGCTGCTGCCGGACGACCCCAACTTCCCCGGCGGCCTCGCGCTCGGCGCGCGCGCCTCCACCAACCAGTACTGGTTCGCGTACAACTTCCCGCCGATGCGGCTGCTCGACTTCGCGCTCGGCATGCTGGTCGCGCAGGCGGTGCTGAACGGCCGCTGGTGGAACATCGGTATGACCTGGTCGGGCCTGCTGCTCGCGGGCAGCTACGTGTGGGCCTCCCACGTGCCGTTCCTCTACTCGCAGCGGTCCATGACCATCATCCCGATCATCTTCCTGATCGCGGCCGCCGCCACCGCCGACGCGAGAAACGAGTTCACCCTCTTCCGCAATCGCGCGATGATCTGGCTGGGAGAAGTGTCGTTCGCCTTCTACCTCGTCCACTTCGTCGTCCTCGCCTATGTGCGCAAGTGGCTCGGCCACGACCTGTACTCGGTGCCGCAGACCGTCGGCATCGTCCTCGTGGAATTCACGATCGCCCTGCTCGCCTCCTGGGCGCTGTACGCACTGATCGAGCGCCCCATCACCCGTAACTGGTCAAAGCCCCGGCGCCCCAAAGCCGCGGCGAGCTGACCCGCTCCGAACCACTTGCATTCAAGTGGAGTTCAAGATTCGACTGTAAGGATTCCCCCCATGAAGACCATCGCCCTCATCACAGGTGCCAACAAAGGAATCGGATTCGAGATCGCGCACCAGCTCGGCGAGCTGGGAATCACCGCGATCGTGGGCGCACGCGACGAGGAACTCGGCAAGGCCGCGGCCGAGAAGCTCGGCCAGCCGTTCGTGCAGATCGACGTGACCGACCCGGAGAGCATCAAGAAGGCCGCCACCTATATCGACCTGGCCTACGGCAAGCTCGACATCCTGGTGAACAACGCCGGCATCACGGTCTCCCACGAGGACGGAAAGCCCAGCGTCACCTCGCTGGAGACCATGCGCTCGGTGTACGAGACGAACGTCTTCGGCGTGGTCGCGGTGACCAACGCGTTCCTGCCGCTGCTGCGCAAGTCGCCGGCGGGCCGGATCGTCAACCAGTCCAGCGAGATGGGCTCGCTCACCAACGTGCTCGACCAGGACCACCCGATCTGGCACGTCAACAACCTGCCGTACAACTCCTCCAAGACCGCGCTGAACATGATCACGGTGTCCTACGCCAAGGAGCTGTGGGACACCCCGATCAAGGTCAACGCGGTCGACCCGGGCTGGTGCCGCACCGACATCACCGGGGGCGAAGGCTACAAGTCGGCCGAGCAGGGCGCGGCGATCGCCGTGAAGCTCGCCACCCTGGACGCGGACGGCCCCACCGCCACCTTCGTCCAGGACCAGGGCGACCTGCCCTGGTAGGGCGTCCCCCCACTCCCTCCCCTCCCCACCCGCACTGCTGAAGGAAGACCAACGATGTCCACCCCCCGGATGAACAACCCGGCGCAGGTGCTGCCCGAGGCCATGACGGCCATTCTGGGTCTGATCAAGTCGATCCGTAAGGCCGGTGTCGAGGACGCCACCCTCGAACTGGTCCATCTGCGCGCCAGCCAGATCAACGGCTGCGGGCCCTGCCTGGACGCCTCGGCGAAGGCCGCGCGGAAGGCGGGCGTCTCCGACGAGCGCATCTTCTCGGTGGGCGCCTGGCGCGAGACGCCGTTCTACAGCGACGCCGAGCGTGCGGCCCTCGCGCTCGCCGAGCACGTCACGCGGCTCGCCGACCGCGAGGACGCCGTGCCGGACGCCGTGTGGAACGAGGCGGCGGCGCACTACGACGAGGGCCAACTGGCCGCCCTGGTCCTCCAGATCGGCGTGGTCAACCTCTTCAACCGCCTCAACGCCGCCACCCACCAGCAGGCGGGCCAGGCCTGGTAGCGGCCTCGCGCGCCGCCGGGGACCCGGTCCCCGGCGGTGTGCGAGAGTTGGCCGGCGCAGGGACCGGCGAACGAGCCCGCCGGCGGCGGACGTTGTCACATTTGCCGGGGTCGGTTCGTCAGGGGATTGACGGAACGCGAACCAGAAGGATGTGACCGATGGACGAGCGCGAGTGGCTGGCGCGGCGATTCGAGGAGAACCGGAGCCATCTGAGAGCGGTGGCCTACCGGATGCTCGGCTCGCTGAGCGAGGCCGACGACGCCGTTCAGGAGGCCTGGCTGAGGCTCAGCCGCGCCGACACGGACGACATCGAGAACCTGGTCGGCTGGCTCACCACGATCGTGGGCCGGGTCTGCCTGGACATGCTGCGCTCGCGCCGGGCCCGGCGCGAGGACCCGCTGGAGGCGCAGGTCACCGAGCCCGCCCTGGACCCGGAGGACGGCGCCGACCCCGAGCACCAGGCGCTCCTGGCCGACTCGGTGGGCCTGGCCCTGCTGGTCGTCCTGGAGACGCTCGACCCCGCCGAGCGCCTGGCGTTCGTCCTGCACGACATGTTCGCGGTGCCCTTCGAGGAGATCGCGCCCATCGTGGACCGCAGCCCCGCGGCCGCCCGGCAGCTGGCCAGCCGGGCCCGCCGCCGCGTCCAGGGCGTGAACACCCCGCCCGCCCCCGACCTCACCCGCCAGCGCGAGGTCGTCGAGGCGTTCCTCACCGCCGCCCGCGGCGGCGACTTCGACGCCCTGGTCGCCGTGCTCGACCCCGATGTCGTGGCCCGTTCGTACGCGGCGGACCGCCCCGGCGGCACGGTGCTGCGCGGCGCCGCCTCGGTGGCCCGGCAGGCGCTCACCTTCGCCCGGTTCGCCCAGTCCGCCGAGCCCGCCCTGGTGGACGGTTCACCGGGGGTGGTGGCCGACCGCGGCAAGCCGACCTTCCGGGTGATGGGCTTCGGCTTCGGCGACTCGGTGATCACCGAGATCGAGGTCATCACCGACCCGGCGCGCCTCGACGCGCTCGACCTGGTGCTGCTGGACGCCTGAGCCCCGCGCCCGAAGGGGGCCGTACATGGGCGCGAACGGCCCGGGACCGCTGCGGCGGACCCGGGCCTTCGTACGTATAGGGGGGTCATCGCCGCAGGTCAGATGCCGTTCTAAAACTGTTTTCCGTCCAGCGGTCACATTCCTTGTGCGCGATCCGTCATATCAGTGACGGACGAGTCCGGGCCGGTGAGCCGAGGGGGGCAGCGCCGGCGGGGCGTCCGTCGCCCTCGTTGGGGGGCGCCCGTACGACAAGCCCCCGATGGAGAGCAGCCTTTGACACGTTCGTCCCGCGTCCGGAACAGAACTCTCGGGCGGCGTTCGGTACCCGACCGCGGTTGTGTCCGGCAGCCACCCGGCATCGCCGGGGGCGCTCTCACCTACTCGATCCTGCATAGTTTAGGAGTCTCGTAATGGCTGCCGCCGACTCACTCGCGCGGTCGGGACCCGGGGCTGGTTTCAAGCCCGGTGCGATCCTGGCGTTTGTGTGCCTGGGCCAGTTCATGGTCTTCATCGACGTGTCGATCGTGAACCTCGCCCTGCCGTCCATCCAGGACGGCCTCGACATGTCCGATGTCAGTCTGAACTACATCGTCACCGCCTACTCGACCGTGCTCGGCGGCTTCCTGCTGCTCGGGGGACGGCTCGCCGACACCTTCGGCCGGCGCAAGTTCCTCATGAGCGGCTTCCTGATCTTCGCTCTCGCCTCCCTCACCTCGGGTCTGGCGCAGAACGCCGCCATGCTGATCACCTCCCGCGGCTTCCAGGGCCTGGGCTCCGCGATGATCGCCCCCGCGGCGCTGTCGATCCTGACCAACACCTTCCCCGAGGGCGCCGAGCGCAACAAGGCACTCGGTGTGTGGGGCTCGCTCGCCGGTATCGCCTCCATCCTCGGTGTCATCCTCGGTGGCGTCCTCGCCGACGGCCCGGGCTGGGAGTGGATCTTCTGGATCAACGTGCCGATCGGCGTGGTGCTGGCCATCCTCGCCCCGAAGATCGTCCCCGAGTCCAAGTCCGACGCCCCGCGCCAGCGCTTCGACTTCGCGGGCGCCGCGACCCTGACCGCCGGTCTGCTGCTCCTCATCTTCACCCTCGGTGAGGCCATCAACGTCGGCTGGGGCACCACCCGCACGATC
Organism: Streptomyces sp. NPDC043908; assembly: GCF_056435525.1. Taxonomy (NCBI): domain Bacteria; kingdom Bacillati; phylum Actinomycetota; class Actinomycetes; order Kitasatosporales; family Streptomycetaceae; genus Streptomyces; species Streptomyces sp. NPDC043908. Next base: position 10,029 of record NZ_JBWKEI010000019.1, on the reverse strand, counting down.
GGCAGCCTGGTCGGCGTCGCCGTCCTGCTCTCCGCCTTCCTCGTCATCGAGACCAAGGTCGAGGCGCCGATGATGCCGCTGCGCATCTTCCGCCTCAAGACGATGCGCGTCGCCAACATCTCCGCGATCCTCGTCTTCGGTACGTTCGGCGCGCTGTTCTTCTTCGCGAGCCTCTTCATGCAGCAGGCGTTCGGCTACTCCCCGATGAAGGCCGGCTTCGCCTACGTGCCGCTCGCCGTCTCGGTGGCCTTCGGCGCCGGTGCCGCCTCCGGCATCATCGCCAAGGTGGCGGCCCGCCCGGTGCTCGCCGTGGGTCTGACCCTCACCACCAGCGGTCTGCTCCTGCTGTGGCGCGCCCCGGCCGACGGCTCCTACGTCGTCGACCTGCTCCCCGCGTTCATCCTGCTCGGCCTCGGCTGCGGCATGGTCTTCGTGACCCTCCAGATCGCCGCCTTCGTCGGCATCCCGGACGAGGAGGCGGGCGTCGGCGCCGGTCTCATCAACACCAGCCAGGAGGCCGGTGGCGCCCTCGGTCTCGCCGTGATCGCGACCATCGCGTACAACGGCCTGGAGGACAAGCTCGCCAAGACCGGCGGCGACGCCGGCAAGATCCACGACATCCAGGCGACGGCCAACCACCACGCCTTCCTCTCCGCCGCGATCCTCTGCTTCGCCGCTCTGCTCGTCGCGCTGTTCTTCATGCCGAAGGGCGCCCAGTCGATGAGCTCGGCGCACGCGCACGGCCCCATCGACCCGGAGGCCGCGGGCACGCCCGAGACCGCCGCCGTCGAGAAGTGATGACCCCTGTGAACCGCCCGCTCGCCGCATAGGGCTGGGCAGGCCGTGGCGCTCCTCCGACCTCTCGGGGGAGCGCCACCGGTCGGTAGGGGGCCGGTCCGCCCGGGCCGCGCCCGGCGAGGAACGCCTGGAAGGACGTGTCCGCGATGTCGCTGCCCCAGGGGCGTACGAGCGCAGTGGAGGTCTCCGCCTCGGTGGAGGCGTTCCTCACCGAACCCCTCGTCGCCACGCTGACCACCCTGCGCCCCGACGGCTCGCCGCACGTGGCGCCCGTCCGGTTCACCTGGGACGCGGCGTCGGGGCTCGCGCGGGTGATGACGGTGGCCACCTCGCGCAAGGCCCGCAACGTACTGGCCGCCCCCGGCGGCCGGGCCGTCCTGTGCCAGGTGGAGGGGTTCGCCTGGGTCACCCTGGAGGGCACGGCCACGGTCTCGGACGACCCGGAAAGGGTGGCCGAGGGAGTGCGCCGCTATGCCAAGCGCTATTGGTCGGCGCCGCCGAATCCGCCCGGCCGGGTGGTTCTGGAGATCGCCGTCGACCGGGTCATGAACCTCAATACGTAATTCCCCTCCCGTAATTCACCGCACGTTCCGCGAGCGCGGCACCGCCGGACCCTTGAATCCGGCGGCGCCGCGTTTTCTGTTTCCTCCATGTGTCGCGTCGCAACTTCCTCGCTCCGTACGCGACTTGAGTCGTACTCAGGTAGTGGCTGCCAGCATCGGCCATATCGGCTGATCCATGTCATCCATCTGCACGAGGAGTGCGCACATGACCCAGGGCGCAATTGTTGTCGGGGCCGGTCCGGTAGGACTCATGCTCGCCGGAGAACTCCGCCTTGCCGGTGTGGAGGTCGCCCTCTACGACAAACTTCCGGCTCCCAGCGGAGAATCGCGCGGACTGGGATTCACCGGCCGTACGGCCGAAGTCCTCGACCAGCGCGGCCTGCTGACGAAGCTCGGTGACATCCGCTGGGGCAAGCAGGGCCACTTCGGCGGCGTCCGTATCAACTTCGACCAGCTGGACGAGAGCCACTACGGCATCATGGGCCTGGCCCAGTCCCGTACCGAGGAGACCCTCGGCGCCTGGGTCGAGGAGCTGGGCGTCACCGTCCGCCGCGGATACGAGGTCACCGGCTACCGGGAGACCGAGGACGGCGTCGTCGTCGCGTACGAGGGACCCGACGGCCCCGGCGAGGAGGCGGCCCAGTACCTCGTCGGCACCGACGGCGGCCGCTCCACCATCCGCCGCCTCGCCGGCATCGACTTCCCCGGCGAGCCCGCCACCCGCGGCATGTACCTGGCCGACGTGGTCGGCGCGGGCCTGCGGATGCGCCCCATCGGCGAGCGCATCGAGGGCGGCGGCATGGTCCTCTCGGTCACCCTGGAGCCGGGCGTCGACCGCATCGTCATCCACGAGCCCGGGGTGCGCCCGCACCACGGCGAGGGCGAGCTGAAGTTCTCCGAACTCGCCGACGCCTGGGAGCGCATGACCGGCGAGGACATCCACGGCGCGAGCGCCCGCTGGATGTGCGCGCTGACCAACGCCACCGGCCAGGCCACCGACTACCGCAAGGGCCGGGTCTTCCTCGCCGGCGACGCCGCCCACGACCACGCCCCGCTGGGCGCCCAGGGCGTCAGCGTCGGCCTCCAGGACGCCGTCAACCTCGGCTGGAAGCTGGCCGCCGCCATCAAGGGCCAGGCCCCCGACGACCTGCTCGACACCTACCACGCGGAGCGGCACCCGGTCGGCGAGCAACTGCTGCGCAACACGCTCGCCCAGTCGCTGATCTACCTCAGCGGCGAGGAGATGGAGCCGCTGCGCGCCGTACTGCGCGAGCTGGTGCAGATCCCGGACGCCGCCCGCCACCTGGCCGGCCTGGTCAGCGGTCTGGACGTCCGGTACGACGTCGACACCGACGGCACCGGCCATCCGCTCCTCGGGCTGCGCCTGGCCCCGGGCCGCGAGATCGAGCGCGCCGACGGCGGCCGGGTCCGGGTCGCGGAGCTGCTGCACAGCGCCCGCGGTGTCCTGATCACCACGGGTGACACACGGGAGGCCGCCGAGCTCGCCGAGGGCTGGGCGGACCGCGTCGACGTCGTCACCGGCAGCTGGGTGCCCTCCGCGACCGCCGCCGACCAGGACCCCGAGGCCGTCCTCGTCCGCCCCGACGGACACGTCGTCTGGGCCGCGCCCGACGGCGGCAAGCTCCGGGACGCGCTTGAGCGGTGGTTCGGCGCGGCTCAAGTGGCCGGATAGAGGCTGAAGCCGCAGGACCGGCCGCCACCCTGCCGAGGGCCTGTCCGGCGCCCACCCGCCGGACAGGCCCTGGCCGCACGCCCACCCCCAGCACCGTCCGAAAGGGAACCCACCATGACCGTCCTCGTCACCGGCAGCAGCGGCAAAGTCGGCTCGCACCTCGTGCGGCTGCTGGCCGCCCGGGGCGTCGCCGTACGCGCCGGCTCGCGCAGCCCCGAGAAGCTCACGCTGCCCGAGGGCGTCGAGTCCGTGAAGCTGGCGCTCGACGAGCCCGCCGACTTCCCCGCCGCGCTCGCCGGGGTCACCTCGGTCTTCCTGTACTGCGAGGCCGCCGCGATCGGCGAGTTCGTCGAGCAGGCCGAACAGGCCGGTGTCGAGCACGTCGTCATCATGTCCGCCGACGCGGTGCTGCGCCCCGACGCCGCCGTCAACCCGATCGCCGCGCCCCACCTCGCCGTCGAGCAGGCGCTCGCCGCCTCCTCGATCACCTCGACCCCGCTGAACTGCGGTGCCCTCGCCAGCAACGCCATGCCGTGGGCCTGGCAGCTCAAGGCGCGCGGCACGGTCGGCCTGCCGTATCCCAACAGCTACGCCGACCCGGTCAACGAGCGGGACGTCGCCGAGGCGGCGCTCGCGGTGCTGACCGACCCGTCGCTGCGCGGCCGTTCGTACCACCTCACCGGCCCCGAGGCGCTCACCTTCACCCAGCACATCGCGGCCATCGAGGCGGCCGCGGGCCGGTCCATCCCGGTCACCGAGGTCCCCCCGGCCGTGTGGCGCGCCAACAAGCCCGACTTCATGCCGGGCGACATCGCGGACGCGCTGCTCGACCTGTGGGCGGCCAGCTCCTCCCCGGTCCCGCTCACCGGTGACGTCGAGAAGCTGACCGGCCACCCCGCGCGGCCCTTCACCGAGTGGGCCGAGGAGTACGCGGGCCCGTTCCGCGGCTGACGGCCGTAAGGGCCCGCACACCTGCCACCCCCCACAGGCACCGGCACGTCCCCCCATGCAGGCACACGTAGGACAGGTAGGACGCAGCATGTCGCTGGACCGCAGAAAGATGATCAGCCTGGGCGCCGGGTCCGCCGCCCTCGCCATGGCCGGCGGTGTCGCCGCCGCCGAACCCGCCGGGGCCGCCCCGAGGCACCGCGTTCCCACGGACGCCGCCCTGGCCAGGTCCCTGCCCGGCGGTTTCCGCAGCCACCACGGGTACGGAGACGGCGTGCGGCTGCACTACGTCGCCGGAGGCACGGGCGAACCGGTGGTCCTGCTCGCGGGCTGGCCCCAGACCTGGTGGGCCTGGCGGCACGTCATGCCGGAGCTGGCCCGCGGCGGCCACCGCGTCATCGCGGTCGACATCCGCGGCATGGGCGGCTCCGAGAAGCCGCAGGGCGGCTACGACAAGAAGACGATGGCCCGCGATGTGTACGAGCTGGTGCGCTCGCTCGGCTACAGCCGGGTCAACGTCGTCGGCCACGACATGGGCGCGATGGTGGCGTACAGCTTCGCCGCCAACCACCCGGCGGCCACCCGCAGGCTCGCGCTCGTCGACACCCTGCACGTCGACGAGACCCAGTACGACATCCCGCTCCTGCCCCGGCCCGGCCAGGGCTTCAACCTCTGGTGGTGGGCGTTCAACCAGGTGCAGGGCCTGCCCGAGCAGCTGGCCGCAGGCCGGATGCGGCACATCATCGACTGGCTCTTCGCCCACTCCCTGCCCGACCAGAGCCTCGTCCCCGACTTCGACCGGGCGGTCTACGCCCAGCGCTACGACTCGCCCGACGCCGTCCGGGCCGGGGCCGCCTGGTACAAGGCGGCCCACCAGGACATCGCGGACCTGAAGACCTACGGCAAGGTCACCGCGCCCGTGCTCGGCGTCGGCTCCCAGCTCACCTACGGCCAGTTCCGGCAGGTCCTGCCGACGCTGGCGCCGGACGTCCGCGTGGTCCACGCGGACCGGTCCATCCACTACATCCCCGAGGAGCAGCCCGAGCTGCTCACCCGCGAGCTGCTCACGTTCCTCGCCTGACCGGCCCGATCCGGGGCGGACCGGTCAACGGCACCTATCCCAAGGCCTGTTCAACATGTGTACGAGGAGAGTGACATGACTCAGGGCGCAATCATCGTCGGGGCCGGACCGGTCGGGTTGATGCTCGCCGGTGAACTCAAGCTCGGCGGCGTGGACGTGGCCGTGTACGACCGGCTGCCCGGCCCGAGCGGCGAGTCCCGGGGCGTGGGCTTCACCCGCCGCGCCGCCGAGGTCTTCGACCAGCGCGGTCTGCTCGCCCGCTTCGGCGACGTCGAGTGGGCCCAGGGCCACTTCGGCGGGGTGCGCATCGACTTCTCCAAGCTGGAGGACAACCACTTCAGCGTCCGGGGCGTCCCCCAGTTCCGTACCGAGGAGATCCTGGAGGCGTGGCTGGGGGAGCTCGGGGTCACCGTCCACCGCAACCACGAGGTGACGGGGTTCCGGGAGACCGAGGACGGCGTCGTCGTGTCCTTCGAGGGCCCCGGCGGGCCGGGCGAGGAGGAGGCCCGGTACCTCGTCGGCTGCGACGGGGCGCGCTCGGTCGTCCGTAAGACCGCGGGCATCGACTTCCCCGGCTGGGAGGCCACCCGGGGCATGTACATGGCCGACCTGGTCGGTGCCGGGGTGCGCCAGCGGCCGATCGGGGAGCAGGTGCCCGGCGGCATGGTGATGGCGTTCAACCTGGAGAACGGCGTCGACCGGATCGTCATCCACGACGAGAAGCTGCGCCCCCACGAGGACAAGAGCCAGCTCACCTTCGAGGTCGTCGCCGACGCCTGGCAGCGGATGACGGGGGAGTCCCTGCACCACGCCGAGGTCCGCTGGATCAGCGCCTTCACCGACACCACCCGCCAGGCCTCCCAGTACCGCAAGGGCCGGGTCTTCCTGGCCGGCGACGCCACCCACATCCACATGCCGGCCGGCGCGCAGGGCATGAGCGTCGGCGTGCAGGACGCGGTGAACCTGGGCTGGAAGCTGGCCGCGGCCATCAACGGCTGGGCGCCCGAGGGCCTCCTCGACACCTTCCAGTCCGAGCGCCACCCGGTCGGCGAGCAGCTGATGCGCAACACCCGCGCCCAGACCCGCCTCTACCTCACGGGCGAGGAGATGGAACCGCTGCGCGCGGTGATGCGCGAGCTCGTCGAGTCCCCGGACGTCGCCCGCCATCTGGCCGGGCAGGTCAGCGGCCTGGACGTGCGGTACGACATGGGCGCCACCGGCCACCCGCTGCTGGGCCTGCGTTTCTCGCCGGACCGCGAGGTCGAGGTCGCCGGGGGCGGCCGGGTCCGGATCGCCGAGCTGCTGCACAGCGCGCGCGGCGTTCTGATCACCACCGGAGACTCCCGCGAGGCCGCCGAGCTCGCCGCGGGCTGGGCGGACCGGGTGGACGTGGTCACCGGCGCCTGGGTCCCGGCCGAGAAGGCGGCGGACGGCGACCCCGAGGCCGTCCTGCTGCGCCCCGACGGGCACGTGGCCTGGACCGCGCCCGACGGCGGCAAGCTCCGCGAGGCGCTGGAGCGCTGGTTCGGCACGGAGAACTAGCCGCGCCCGCCCGGGGGGCCGGAGCTCCCCCGGGGCCGGACGGACGAAGGCGCCCCCTGCCGGCGGGGGCGTCGTTCGCCGCGGCACCCGCGGCCGGTGGTGCCGTACGGGACGGCCGTCTCGCCCGATGAGCGGGCGGCCGTTCCCGTCGCGGACGGGGCGGTCAGTCGATCCCCCGGATGATGTTCAGCTCGTCACCGTCCTCCTCCGCCCCGGCGAGCCGGAGCGGAGGAGCGACGGAGGCGAGGTCACCCGGCCGAAACTCATGATCTTCCCGGTCTTCCCTGTTCTCGTACATCTGCTCCCCCTTCGCATGGATACGAGCACGGGCTGTTCGAGCATGGCCGTGCGGGGGCGGCACGGCGAGCCGCCCGGGTTGCACACGGCCGGGATCAGGCCGCGTACAGGTCGAAGGTGGAGGTGCGGCGCGGGCCCGCGACGACGTCGAGCTGGGGGTCGACGGCGAGGATCGCCTGGTGCAGCCGCTGGAGCTGCGGGGAGGGCTCCACGCCGAGGTCCTCGATGAGCCGCCCGCGCAGCTTGCGGTACACGTCGAGTGCGGTGGCCTGGCGCCCGGAGCGGTAGAGGGCCACCATGGCCTGCGAGTGCAGCCCCTCGTGCTGGGGATGACGCGCGATCAGATCGGTCAGCTCGGCGGTGAGTTCGGCGTGCCGGCCGAGGCGTAAGTCGGCGTCGATCCGGCGCTCCCTCACCACCAGCCGGCTCTCCTCCAGGCGCATGACCTCGATGTCGAGGATCGGCCCGACCCGCACGTCCACCAGCGCGGGACCCTCCCACAGGTCGAGCGCGCGCCGGAAGCAGTCCGCCGCCCGCTCGTTGTGGCCCTCGTCGAACGCCAGCTGGCCCTCCGCCGCCAACTGCTCGTACGTGTGCACGTCGACGGCCTCGGACGGGATCTGGAGCAGATAGCCGCCGTAGCGGGTGGCCAGAACATCCTTGGCCGAAAGTCGTGCGTCGGGCCCCATGGCCCCGGCCAGCCGCCGCCGCAGCTGGAGGATGTACGTCTGGAGGGTGGTGAGCGCGCTCTGCGGCAGCTCGGTGCCCCAGATCTCCTCCATCAGGGTCGGTACGGGGATGACGCGCCCCGGGTACAGGGCGAGCAGCGCGAGGATCTGACGGGGCTTGCCCGCCGTGGGGACGACGGAGACTCTGTTCACTTCGGCACTCAAGGGGCCCAGGACCTGGATTTTCACGGCTTCCTCTCGGGTAAAAGGCGGGGGTGCGCCGGGACATCGTTGTCTCCCCCCGGGGCCGGGCCGCCGGGGGAGGGTGCGTACGGGGTCAGCTCGCGCGGGCGGCGAGCCGCTCGGTGACGGGGGCGCCGTCGGGCACGGCCGAGCCGGGCCGGGCCGCGAGGATGGCCATCTGGAGCCGGCCGAGTGCGGCCGAGGGCTCGATCCCCGCCCGGGCGACGAGGGTCGCGCGCAGCCGCTGGTAGGCGCCGAGCGCCTCGCTGCGCCGCCCGGACCGGTGCAGCGCCAGCATGTACTGGCCGTGCAGCGCCTCGTGCAGGGGATAGCGGCTGACCAGGACGGTCAGTTCGGAGAGCAGTTCGCGGTGGCGGCCCAGGCGCAGATCGGCCTCGATGCGCCGGTCGAGGGCGGCGAGCCGGGCCTCTTCGAGCCGCTCGGCCTCGGTGCTCAGCCGGCTGCCCTGGTGGACACCCGTCAGGGCGGGCCCGGTCCACAGGGCGAGCGCCTCGCGCAGCAGCCGGGCGGCGCCCTCGTGGTCACCGACGTCCATGGCGCGGTGGCCGGCCGTGGCGCGCCGCTCGAACTCGCGGAAGTCCACGGTGCCTTCGCCGTCCTCGGTCTCCAGGCGGTAGCCGCCGGGCAGGGTGACGAGGACGTCCTTGGCGGTGCGGTGCTCGCCGTCCCGGCGGGCCAGCGCCTCGCCGATGAGCTCGCGGAGCTGCATCACATACGTCTGCACGGTGGTACGGGCACTGCGCGGCGGGGTGTCGTCCCAGAGCTCTTCCGCCAGCGTCGCCAGCGGCACCACCTGGTCGGAGTGGAGCGCGAGGAGGGCCAGCACCTGCCGCGGCTTCGGGGCAGTGGGCGCGATCGATAACCCGTTCTTCCGCACCGACAGTGCACCCAGCACTTCGATGTCCATGTTTCTCCCCTGAGTCGGGAAATACGGGGGGTAAGGGGTATGCGGGTCGGAAGTGTCCGCGCGGCTGGCAGGCCCTCGGCGGCAACCCGCTTTGATCATGTGCTCGAACCCACCCGTCGCGGCAAGCCCGCCTGTGGCTGCTCTGACGTACCTGTCAAAGAACTGACCGCGGTGTCAAAATCCTGTAGCAATCGCGAATTCTGCTCGGATTGAAGCCACTCGACTCTGGGTAAAGAACCGCCGGATGTGGCGGATTTTCCGGGCCTCGTGCCCCGCCCCCGCCCTGCTCCCGCTCCCGCTTCCACCCCGTACCTCTGGTGCCCCGGGATCTGGATCTTACGCCGTCCTTAGACAAGCGCCCAGCACACGGACGTCCCCGCCGCACCGATGTGGCGTGGGTCACACCTGACTCCCGTCACATTCACGCGCCACGTTTCGTCATAGCTGTGACGGAGGAAGCCGACCGGTGTGGATGTTCTGGCAGGGCCGGTCGGCGTCCGACGTCGCGGTTTCCCGTATGAAGTGTTCGGCGTTTACGTGAATCTTTTTGAGGAGAGCAAATCATGACCGCTCGGGCCAAGCACCCTGCTTTTGTCGTTCCCGGTGCCATTGACGCTCTGGTGGCGCTCGGAAAGGCCAGCAAGGAAGTTCCCGGCGTCGATGTGAAGCTGCTTGAGCTGCTGCATCTGCGGGCGAGCCAGATCAACGGCGACGGCGCCAACGCGGACCGTCACCCGCGTCTGGCGAAGGCCGCCGGCGAGACCTCGGACGAGCGTCTGTTCGCCGTGGCCGCCTGGCGCAACACCCCCTACTTCACGGACGCCGAGCGCGCGGCCCTGGCGCTCTCCGAGGCCGTGACCCGCCTCGCGGACCGTGAGGACGCGGTCTCGGACGAGGTGTGGAACGACGCGGCGAAGCACTTCAACGAGCAGCAGCTCGCGGCGATCGTCCTCTCGGTCGCCACCGCGAACCTGTGGAACCGTCTGCACGTGGCCATCGGCCAGGTTGCCGACCCCAACAGCTGATCACCCCCGTACAGCTGCTGGTGCCGGCCGACACCCCCGACGGCCGGCGGTCGGGCGGACGGCTCGACGGCGGACGGCCCGCTCACCGCAAGGACGTTGCGGTGAGCGGGCCGTTTTCGCGTGGGGAGGAGAGGGAGGGCGGGGGGGGGGGGGGGGGGGGGGGGGGGGGGGGGGGGACCCCCCCCCCCCCCCCCCCTTCCCCCTCCCCCTCCACCCGGCGCCGCAAGAAGAGGAAGACGTGAA
>NZ_JBWKEI010000018.1:0-148490 GCF_056435525.1 Streptomyces sp. NPDC043908 | reverse complement strand
CCCCCCCCCCCCCCCCCCCCCCCCCCCCCCCCCCCCCCCCCCCCCCCCCCCCCCCCCCCCCCCCCCCCCCCCCCCCCCCCCCCCCCCCCCCCCCGGGCCCGACAGGGTCGGACTAGCCGTGCTTGGCGCGCGAGGCCGTGCGGCCGCGCTCCTTCTGGTCCAGGACGACCTTCCGGATGCGGACGGCCTCCGGGGTCACCTCGACGCACTCGTCGTCGCGGCAGAACTCCAGGGACTGCTCCAGGGAGAGCTTGCGCGGCGGGACGATCGCCTCGAAGGAGTCGGCGGAGGAGGAGCGCATGTTGGTGAGCTTCTTCTCCTTGGTGATGTTGACGTCCATGTCGTCGGCGCGCGAGTTCTCGCCGACGATCATGCCCTCGTACACCTCGGTGCCCGGGTCGGTGAACAGCACACCGCGCTCCTGGAGGTTGGTCATCGCGAAGGCGGTGACGGCGCCCGCGCGGTCGGCGACCAGCGAACCGTTGTTACGGGTCGTCAGGGGGCCGAACCACGGCTCGTGGCCCTCGTGGATGGAGTGCGCGATGCCGGTGCCGCGCGTACCGGTGAGGAACTCGGTACGGAAGCCGATCAGACCGCGGGACGGGACGACGAACTCCATGCGGACCCAGCCGGAGCCGTGGTTGGACATGTTGTCCATCCGGCCCTTGCGGACGCCCATGAGCTGCGTGACGGCGCCCATGTGCTCCTCGGGCACGTCCACCGTGAGGCGCTCGACCGGCTCGTGCACCTTGCCGTCGACGAGCTTGGTGACGACCTGCGGCTTGCCGATGGTCAGCTCGAAGCCCTCACGGCGCATCTGCTCGACCAGGATGGCCAGCGCCAGCTCACCGCGGCCCTGCACCTCCCAGGCGTCGGGGCGCTCGGTGTCGAGCACGCGCAGCGAGACGTTACCGATCAGCTCGCGGTCCAGGCGGTCCTTCACCTGGCGCGCGGTGACCTTGCGGTCCTTGACGGCCGCCTTGGCGGAGGCGCCCTTGCCGGTGCCGCCGCGGCCGACCAGCGGCGAGGTGTTGGTGCCGATGACCATGGAGATCGCGGGCTCGTCCACCGTGATCAGCGGGAGCGCGACCGGGTTCTCGGGGTCGGCGAGGGTCTCACCGATCATGATGTCCGGGATACCGGCGACGGCGCAGATGTCGCCCGGGCCCGCCACCTCGGCGGGCTTGCGGGTGAGCGCCTCGGTCATCATCAGCTCGGTGATGCGGACGTTGGAGATCGAGCCGTCGCGCTTGATCCAGGCCACGGTCTGGCCCTTGCGCAGCTCGCCCTGTTCGACGCGGAGCAGCGCGATACGGCCGAGGAAGTTGTCGGCGTCGAGGTTGGTGACGTGGGCCTGGAGCGGCGCGTCCTCCTCGTACGTCGGGGCCGGGACGTGCTCCAGGATGGTGGAGAAGAACGGCTCCAGGCTGGTGGAGTCGGCCGGGACCGTGCCGTCCTCCGGCTTGGTCAGCGAGGCGATGCCGTCGCGGCCGCAGGCGTAGACGATCGGGAACTCGATCTGGTCCTCGTCCGCGTCCAGGTCCAGGAACAGGTCGTACGTCTCGTTGACGACCTCGTCGATCCGGGAGTCGGGGCGGTCCGTCTTGTTGATGCAGAGGATGACGGGCAGCCGCTGCTGGAGCGCCTTGCGCAGCACGAAGCGCGTCTGCGGGAGGGGGCCCTCGGAGGCGTCCACCAGCAGCACGACCGCGTCCACCATCGACAGACCGCGCTCGACCTCACCACCGAAGTCGGCGTGGCCGGGGGTGTCGATGATGTTGATCGTGATGGGGGCCCCGCCGTCCTTGGGGTGGTACTTCACCGCCGTGTTCTTGGCGAGGATCGTGATGCCCTTCTCACGCTCCAGGTCGTTCGAATCCATCATGCGGTCGTCGAGGGACTCGGCGGCGTGCGCGGCGAAGGAGCCGGCCTGCTTGAGCATGGCGTCGACGATGGTCGTCTTGCCGTGGTCGACGTGGGCGACGATGGCGACATTGCGGATGTCGTGGCGCGTGGGCATGCTGGCTGGCGCTTCTCTCGATCGGGAATCAGGCGTCTGACGGTCGAAGCCTCGTCCGCCCGCCGGGCGCGAACACGCCACGGCTAGTCCTATGGTACGGGGCTGGCGCGCCGGAGGCCTCCCGGGCCGAACCTGTGATCGTTTATCGGGGTGCGGGGAGCAGCGGGGCAGCCCTGGTCGAGACCGCCCCATGGCCGGGTCAAGGGCAGGTACGACCTTGCCCGCCGGCGGACCGACGGGCAAGGGACTTGAGCCAGTTCTGAGGTTGTGACCTGCTGTTTCTTAAGGCGGGCGGGGGTCCGTTCCGTTACTTCTCAGGCTTCTTCGGGGCATTGTCCGACTTCTTGAAACCGATGTCCTGGAAGAGCGGGGTGGCGAACCCGAAGGCGCCCGCGTTGGCCACGTTGGGCTTCACCGCGACCAGCTGGGGGCGCTGGTAGAGGGGGATGGAACCGGCCGCGGCCCAGATGCGGGCGTCCGCCTTGCGGACCAGTTCGCGGGCCTCGTCCTCGTCGAGCTCCCCGGCCGCCTGGTCGAAGAGCTGGTCGATGTGGTCGGTGCCGACCCGGGTGTAGTTCTGCTCGACGACGAGCGAGCCGTCCGAGGCGGGCTCGGGCTTGGCGAAGACCGGCCGGTCGTCGGTGGCCGGGTAGGCGGTGCCGGGCCAGGAGTACAGGGCGAGGTCGAAGTCGCCCGAGGCGATGTGGTCCTTGAAGTAGCTGTCGTCGGCCACCTTGGAGACCTCGGTGCTGATCCCGACGGCCCGCAGCATCTGGGCGATCCGGTCGCCCACCGCCCGCAGCGCCTCGGAGCCCGGACCCGACGGCAGGACGAACCGCAGGTTGAGCGGCTTGCCGTCCTTGCCGAGCGGCCCGCCCGCCCCCGGCGCCGCGGTGCCCTTGGGGGCGTACGCGCCGGGCGCGCCCCCCTTGTGCTGGGCCTCGGTGCGGTGGGCGTCCCTGCCCGTGCCGTGCTCGCTCCGGCCGGCCGCCTCGTCCTGGGCGGCGCCCCGGTGGCCGGAGCCGGCGTCGTCCAGCGCGTCGGCCTGCCGCATCAGGGCGACCTCCTGGAGGGCGGCGGCGCGGGCCGGGGCGAGCACATGCGTGTCGGCGCCGGGGCCGGAGCCGCCGGGCCGGTTGTCGCCCGGCCGGTCGTCGCCCCCGCCGGAGTCCTCCCGGCCCTGCGAGGAGCCGGCGGGCTTCTCCTCGTCCGCGTAGTAGGGGCCCTCGCCGACCTTCGCGCCGCCCAGGGAGTACAGGTTCGGGCTCGACCGGACCCTCTTGGCCTTGTCGTCGCCGACGATGTAGGTGCCGTCGTCCCCGGCGCTCTCCCGCTTGGCGTCGCCGTCCGCGCCCGCGCCGGACGCCTTGCTGCCCGCCTTGGTCGTGCCGGTGCCGGACTTCTGCCGGGCGCCGCCCGGGGTCCAGCCCGCGTCCGCGAGCAGGGCCTGCGCCTCGTGGGTGTCCTGCCCGCCGAGCGCGCCGCTGTTGTCGGCGTACGCCGGCTGGCCCGCCAGCGCCAGATGGCTGCCGGGGGGCCGGGCGGGCAGCCCGAGCGGCTTGAGCACGATCTCCGCCAGCTCCTGGCGGTCCAGCGCCCGGGCCACCGCGCGGCGCACCCGCTCGTCGGCGAGCGGGCCGGTGCTGCCGTTGAGGGCGAGCTGGGTGTAGGCGGGCTCCAGGGACTTGCGGATGGCGAGCCGCGCCAGGCCCGTCTGCTCGTCGGCGTACCGGGCGACGGCCTCGCGGGTCTGCTTGCGCGCCCGTGCCTCGGCCTCGGCCCGCTCCTCGTCGGAGCCGTGCGCGACCGCCCAGGAGCGCAGCGCGGAGGCGGGGGTGAGGGCGGAGTCGACGCCGTGGGCGAGTCCGGGACCCTCGGCGCCGCGGCCGGCGCCCTTGTCGCGCTCGGCCTGGGTGATGCGGTCGGCGGCGGACCGGTCGATCTCGGCCACGTCCAGGTTGCCGTCGGCGAGGGCGGCGACCCGCTTGTCGCGCGGCACGGCCCGCAGGACCAGCTCGTCGAGCTTGCTGGGCCGGCCCCACCAGCGCGGGTTGCGGGCGAGGGTCAGGGTGCCCTTGTCGTGCTCGTAGGCCTTGAGGAGAAACGGTCCTGCGGTGGCCTTCAGCTTGGTGCGGGCGCCGTCGTTGAAGGCGTTCGCCGTGCCGGTGACGTCCTTGGGGTAGAGCGGGCTGAACAGGGCGCGCCAGTCCGCGTACGGCTTGGCGAAGGTGACCTTGACCTCCAGGTCGTTGGCGCCCTTCTCGATCTTCTCGATCCGCTCGTACCCGGCGTTGCGCGCGGTCCAGAACGCGGTGTCGCGCCCGCTCAGCGCCCGCCACTGGGCGACGAAGTCGGGGGCGCCGACCTCGCGGCCGTCGCTCCACACCGCCTTCTGGTTGAGCTTGTAGAGCACGACCTGCTTGGGCTCGCGCTGGACGACCTCCGCGCTCTCCAGGTAGTCCGGGTTGCGCTGCGGGCGTCCGCGCTGGTCCAGGATGAAGAGGGACGGCAGCACCGCGCCGGTGACGCGGGTGGTCGCGGCGTCCGCGTCGGCCTGGAAGGCGTTGAGCGTCTGGGGCATCGCGTCGACGGCCCAGCGCAGGGTTCCCCCGTCGGCGACCTGGGGCCGGGGCGCCGCGCCGATGTCCTGGGGCGCGACGAGCGCGCCGGCCGCGTCGTCGCCCGAGGAGCAGCCGGCCAGGGCGGGGAGCGCCAGCACACCGGAGGTGAGCAGCGCGACGGACCGGAGCGACGCGACGGTGCGGATCGCGGCGACGGTGCGGGTCGCCCGGGAAGATGCCCTCCCGCGCTGGACGCCGACGTGGGGCATGTCTGTACCTCTTCGTCAGTTTTTATGTGCTTGGTGGCATTTCGCGATGATCACACGTATTGCCCACCCACTGAAGAGGACGCCGCCCCCGTCCGTACCGCGACACGGCGCGGCGGCGGCCGGATCCCACCCATGCGGCGCAACGAGGGGCGTGTGCGACTCGGTGTGCGCCCCGGGAACC
This sequence comes from Streptomyces sp. NPDC043908, assembly GCF_056435525.1. Classification (NCBI taxonomy): domain Bacteria; kingdom Bacillati; phylum Actinomycetota; class Actinomycetes; order Kitasatosporales; family Streptomycetaceae; genus Streptomyces; species Streptomyces sp. NPDC043908. The sequence continues at coordinate 143,459 of NZ_JBWKEI010000018.1, read as the reverse complement.
CGGTGCACACACCTTCACAACCACGGAAGTGACGCGCGACACTCTCAGGCGCATGACCTTTCGGGGGAACGGGAGGTCGCCCTCCCGCATGACCGGTCACCGCCGCCCGCCACTGCGGAAGGTAGGCACGCCATGTCCCTGCACGAGGAGCTGACGGCCGTTCAACGCTGTCTCGACGACCTGGTCAGGTCGGTGGGGCGGCTGGAGAAACAGATCGGCGACGACGGGCTGGACATCCGCCGGATACGGACCGACACCGACCATCTGCGCGAGAGCGTCGCGCTGCTGCGCCAGACCGCGGCCCCCGCCACCGAGGCGCGCCCCGACCTGCTCACCATCCCGGACACGCCGTACGACACCTCGCTGTGGACGGACTCGGACGACGAAGGTCTGGGCGCCCGCGACCGGCGCGCCCCCTGACTGAACGGAACGGGAGCCACTGTTGGCCACAGGCACCGAACCCCAACCGCTCACCGGCGTGTCCGGCGCCTCGCGCGCCGCCATCGCGCCCCGCCACCTGCGCACCGACCGCTGGTGGCTGGCGCCCGCCGTGACCGCCGCCGGACTGCTCGCCTTCGTCGTCTACTCGACCTGGCGGGCCTTCGTGAACGACGACTACTACGCCGCTCCCTACGTCTCGCCGTTCTACTCGCCGTGCGTCGCCGACAACTGCGTCCCGATGCGGGGCGGCCCGAACGCCGACCTCTTCGGCAGCTGGTGGGGCCTCTCCCCCGCCCTGCTGATCCTGATCTTCCCGCTCGCCTTCCGCGGCACCTGCTACTACTACCGCAAGGCCTACTACCGGGGCTTCTGGGCCTCGCCGCCCGCCTGCGCGGTGGCCGAGCCGCACAAGAAGTACACGGGCGAGACCCGCTTCCCGCTGATCATCCAGAACATCCACCGGTACACGTTCTACTTCGCGCTGCCGGTCGCGGCCTTCCTCACGTACGACACGGTGCTCGCCTACCGCGACGAGCACTACCGGTGGGGCCACATGGGTCTGGGCACCCTGGTCTTCACCGCCAACATCGTGCTGATCTGGGCGTACACCCTCTCCTGCCACTCCTGCCGGCACATCGTCGGCGGGCGGCTGCGGCACTTCTCCAAGCACCCGGTGCGCTACCGGATGTGGAGCTGGGCCGGGAAGCTGAACCGCCATCACATGCTGCTCGCCTGGGCCTCGCTGATCAGCGTCTCGCTGGCCGACCTGTACGTGTACTTCCTCGCCACCGGGGCCTTCGACGATCCGAGGTTCTTCTGATGACGCAAGCGGAACGCCAGCAGTGGGACGTGGTCGTGGTGGGCGCGGGCGGGGCGGGCCTGCGGGCCGCGATCGAGGCCCGCGAGCAGGGCGCCCGTACCGCCGTGATCTGCAAGTCGCTCTTCGGCAAGGCCCACACCGTGATGGCCGAGGGCGGCATCGCCGCCTCCATGGGCAACGTGAACTCCGGCGACAACTGGCAGGTCCACTTCCGCGACACGATGCGCGGCGGCAAGTTCCTCAACCAGTGGCGGATGGCCGAACTCCACGCGCGTGAGGCGCCCGACCGGGTGTGGGAGCTGGAGACCTGGGGCGCCCTGTTCGACCGTACGCCGGACGGCCGGATCTCCCAGCGCAACTTCGGCGGCCACGAGTACCCGCGGCTGGCCCACGTCGGCGACCGCACCGGCCTGGAGCTCATCCGCACCCTCCAGCAGAAGATCGTCTCGCTCCAGCAGGAGGACGAGCGCGAGTTCGGCGACTACGAGGCCCGCCTCAAGGTCTTCCAGGAGTGCACGGTCACCCGGATCCTGAAAGAACACCGCCCGAAGGAGGGCGACCGGGTGGCGGGCGCCTTCTGCTACGAGCGCGAGTCCGGCCGGTTCTTCGTCCTCCAGGCCCCGGCCGTGGTCCTGGCGACCGGCGGCATCGGCAAGTCCTTCAAGGTGACGTCGAACTCCTGGGAGTACACCGGCGACGGCCACGCGCTCGCGCTGCTGGCCGGGGCGCCGCTGCTGAACATGGAGTTCGTGCAGTTCCACCCGACCGGCATGGTCTGGCCGCCCTCGGTCAAGGGGATCCTGGTCACCGAGTCGGTGCGCGGCGACGGCGGTGTGCTGCGCAACTCCGACGGCAGACGCTTCATGTTCGACTACGTGCCGGACGTCTTCAAGGAGAAGTACGCGGAGTCCGAGGAGGAGGGCGACCGCTGGTACGAGGACCCCGACCACAACCGCCGCCCGCCCGAACTGCTCCCGCGCGACGAGGTCGCCCGCGCCATCAACTCCGAGGTCAAGGCCGGCCGCGGCTCCCCGCACGGCGGTGTCTTCCTGGACGTCTCCACCCGGATGCCCGCCGAGGTCATCCGGCGCCGGCTGCCCTCCATGCACCACCAGTTCAAGGAGCTGGCGGACGTGGACATCACGGCCGAGCCGATGGAGGTCGGCCCGACCTGCCACTACGTGATGGGCGGCATCGCCGTCGACTCCGACACCGCCGCCGCGCGCGGGGTTCCCGGGCTCTTCGCGGCGGGCGAGGTGGCCGGAGGGATGCACGGCTCCAACCGCCTGGGCGGGAACTCCCTCTCCGACCTGCTGGTCTTCGGCCGCCGCGCCGGGCTGCACGCCGCCGGGTACGCCTCGGCGCTCGCCGGTGCCCGCCCCGCCGTCGACGAGGCCCAGGTGGACCTGGCGGCAGCCGAGGCGCTGCGGCCCTTCAGCGCCGAACCGGCCGGGGCCGCGGACGCCGCGCCGGAGAACCCGTACACCCTGCACCAGGAGCTCCAGCAGGCGATGAACGACCTGGTGGGCATCATCCGCCGGGACGCGGAGATGCGGCAGGCCCTGGAGAAGCTGGCCGAGCTGCGCGTCCGCGCCCGGCGGGCCGGGGTGGAGGGCCACCGCCAGTTCAACCCCGGCTGGCACCTCGCCCTGGACCTGCGGAACATGCTGCTGGTCAGTGAGTGCGTGGCGCGCGCGGCCCTGGAGCGCACCGAGAGCCGGGGCGGCCACACCCGCGAGGACTGGCCCGCTATGGACCGGAGCTGGCGGCGGGCGAACCTGCTGTGCCGGCTGGCCGACCCCGCCGGGGATCCCGGGGCGGCCGACCCGGCCCGGGGGCAGATCCGACTGACACGCGAAGAGACCGAACCCATCCGTGCCGACCTGCTCGCCCTCTTCGAGAAGGAGGAGCTGGTCAAGTACCTCGCCGAAGAGGAGCTCCACGAGTGACCACGTATGACGCGAGCTTCCGGGTCTGGCGGGGCGACACCGGCGGGGGCGCTTTGCAGGACTTCACGGTGGAGGTGAACGAGGGCGAGGTCGTCCTCGACATCATCCACCGCCTCCAGGCCACCCAGGCGCCCGACCTGGCCGTGCGCTGGAACTGCAAGGCGGGCAAGTGCGGTTCCTGCTCGGCGGAGATCAACGGGCGGCCCCGGCTGCTGTGCATGACCCGGATGTCGGTCTTCGCGCGCGAGGAGACGATCACGGTGACCCCGCTGCGGGCGTTCCCGATCGTCCGCGACCTGGTGACCGACGTCTCCTTCAACTACGAAAAGGCGCGGGAGGTTCCCGCCTTCGTCCCTCCGAAGGGCGTCGCGGCGGGTGAGTACCGGATGCGGCAGATCGACGTGGAGCGCTCGCAGGAGTTCCGCAAGTGCATCGAGTGCTTCCTGTGCCAGGACACCTGCCATGTGGTGCGCGACCACGAGGAGAACAAGGCGGCCTTCGCCGGGCCGCGCTTCCTGATGCGGGTGGCGGAGCTGGACATGCACCCGCTGGACGCGGCCGAGGAGACGGGCCTGGACCGCAAGCGCACCGCCCAGGACGAGCACGGCCTGGGCTACTGCAACATCACCAAGTGCTGCACCGAGGTCTGCCCCGAGCACATCAAGATCACCGACAACGCGCTGATCCCGCTGAAGGAGCGGGTGGTGGACCGCAAGTACGACCCGCTGGTCTGGCTCGGCAGCAAGATCGGCCGCCGGCCGGGGAGTTGAGGCCGCCCCCTTTCCTTACGGAAGGCGGCGGGGCCCGGCATCGGTAAGGATGCCGGGCCCCGCCGTACCGCGCTCCCTCAGTTCCAGCCCTTGTCGTAGGCGGCCCAGTCGCGGTCGCGCGCGGTGAAGTCGACGTAGAGCGCCACCCCGAAGTGCTCGCGGTGCCGGTCGGTGCGGCCCAGGCCCAGCCGCACCCCGCGCACCGCCGCCTGCACCGTCTCGGCCGAGGCGTGGTGGCCCAGGGTCTCCGTCTGGAAGAACGGCAGCCCCATCAGCAGGTCGGTGTCCTTGGGCGTGACCTCCAGCGCCAGCGAGGCCTGCTGGGCGACATAGCCGCCGTACAGGCTCTCCAGCGGCATCGAGGTGTCGTACGACATCACCGCGATCTGGTCGACGCGCTTGGCCACCTGCCCGAAGTACGCCTGTGACCACCACTTGGGGTGCCCGGCGATCCTGCCGGCGGCGGAGTGCAGGCGGGGCACGGGGTCGATCTGGTGCGCGGCGACCGAGAGCGTCGCGTGGTGCGCGCGCGTGACGGGCCGTACCGCCTCCAGCAGGCGCAGGAAGGGGCGGTTGCCCGAGGGCATCGGCTCCAGGTCGAAGTGGACGCCGTCGAAGCGGCCGTCCGCCAGGGCGTGGCGCGCGGAGTCCACCATCGCGGTGCGGGTCGCCGCCCGCTCCAGGCGCAGACCCGTGGGGCCCTCGGTGGCGAGCCTGTCGCCGAGCCAGGCCTGCACCCGCACCCCGGGCAGCCTGCGGTGCACGCCGTCGACCAGCCAGCGCGCCTTGGGGTAGCGGCCCGCGGGCAGCGTCCCGTCGTGCTCCAGCGGCCCGGCGTGGACGTACAGGTCGTGTATCCCCGTCTCCCGTACGCGCGCGGCGAAGGCGTCCAGGTCGGCCTCGCCCTTGCGGCCGTCGACCCAGGCGTGGCCGAGCCAGATGGCGTCGCGCCCGCGCGACCTGGTGCCCTCGCCCGGGTCGCCCGCGTAGCTGCTGCGCAGCGCGACCGCGCCGACCACCATGGGCGCCATCACCAGGAGCACGGCCGCCAGCGCGGCACGCCGCACCCACGTCCGTGCCGGGCGCCGCGACCACCGGCGCAGACCGTCGACTCCGGCCGATATTGCTGTCCGCACGAGTACCCCTGACTGTCAGTGTGCCGTGGAAGTATGACCTCCCGGTGGCGTGCTGCCCAACGAGCGGGGGGCGGACCGGCGGGTCCCGGGTGCCCCCTCCCGGTCGCGGAGCGGCAGATACCGCCATACGCTCACAAATGTGACGCCGCGTGTCAGTCGCACCGGACCCCGCACAGCCGTCCGGGCCGTCCGGGCCCTGGTGGCCGTGCTGCTCGCCACGTGCTGGGCCGCGCTGCCCGGCACGGGCACCGCGCGGGCGGAGGACCCGGTGACGCTCTCCGCGAGCGGGTGGATCACCGACCGGGCGCGGGCGCTGGGCGCCCGCGAGCCCGGCGTGGCGGCCGCGCTCGACCACCTCCACGAGGACCGCGGGGTCCAGCTCTTCGCGGTGTACGTGGACGACTTCTCCGGCCGTACCTCCCAGGACTGGGCCGACACCACCGCGCAGCAGAACTCCCTCGGCCGCGACGACGTCCTGCTGGCCGTCGCGACCGGCACCCGCCAGTACGCGTACTCGGTCGACCAGGACTTCCGGCTCAGCGACCAGGCGCTCGGCGAGGTGGCCCGCGAGTCGGTGGAGCCGGCGCTGCGGCGTGGCGACTGGGCCGGGGCGGCGGTGGGCGCCGCCGAGGGGCTGGACACCGCCCTGGCCGGGCCGGGCCGGCGCGACGGCTCCACCGTGGCCGGTGACTACGTACTGCCCGTGGCCGTCCTCGCCGCGGCGGGCCTGGTCGCCGCCTACGCGTACGCGCGCCGCAGGCGGCGGGCCGCGACCCGGACGACACCCGCGAGCAGCCATGGCGCGGGCGCCCGGGAGTGGGAGCCGGACACGGCCGCGCCGGACCTCGCCGCCCTGGAGGCCGAGGCGGACCGGACCCTGGTCGCCACCGATGACGCCATACGAACGAGTGACGAGGAACTGGGTTTCGCGCTCGCGCAGTTGGGGGAAGCGGCGACCCGGCCCTTCGCCGGGGCCCTCGCGTACGCCCGGTCCGAACTGGCCACCGCGTTCCGGCTGCGCCAGCAGCTCGACGACGACCCGCCGCCGCGGGGACTCGCCCTCCCGGAAGGGCCCGCCCCGCCCGACGAGCCGGAGCGGCCCGAGGAGGGCGGCGCGGGGCGGCGCCGGACGCTGCGGGAGATCGTCGCGCGGTGCGCGGCGGCCGCCCGCCGCCTGGACGCCGAGGCGGAGACTCTCGACGCGCTGCGCGCGCTGGAGCGGGACCCCTCCCCGGCGCTCGAAGGCGCCGAAACGGCCTTCCGTACGCTCACCGGGCGCACGGCCGCCGCGGACTCGGCCCTGACCGCGCTGCGCCAGAGGTACGCGCCGGGGGCGACCGCGCCCGTCGAAAGCCACGTCGAGGAGGCCAAGGAGCACTTGGTCGCGGCCACGGCCTCCCTCAACGCCGCCCGCCAGGCCCTCGACGCGCGGGACCCGGGCGAGGCGGCGGCGCGGGTGCGCGCCGCCGAGAGCGCCGTCGCCCTGGTGACCGCGCTGGTGGACGGGGTCGACCGGCGCGCCGGTGAACTCGCGGAGGCGGAGGAGCGGTTGCCGGCGGGGCTCGCCGGGGCGCGGGCGGCGGTGGCTGCGGCCCGGCAGGTGAGCGCCCCCGCCGAGCGGTCCGGTGCCGCCGACCCCCACGGCCTGCCCGCCCGGATCGCCCGGGCCGAGGCGGTGCTCATCGGTGTGGGACGGGCGCGGGCGGCCGGTCCTTACGACCCGCTCGACGCGCTGCGCCGGGTCGTCCTGGCGGAGGCGGCCCTGGGCGAGGCCCTGACGGCTCTGGGTGTACGGGAGCGCGAGGGCGGCGTGGAGCACGCCCGCGCGCTCCTGGACCGGGCGACGTTCGCGGCCCGTGCGGCCGTCGCCGCGGCCGACGACCGCGTCACCGCCCACCGGGACGCGGTCGGTTGCGCCGCCCGCACCCGCCTGTCGGAGGCCCGCCGCCACCTCGCCCGGGCCGCCGGGGCGGCCGTACCGGACGCGGACGGCGCCCTCGCCGAGGTGCTGCGGGCGGACGCCCTGGCGCGGCGGGCACGCGCCCTCGCGGACACGGACGTACGCGTCGAGGAGGACGCGCCAAGGACGTTCGGCGGGAACGACCACGGGGCGCACGGCACCCCTTCGGACCACGGGACCCCTTCGGGGCAAGGGAACGCTTCTGGGCAAGGAGAAGAGCCATGAGCGACAGGCAGTCGGTACTGGGCCGGGTCGGCCGGCTGGCGCAGGCCCACGTCATCGCGCTCCTCGACCAGGCCGAGGACCCGCGGAAGATGCTGGACGAGCTGGTCCGGGAGTACACCGGCACCATCGCGGAGGCGGAGGAGGCCCTCGCCTCGGCGCTGCGCGAGCTGCGGCTGCTGGAGGCCGACCGGAGCGAGGATCTGGCCGTCGCCCGGGAGTGGGGCGGCCAGGCGGTCACCGCCAGCAGGAGGGCCGACGGGCTGCGCGCGAACGGATCGGCCCAGGACGCCGACCGCTTCGACCACCTCGCCAAGGTCGCGCTGGGCCGGCAGGTGCGGGCGGAGAACGAGGCGCGGGCGGCGGAACCGGTGATCGCCACGCAGAAGGAGGTGGTGGACCGGCTCAGGTCGGGCCTGTCCCGGATGAAGTCCCAGCTGGACGTCCTGCGGGCGGAGGAGCGCGAGGTGGCGGACGGGGCCGCCCCGGCGGGCGGGCCGGGCCGGATGCCGGACGGTCTGGGCAGCGTCGACCTGTTCGACCCGGCGTACGAGATACGCCGCTTCGAGGACAAGCTGCGGCGCGAGGAGGCGCGGCCGGGGGACGCGGGCCGGGTCGCCGCCTCGACGCTGGACGCCCAGTTCGAGCAGTTGGACGCGCCGGGCGAGACAGCGGAGGTGGAGGCGCGGCTGGCGGCACTGAAGGCGACGACGTAGGGGGCGGGCACCGCCTCCGGCCGAACGGCCGCGCCGGGGCCGGGGGCTTGCCCCGGCCCGCCCCGCGCCCCCGGCTCAGTACATGCTGAGCAACTGCTCCTCCGTGAGTTCCGCGACCGGGGTGGACTCGCCGTCGGGGAGGGCGAGTTCGAACCAGACCGTCTTGCCGCGCGGGGTGCGGCGCGAGCCCCACCCCGCGCTCAGCAGTCCGACGAGCTGGAGCCCCCGGCCGCCCTCGTCGGTGTCCCGGGCCCGGCGTCTTCTCGGCTGGACCAGGCCCGCGTCCCACACCTCGCAGACGAGCGTACGGTCGCGCAGCAGCCGCAGCCGCACCTCGCCCTCGCCGTACCGCAGGGCGTTGGTGACGAGTTCGCTGACCAGCAGTTCGGTGGTGTCGACGAGGTCGTCGAGGTCCCAGGCGAGCAGCTGGGTGCGGGCGAGCTCGCGGGCGCGGCCGACCGAGCGCGGCGAGCGCGGCAGCCGCCAGTCGCCGACGGCGTCCGTGGGCAGACCCTGGATGCGGGCCATGAGCAGGGCGATGTCGTCCTCGCCGTGGCGGGTGTCGAGGGTGTTGAGGACCTGGTCGCAGACGTCCTCCAACCCCGCGACCGGGTCGCTGATGGCCTTGCGGAAGGCCCGCAGGCCCTCGTCCAGGGGGTGGTCGCGGGACTCCACGAGACCGTCGGTGTAGAGCGCGAGCAGGGTCCCCTCGGGGAGGTCGACCTCGATCTCCTCGAACGGCTCGCCGCCCACGCCCAGCGGCAGCCCGGGCGGCATGTCCAGGAACAGCGCGGGCTCGCCGGGCTCGACCAGGACCGGCGGCAGATGGCCCGCGTTGGCGATGGAGCAGCGCCGCGTCACCGGGTCGTAGACGGCGTACACGCAGGTCGCCAGGTAGACCTCGGAGAGGTCGGCCTCGCGGGACTTGTGGGCGGAACGGGAGCCGGGGCGCCCGCGCCGGTTGCCCGCGCCCGCGCGGTCGGGGCCGCCGGGGTCGCCCAGGCCCCGGGCGATCTCGTCGAGGTGCGAGAGCACTTCGGCGGGCTCCAGGTCGAGCATGGCCAGGGTCCGTACGGCGGTGCGCAGTTCGCCCATGGCGACGGCGGCCCGCAGACCGCGGCCCATCACGTCGCCGACGACCAGGGCGGTGCGGTGTCCGGGGAGCTCGATGACGTCGAACCAGTCGCCGCCGACCTCGGTGGCGGCGTTGCCCGGCAGGTAGCGGCAGGCGATGTCGAGCCCGGCGGCCTCGGGGTCGCCGGGCGGGAGGAGGGAGCGCTGGAGTATCAGCGCGCGTTCGTGCTCCCTCCGGTACAGGCGGGCGTTGTCGATGCAGACGGCGGCGCGGGAGGCGAGTTCGGTGGCGAGGGCGCGGTCGCGTTCACCGAAGGGCTCGCTGCCCTTGGCGCGGGAGAACTGGACCAGGCCGACGACGGTGTCGTGGGCGACCATCGGCACGGCGAGCGTGGTGTGCACCAGGCTGCCCTCGCCGCCCGGTACGGCGCGCAGCCGCCCGGTGCGCAGGGCGTCGGCGCAGGGCGAGTGGAAGGGGTAGCGGTGGACGTCCCCGACCGAGACGGTCGCGGCCGGGGCGGTGCCGCCGGTGAGGGTGGGCGGCGCGTCGGAGACGGCGCTGGCGAAGGCGACCCGGCGCAGCTCGGCCTTGCCGTCGACCCGGTTCTGGATGGCGTCGTCCCCGGCGAGCAGCGCCTGGTAGAGGTCGACGGAGGCCAGGTCGCAGAAGCCGGGGACGGATACGTCGAGGAGTTCGCGGGCGGTGGTCTCCAGGTCGAGGGAGTTGCCGATGCGGTTGCCCGCCTCGTTGAGGAGGGCGAGGTTGCGGCGCGCGTCGGCGGCCTCGCGGGCGGCGTTGTGGCGGCGGGTCACGTCGATGCCGAGGCTGGCGACGCCGATGGGGCGGCCGGTCCCGCTGTGCACCCGGTAGAGGTTGATCGACCAGTGCCGGCGGGCCGGGTCGCCGGGCGCGGTGCCGACGAGCTGGAGGTCGGTGACGGCCTCGCCAGTGTCGAGGACCCGCCGCAGGGCGGCGGCCATCCGGTCGGCCTCGGCGCGGCCGAGGTAGTCGTGGACGGTCCGGCCGCGGTGCTCGTCCGGTTCGCCGCCGAAGACGGTGGCGAAGCGCCTGTTGGCCCGCAGGACGGTGAGGTCCGTGTCGAACAGCAGGAAGCCGAAGGGAGATTGACCGAAAATGGCCTGCGAGGCGGCGAGGTCGGTCTCTATCCCGCGCAGCGCCCGGACGTCGACGACGATGCAGAGCGCGCCGCGCTTCCCGGCCGCCGTCTCACTGGGCATCACATACAGCTCGGCGAGCCCGTGCCGTCCCTGGCCCTCGGGCGTACGGAAGGGGACCAGGCCGGTCCACTCGCGCCCGTCCAGGATCTCGGCGACCCGGCGGTGGCCCGTGGTGCGCAGCTCGGGGGGCATGAAGGCGTCGACCGGGTCGAGTCCGACGACCTCGCGGGCGGACAGCCCGAACTGTTCCTCGGCCCGTCGGCTCCACTGCTCGACCAGCCCGTCGGGCCCGATCGAGAACGAGGCGACCCTGATGTAGTCATAGATCGAGCCAGGCGGGCTGCTCTGCCACACGACGCCGCCCGCCGTCCCAGGTATCTCGCTCACGCGACCGTCCCCTCCAGCTCACCGCACCGGACCGGCCTTGACCGCAGTATTCAGTACTACGGCCGCCACCGACACGGCGTTCACGATCACATCCCGGTCTCGTTCCTTTCCGGCCGCCCTCGGGCGCCGTCTTCCGGGCAGGGGTGATCGTTCGTCCCTCCCTCCTTCTAACCCGGCAGGGCCAGCTCGAACCACACGGTCTTGCCCGTCCTGCCGCGCCGGGTCCCCCAGCGCCGTGCGGAACAGGCCACCAACTGAAGGCCCCGGCCCCCTTCGTCGTCCGGTCCGGCGTCCCGCTCGACGGGCTCCTCGGGCAGCGGGTCGGAGACCTCCACCAGCAGGGCACCGGGGTCCAGCCGGACCATCCGTACGCCGATGGGGCCCGAGGCGTACCGCAGGGAATTGGTCACGAGTTCGCTGACCAGCAGCACCGCCACATCGCTGACGGCCGCGTCCAGCTCCCAGCCGCGCAGGGTGTCCCGGACGGCGTGTCGCGCGGTGCGCACGGCGTTGGCCTCCGCCGGAAAAGTCCATTCGGCGCAGCCGCCGGATGTGTCGATCACGCCGCTCTCACCCGCATCCGACTCTTCGGGGGGTTTGGAAGGATTAATAGCCACATACCCGATATTTAGGTCCAGCTATCCCCTGGTGGGGCGCATGGTGGCACGAACGGCGTAGGGACCCGGGGGGAGGGAGGGGCGTTCAGCGACCCGGCGCGCCCTCGTGCGCCGCCCGGACGCCCCCCGCGAGCAGGCGCGCCGCTTCCGCCACCGCCGGGCGGTCCTGGGGCAGCCAGTCGACCTGGTCGGTCTCGTCGGGGCCGAGCCAGCGCAGCTCGTCGTGGTCCTCCAGCGGCAGGGGCTCGCCGGAGACCAGCCGGGCGGTCCACACCCGCAGGACGAGCCCGGGCTTCAGCGGCCACTCCCCCGCGATGCGTTCCAGCGGCTCGGCCTCCACGCCCAGTTCCTCGCGCAGCTCGCGCACCAGGGCGTCCTCGGGGCGCTCGCCCGGCTCCACCTTGCCGCCGGGCAGCTCCCAGCGCCCGGCCAGCTCGGGCGGGGCACTTCGGCGCGCGGCGAGCAGCCTGCCGCGGTCGAGAAGGGCTCCGGCCACCACCACACGAACGTCCATGCGCCGGAGCGTAACCCGCGCCGGGCGGCGTCCGGTCCTGCGGGCCGTCGCCCGGCCCCGCCTCCCCGTCCACCCCCGCGGGGCGTCCCGCTACTGCGCCGGCTGGGCGATCCGCTCGACCCAGTAGAGCCGGCGGTGTCCCAGGTCGTCGAGGCTGTCGACGATCTTCTGGGCCTCGGCCCGGGTGGCGTACCGTCCGACGCGGTAGCGGTTGCCGTTGTCGTCCTGCCGTATGACCTGCCAGGAAAGCACCACGCCACCGTCGTTCATCGCGCCCCTCCCGCTGTCGGCGTGCAGGTCGGTGAAGATCCCCAGGAAACCGCATTCCGCATATGCCCGAGCCTACGCCTGACCTTCACTCAGCGGATCCGTGTTCTCACGAAGAGATACGGATCCGGCCACAGCGGGACAGAGCGACGGGGGCGCACTCCTCGGAGTGCGCCCCCGTGAGGGAAGTTGACGGCGGATCAGCCCTCGGGGGACGCCGCGGATTCACCCCCGGGAGGCGGCCGCCCGGCTCACGGGTGGGCGGGAGGAGGCCACTTCACCGGCAGGCGGGAGGGGGTGGGGCCGCCGGAGGGCGATCACTTCACCGGAGGTGGGCGGCGGCGGGCCGCCGGGAGGGCGGCCATCGCGCCGGCGGGCGAGAGGGGGCGGCGGGGCCGCTGCCAGGGCGTCACTTCACCGGCAGGTGGTAGGCGATCCGGTAGCGGTCGGCGGGGACCACGACGTCGGCCGTCTCCACCGCGCGGCCCGACGCGTAGTACGTCCGCTCGATGACGATCACCACATGGCCCGGAACCCCGCCGAGCGCCATGAGCTCCTCCGCCAGCCCCGGGCGCGCGCCGACCTCCTCCACCACGTTGTCCACCACCACGTCGATCGCGGCCATCCGCTCCACCACCCCGCACCCGCCGAGCGGGCCCTCCTCGGGCAGCATCACCGGGGTGCGGCCGGTCACCGCGAGCGGCTCCCAGGACGTGGAGAGCATCATCTGCTCGCCCGCGTCCCGGTACACGTACCGGGTGCGCATCACCCGGTCGCCGGGGAGGATGCCGAGCCGCTCGGCGATCTCGGGGGACGCGTCCTCCTGCTCGCTGTTCGACTCCCAGGTGCCCCGGGTGCCGTCCTCTGCCTGCTCCTGGCGGAACGGGCTGGCCCCCTTCGCCGGGCGGAACCCGGAGCGCGCCACCCGGCGCGGGACAGGGCGCTCCTTCACGTACGTACCCGACCCCGAGCGGCCCTCGACCAGGCCCTCGGCCATCAGGACCTTGCGGGCCTCCAGGGCGACCGTGTCGGAGACGCCGTACTCCTCGCGGATACGCGCCTGCGACGGGAGGCGGGTATGCGGCGGCAGCGACCCGCTGACGATCTTCTGCCGGAGATCGCTGGCTACGCGCAGATAAGCCGGCTGCTCACCGAAAGTCACTGGCCACTCCCATCAGGTTGACAGACTGCAACAGCGTGGCAACCGTGGGTTGTGCGCGGCAAGCCATGGCCAGACATTCACCCGAAGTGATGATCTTGCCCGTGCCCAGCGGATACCGCGAGTAGGGCTACCCCTCTCAGACCGCCTTGGAACCGCCACTTCCGTTTCCGGTCCCGCGTCCGGTTCCCGGCCCGTCCTCCGTACCGCCGCTGTCGGTACCGTCCGTACCGCCGTCGGCGCCGCCCCTGCCGCCGCCATCGCTGCCGCCGGAGCCGGTGTCGGGCGGGGTGGTCGCCAGACGCAGGGCGCGGCGGGCGGCGATCTCGGTGGCCTGGCGCAGGGCGCCGTCCGCGGCGACGGAGTGCGTGGAGAAGGCGTCGGCGTCGGCGGCCCGGGCCGCCTTCGCCCACTCCGCGCCCGCCGCCTCCATCTCCTTGGCGCGGGCGCCGACCTGTGCGTTCGCGGTGGCCGGCCAACTGCGCCCGCGCAGCCGGACGCCCTCCTGCGCCAGCACCTGCGAGACCCGCCCGGCCCACTCCTTGAAGGCGGGCAGATCGTCCTCGACCCGGTCCTCGTCGGGACCGGCCGCCAGCACCCGGTCGTAGGCGTTGGAGGAGCGCAGATAGGTCACCTGGTCGGCGTCGAGCCGGCGGACGTCGTTGCGCACCGAGCCCTTGAGCTTGCCGCTGGTGGTGGCGAAGGAGCAGGTGACGGTGCGGTCCCCGAGCCGCCAGCTGCGGCTGCTCGGCGTGTAGTAGTACGACTCGGCCTCCACCGGCAGCGCCCAGCTGTCCAGCGCGTACTCCTGCTCGACGTACCAGCATCTGCGGTCGGCGAGCGCGGTGACCTCCTTCTCGCCCGGGAAGGAGGTGCCCTCCACCTTGAACGAGCCGGAGACCTCGCCGTCGTGCGGCTCGGCGCACGACACGACCGCCACGTCGACGACCTCGGCCTCCAGCTCGCCGCCGGGGACGTTGAAGCAGTCACCCTTGCGCAGGTCCATGGTGCTGCGGGTGCTCCTGGCGTCGTCGATGCCCTCGCACACCCCGTCCCAGAACGCGCTCAGCGCGCCGGTCGCCACGAGGACGACGGCCAGCAGAGTACTGATCGAGGACAGCACCACACCGGTGATCGCCATGCCCTTGCCGCGCTGCCCCTTCTTCCGGATCCGCCCCAGGGCGAGCACGCCCAGGACGAGCCCGAGCGGCGGCACACAGCAGATGATGCCGGTGACCAGCGAGGCGACGGCCAGACCGCTGGTGGCGACGGGCTCCGGGAACGGCTGCGGATACGGGTACCAGGGCTGCTGCGGCCCGGGGTGGGGCGGCGGCCAGCCGGGGCCGTGGCCCTGACCCGGCTGCGCAGGCGGCTCGGGCGCGGGCGGCGGCGGTATGTCCACGGGCGGGGCTCCTCGTCGAGGTCAGGCGAACTGCTGCGCGAATCGTACGTGGGGGAAGGGGGGCGTGGCCGCGCGGCGGACCCCCGGCTTCCGCCGCAGCGCGCGGCACCGGCCGCAGCGACCTGACGGGCCGTCACCTCCGACGCTCTAGGGTCGCTGTATGACACACACGAACAGCCGGTATCCCGCCCCGCCCACCCCCTCCGCCCCTTCCGCAGCGGACGGGAGGGCGGACGCGACGGTGGCGTACCGCTGCCCACAGGACGGCACCCGGGCGCCGGTCGAGGCGGCCGCCCCCTGGTGCTGCCCGGTGTGCGCGGGCCCGTGGGACCTGGACTTCACCGCCGGGGCAGTGCCCCGCGCGGCCCTGGCCGGGCGGGTGAACTCGCTCTGGCGGTACGCCGAGGCCCTCCCCCTCGACGGCCCGCCGCCGGTCACCCTGGGCGAGGGACGCACGCCGCTGACGCCCCTGACCGGCACGGTCTCGGCGAAGCTGGACTTCCTGATGCCGACGCTGTCCTTCAAGGACCGGGGCGCGGTCGTCCTCGCCGAGCTGGCCCGGCGCCTCGCGCCCGAGCGCGTGATCGCCGACAGCAGCGGCAACGCGGGCACGTCCTTCGCCGCGTACATGGCACGGGCCGGACTGCCGACCACGGTGTACGTGCCGGAGGCCACCTCACCGAAGAAGGTCGAGCAGATCGCGGCGCACGGGGCCCGGGTCGAGCGCGTCCCCGGCGACCGCGAGGCCACGGCCCGCGCCGCCCGGAGGGCGGCCGACACCCCCGGCACGTTCTACGCCTCCCACGTCTTCAACCCGTACTTTCTGCACGGCACCAAGACGTACGTCTACGAGCTGTGGGAGGACCTGGGCGGCCGCCTGCCCGCCTCGATCGTGGTGCCGGTCGGCAACGGCACGCTGCTGCTCGGCGCGGCACTGGCCACGGCGGAGCTGTACGCGCACGGCCTGATCCCCGAACGCCCGGCCCTGATCGCGGTCCAGGCGGAGGCGGTGTCACCGCTGGCGACGGCGTTCCGGGCGGGCGCGGAGGAACCGGCCGACGCGGCGGCGGCCGACACCCTGGCCGAGGGAATCGCGATCCCCCGCCCGCCCCGGGGCCGCCAGATCCTACGAGCGGTACGCGCGTCGGGCGGCACGTTCCTGACGGTGACGGAGGACCAGCTCCGGACGGCACAACTGGACCTCGCCGGACGCGGGCTGTTCGTCGAGTCGACGGGGGTGGCGTGCTGGGCGGCGATCAGCGCGAGCCCGGGGGTGCTGGGGGTCGGGGACGCGGTGGTGCCGTTGTGCGGGGCGGGGTTGAAGACGGGGGTGGGGGTGGGGGGGTAGGGGTGGTGGGGCAGGGGCTACGGGGTCGCCGCGCCCGGGGCGGTCACCACACGTACGCCCCGCCGGAACGGCACCCCACCGTCCTGCCGCAGATCTCGGAGCATCGGCTCGGCGTCCCGGGTGGCGCGCAGGGTCTCCGGGTCCAGATCGGCCCAGACGATCTCCTCGGCGTGGGGTCCGGCCTCGGCGACGAGCCGCCCGTCGGGCCCCCACACCGCGCTGCTCCCACAGGTGTCCCACTCCCCCGTACGTCCAACGTGGTTGGCGAGGACGGCGTACACGGTGTTGTCGAGAGCCCGCGCGGGAAACCACACCCGCGACTCGTGGTACCCGTTCCCCACCCCGAACAGCGCGCCCACCACGTACACGTGGCAGCCGTCCAGCGCCGCCGCGCGCGCGTGCTCGGGGAACCCGGAGTCGTAACAGACCCCGAGCCCGAGCCGCCACCCGTCGACGTCGAGGGTGAGGCCGACGGAGCCGGGCCGGTAAAGAGCCCGCTCGGCCTTGAAAAGGTGCTGCTTGTCGTACCGCGCGAGGACTCCGGACCCGTCGACGACGAGGGCGGAGACATACAGCTCCCCTGCGTCGTACACGGCGGCCCCCACGACGGCGACGACCCCACTGTCCCGACAGGCGTCGACGACCACGCCGAGCCGCGAGTCCTCGGGCCAATTGACGGCACACCGCCGAGGGTCGCTGCGAATGAGCTCGGGCTCATACCCACTGAGAAACTTCTCCGCGAACACCACAACCCTGGCCCCACCGTCCCCGCCCGCCCGGACAACCCGGGCGACGGCGGCCGCGTTGGCGACGATGTCACCGGGGGCGACGGGGGTCTGGGCGGTGGCTATGCGGAGGGGGCGCGACGGGAGAGGGAGGGGGGTGGCGGTCGTGGTCACGGGGGAATTCGATCACGGCGGGGCATCCCTTCGTCGCGACGTCCCCACGATGCCACGCTACACGTCTCAACTCCTTGGTCACAGAGCCCACTCGTGAGCTAGCGTTGTTCCGCACCGCGTGTCCTCCCGGAGGATGTACGCGACGCGACCTGCGAAGTCGCAGGCCTTTCGGTTCGGTGACGCGAACCCTTGGTGCGCTCCCGGCGGGAGTCATCCGGCAACCGTCACCGGTCACAACCGAAGGGGACGCATTCGTATGGCTGCAGTCGAGTACACGCCCAAGCGCCGCAACTGGGTCCGTGACGTCCTGGTGGGCATCACGGCGAGCTTCGGCTCGAACCTGATGTGGGCGCTGGCGCAGGCCGTGGTGCACCGCCTCGGCTGAGCCCTGGCGGCGGGCGGGCCTCCGGGGGCCCGCCTCACCCCGCCGCGGCGCGCGTTAACCTACGGACTGTCATTGCGGCCCGACGGGCTTCCGCTCTCCCCCCGGGGAGCCACGAAGGACATGCCCCCACCCGCACGAGTCATCTCGTGCCTGGGGAACCTTCGTGCTCCTGCAACTGTCCGCGGCCGAACTCGGTCGACTCACCGTGGCCCGGGCCGGATCGACGCTCCTCCCGCTCACCGAGCTGCTGATCGACGAGCACGTCCGGATCAAGGGCGGAGAGCCCGGTAAGGGCGATGTGGCGGCCTGGAACAACAGCATCCCGGTGGTGGTCGAGGCTCTGCTGGACCGCGGTCTCGAGGCCGTGGAGGTACAGGTCGAGGTGGACCTGCCGCACACCAACTCCGCGGTGGACCTGGTGCTGTGCGGCGAGCATCCCGGCACCGGGACGGACTCGTACCTCGCGGTCGAGCTGAAGCAGGTGCGGCACGCCACGGTGGACCCCCGCTGCCCGATCGCCGTCGACCTCGGCTTCGGCGACCGGAAGAACAAACTGCATCCGGTACGGCAGGTCCAGCGCTACTGCGAGTACATGATGCGCTATCTGCCCCATCTGCGGCAGGACCCCGACCGGTTGATGGGAGTGGTGCTGCTCCACAACGCGCGTGACGCGCGTGTGGAGGCACTGTTCAATCTGCCCGAGACCGACCACGGGTTCCTCTACACCCTCGACGACATGGACCGGTTCCGCAGAGTTCTCACCTCGAGGTTCACGGCCGCGTCCGGGAAACGGGCCGCCGAGGCACTCCAGCGGGCGCGCCGCGACCCCCTGCTCAAGGTCACCGACGTGGCCCGTCAGCGCTCCGTCGTCGGCGGCGGCCTCACCCTCCTCGACGAGCAGTACGTCGCGGTCGACCGGATCACCCGGCACCTGGAGAAGACAGCACGGTTCACCGACTCGGGCGCGGACCTGTTCTACGACCCCGACACCGATCACGGAGCCGCTCCGGACCGGGGCGCCAAACGCGTCTACATCCTGCGGGGCGGACCCGGCAGCGGGAAGAGCGCCGTGGCCCTGGAGTTGCAGCGAGCGCTCGGGCTCAAGGGCCGCGAGGCCGTGCTGGCCAGCGGCTCCCACGCGTACACGGAGACGTTGCGAGAGATCATGCTCGGTACGGCACGCTCCGGGCGGCTGGCGGACAAGCGCCGCGCGGCCAACCGGCTGTACCGGTACTTCAACAGCTTCAGCGAGACGCCGCCGGACAGCATCGACGTCCTCATCTGTGACGAGGCGCACCGCATGCGGCGCAGCTCGACCCACCGCTGGACGCCGAAGGAACTGCGTGACGACAACCGCCCGCAGGCGACGGAGGTGATCCGGGCGGCCAAGGTTCCGATCTTCCTGCTCGACGACCATCAGTCGATCCGTCCCGACGAGGTGGGCACCGCCGACTACCTCAGGAAGCTCGCCGAGGACGACGGCTGCCTGGTCGAGGTGACGGATCTGGAGGGGACCTTCCGGGCCGGCGGCAGCAAGCGATACCAGCACTGGGTCCGGCAGTTGCTGGGCCTGGACAGTGCCGATCCGGTGCCCTGGAGACCGGACGGACGGATGACGCTCACGGTCGCCGACTCCCCCGAGCAACTGGAGCAGTTCATCCAGGAGCGTGGCCTCGCGGGAGCCACCGCGCGTATCACCGCCGGCTTCTGCTGGCCGTGGAGCAATCCGGACGGGGAACGGCTCGTCGACGACGTGCACATCGGGGATTGGCGCCGACCGTGGAACGTGAAGCCGGAGCACCGGGTTCCGGACGCACCCCGGTCCGACCTGTGGTCGACCGACCGACGCGGCATCGGGCAGATCGGCTGCGTCTACACGGCGCAGACCTTCGAGTACGACTGGAACGGCGTCATCATCGGCCCCGACCTGCTGTTCCGCGACGGCAGGTTCACCGTGGACCGGGCGGCATCGCGCGACCCCGCCTTCCGCGGCCAAGTCGACGACGCGACCGTCGAACGGTGTGTCCGCAACGCCTACCACGTGCTGCTCACCCGCGGCGTCGTCGGCACCGTGGTCTACGCGACGGACCCGGCGACCCACAACGAACTGCGCAGGCTCATCGCGGGCACGATCGGCATGCAGCACTATGACGGCGCCCAGGCGCAGCTCACCGCCGAGGGATCGCAACTGCCACCCGCCTACGGCAGGCGTCACGGGTAACCTTGATCCCGTCGTAGCTGCGGCCCGCCGGGCTTCCGCTCCGCCCGGCGGAGTCACCGAGGACATGCCCCCACCCGCACGAGTTCCTTCGTGCTGCCTGGGGGCATTCCTTGCTGTTCCGCGACTCCGCCGCCGCGGTCGCCGCCGAGTGCCTCTCCGGTGCTCTCTTCTTCCGTCTGACGGAGCAGTTCGTGCACGTGCACGGCCACAAGCCGGGTCCGTCCGAGGTCCGCTCGTGGGAGCGGAGCATTCCCGTCCTGGCGAACGCGCTCAACGACGCGGGACTCGGACAGGTCGAGATGCTGCTGGAGTACGGGCTGCCGCTGAACAGCAAGCGGGCCGACGCCGTGCTCGCCGGGGTGCACCCCAAGACCGGTGTGCCGTCGTACGTCGTGGTGGAGCTGAAACAGTGGAGCAGCGCCGAGCCGGACGACGACGACCCGTCGCTGTGCCGCGTCGACGCGTACGCCCGGGCGGTGTTGAACCCCGTCAACCAAGTGCGCGGTTACTGCGAGTACCTCATCTCCTTCAACGGAGTGCTGGCCGCACACCCGGAACGCGTCAGCGGCGCCGCGTATCTGCACAACGCCACCGAGTTCGGCGTCGGCGGGCTCTTCGAAGCCGAGCAGAACCAGCACGGCCGGCTCTTCATCGGTGCGCGCCGCGGGGAGTTCATCGACTACCTGCGGACGAGGCTGGGGGCCGGGTCCGGCGCGGGGGCCGCCGACGAGCTGATGAGCGGGAAGATCGGCCCGTCCAAGCAGTTGATGGCGGTGGCCGCCCAGGAGGTGCGCGAGCGGGAGCAGTTCGTGCTGCTGGACGAGCAGCAGATCGCCTACCGGGAGGTCCTCAACGCCGTTCGCCGTGCCAAGCGGGCCGACCACAAGGAGGTCGTGATCGTGACCGGCGGCCCCGGGACCGGCAAGAGCGTCATCGCGCTGTCGCTCCTCGGCGAGCTCTACCGGCAGGGCGTCAGCGCGCTCCACGCGACGGGCTCCAGCTCGTTCACGACCACCATGCGCAAGGTCGCGGGTGCCCGGAAGCGCGAGGTGAAGGAGCTCTTCAAGTACTTCAACAGCTTCATGACCGCCGAGCGCAACGCTCTGGACGTCCTGATCTGCGACGAGGCCCACCGTATACGCGAGACCTCGGCCAACCGCTACACCTCGGCGTCGAACCGCACCGGCAGACCGCAGATCGAGGAACTCATCGACGCGGCGCGCGTCCCGGTGTTCCTGTTGGACGAACACCAGGTCGTGCGGCCCGGCGAGATGGGTACGGTCGCGGAGATCGAGGCGGCCGCCGCGAAGAAGGGGATTCGCTGCCAGGTGGTACCCCTGGACAGCCAGTCCCGGTGCGGCGGCAGCGACGCCTATCTTCGGTGGGTGGTGCGGCTGCTCGGGCTCGAACCGGGCGGCCCCGTGATCTGGGAACCGGACGGAAAGATGCGGCTCCTGGTGGCGGACAGTCCGCGGGAGATGGAGGCCTTCCTCGACGAGCGACGCGCGCGGAAGTACAGCGCGCGCATGTCCGCCGGCTACTGCTGGAAGTGGACGAAGAAGGTGCTGCCCGGGCAGGCACTGCCGACCGACGTCGTGGTCGGGGACTGGGCGCGGCCCTGGAACGTCTTCGGCGACCGGGCCGTCGACGGCGCGCCGCCGGCCGCGCTGTGGGCGACCGATCCCGCGGGTTTCGGACAGGTGGGCTGCGTGTACACGGCCCAGGGCTTCGAGTACGACTGGAGCGGCGTCATCATCGGCCCCGACCTGGTGTGGCGCGGCAACCGCTGGATCACCGACCGCACGGCGTCCAAGGACCCCGTCTTCAAGAAGTCGACCCCGGACGCGGACGTGGACCGACTGATCCGCAACACGTACAAGGTCCTGCTGACCCGGGGAATGATCGGAACGGTGGTGTACTCGACCGACGCCGAGACACGAGAGAAACTGCGGGAGCTGGCGGGCGCGGCGTCGAGCCTCCTGCCCGTGTGACCGATGAAAGGGGCCGGCCAGCACGCGGTAACGCGACGACTACGCGGTGAAGCGGAGTGTCGACAAAGAAGCTCTCACCTGCGAAAACGCTCCTACAGAGGGCTCAAGCCAGCAAAGAATCACCACGGGATTATGCCGCCGGCCTCTACTCCGAGATCACCGTCATCGCTCAGCGGCCGCATGGGAATCCCGCTCGCGTTGCGCCTGCTCCGGAAGGGGGCGTTGGCTTGCGCGACTGCTCTCGCCTGACGTCGGTTGTAGACGAGTGCCCAAAACGCGGCCGTCGTCGAGAAGACAAGAGCCGCCACGGAGGTGACCGGTGGTGATCTGGACCGATGAGTCGCTCATGGCCGGATGCTGGGTGGGTGGCTGGTTGTGGGGGTGCGAGGTGCCGAAAATCCTCCGGCCGGGATCGTTGGCTCTCCAGGCTGAGCTGTGGGCCGTTACCGTGAAGCCATGACCGCACTGCCCGACTGGATGCGCCCGCCGCGCGCGGAAGGCTGGTTCGCGGAGGACCTGGACCGCCTCCCGGAAGCGCCGCGCCACACCGAGCTGATCGACGGAGCCCTCGTCTTCATGATGTCGCCCCAGCGCTGGTGGCACGGAGAGATCGTCACCGACCTCACGTTGGCTCTCAGGGCACAGGCGCCAGCGGGTTTCAGGGTCGGCCGGGAGATGACCATCCGCCTCGATGCCCGCAACCGTCCGGAGCCGGACCTCATCGTGACAACCGCGCCGTACGACCCGGATTGCACCTGGTTCGCTCCCGAAGACGTCCAACTGGTCATTGAGGTCGTCTCACCGGAATCCGCCCACCGTGACCGGACAGTCAAGCTTCGCAAGTACGCCGAGGCCGGCATCCGGCACTACTGGTGCATCGAGGACGAGGACACCGTCCCCGCCGTGCACGTCTACGAGCTCGACGGGCCGACCGGCTCGTACGCGCCGGCGGGAATCTTCCGCCACACGCTCCAGCGGCCCCTTCCGTTCGAGATCAGTCTCGATCTCGACAAGCTGGCGACCGGCCAGCCGGGCTGACAGGAGCTTCCAAGTCAGCCCCAGTGGGCACAGGAACGCAAAGGGGGTCGGCCTCATCAGAGACCGACCCCTTCTGAACTGCGCACTGGACGAAATGAGCTAACACGCAGTAGCGAAACAGCTACACGTTGAAGCGGAACTCCACCACATCCCCGTCCTGCATCACGTACTCCTTGCCCTCCATGCGGGCTTTGCCCTTGGCGCGGGCCTCGGCGACCGAGCCCATTTCCACCAGGTCCTCGAAGGAGATGACTTCCGCCTTGATGAAGCCCTTCTGGAAGTCGGTGTGGATGACACCGGCCGCCTCGGGGGCCGTGGCGCCCTTCTTGATGGTCCAGGCGCGGGCTTCCTTGGGGCCGGCCGTCAGGTACGTCTGGAGGCCGAGGGTGTCGAAGCCGACGCGGGCCAGCGTGGCCAGGCCCGGCTCCTCGGCGCCGACGGACTGGAGCAGCTCCAGCGCGTCCGCCTCGTCGAGCTCCGCGAGGTCCTGCTCCAGCTTGGCGTTGAGGAAGATCGCCTCGGCGGGGGCCACCAGGGCGCGCTGGTCGGCCTTGAAGGCGTCGTCGGTCAGCTCGTCCTCGTCGACGTTGAAGACGTAGAGGAAGGGCTTCGCCGTGAGGAGGTGCAGGTCGTGGAGGAGTTCCGCCTTCTCCGAGCCCTGGACGATCCCGGCCGAGAACAGCGTGTCGCCCTTCTCCAGGATCTCCTTCGCCGCCTCGACCGCCGCCACCTTGGGGGCGACGTCCTTCTTGATCCGGGACTCCTTCTGGAGGCGCGGCAGGACCTTCTCGATGGTCTGGAGGTCGGCGAGGATCAGCTCGGTGTTGATCGTCTCGATGTCGTCCTTCGGGGACACCTTGCCGTCGACGTGGACGACGTTCTCGTCCTTGAAGGCGCGGATGACCTGGCAGATCGCGTCCGACTCGCGGATGTTGGCCAGGAACTTGTTGCCCAGGCCCTCGCCCTCGCTGGCGCCGCGCACGATGCCGGCGATGTCGACGAAGTCGACCGTCGCGGGGAGCACGCGCTGCGAGCTGAAGACCTCGGCGAGCTTGTGGAGGCGGGCGTCCGGGACGCCCACGACGCCGACGTTCGGCTCGATGGTGGCGAACGGGTAGTTGGCCGCCAGTACGTCGTTCTTGGTCAGGGCGTTGAACAGGGTCGACTTGCCGACATTCGGCAGACCGACGATTCCGATCGTGAGCGACACGTTGGCGACTTCCCGGTACGAGGGTGATGGTCCGTCCGCCCCCGGGCCGGGGGCCGACGCCCCCGCGGATGGGGGCCGACTCACCAGTTTACGGGCGCGCCGTGGCGTCGGCGACGGCCCTCGTCGGGTCCGCCCCCGGCTCCCGTCCACCGCCCCGAGGGTCGGTTTCGCGTCGAACGCAACGCCAAGCTCACCCAAAGGGCGTGTCCCACGGGTCGTTCCTCCCCTGTTGCGACCTACGTTGGTGCGGTGGAGCAATACAGGACGCGCACCCCGCAGCCCGGACAGCGAGCACGCACCGCCGGTGGCCCGGCCGCGGGCGCGCCCGGCCGTACCCCCGGCCGGGCCGCCCCGCTCGGACCGCCCGTCCCCGCGGGGGAGGCGGCGGCCGTGTACCGGGTGGCGGCCCGGCCCGCCCCGCCGTTCGTCCTCGCCCTGCGCCGGCTCCCCCAGCCGCGCCTCACGAGCCTAGGCGGCGGGCTCTTCTCCGCCGCCGTGATGTTCCTGCTCGGCTGTCTGGACTGGCTGCTCTTCGACGGCTCGCCCGCCGTGTACGGGCTGCTGTTCCTGCCGGTGAGCGCCGTCACCGCGCTCTGGGTGCGCCCGGCCGACCTGGTCAGCGCCCCGATCAGCGTCCCGATCGCCTTCGCCTTCGGCATCGTGCCCATCGCGGGCGGCTCCGGCGGCGTCGGCGGCCAGGCCATGGCCGTGGTCACCGCCCTCGCCCTGCACGCCGGCTGGCTGTACGGGGGGACGCTGGTGGCGGGTGTGATCGCGAGCGTACGGAAGCTGCGGCTGATGGGGCGGCGGACCCCACGGCCCGCCGCTCCCGGGCCCGGACCCGGTCCCGGCCCTCGCCGGTAGGGCCGCCACCCCGCCGCCCGCTGCCGCCGTCATCCCGGACGACGCCGTGGACCGCCCGCCGGGGCGTGCTGAGGTACTGGGGGCGCTGCAAGCCGCCGGGCGCTGGGACAGGGCGGCAGCAGTAGGGGGACAGGGCAGTAGGCGGACACGGCAGCAGGGGGACACGGCGGTAGGGGGACGGGGCCGCGGGCCATACGGCCGCGCCGCAGCCCTGCGGCCCCGCCGGGCACCATCACGGCGCGCCCCTCACGGGCGCGCCCCCTGGCTACCCCCGCCCCGCCGTCATCGCCGCCCCCACGATCCCCGCGTTGTTCTGCAACTCCGCCGGGACGATCTCCGCCCGGATCCCCTCGATCAGCGGCAGGAACTTCTCCGCCTTGCGGCTCACCCCGCCGCCGATGATGAAGAGCTCCGGCGAGAACAGCATCTCCACATGGGCCAGGTACTTCTGGACGCGGTGGGCCCAGTGGGACCAGCTCAGGTCCTCGTCCTCCTTGACCTTGGTCGACGCGCGCTTCTCCGCGTCGTGGCCGTGCAGCTCAAGGTGGCCCAGCTCGGTGTTGGGCACGAGGCGGCCGTCGAGGAAGAGGGCGCTGCCGATGCCCGTACCGAACGTCAGCAGGATCACGGTGCCCTTGCGGCCCCGGCCCGCGCCGAAGCTCATCTCGGCCACACCCGCCGCGTCCGCGTCGTTCATCACCGTCACCGGATGGCCGCCCAGACGGTCGGTGAGCAGGCGGGCGCCGTCCACGCCTATCCAGGTCTTGTCGACGTTGGCCGCCGTGCGGATCGTGTTGCCCGTGACGACACCCGGGAAGGTGACGCCGACCGGGCCCGACCAGCCGAACTGGGCGACCACCTCCGCGACGCCCTCCGCCACCGCCTCCGGCGTCGCGGGGTGCGGGGTGAGGACCTTGAACCGCTCCTGGGTCAGGTCGCCGCGCTCCAGGTCCACGGGAGCACCCTTGATCCCGGACCCGCCGATGTCCACTCCGAACACGTTCATGGACCCCACGTTACGGGCGGGCACTGACAGTCACCCACACAACCGCCTGACCAGGGCTGATTCCCGGACAACTAATTCCCGGACAACTCCGCGGCCTCGGCGCGCAGGTCGCGGCGCAGCTCCTTCGGCAGCGAGAACGTGATCGACTCCTCCGCCGCCTTGACGATCTCCACGTCCTCGAAGCCGCGCTGGGCGAGCCACTCCAGGACGCCGTCGACCAGGACCTCGGGGACGGAAGCGCCGGAGGTGAGGCCGACCGTGCTCACGCCCTCCAGCCACGCCTCGTCGATCTCGTCGGCGAAGTCCACCAGGTGGGCGTCGCGCGCGCCGGCGCCCAGGGCGACCTCGACCAGGCGGACCGAGTTCGAGGAGTTCTTGGAGCCGACGACGATGACCAGGTCCGCGTCCTCGCCCATCTGCTTCACCGCGATCTGGCGGTTCTGCGTGGCGTAGCAGATGTCGTCGCTCGGCGGGGAGACCAGCAGGGGGAACTTCTGCTTGAGGGCGTCGACCGTCTCCATGGTCTCGTCGACCGAGAGGGTGGTCTGGGAGAGCCAGACGACCTTCGACTCGTCGCGGACCTCCACGTTCGCCACGTCCTTGGGGCCGTCGACCAGCGTGATGTGGTCGGGGGCCTCGCCGGAGGTGCCGATGACCTCCTCGTGGCCCTCGTGGCCGATCAGGAGGATGTCGTAGTCCTCCTTGGCGAAGCGGACGGCCTCCTTGTGCACCTTGGTGACCAGGGGGCAGGTCGCGTCGATGGTGGCGAGCTTGCGCTCGGCCGCCTCCTCGTGGACGGTCGGCGCCACGCCGTGCGCCGAGAACATGACGATCGAGCCCTCGGGGACCTCCGCCGTCTCCTCGACGAAGATCGCGCCCTTCTTCTCCAGCGTCTGCACGACGTACTTGTTGTGGACGATCTCGTGACGTACGTAGATCGGCGACCCGTACTGCTCCAGGGCCTTCTCGACGGCGATCACGGCGCGGTCCACACCCGCGCAGTAGCCACGGGGTGCTGCGAGCAGGACACGGCGGGCAGGCGTTGCAGTCATGCGGTCCATGGTACGGCCGGGGTCCGACACCCCTGGCCTGCCCGGCGGGCCAAAGATCGTCCGGCCGACGACACTGGCCGCATGGGTGCGCATCTCGAAGAAGGCGCGGAAGGCGCGGAAGGCGCGGAAGGCGGGGCGCGCGGGCCGCGGGCGCCGCGGGACGGCGGGCTGCGGCGCAGCCTGGGCTTCCGTGACCTCGTGGTGTACGGGCTGCTGTTCATCGCCCCCATGGCACCCGTCGGCATCTTCGGCACGCTCGACGCGAAGTCGCACGGGGCGGTGGCCCTGGTCTACGTCGTGTCGACGGTCGCCATGGCGTTCACCGCATCCAGCTACGCCCAGATGGTGCGCGTCGCCCCGCAGGCGGGCTCGGTCTTCGCCTACGCGCGCGCGGGTCTCGGTGAGGGGGCCGGGTTCGTGGCGGGCTGGATGGCGATGCTCGACTACCTGCTGATCCCGGCCGTCGCGTATCTCTTCTCGGGGATCGCGATGCACTCGCTGGTCCCGGAGGTCTCCCGGTGGGTGTGGACCGCGCTGGCCGTGGTGATCACCACCGCGCTCAACCTCTGGGGCGTACGGGCGGCGGCGCGGGTCGGTTTCGCGGTGCTGGCGATGGAGATCGCGGTCCTGCTGGTGTTCGTGGTGGCCGCCTCCGTCGTGCTCGTACGGGACGGGGCGCGGCGCGACTGGCTGTCGCCGCTGGCCGGGGACGCGGGGTTCTCGCTCGCGGCGGTGCTCGGCGCGGTCTCGGTGGCGGTGCTCTCGTATCTGGGCTTCGACGCGATCGCCTCCTTCGCGGAGGAGGTGACGGGGGGCTCCGAGAAGGTCGCGCGCGCGGTGCTGTTCTGTCTGGCGCTGGCGGGCGTGCTGTTCGTGGCCCAGACGTATCTGGCGGCGCTCCTGGAGCCGTCGGGATCGGCGGCGCTGTCGGCCGATCCCGTCCGGCAGGGCTCGGCCTTCTACGACACCGTCGAGGCCTCCGTGGGCACCTGGCTGCACGATCTGGTCGCGGTGAGCAAGGCGATCGGGGCGGCGTTCGCGGCGCTGGCCGGGCAGGCGGCGGCGGGGCGGCTGGTGTTCGCGATGGCGCGCGAGCGGCGGCTGCCGGGAGTCCTGGCGCGTACCGGCTCGGGCGTGCCGCGCGCGGCGCTGCTGGTGGCCGCGGTGGTGACGCTGGTGGCGGCGGTCTGGGCCGCCCGGCGCGACGACGGCATGGACCATCTGGTGTCGGTGGTCGACATGGGCGCGCTGACGGCGTTCCTGCTGCTGCACGCCTCGGTGATCGCCTGGTACGCGGTACGGCGCCGCGGGGGCGCGCCGAACTGGCTGACCCACGCGGTGCTGCCGCTGCTCGGCGCCGCGGTGATCGTGGCGGTGATGTGGGAGGCGACCCGTACGGCGCAGGTGGTCGGCCTGGTGTGGCTGGTGCTGGGGATCGGGGTGCTGATGGTGCAGGGGGCGGAACGTTTCGGCCGGGTGCGCTAGCGCTGCGGGGTGCCGGGCGGCGCGGGCCGGTGGACCTTTCCGGCCGCGGCGGCGGCCGGGCGCCGGCCGCGCGTTCGGGGTGGGGTGTCAGTGGGGGCCGTTAGCCTGCGTGCATGGGTCTGAATACGAGTGCTCAGGCGCCGCTGCCGGTCGGTGAGGTGTCGCGGCTCATCGGCGGCTGGATCGACCGGCTGGGGGCGGTGTGGGTCGAGGGGCAGATCACCCAGCTCTCGCGGCGGCCGGGCGCGGGGGTGGTGTTCCTGACCCTGCGCGACCCGTCGCACGACATCTCGGTGTCGGTCACCTGCTACCGGCAGGTGTTCGACGCGGTGGCGGACGTGGTCGCCGAGGGCGCCCGGGTCGTGGTCCACGCGAAGCCGGAGTGGTACGCGCCGAGGGGCCAGCTGTCGCTGCGGGCCGCGGAGATACGGCCCGTCGGCATCGGTGAGCTGCTCGCCCGTCTGGAGCAGTTGAAGAAGTCGCTCGCGGCGGAGGGGCTCTTCGCGCTCGACCGCAAGAAGCCGCTGCCCTTCCTGCCACAGCTGGTCGGGCTGGTGGTCGGCCGCGCCTCGGCCGCCGAGCGGGACGTGCTGGAGAACGCGCGGCGGCGCTGGCCCGCGGTGCGCTTCGAGGTGCGCAACGTGGCGGTGCAGGGGGTGCACGCGGTGCCGCAGGTCGTCGAGGCGGTGCGGGAGCTGGACGGCCTCCCGGAGGTCGACGTGATCATCGTGGCGCGGGGCGGCGGCAGCGTCGAGGACCTGCTGCCGTTCTCCGACGAGCAGTTGGTGCGGGCGGTGGCCGCGTGCCGTACGCCGGTGGTCTCGGCGATCGGGCACGAGCCGGACGCGCCGCTGCTCGACCTCGTCGCGGATCTGCGGGCGTCGACCCCGACGGACGCGGCGAAGAAGGTCGTCCCCGACGTCGGGGAGGAGCTGGACCGGGTCAGGATGCTGCGGGACCGGGCGCGCCGCCATGTCGTCGGCCTCGTCGACCGGGAGGAGCGGGGTCTTGCCGGGATGCTCGGCCGCCCCTGGATGGACCGGCCGCACCGGATGGTGGAGGACCGGGCGGACGAGGTGGACGCGCTGGTGAACCGCTCGCGCCGGGTCGTGGGCCATCTGCTGGACCGCGCCGACTCCGAGCTCGCCCACACCCGCGCGCGCGTGGTCGCGCTGTCGCCGGCGGCGACGCTGGAGCGGGGGTACGCGGTGCTCCAGCGGGCGGACGGGGCGGTGGTGCGGGCCCCGGGGGAGGTCGCCGGGGGCGAGGAGTTGCGGGCCAGGGTGGCCGAGGGGGAGTTCACGGTTGTCGTCGGTACGGATGCGTAGGGTAACGGATATGGCAGCGAAGGTTGGTTCGGGTGGGGGCGGCGGAGAGGGTGCGGGCTCGGGTGCGGGGCCGGGCTCGGGCTCGGGCTCCGTGGAGGCTGGGGCCGCAGGGCCGGCCGGGGCGTCGGCCTCGTCCGAGTCGCTCGGGTACGAGCAGGCTCGGGACGAGCTGATCGACGTCGTACGGCGGTTGGAGGCCGGGGGGACGACCCTGGAGGAGTCGCTGGCTCTGTGGGAGCGGGGGGAGGTGCTGGCGAAGGTGTGCCGGCGGTGGTTGGAGGGGGCTCGGGCTCGGTTGGATGCGGCGCTGGAGGCTGAGGGGTGAGGTGCCCCTCCCCGCCCCTTCCCTAAACCCTCCGGGGGCGGGGTGGGGGTGGGTTGGTTGTTTTCCGGGGGCTACGCCCCCGACCCCCCAGCGGGGCCTGCGGCCCCTGCACCCCGCTGGGCCCCGACCTGCGGGCCGTCGTGGGCTGATCGCGCAGTTCCCCGCGCCCCTAAAAGCCGGGCCTGCGGCCCGCCCCTCAGACGACACAGCACCCGCAACCCCCAAGGGGCGCGGGGGAACTGCGCGGGCAACTCACAACCGACCCGCAGACGAAGACCGGGCCCCAAAGGGGCGCGGGGAACTGCGCGGCCAGCCAGCGACGGCCCGCAGACGGAGACCCGCCCCATCCCACCCCCCCCCACCCCCACCAACCTGGCCGAAAACCGCCCCCCCTGTGAGCCCAATCACCCCACCCCCCACTTAGTTGAAACTTAACCTATCTCCGTCGTACGGTGGCATCACCGCTTGATCCCCACAAGTGGAATCCCCGTAAGTCCGGAAGGTTCGTTATGTCTCTCGTCCTTGACCCCGCCGCCCAGGACCTCCTCTTCCGTGAGGCCCGTACCGCCAACACGTTCACCGAGGAGCCGGTGAGCGAGGAGCAGGTGCAGGCGATCTACGACCTGGTCAAGTTCGGGCCCACCGCCTTCAACCAGACGCCGCTGCGCATCGTGCTGGTGCGTTCCGCCGAGGCGCGGGAGCGGCTGGTGGCGCACATGTCCGAGGGCAACCGGGCCAAGACCGCGACCGCCCCGCTGGTCGCCATCCTCGCCGCCGACAACGAGTTCCACGAGGAGCTGCCGAAGCTGTTCCCGGCCTTCCCGCAGGCCGCCGACGTGTTCTACAGCGAGCGCCCGGCCCGCGAGAACGCCGCCGGTCTGAACGCCGCGCTCCAGGCCGCGTACTTCATCCTCGGCGTCCGCGCCGCCGGGCTCGCCGCCGGCCCGATGACCGGCTTCGACCCCGCCGGGCTCCAGAAGGAGTTCCTGGACGGCGACCACACCCCGCTGATGGTCGTCAACATCGGCAAGCCGGGCGAGGGCGCCTCGTACCCGCGCAGCCCGCGCCTGGCGTACGACGAGGTCGTCACCACCGTCTGAGGCCGGGACGACGCAGGCGAAAGGCCGCCGCATCCCCCGCTCGGGGTGCGGCGGCCTTTCGCCGTACTGGGGCCCCAGGGCCCGGGGGTCAGGGCCCTGGGGCCGTCGGGCCTAGGCCTTCTTCAGCTCCAGCGCCGCCGCCATCCGCTCCAGCTGGGCGAAGCCCGCCGTGCCGGTCACCACGGTCGTGGAGCCCTTGTCCTCGCGGACGAGCGCGTCGTACTTGGGGCCCTCCCAGCGGCGCCAGGTCGCGCCCGCGATCTGCTGGGTGTGCTCGGTCTTCGCCGCCTTCTTGGCGACGGACTTCACGAACTTGTCGTGGTCGGGCGCCGAGGACTGCTCGATCGCCACGTACTCCTTGTCCGGGTCCAGGAAGCCCAGGTGCCAGGCGTTGTCGGCCTGGCCGTCGTAGGTGACCGAGGTCGCCTTCCACTTGTCCTGGTCGGGCAGCCCGACCGGCGCCGCCACCGGATACGGCGCGGCGCGCCGGACCGTCAGGAGCTCGACCCGGTAGTCGACCGCCTTGACCGGATCCTTCTTCCCGTCGTGCGGGACGAACATGTAGATCACAGCCACGGCGATACCGATCACCGCCAACGACTGCAGCATGTTCCGCACACTCTGCTTGCCACGTGTTCCTGCCACTCACCCATGGTCTCAGGTCGTATCGCTGCTCATACGTGGCCCCCACTGCTCATTTTGTCGACGTGACGATAGAGTCCAGGCACCCTCTTTTTTTCCCGGCCGTCGCCGTACAGAAAGGTGCGCTCCGATGACCGAGCACAACTTGCCGCCCCAACTCGAGGTCTCGCCCGAGGCTCCCGACCGCAACCTCGCCCTGGAACTGGTCCGGGTCACCGAGGCCGCCGCCATGGCCGCCGGCCGCTGGGTCGGGCGCGGCGACAAGATCGGCGCCGACGGCGCCGCGGTCAACGCCATGCGCACCCTCGTCTCCACCGTCTCCATGAACGGCGTCGTCGTCATCGGGGAAGGCGAGAAGGACGAGGCCCCGATGCTCTACAACGGCGAGCGGATCGGCGACGGCACCGGCCCCGAGGTCGACATCGCCGTCGACCCGATCGACGGCACCACCCTGAACGCCAAGGGCATGCCGAACGCCATCGCCGTCCTGGCCGCCGCCGACCGCGGCACCATGTTCGACCCGTCGGCCGTCTTCTACATGGACAAGCTGGTCACCGGCCCCGAGGCCGCCGACTTCGTCGACATCAACGCCCCCGTCTCGGTGAACATCCGCCGCGTCGCCAAGGCCAAGAACTCCTCGCCCGAGGACGTCACCGTCGTCATCCTCGACCGGCCCCGCCACGAGGGCATCGTCAAGGAGATCCGCGAGACGGGCGCCCGCATCAAGTTCATCTCCGACGGCGACGTGGCCGGGTCGATCATGGCCGTGCGCGAGGGCACCGGCGTGGACCTGCTGATGGGCATCGGCGGCACGCCCGAGGGCATCATCTCCGCCTGCGCCATCAAGTGCCTCGGCGGCACGATCCAGGGCAAGCTCTGGCCCAAGGACGAGGCCGAGCGCCGGCGGGCGCTGGACGCCGGGCACGACCTCGACCGGGTGCTGTCGACCAACGACCTCGTCTCCGGCGACAACGTCTTCTTCGTCGCCACCGGCATCACCGACGGCGAGCTGCTGCGCGGCGTGCGCTACCGCGCCGAGACCGCCACCACCCAGTCGCTGGTCATGCGCTCGAAGTCCGGCACGATCCGCCAGATCGACTCCACCCACCGCCTCTCGAAGCTGCGCGCCTACAGCCAGATCGACTTCGACCGGGCGAAGTGACGCAGAGGTAGCGGCGCAGGGGCGCCGAAGCCCCGGGCCGGGCCCTCGGTCCGGCCGGGGGCTTCGGGTCTCCTACGTACGTGAAGGGGCGCTCCCGTTGTGCGGACGGGGGCGCCCCTTCGCGTACGTACGCGCGCGTCAGGCGGCGGACGCCGCCTTCTTCAGCTCGACCTCGCGCCGGCGCCGCCGGGCCAGCACCACACGCCGCTCGGCCGCCGTCAGACCGCCCCACACCCCGTACGGCTCGGGCATCAGCAGGGCGTGTTCACGGCACTCGACCATGACCGGGCAGCGGGCGCAGACCCGCTTGGCGGCCTCCTCGCGCGACAGGCGCGCGGCCGTCGGTTCCTTGGAGGGGGCGAAGAACAGCCCCGCCTCGTCCCGGCGGCAGACCGCCTCCGTGTGCCACGGGCCCGCCTGGTCCTCCCGAGCGGGGCCGCGCTGCGGCGGGACGGCGACGGCGACCTGCAGGGACTGATGCGGCGGATGCAGCACGGCCAACTCCTGACGACGGCTGACGACGGCTTCGCGAGCGAGCGACGATGCGACAGTCCCTACCCGCTGTACGCGTGCCTATGCACTGAGTTCCGATGTCCGGAAGTGCGAACGCGCGCCGTTGACCGGAAGTGTGCGGACGTGACGCCTCAGGAGCCGAGGTGTTTGCGCAGGCGGCCGTGGAGGTCGGCGATCCGCTTGCCGCGCTTCGGCTTCGCCTCGATGTTGCCGAATACCGAGTATCCGTTGACGACGACCACGGGCGCCTCGGGGTGCTCGGCCTCCAGGGTGTCCACTTCGAAGTTGCCGAAAACGCCGGTCCCGCTGCCGCGCAGGGTCAGGTTCTCGGGGACGCGGACCTCCACGTTGCCGAAGATCGAGGTGGCGTTGATGACGGAAAGCCGCTGTTCGAAGTAGGCCTCGGTGAGATCGATCTCGACGCTGCCGAAGAGCGCGAAGGCGTTGGTGCGGCGGCCGACGCGCCAGCGGCCCTTGCGGGTCGAGCTGGAGAAGACGGCGACCAGGTTCTCGGCGGCGACGGGTCCGGCGGGCTCGTCCGGGGCGTGTGCGGTCGCGTACGCGGGCGCGGATGAGGCGGTGGCGGGCGCGCCGAAGCGGTGCGCGCCGCCGGCGGCCGCCGGGAGGTCCCGTACGAGCGGCTCCAGTTCGCCGACCGTCTTCGCGCGGTAGACGCCGTCGATGCGCTCGGCGTGCTCCTCCGCGTCCAGCCGGCCCTCCGCGAGCGCCTCGCGCAGGATGTCGGCGGCCCGGTCGCGGTCGGCGTCGGAGGCGCGCAGGAGCGCGGCCTCCGTCGGCTTCGGGGGCTGCTGCTCGGCGTGCTTCTCCAGGTCCACGGAATCGTCCACGCGGCCAGCGTACCCAAACGCGATAGATCGCGACTAGGGGTTCGCGACAGTCGGCGCGTCCGTCACGCGCGCGCCACCCCCGCCGCGACTGAGCCCTACCTCACAGAATCGGCGCGGTGGCGGCGGCATACGCTTGAGGGCGCTGTGCCAATGGAGGTCAGCCGCTGTCTGCCGAGTGAGGAATGGCCGTACACATGTCCCCCGTCTCCCGCCCTCCCAGCCCTGCGTTCGCGTACTCCGATCTGCTCCCCCTGGGAGAGGACAACACGCCCTACCGCCTGGTGACCGCCGAAGGTGTCTCCACCTTCGAGGCCGACGGCCGTACGTTCCTCAAGGTCGAGCCGGAGGCGCTGCGCAAGCTGGCCGCCGAGGCGATCCACGACATCCAGCACTATCTGCGCCCGGCCCACCTGGCCCAGCTGCGCCGGATCGTCGACGACCCCGAGGCGTCCGGCAACGACAAGTTCGTGGCGCTCGACCTGCTGAAGAACGCCAACATCGCGGCGGCGGGCGTGCTGCCGATGTGCCAGGACACCGGCACGGCGATCGTCATGGGCAAGCGCGGGCAGAACGTGCTGACCGAGGGCGGCGACGAGGAAGCCCTCTCGCGCGGCATCTTCGACGCGTACACCCAGCTCAACCTGCGGTACTCGCAGATGGCTCCGCTCACCATGTGGGAGGAGAAGAACACCGGCTCGAACCTGCCCGCGCAGATCGAGCTGTACGCGACGGACGGCGGCGCCTACAAGTTCCTCTTCATGGCGAAGGGCGGCGGCTCGGCCAACAAGTCGTTCCTCTACCAGGAGACGAAGGCGGTCCTGAACGAGGCCTCCATGATGAAGTTCCTGGAGGAGAAGATCCGCTCGCTCGGTACGGCGGCCTGCCCGCCCTACCACCTGGCGATCGTGGTCGGCGGCACCAGCGCCGAGTTCGCGCTGAAGACCGCGAAGTACGCTTCCGCGCACTACCTCGACGAGCTGCCGACCGAGGGCTCGGCGACCGGGCACGGCTTCCGTGACACGGAGCTGGAGGAGAAGGTCTTCGAGCTGACGCAGAAGATCGGGATCGGGGCGCAGTTCGGCGGCAAGTACTTCTGCCACGACGTGCGCGTGGTGCGGCTGCCCCGGCACGGCGCCTCGCTGCCGGTCGCGATCGCCGTGTCCTGCTCGGCGGACCGCCAGGCGGTCGCGAAGATCACGGCCGAGGGCGTGTTCCTGGAGGAGCTGGAGAAGGACCCGGCGCGGTTCCTGCCGGACACGACGGACGACCACCTCGACGAGTCCTCCGACGTGGTGCGCATCGACCTCAACCAGCCGATGGACGACATCCTCGCCGAGCTCACCAAGTACCCGGTCAAGACCCGGCTCTCGCTGACCGGTCCGCTGGTCGTGGCGCGCGACATCGCGCACGCCAAGATCAAGGAGCGGCTGGACGCGGGGGAGGAGATGCCGCAGTACCTCAAGGACCACCCGGTGTACTACGCCGGTCCGGCCAAGACGCCGGAGGGGTACGCGTCGGGGTCCTTCGGGCCGACGACGGCCGGGCGCATGGACTCGTACGTGGAGCAGTTCCAGGCGGCGGGCGGGTCCAAGGTGATGCTGGCGAAGGGGAACCGGTCGGCGCAGGTCACTCGGGCGTGTGAGGCGCACGGGGGGTTCTACCTGGGGTCGATCGGGGGGCCGGCCGCGCGGCTCGCGCAGGACTGCATCAAGAAGGTCGAGGTCGTCGAGTACGAGGAGCTGGGGATGGAGGCGGTGTGGCGGATCGAGGTGGAGGATTTCCCGGCGTTCATCGTGGTCGATGACAAGGGGAACGATTTCTTCCAGGCTCCGGCTGAGGCGCCTACGTTCTTGAACATTCCGGTACGGGGTGTGGCGCAGCCGTAAGGGGTTTTTCGGGGTCTCCCGGGGGGCTGCGCCCCCCGGGCCCCCGGGCGGGGGTCCGGAGTCCGTCTGCGGACCGTGTGTGGCTGGTCGCGCAGTTCCACGCGCCCCTGGGCAGTCAGGGGCGCGGCCCGCGGTTCAGGGGCGGGGTGGCGTCGAAGGCCTCTCCAGGAACGCCAGGCGGGCCCTTTTTTCTGGTTTTTGCACTTCCTCCCCCAGCACGAACCCCGCCCGCACCATCCGCGCGATCGACTTCTCGTTCCGGACGTCCGGTTCCACCACGATCCGCCGGTGGGACGGGTCGGAGAGGACGTAGCGGATCAGGGAGCTCATCAGCGTCCCCGTGAAGCCGGGGCGCCCGGGGCCCGGTGCGGGGGCCAGCAGGATGTGGACGCCCACGTCGCCGGGGCGCACCTCGTAGCACTCCCCCAGCGGGTCCGCCCCGGGCTCGTACGTCTGGAACAGCCCCACGGGCTCGTCGTCCAGGAGGAGGAGGAAGGCGTGGTGCGTGGGGAGGGAGTCCACGTACGCGTAGGTCTCCTCCACGTACGCGCGGTCCGCGTCCAGCATCCCCCAGAAGCGCGCCCGCTCCTCGGTGACCCAGGAGTGGATCAGCTCCGCGTCGCCGGAGGGGTCCAGCCGGCGCAGCCGGACCGTTCCGAAGTCCGGGATCTTCTCCTCGTAGACCTCAGCGCCCTCCGCCGTCCGCCCGGGAATCCGCTCGTCCATACGCTCCGTCACCGTCCGCTCTCTTCTCAGCTCGCTCCAACGCGTCTCCACCCGCGCCGACTCCCCCGCCGTCCACAGCCGCGTCTGGTCGCGGTGGTGCGGGCTGCCGGGGGTGCCCGAGGCACCGAACGGGACGACCCACAGGCTGTTCTGACGGTCTGCCAGGTCCCAGACGTATCGTGCCGCCGGGCCGCGGGCGCTGTGGTGGGTCACGCCTGGGACGCTGCTGGTCGACAGGACGCAGTCGTGGTCGCCCGCCAGGCCCGGCCACTCCTCGCGGGTCGGCACCGCCTGCCACGGCGCGAGCCGGTGCGCCTCGGCCCAGGGGCCGAACTCCGCGCCCCCGGCCGCCACTTCCTCCAGCGCCACCCTGACGAGGTGCGGTCTGTCCAGCTCCGGCAGCATCGGTGTGGTCAGGATCGTCTCCAGTGCGAACGCGATCCTCGGTGTCAGCGCCAGCCAGGGCAGGAACAGGTCGGGCAGCGGCGGGAGTTCGGCGAGGTCCGCGAAGCAGGGGTGGGCGGCCAGCGCCCGTACCAGCCGGTCCCGTACCGCCGCGTACGCCGTCGCGTCCGTCGAGTCCGCGTCCATCCGGCGGTTCCAGGCGCCCAGGCGGTCCCGGAGCGCCGCCGCCCCGGGGGTGAGGTCCTCCAGGGACGCGAGGAGCTTCAGCAGCGGGCGCGCCGACGCCAGGTGGGTGTCCATGTGGAGGGAGGACATCTCCCCGGGCGTCCAGGAGCGGGAGCCGGCGAGCAGTGCCGCGATGCGCTCCGCGCGGTACGGGGGCGCGAACTCCACGCCCAGCGGCGCCGCCAGGCCCCGCTCGTTGGCCATCACCGCCGTCCCGTGCACCTCCGCGCGCGGCATGGGGGCCCAGCCCGTCCAGGCGTGGTCCGCCTCCCAGGCCGGTACGACCCGTACGCGGTTGGTCGCGTGCCGCACCGGTACGCGGCCCGCCACCCGGTGCAGCCGGCCGCCCGTGGTGTCGGCGGCCTGGACCACGTTGACGGGCTCGACCCAGTCGTCGAAGGCGCGGTCGACGTCGTCGGCGGTACGGGCGCGCAGCAGCGCCGGGAGCGCGGCGAAGCCGAGGGCGGCGGTGACGCGGGGCGGGTGGCGCAGGCTGATGGCGTCGGGCGCGTCGGGGCCGCCGATGATCACCGGGCCCCGGTCCGTCTCGATGACCTCGACCGTCACCGGGGCCGCCCCCGCCACCTCCACCGTCTCGGTGTGGACGGCGGCGGGGGCCCAGCCGTCGGGGCCGAACGCGGCCACGCCCGTACCGTCGCGCCGCAGGCGTTCGCGGTAGAGGTCCTGGTAGTCGGCCATGGCGTTGGTGATGGCCCAGGCGACCGAGCCGGTGTGGCCGAAGTGGGCGATGCCGGGGACGCCGGGGACGGCGAGGCCCACGACGTCGAACTCGGGGCAGGCGAGGCGGATCTGCTGGTAGACGCCCGGGTCCTCGATGAAGCGGTGCGGGTCGCCGGCGAGGATCGCGGCGCCGGACGCGGTGTGCTCGCCGGTGATCAGCCAGCCGTTGGAGCCGGCGGTGCCGGGGCCGTCGGTGGCGAACAGCTCCACCGCGCCGGGGCCGAGGGCGGCGACCGCCCGCTCGCGCCAGAGCTTGGTGGGGAAGCCCGCGAAGAGGATGTGGGTGGAGAGCCAGACGCCGAGCGGGGTCCACGGCTCCCAGCGGCCGGGGGTCAGGCCTGTCGCGGCGAAGCCGGGTTGCGCGGCGGCGCCCTCGGCGAGTCCGTCGTTGACGCCCTCCGTGTACGCCGTGACCCAGTCGGCCGTCTCCGCGTCCAGCGCCGCGAAGCAGCGCCGGGCGGTGTCGGCCAGGCGGGCGCGGCGGGCGAAGACGTCCCAGCCGGCCGCGTCGGGGCCGAGGAAGGCGGCGGTGGTGCCCTGCACCCGGTGCCGTTCGACCTCCAGCTGCCAGGCCCGGTCGACGGCGGTGACCCGGCCCTGGGCGTACGCCAGCGCGCGGGGGCCGTCCGCCCGTAGATGCGGGACGCCCCAGCTGTCGCGATAGACCTCGGCGTTCACGCCCGATCCCCTCCCTGTAAGTTAGGACAGCCTAACCTAAAGGGAGGGGCCGGTGATGTGGAGGGCGGTCGTGCCCCGGGAGCCGTTACGCGAAGCGCTGCGCCGGGGAGCCGTCGCACGGGCGCAGCGTCAGCGGGTCCCTGGCCGCCGCCAGCGTGGCGCACAGCCCGGTGGCCGCCGCCGGGCGCAGGGTGGAGCCGTCCCGGACGAACTCCTGGTTGGCGCCGCCGTGGCAGTTCCAGATGATCAGTTTTGCCCCGGCCGTGTAGGCCGCGCCCGGCACGTCCAGGCAGCGGTCCTGGGTGAGCTGGGTGTGCAGCGACCTGCGCGCGCCGTCGTACCACCAGCCCTGGTTGCGGCCGCCGTGGCAGTCCCAGCCGAGCACGGCCGTGTTGTCGGCGCTGCTCGCGCCGCTCACGTCCAGGCAGCTGCCGGTCGCCGCGTTCGTCAGCGGCCGGTAGGCGTCGTCCCAGGCGAGCGGGTAGAGGACCGGAGAGCCGGTGGAGGCGGGGTCGGCGCAGCTCGCCTCGCGCACGTCCGCGTCGTAGATCTGGGTGAGGCAGGAGGCGAAGGCGCCGTGGCCGCGGTAGTTGGGGTGGAAGGACTGGCGGACCGAGTTGGAGTCCGGCAGGCCGGGCTTGGAGAGGTCGATGTAGAGGCCGCGCGCCCAGGTGTCCTCCATGCACACCTCGTGGCCGTGGAAGAGGCGCGAGTTGTCGAGGTAGACGGCGCCGGTGTCGGCGGCCGCCCTGCGCATCCCGCGTTCGAAGGCGGGTACCGCGGTGTCACGGCCCCAGACGGTGTCGGAGTCGTAGCCGAGGCCGCCGCAGACGAGCTTGCCGGGGAAGTTCGGGTTGTCGTGGAAGTCGGGGCCGATCGGGCTCGGGTAGCCCATCACGACCAGCTTGTAGTCGCCGTCGGCGTACCCGGCGTCGCGCATCACGGTCTTCAGGTCGGTGACCGTCTGCTCGACCTTGGGCACGAGCGCGTCGACCCGCGCCTGCCAGCCCGGCGCGTACTTGGCCGCGCACGGGCCCTGGAGCAGCAGGTACCGCTCCACGCAGTCGGTCATCACCGGGCCGAACTGGAGGTCGTCGTTGGCCCCGACGACCAGCAGCACCATCTTGACGCGGGTGTTGCGGGCCTTGATCGCGAGGCTGTCGCTCTGGACCAGCTCGTCGGCGTACTGCTTGGAGCCGCCCGTCCGGATGTTGCCGGTGTACGCGCCGGAACAGGCCACGTTGTACGTCTCGTCGGCGGGGATCCCCGTGCGGTGGATCGCGGCGTCGGGCGCCCGGTGGCACCAGTTGTCGGGGCCGTTGGTGCCGGCCTCGTAGGTGCCGACGCCCTCGCCGGAGATCTCGCTGTCGCCGAGCGAGATCAGCCCGGTCCTGCGCCGGTCCATGGGCCGCTCGGCGGAATCCCCGTACAGCTTGAGCGCCTCGGCGGCGCGGATCTTCTCCAGCTCGGGCGGAAGGGGGGTGGACTGTACCGTCGCGGCGGGTGCCGCCGCGGCCGTCGCCGTCATGCCGCCGAACGCGGCCGCCGCGACCGCGGCGGCGGCGAACGTGCGGCGGAGTCTGTGCCTGGTGCGCCTCATTGCGCCTCCCCGGTGATGAGTTACCCCCGGTATTTACCGGCCGGTAGGGGTGCTGGGGAATAGCTGGAACAAGACAAGTGCTCATCTTTACTAGGAGGTTCACGGACATGAACGACAGTGAGTACCGCGTCGAGCACGACTCCATGGGCGAGGTGCGGGTCCCCGCGCACGCCAAGTGGCGGGCCCAGACCCAGCGGGCGGTGGAGAACTTCCCCGTCTCGGGGCAGCGCCTGGAGCGCGCCCACATCGAGGCGCTGGCCAGGATCAAGGCGGCCGCGGCCACGGTGAACGCCGAACTCGGCGTGCTGGACGGGGACATCGCGAAGGCGGTCCAGGAGGCGGCCTCGGAGGTCGCCGAGGGGCGCTGGGACGAGCATTTCCCGGTCGACGTCTTCCAGACCGGCTCGGGCACCTCGTCCAACATGAACATGAACGAGGTCGTGGCCACCCTGGCGAGCGAGCGCCTCGGCCGGGACGTCCACCCCAACGACCACGTCAACGCCTCGCAGTCGTCCAACGACGTCTTCCCCTCCTCCATCCACATCGCCGCCACCGCCGCCGTCACCGGCGATCTGATCCCGGCCCTGGACCACCTCGCCGGGGCGCTGGAGCGCAAGGCGGCCGAGTTCGCGGACGTGGTCAAGTCCGGGCGTACGCATCTGATGGACGCCACTCCCGTCACCCTCGGCCAGGAGTTCGGCGGCTACGCGGCGGCCGTGCGCTACGGCGTGGAGCGGCTGCGGGCCTCGCTGCCCCGGCTCGCGGAGCTCCCTCTCGGCGGCACCGCCGTCGGCACGGGCATCAACACCCCGCCCGGCTTCTCGGCGGCCGTCATCGCGGAGGTGGCGCGGACCACCGGGCTGCCGCTGACCGAGGCCCGCGACCACTTCGAGGCGCAGGGCGCCCGGGACGGCCTGGTGGAGACGTCCGGCCAGCTCCGCACCATCGGCGTCTCGCTCACCAAGATCTCCAACGATCTGCGCTGGATGGCTTCGGGGCCGCGCACCGGCCTGGCCGAGATCAGCCTGCCCGACCTCCAGCCGGGCTCCTCGATCATGCCCGGCAAGGTCAACCCGGTCATCCCCGAGGCGGTGCTCATGGTCGCCGCGCAGGTGACCGGCAACGACGCCACGGTGGCGGCGGCGGGCGCGGCCGGCAACTTCGAGCTGAACGTGATGCTCCCGGTCATCGCCAGGAACCTGCTGGAGTCGGTGCGGCTGCTCGCGAACGTCTCCCGGCTGCTGGCCGACCGGACCGTCGACGGGATCACCGCCCACCGCGAGCGGGCGCGCGAGTACGCGGAGTCCTCGCCCTCGGTGGTGACCCCGCTCAACAAGTACATCGGGTACGAGGAGGCGGCGAAGGTCGCCAAGAAGTCGCTGGCCGAACGGAAGACCATCCGCGAGGTGGTCCTGGAGGGCGGCTATGTGGAGCGCGGCGACCTCACCGAGGCGCAGCTGGACGAGGCGCTGGACGTGCTGCGGATGACCCGGCCGTGACAGGTGGGCCCCACCGGGGGCGATGACCGGGCGGTGACCGCGGCCGTGACGCGGGTCGCAGCGCGCACTTGACCGTGCTCCTAAGATCTGCGCATGACAGGTACCTCAGGCATGCACCACTGGGCGCCGGGGGACCAGATCCTCTGGCGCTACCGCGGCAACGGCCCGGACCTGAGGAGCCGTGTCCACATCTGCCGCCCGGTCACCGTCGTCCAGGACACCGACGACCTGCTCGCCGTCTGGATGGCGCCCGGCACCGAGTGCGTCAAGCCGGTGCTCGCGGACGGCACCCCCGTGCACGAGGAACCGCTGGCGACCCGCTACACCGCCCCGCGCACCACCGAGCGCGCCCGGTGGTTCGGCACCGGGGTGCTCAAGCTGGCGCGCCCCGGCGAGCCCTGGTCGGTCTGGCTGTTCTGGGAGCGGGGCTGGCGCTTCCGGAGCTGGTACGTGAACCTGGAGGAGCCGCGCGCCCGGTGGTCGGGCGGGGTCGACTCCGAGGACCATTTCCTCGACATCTCCGTCTACCCGGACCGCACCTGGCAGTGGCGGGACGAGGACGAGTTCGCGCAGGCCCAGCGGGTGGGGCTGATGGACGCGGCCCGCGCCCGGCGGGTGCGGGCGGCCGGGGCGGCGGCGGTGGAGGTGATCCGCGCCTGGGGCAGGCCCTTCTCGGACGGATGGGAGGAGTGGCGGCCCGATCCGCGGTGGCCGGTTCCCGCGCTCCCGGCGGACTGGGATCGCACTCCGGCGCATATGCCGTCGTGAGACCCTTGATGCGCCCCCGGGGTTCAAACGTAGGATCGTCCTCCGCAAGGCTGCGCATCGACAACGAGGGAACCCAGGGCGCACATTGACCGTATGTCACCTCGAGGGGGGTCGGGACGTGAGGGGTGTCGCGGCCGCCCGTGGAGCGGGTATACCGCACGAAGCGACTGCCTCGCGCATCCCTGTCCTGCCCCCAGCACGGTGGATGTCTCACTCCGGACGGACGGAACCCGACGCGTGACGGAGCATCAGCCCACTTCGCACGAGAGCCGGCACCAGGAGCAGTTGGCCCGGCCTCCTGAGGCGGCCCGGCCGCGCCCGGACGAGCCGGGTGCGGCCTCCGCCGCGCACTCCGGCGCGCCCGCCGGCCAGGTCGCCTCCCCCGCCGCCCGGCGGCAGGCCCGCCCGGTCACCGCGTCCGTGCCCGGCCAGCCCGAACCCGGCTCGCGCGACCTCGCCCGGGACCTGGGCGCTGCGGCGGCCGCCGGAGCGATGGGGGCGCCGCCCGGACGGGGTCCCTCCCCGTCCCCGGGCGGGGGCGTGCCCGGCGGCCCGGCCTCCGGCGCCACCGGGTCCGGGAGCGGCGGCGAGGTGCCCGGCGGGGACGGCGCCGCGGTGGCCCGGCGCGAGGGCGACCGGCTGCGGTTCGTGGGCGCGGCCACCCGCCGGATCGCGCGCGGCATAGACCTCG
Organism: Streptomyces sp. NPDC043908; assembly: GCF_056435525.1. Classification (NCBI taxonomy): domain Bacteria; kingdom Bacillati; phylum Actinomycetota; class Actinomycetes; order Kitasatosporales; family Streptomycetaceae; genus Streptomyces; species Streptomyces sp. NPDC043908. Next base: position 100,210 of record NZ_JBWKEI010000018.1, on the reverse strand, counting down.
ACGAGATCGTGCTGGGGCTGTGCCGGGCCACCGTCCCCACCTTCTCGGACGCGATTCTCGTGCATCTGCGCGACCCGCTGCCGGTCGGGGACGAGCGGCCCGCCAGCCCCTTCGTGCTGCGGCTGCGCCGAACCGACCGGCTGCGTTTAGTCGACGAGTCGCTCCAGGAGCCGGAGGCGGCCGACGCCCTGTCCCCGCTGAACTCCCAGACCGATCTGACCCCGACCGCCGAGCTCTGCGAGGTCCGCACCGGCGGCGCCCTCGCCGAGGTGCTGCGCGGGGTGCGGCCGGTCTTCGGGGACTCCGTGCCCGCCCGTCTCGCCCTGGCCGAGCTGCTCGGCCCCGACCGCCCGGTCCCCGGCGGCCACCGGACCATACTCGCCCCGCTCCGGGGCCGGCGCCGGGTGATCGGCGCCGCCGTGTTCGTCCGCGGCCTGGAGCGGCCCGCCTTCGAGGCGAACGACCTGCTGGTGGCGGCCCAGCTCGCCACCCACACCGCGCTCGGCATTGACAAGGCCGTGCTGTACGGGCGCGAGGCGTACATCGCGGACGAGCTCCAGCGGACCATGCTGCCGGACTCGCTGCCCCAGCCCACCGGGGTGCGGCTGGCCTCGCGCTATCTGCCCGCCGCCGAGACCGCCCGGGTGGGCGGCGACTGGTACGACGCGATCCCGCTGCCCGGCAGCCGGGTGGCGCTGGTCGTCGGCGACGTGATGGGCCACTCCATGACCTCGGCCGCGATCATGGGCCAGCTGCGCACCACCGCGCAGACGCTGGCCGGGCTCGACCTGCCGCCGCAGGAGGTGCTGCACCACCTCGACGAGCAGGCCCAGCGCCTGGGCACCGACCGGATGGCGACCTGCCTCTACGCGGTGTACGACCCGGTCGCCCACCGCATCACCATCGCCAACGCCGGACACCCGCCGCCGGTGCTGCTGCACCTGGGCGGGCGCGCCGAGGTGCTGCGGGTGCCGCCGGGCGCGCCGATCGGCGTGGGCGGGGTCGACTTCGAGGCGGTCGAGCTGGACGCCCCGGCGGGCGCCACCCTGCTCCTGTACACGGACGGCCTGGTGGAGTCCCGGCTGCGGGACGTGTGGACCGGCATCGAGCAGTTGCGGGAGCGCCTGGCCGCCACCGCGCAGCTGACCGGCCCGGACCACCCGCCGCCCCTGGAGGCGCTCTGCGACGACGTCCTGGACATGCTGGGCCCCGGCGACCGGGACGACGACATCGCGCTGCTCGCGGCCCGCTTCGACGGGATCGCGCCGAGCGACGTGGCGTACTGGTTCCTGGACCCGGAGGACTCCGCCCCCGGCCGGGCCCGGCGCCTGGCCCGGCGCGCCCTGGACCGCTGGGGTCTTGAGGAGCTGACGGACTCGGTGGAGCTGCTGGTCAGCGAGGTGGTCACCAACGCCGTGCGGTACGCGGAGCGCCCGGTGACCCTGCGGCTGCTCAAGACGGACGTACTGCGCTGCGAGGTCGGCGACGACTCCCCGCAGCTGCCCCGCCAGCGGCGGGCCCGCGACACCGACGAGGGCGGGCGCGGGCTGTTCCTGGTGAACCGGCTGGCCAGGCGGTGGGGCGCGACCCGGCTCTCCGGCGGCAAGGTGGTCTGGTTCGAGCTGCCGACCCGCCCCTGAGACGCGGACGGGCGGCGAGGCCGCCCCGCAAACGGTTCGGCCCCCCACCCGTGCGGGTGGGGGGCCGCCGTACGTCACGGGCCGGGGCTACGGCGTGCTGCCGGCGCCCTCGATGGCGCCCTGGGTGGCTCCGCCGTCGGTCGTGCCGGTGGTGGTGCCCCCGGTGGTCTGGCCTCCGGTGGTCTGCCCACCGTTGGTCTGGCCCCCCGTCGTCTGGCCGCCCGTCGTCGGACCGCCGGTGGTCTGGCCCCCGGTGGTCTGGCCGCCCGTCGTCGGACCGCCGGTGGTCTGGCCCCCGGTCGTCTGACCGCCCGTCGTCGGCGTCTTCGTCGGCTTGTGCGTCGGCGGGTGCGAGGAGGGCGTCTTGGACGGGGTGTGCGAGGGGGTGCGCGAGGGCGTGTTGGACGGGGTCCCGGACGGCGTCGTCACCGGCGTCACATCGGGCTCCACGGCCGCGCCCTGGTCGGTCTCCAGGTCGAACTTGGAGTCGTCGCTGCCTACGGCGTCGAAGGTGTACGCGGCCCAGATCCGGGCCGGGATGGAGCCACCGGCGACCCGGCCGTCGATGTCGGCGACGTCGGTGAGGGAGACCTGGCCGCCCTTCGGGACGGTGATCTCCTTGCCGTCGCTCTTCACCGTGCGCGGCCCCGCCGCCTCGCCCCACAAGCCCACCGAGGTCACCAGCGAGGGCGTGTACCCGGTGAACCAGGCCGACTTGTTGTCGTCGGAGGTACCGGTCTTGCCCGCGACCGGCTGTCCGTCCCGGTTGGACGCGTCCCGCACCGACTTCTTGGCCGTACCGTCGTCGACGACGCCGGTGAGCACCGAGGTGACGGCGTCGGCCGCGTCCCGGCTGATCACCTGGTCGCCGATGGGATCGGGCTTGTTGTACTTGGCTTCCTTGTGCTGGGCCGACTTGACGATGGACGGCATGACCTTCTTGCCGTGGTTGTCCAGCGTGGCGTACGCGCCGGCCATCTCCATCGGGCTCGCGCCGTAGGAGCCCAGGGTCATGGCGGGCTCGGCGCTGACGCCCTTCATGTGGTTGAGCCCCAGCGCGACGGCCGTGTCCCGCAGCTTGGGAAGCCCCACGTCCACGCCCATCTGTGCGAAGACGCTGTTGACGGACTTGTTCATCGCCGTCTGGACGGTGATGGGGCCGTAGCTCTGGTCGTCCTCGTTGGGCGGCGCGTAGCCCTTGCCGCCCTCGCCCTTCACCGGACGCTTGTTGTCGCCGTTGTAGATGGTGTTGGCGCGGATCTCCTTGCCGTCCTGCGTCTCGGCCTTGTCGTTGAGCGCGGTGGCGAGGATCAGCGGCTTGAAGGTGGAGGCGGGCTGGTAGGTGGCGGTGGTGGCGTTGCTGATCTGGTGCTTCATGTAGTCCTGGCCGCCGTACAGCGCGACGACCGAACCGGTCTTGGGGTCCACCGAGACGGCGCCCGCCTGGACGTCCTGGTCGACCTTCTTCTTCTTGTCCAGCTTGCTGGTCAGCTCCTGCTTCACCGAGTCCTCAAGGAGCTTCTGCTTCTTGGGGTCGATGGTGAGGGTGATCGTCCAGCCGCCCTTGGCGAGGTCGGCCTCGCTGATGCCGTTGCGGATCATCTCGGCCTTGGCGGCCTGGACGAGGTAACCGGTCTGGCCGTCCATGCCGGGGTCGGGCTTCGGCTCGACGGGCACCGGGAACTTCATCCCGGCCCGCTGGCCCTCGTCCAGCTCCTTCATCTTGACCATGTTGTCGAGGACGTAGTTCCAGCGGGCCGTCACCAGCTTCTTGCCGGTCTCCGAGGCCACCGCCCAGTCGTACTGGCTGGGCGCCTGGAGCAGGGCCGCCAGATAGGCGCCCTGCTCGATGGTCAGCTTGGAGGAGTCCACGCCGTAGTACGCCTGCGCCGCGGCCTGGATGCCGTAGGAGTTGCGGCCGTAGAAGCTGGTGTTGATGTAGCCGGCCAGGATCTCCTTCTTGGAGTACTTCCGGTCGACCTTGAGGGAGATCACCAGCTCCTTGAGCTTGCGGGTGACCGTCTGGTCCTGGCTCAGGTAGAAGTTCTTGACGTACTGCTGGGTGATGGTCGAACCACCCTGCTTGCCCTTGCCGGAGACGGTGTTCAGCAGGCCTCGGGCGGTGCCCTTGAGGTCGACGCCGGAGTCCTTGTAGAAGGACATGTTCTCGGCGGCGACGAAGTCGAGCTGGACCTTCTCGGGGATCTTGTCGAGCCCGACGACCTCGCGGTTGAGCTGCCCGGTCCGGGCGATGATCTTGCCGTTGGGGAGCTTGTAGACGTTGCTCTCCATGCGCGCCTGGGCGTTCGCCTCAGGAATCGGCGTCATCAGATAGATGACATAGAAGCCGCCCATGCCGAGCAGGACGAGCCCGAAGAAGGTGCCGAGCATCTTCTTCCAGGTGAAGAGCCTGCGTATTCGGCCGCCCTTCGTCTGCTGGGTCCGGCGCGCACCGCGCTGCCGGGCCCGCCGCTCTTCCGCTCGGCCCATAACCTCAGTCGCTCGCCTTCTTGACTCGCCAGATCAGCTCAGAAAACTAACACCGCACCTGTGGACAAAGAGGAGCCCATCACGTCTTTTCCGTACGTGACAATCAGCACCCGGCCCATGGGAACCGACTGACAAACGGCCCCGAGGGTTGCCAGAACCCAGGATCCTGCCCTTTTTTGCCAGGGAATGTCATGTTCCTCATGGCACTATGCACCGGGGGTATACACCCCGCGTATACCTGGTGCGTATAGTCCTCCCCATGTCACTCGGCTCGTCCCCCGGTCCGGCTGCGTACACGCCCCTGCTCGGCGCGAGCGGGCTGTGCAAGGCGTTCGGTCCCGCGCCCGCCCGCCCCTCCCGTCCCCAGCCGTACCAGCAGAAAGGCATCTGAGCATGTCCATCGGCCACACCCTCCTCGGACTCCTGGAGTCGGGCCCGCGCCATGGGTACGACCTCAAGCGCGCCTTCGACGAGAAGTTCGGGCACGACCGCCCGCTGCACTACGGGCAGGTCTACTCGACCATGTCGCGCCTGCTGAAGAACGGTCTCGTGGAGGTCGACGGCGTGGAGGCCGGCGGCGGCCCCGAGCGCAAGCGGTACGCGATCACCGAGGCCGGCATCACCGATGTCGAGGCCTGGCTCAGGCAGCCGGAGAAGCCCGAGCCATACCTCCAGTCGACGCTCTACACCAAGGTCGTCCTCGCCCTGCTCACCGGCCGCAGCGCCGGGGACCTGCTCGACACCCAGCGCGCCGAGCATCTGCGCCTGATGCGCATCCTCACCGACCGCAAGCGCCGCGGCGACCTCTCCGACCAGCTGATCTGCGACCACGCGCTCTTCCACCTGGAGGCGGACCTGCGCTGGCTGGAGCTCACCGCGGCCCGTCTCGACCAGCTCGCCACGGAGGTACGCGCATGATGCCCGCCGGCTCCCTGCTCCTCGCCAAGGACCTGCGCAAGTCGTACGGGCCCACGCCCGCGCTCGACGGCGCCGAGTTCTCCATCCACCCCGGCGAGGTCGTCGCCGTCATGGGCCCCTCCGGCTCGGGCAAGTCGACGCTGCTGCACTGCCTCGCCGGGATCGTCACGCCCGACTCGGGGTCGATCCTCTACGACGGCCGCGAACTGTCGTCGATGAAGGACGCCGAGCGCAGCGCCCTGCGCCGCGGCGAGTTCGGCTTCGTCTTCCAGTTCGGCCAGCTCGTCCCCGAGCTGACCTGCGTGGAGAACGTGGCCCTGCCGCTGCGGCTGACCGGGACGCGGCGCAAGGAGGCCGAGCGCACGGCGCTCGCCTGGATGGAGCGCCTGGAGGTCGACGACCTGGCCCGCAAGCGGCCCGGCGAGGTCTCCGGCGGCCAGGGCCAGCGCGTCGCGGTGGCCCGCTCGCTGGTCACCTCGCCGCGGGTGGTCTTCGCCGACGAGCCCACCGGCGCCCTCGACTCGCTCAACGGCGAACGCGTGATGCACCTGCTCACCGAGGCCGCCCGGTCCACCAACGCGGCGGTCGTCCTGGTCACCCACGAGGCCCGGGTCGCCGCCTACTCCGACCGCGAGATCGTCGTACGCGACGGCCGGTCCCGCGACATGATGCTGGAGCACTCCGTATGACCCAGGCACGCGCGGGAAGGGCCGCACACGCGGCGAACCGGGTCCGCGAACTCGCGCTGGGCGCCAGGTTCGCGCTCACCGGCGGCCGCGAGGGGTGGACGCGCACCCTGATGACGGCGGTCGGTGTCGGGCTCGGCGTGGCGCTGCTGCTCGCCACCACCGCCCTGCCGGGCGCGCTCGCCGCCCGGGACGCGCGCGACAACGCCCGCAACGACTACGGCGCCCAGCAGGTGTCCGCGGGCGCCGACACCATGCTGCTCGCCCGTACCGACACGGTCTTCGGCGGCAAGGACATCCGCGGCCGGCTGCTCCAGCCCGAGGGCGACCGCGCGCCCGTGCCGCCGGGGCTCTCCGCGCATCCCGCGCCCGGCACCATGGTGGTCTCGCCCGACCTGCGCGCGCTGCTGGAATCGCCCGGCGGGAAGCTGCTGCGCGAGCGCGTCCCGTACCGGATCACCGGAACCATCAAGGACGCCGGTCTCCTCGGCCCGCACGAACTGGCCTACTACGCGGGCAGCGACACGCTCAAGGGCCACGAGGCGCTCGACGCGGACCGGATCGACGTCGAGCGGATCAAGTCCTTCCCCGACAAGCCGCTGTCCGAGCCGATCGACCCGATCCTGGCCCTGCTCATCGTGATCATCTTCGTGGTGCTGCTGCTGCCGGTCGCGGTGTTCATCGCGGCGGCCGTACGGTTCGGCGGCGACCGGCGCGACAAGCGGCTCGCCGCGCTGCGCCTGGTGGGCGCGGACAGCCGGATGACCCGCTGGATCGCGGCGGGCGAGGCGCTGGCGGGCTCGGTCCTCGGACTCGCGCTCGGCACGGTGTTCTTCCTCATCGCCCGCCAGTACGTGGGTGAGGTCACCATCGCCCGGCTCAACATCTTCCCCTCCGACCTCGACCCCAGCCTGGGCCTGGCGCTCCTGGTGGGCGCGGCGGTGCCGGCGGCGGCGGTCGCGGTGACCCTGTTCGCGCTGCGCGGGGTGGTGATCGAGCCGCTGGGCGTCGTACGGACCTCGGTGCCGCGCCCGCGGCGCCTGTGGTGGCGGCTGCTGCTGCCGGTGGTCGGACTCGGCCTGCTCGTCCCGATGTTCGACAAGGGCCGCGACACCGGCTTCTACAACCAGGGCCAGGTGATCGGCGGTACGGTCCTGCTCCTCATCGGGGTCACGGCGCTGCTTCCGTGGGTGATCGAGACGGTGGTACGGCGGCTCGGCGGCGGCGGGGTCGGCTGGCAACTGGCGGTCCGCCGCCTCCAGATGAACTCGGGCGCCGCGGCCCGCCTGGTCAACGGCATCGCGGTGGCGGTGGCCGGGGCGATCGCGCTCCAGATGCTCTTCAGCGGCATCGAGGGCGACTACGTGACCTCCAGCGGCGAGGACACGGCACGGGCGCAGCTGGTCGTACCGATGTCGGCGAACCTGTCCAAGGCCGAGCAGGAGCGCCGCGAGGCGAACCTGAAGGCGGTGCCCGGGGTGACCGGCACGACGACGCTGGGCAACGTGGGCCTGCACACCGAGTCCAAGGACCCGGAGTCGCAGAAGTACGTCGAGATGGCGGTCGGGGACTGCCGCGCGCTGCGCGAGGTGGGCGAGCTGGCCTCGTGCCGGGACGGGGACGTGTTCGTCACGTCCGGGGGCGACTTCGGCGGGGACGGCGCGGCGCCGGGAGCGAAGCTGTTCTTCGAGACCCCGTCGCAGGGCGGCCGCCCCGGCACGCAGATCCCGTACACGGTGCCGCGTGACGCCCGGGTCGTCCCGGCGCGGGTGGACCCCATGGGCACCAGGCGGGGCGGCCTGCTGGCGACGCCGGGGGCGCTGCGCGGCCTTACGAAGGTGCGCGTCTTCTCCACGACGTACGTGACCACGCGCCCCGGCGACCCGCTGGTGGCCGACCGGGTCCTGAACGCGGCCTGGGCGGCGGACCCGTTCACGCAGGCGCGGGCGCTCGACGACGTCAAGACGGTGGCGAGGTTCGCCGGGGTGCGGCGGGGGCTGTACATCGGGGCGGCGGCGGTTCTGCTGCTGATCGGCACGAGCCTGCTGGTGTCGATGCTGGAGCAACTGCGCGAACGCAAGCGCCTGCTGTCGTCCCTGGTCGCCTTCGGCACCCGCCGCACGACCCTGAGCTGGTCGGTCCTGTGGCAGACGGCGGTCCCGGTGGCGCTGGGGCTCACCCTGGCGACGGGGGTGGGCCTGGGCCTGGGGGCGGTCCTGCTCCGCATGGTGGGCCGCCCGATCCACGTCGACTGGACGTCGGTGCTGGGGATGGTGGGGATCGGGGGTGGGGTGGTGGTGCTGGTGACGGTGTTGTCGCTGCCGCCGCTGTGGAGGTTGATGCGGGCGGACGGGTTGCGTACGGAGTAGCGGTGGGGGGCGGGGTGTTCCCCCCACCCCGCCCCTCCCCGTAAGCCCTCGGCCGGGCGGCGGGTTGCGGCTGCGCCGGGGGCGGGTGCTGGTTGCGCAGTTCCCCGCGCCCCTGAGAGGCGGTCGGTCAACCACCGGCCGGCGGGGGCCGAGCGCGCAGTTCCCCGCGCCCCTAACGGGTTCGGCTCCTCCGGCGTACCAGGGGCCGGGCCGCCCAGGGGCGCGGGGAACTGCGCGACCGGCCCCCACCGGCCCGCAGACGAAACAGCCTTCGGGGCGCAGCCCCCTTAAGGGGCGCGGGGAACTGCGCGACCGACCCCCACCGGCCCGCAGACGAAATCAGCCCTCGGGGCGCAGGCCCCTTGAGGGGCGCGGGGAACTGCGCGGGCGACCCCGTACGGTCCGCAGGTGGAAGGGGGGTTGGGGCGCAGCCCCGGGGGAGGCGCCCCCCGCCCCGGGGGAGGCGCCCCCCGACCCGGGGGAGGCCCCGCCCCGGGCGTCACGGAGCGGGTGGGGAGGGGCACAGGCGTACGGGCAAACCCCCCATCGCCCCCCGCAACGCCCCCGCGAACTCCTCGAACTCCGCCTGGCGCGCCGCGCCGGACCGGATCGCCAGCGCCACCCTCCGCGAGGGCGCGGGCTCCGCGAAGTACCCGGTCACCAGCCGCTCGTTCCGGTCCGTCTCCACCCGCACAGCCGTTCGCGGCAGCAACGTCACCCCCAGCCCGCCCGCCACCAACTGCACCAGCGTGGACAGCCCCGCCGCCGTCGTCGTCACCGCGGCCCCCTCGTCCCGGCCCGCCTCCCGGCAGATGTCCAGCGCCTGGTCGCGCAGGCAGTGGCCCTCGTCGAGGAGCAGGAGGTCCAGCTCGCGCAGGGCCTCGCGCGGTACGTCCTCCCGCCCGCCCAGCCAGTGCTCGCTCGGCATCACCAGCACGAAGTCCTCGTCGAAGAGCGGGAGTTCGGTCACCCCGGGAACGCCCAGCGGAACGGCGAGGAGCAGCACGTCGAGCCGCCCCGCCGCCAGCCCGTCCAGCAGCGAGGACGTCTGCTCCTCGTGGACCTGGAGGTCCAGCTCCGGATACCGCTCGTGGACCAGCCGCAGCACCGTCGGCAGCAGATACGGCGCCACCGTCGGGATCACCCCGAGCCGCAGCACCCCGGTGAACGGCGCCCGTACCGCCTCGGCCTCCTCCAGGAGCACCCCCACCGCGTCCAGCACCGCCTTCGCCCGCACCGCGAGCCGCTCGCCGGCGGGCGACAGGAGCACCCGGCGCGTGGTGCGCTCCAGGAGCTGCACCCCCAGCGCCTCCTCCAGCGCCGAGACCGCCCCGGACAGCGCGGGCTGGCTCATCCCGATCGCCGCCGCCGCGTCCCGGAAGTGCAGGTGCTCGGCCACCGCCGCGAACGCCCGCAGCTGCGCCAGGCTCGGCTGCTTCAGCGGTTTGACGGGCTTCACCAGCTTCACCGGGTTCACAGCCTTCACCGGCCTCGCCGACGGCTGCGCCCGCTTTCCCCGGCCGCCCGGCGCCCCGGGCTCCGTCCCCGGCATCCCCGGCACTCCTCTATCTCCTGTCACTGATAAGCACCTCCGATCACGATGACCGAGTCTAGCTATTTCCCTGATCAATGCCTCCTGTGACACCATCGCTAATCCGTCCAACCCCCGAGGGAAGCCCCCAAAAAGGACCCTTCCCGAACGCAAGGAGAGCGTGTGCTCACTGTTGGTGACAAGTTCCCCGAGTTCGACCTGACCGCCTGCGTGTCGCTGGAGAGCGGCAAGGAGTTCCAGCAGATCGACCACAAGACCTACGAGGGCAAGTGGAAGATCGTCTTCGCGTGGCCCAAGGACTTCACCTTCGTGTGCCCGACCGAGATCGCCGCCTTCGGCAAGCTGAACGAGGAGTTCGCCGACCGTGACGCCCAGGTCCTCGGCTTCTCCGGCGACTCCGAGTTCGTCCACCACGCCTGGCGCAAGGACCACCCGGACCTGACCGACCTGCCCTTCCCGATGATGGCCGACCCGAAGCACGAGCTCATGCGTGACCTCGGCATCGAGGGCGAGGACGGATACGCCAAGCGCGCCGTCTTCATCGTCGACCAGAACAACGAGATCCAGTTCTCCATGGTGACCGCCGGCTCCGTCGGCCGTAACCCCAAGGAGGTCCTGCGGGTCCTCGACGCCCTCCAGACCGACGAGCTGTGCCCGTGCAACTGGTCCAAGGGCGACGAGACCCTGGACCCGGTCGCGCTCCTCTCGGGCGAGTGAACGGGAGTACGACATGGCTCTCGACGAACTGAAGTCCGCCCTGCCGGACTACGCCAAGGACCTCAAGCTGAACCTCGGCTCGGTCATCGGCAACAGCGAGCTCCCGGCCCAGCAGCTGTGGGGCACCGTCCTCGCCTGCGCGATCGCCTCGCGCTCGCCGAAGGTGCTGCGTGAGCTGGAGCCCGAGGCCAAGGCCAACCTCTCCCCCGAGGCGTACACCGCCGCCAAGTCCGCCGCGGCGATCATGGCGATGAACAACGTCTTCTACCGCACCCGCCACCTGCTCTCCGACCCGGAGTACGGGACGCTGCGGGCCGGTCTGCGGATGAACGTCATCGGCAACCCGGGCGTGGAGAAGGTCGACTTCGAGCTGTGGTCGCTGGCCGTCTCCGCGGTCAACGGCTGCGGCCAGTGCCTCGACTCGCACGAGCAGGTGCTGCGCAAGGCCGGCGTCTCCCGCGAGACCATCCAGGAGGCCTTCAAGGTCGCCTCGGTGATCCAGGCGGTCGGCGTCACGCTGGACGCGGAAGCCGTCCTGGCCGAGTAGGTCTGCACCGGTACGCGCGAAGGCCCCCGCCGACATCGTCGGCGGGGGCCTTCGTCACTTCTCCGCCGGGGCCGGCGCCAGGTCCGGCCCCGGTTCCGGCTCCTCGTCCGGCGGCGGCTGCGCCGCCTGCCGCGCGCTGCGCAGCGCGTTCTCCTTCGCGTGCGCCCGCAGATAGCCGACCACCGTGTTCGTCACCGCCACCAGCGGGACCGCCACCACCGAGCCGCCGATGCCGCCGATCAGGCCGCCCGCGGCGACCGAGAGGACCACCGCGAGCGGGTGGACCCGTACCGCCCGGCCCAGGATGAAGGGCTGGAGCACATGGCCCTCGATCTGCTGGACCAGCAGCACCACGAGCAGCACCATCACCGCGGTGAACACGCCCTCGGTGACCAGCGCGACCACCACCGCCAGCGCGCCCGAGACCACCGCGCCGACCAGCGGGACGAAGGCGAACAGGAAGATGAAGACGGAGAGCGGCACGGCCATCGGGACGTGCAGGAAGTAGATGCCGAGGCCGATGAAGATCGCGTCGATCAGCGCCACTATCACCGTGCCCCGCACGTACGCGGTGAGCGTGCGCCAGGCGCGCGGCCCCGCTCCGGCGACGCCCGGCCGGGCCTGGGCCGGGACCAGGTGCAGGACCCACTTCCAGATGCGCGGGCCGTCGTAGAGCAGGAAGAGCGTCGAGAACATCGCCAGCAGGATGCCGGTGAGCACCTCGACGAGGACGGTCACGCCCTGGAGGCCCGCCGAGGTGATCTCGTTGGTGTTGTGGCCGATGGTGTCGCTGAGGTTCTTGGCGACCTGGTTGATCTGGTCCTCGGTGACGTGGAAGGGGCTGTTGAGGAGCCAGCGTTTGAGCTCGTCGATGCCCCGCTGGACCTTCTCGGAGAGGGTGTCCAGGTTGTCCATGACCTGCCAGACCACGAACCAGCCGATCAGGCCCATCACGATGAAGCCCGAGATCGCGGTCACGGCGGTGGCGAGGCCCCGGGGCAGTCCCATCCGCTTGAGGCGCGAGACGGTCGGCTGGAGCAGCGCGGTGATGAACAGCGCGGCCACGAACGCGAGGACCACCAGCCGTACGGCGCTGATGACCCGCATCAGCACCCACAGCGTCCCCGCGAGGATCAGCAGCCGCCAGCCGATCTCGGCGGCCACCCGCATCCCCCACGGCACGGCGTCCACGGGGTCGGGCCGCGCGGCGACCGCGGGGGCGTAGGCGGGCGGGGCGGGCACGTGTTCGGGCGCGGGCGGTTCCTCGGCCGGGGCCGGTGAATCGTCACTGCCGAGCGCGGCGGAGCCGTCCAGGCCCACGTCCGCGTCGGCCCGCGCCTCGGCCTCCGCCCGGCGCTCGTCCAGGCGTTCTCCCATACGGGTCAGACCGGCGCCCAGCGCCCCGAGCAGCCCCGGAACCTTCGACATGATGCTGCCGTTTCCCTTTCCCCCATGAAGCGTCCCCACCACTCCCCCCCCACACCGGAGTCGTCGCCACCGACCGTACACGGGCAAAGCCCCTCACCGAAGGACGGTAAGGGGCTTCGAAAGGTTGAGTGCCCGGGGCGAAGACTGCCGGGGCGGCTAGTACCAGGTGTTGGCCTGCCAGAACGACCAGGCGCCACAGGGGCTGTGGTACCGGGAGTTCATGTAGTTCAGGCCCCACTTGATCTGGGTGGCGGGGTTGGTCCGCCAGTCGGCGCCCGCCGAGGACATCTTGGAGCCGGGGAGCGCCTGGACCAGGCCGTACGCGCCGGAGCCGGAGTTGACCGCCTGGTAGTTCCAGGTCGACTCGTGGTTCACGATGTTGCTGAAGCACTGGAACTGGTCCGCCGGCACGATCTGCCGGGCGATGGCCTGGACCTGCGCGACCGTGTACGAGCCCTGGACGGGGAACGACGCGGGGTCGCGGGTCGCGGAGCGGCTGGCGACCTGCTCCTTCTCGCGCTCCTTCGCCTTCTCCTCGGCCGACTCCTTCTTGGACTTGGCGTCCTTGGCGGCCTGGAGGCGGGCGGCCTCCTCGGCGGACTTCCTCGCCGCGGCGCTGGCCTGGGCCGACTGGGCGTCCGCCTGCTGTGTCAGGGACGCGGTCTGCACCTGGGCCTGCTGGCCCGCGGGGATGTCCGCGAGAAGCGTCGTGTCGGCGGCGGTCGCCTCGACGTTGTCGTTCGAAGCGGACTGGGGCGCGCCCGAGGCGACGCCCACGACGGCACCGACGGTGGTGACCGCAGTGGCTGACGCCACCGCGAATCCCCGGACCGAGATCCGGCTCACACGGTTTCCTTCCAGCAGCGCCCGCACTGGTGACCTGAGCGGACGCAATCGTGCCCCTGGCTCTCTCCTCCCAACTGCTCAGGTCACGGGAGGAACTGACCCGGTGGGCAACTCCCTTGCGGGAGCGCCGCGTGGTGCTCGGGCGGCATACGGCGACGCTATGGAGTTACGAGGTACAGGTGTGCCGTATGCGGGGCCTGACGGATGCAAGACTTTGCCCGAGAGCGGAGCCGCAAGGCAATTCCCCACCGCGTGTGAAACCTCACACCCCTTCAGCCCCACGTGTTTTGGCGTATCCGGCCCACGAAAAGGCGCCGCCCGGCTAAGCTCAACGGCTTCGCGGGCGGCGCCGATTCGGGCGTTCGGTATCAGATCTGGCCGTCCTCCAGCATTTCGGTCACCAGTGCGGCGATCTGCGACCGCTCGGAGCGGGTGAGGGTGACGTGCGCGAAGAGCGGATGGCCCTTCAGCTTCTCGACGACGGCGACCACTCCGTCGTACCGGCCGACCCGCAGGTTGTCCCGCTGCGCCACGTCATGGGTGAGCACCACACGTGAGTTCGCCCCAATACGGGACAACACGGTCAGCAGGACGTTCCGTTCGAGCGACTGGGCCTCGTCCACGATCACGAACGCGTCGTGGAGCGAGCGGCCGCGGATGTGGGTGAGCGGCAGGACCTCCAGCATGCCGCGCGACGTCACCTCCTCGATCACCTCGCGCGTGGTGACCGCCGAGAGCGTGTCGAAGACCGCCTGCGCCCAGGGGCCCATCTTCTCGGCCTCGGAGCCGGGCAGATAGCCGAGCTCCTGCCCGCCCACCGCGTACAGCGGGCGGAAGACCATCACCTTCTTGTGCTGGCGGCGCTCCAGGACCGCCTCCAGGCCCGCGCAGAGGGCCAGCGCGGACTTGCCGGTGCCGGCCCGGCCGCCCATCGACACGATGCCGATGTCCGGGTCGAGCAGCAGGTCCAGCGCGATGCGCTGCTCGGCGCTGCGGCCGCGCAGACCGAACGCCTCCCGGTCCCCGCGCACCAGCTTCACGTTGCCGTCGGCCGTGACGCGGCCGAGGGCCTTGCCGCGCTCGGACTGGAGCACCAGGCCGTTGTGGACCGGCAGGCCCGCGGCCTCCGGCACGAAGAGCGTCTCCTCCTCGAAGAGAAGGTCCACCTGCTCGCCCGAGAGCGACAGTTCGGACATCCCGGTGAAACCCGAGTCGGTGATGGCCAGTTCCGCCCGGTACTCCTCGGCGAGCAGGCCGACCGACGACGCCTTGATCCGCAGCGGCAGATCCTTGGAGACGACGGTGACGTCGTACCCCTCGGCCTGGAGGTTGCGGGCGACGGCGAGGATCCGTGAGTCGTTGTCCCCCAGCCTGTAGCCGGCGGGCAGGACGCCGGGATCGGAATGGTTGAGTTCGACGCGGAGCGTGCCGCCGAGATCGCCCAGCGGGATGGGTGCGTCGAGGCGTCCGTACCGGACCCGGAAGTCGTCGAGCAGGCGCAGGGCCTGGCGCGCGAAGTAGCCGAGTTCCGGATGGTGCCTCTTCGCCTCCAGTTCCGTGACCACGACGATCGGGAGCACCACCTCGTGCTCGTCGAACCGGGCCATGGCGTTGGGGTCGGCCAGCAGGACGCTGGTGTCGAGGACGTAGGTGCGCCGGTCGGGCATGCGGCGCTTTGTGCTGGTCACCACGGAAGGACGTACCCCCTCGGAAGAGGTCGGGGTGCGACGGCGTCGCGGGGGTGGGGGCCGGGCTGTGGCCACGCTGCGCGGGCCGAGCACCGGCCCTCCGCTCCGTACGTGCACAGTGCACGCGCGTCCTGGTGCAAAGGGCCTCCCGGGTGAGCGGCCACTTCTGGCCGTTCAACTGGAGGGGGTATTCCCTCGAACAAGCGCGGCCATGCACAGGCATATGCGCTTGGTGGGGACCAGAGGGAGTGACTCCCGGTCAGGACCCGCCGGACAGGTCATGACATGGGGGGACGGACGGGACGGATCAGGTCCCGTAGCGCCGGTGGCGTGCCGCGTAGTCGCGCAGGGCGCGCAGGAAGTCCACCTTGCGGAAGGCGGGCCAGAACACTTCGCAGAAGTAGTACTCGGAATGGGCCGACTGCCACAGCATGAATCCGGACAGGCGCTGCTCGCCGCTGGTGCGGATGACCAGGTCCGGGTCGGGCTGGCCGCGGGTGTAGAGGTGTTCGGAGATGCTGTCGATGGAGACGGTCTCGGCCAGCTCCTCGAAACCGGTGCCCTTGGCCGCCGCGTCGAGCAGCAGCGAGCGGACCGCGTCCGCGATCTCCTGGCGGCCGCCGTAGCCCACGGCGACGTTGACGAGTATGCCGCCGACGTCGTGCGTGGCCTGCTCGGCCTCCTTGAGCACCGACTGGGTCCGCGCGGGCAGCAGGTCCATCTGGCCCACGTGGTGGACGCGCCACCGCCCGTCCGCCGCCAGGTCGCGCACCACGCCCTCGATGATGCCGAGCAGCGGGACCAGCTCGTTGTCGGGCCGGTCGAGGTTGTCCGTGGAGAGCATCCACAACGTCACGACCTCGACGTCCGTCTCCGCGCACCAGCCGAGCAGTTCGTGGATCTTGCTGGCGCCCGCCTGGTGCCCCTGTTCGGGGCTGCCACCGGAGGCCTTGGCCCAGCGCCTGTTCCCGTCCAGGATGACGCCGATGTGCTTGGGCGCCTGGTCGTGGTCGAGGCGACCTTCCACCCGGCGTGCGTAGAGCCCGTACACCAGGTCGCGCAAGTTCACCGATTCCACCCTCTCGTTGCTTCCGGGAGCCGCCGCAGCACCGCATACGGCCCAACCCCAGTGCCTGTACGGCCTGAGGGCACCCCCAAGGAAGGCACAGTACTGCGGACGGGTCACAGGGGCCCAACTCGGCCTGTCACAAGTCCGTGATAAGCAGGGAAACGTGACTGAATCCCTCCCCCTCCACCACATCGCCGCCGACGACCGCTACGACTCCATGGAGTACCGGCGGACCGGCCGCAGCGGTCTGAAGCTCCCCGCGCTCTCCCTGGGCCTGTGGCACAACTTCGGCGACGACCGCTCCCTGGGCTCCCAGCGCGCGATCCTGCGCCGGGCCTTCGACCTGGGCGTCACCCACTTCGACCTGGCCAACAACTACGGCCCGCCGCCCGGCTCGGCCGAGCTCAACTTCGGGAAGGTCTTCGCCCAGGACTTCCGGCCGTACCGGGACGAGCTGATCATCTCCACCAAGGCCGGCTACCAGATGCACCCGGGGCCGTACGGGGAGTGGGGCTCGCGCAAGTACCTGCTCTCCTCACTGGACGCCTCGCTCGCCCGCATGGGCCTGGAGTACGTCGACATCTTCTACTCGCACCGCTTCGACCCGGAGACCCCGCTGGAGGAGACGATGGGCGCGCTGGCGTCCGCCGTCCAGCAGGGCAAGGCGCTGTACGTGGGCGTGTCCTCGTACACCAGCGAGCAGACCGCCGAGGCGGCGCGGATCCTGAGGGAGATGGGCGTCCCGGCCCTCATCCACCAGCCGTCCTACTCGATGATCAACCGCTGGACCGAGGACGACGGCCTGCTCGACACCCTGGAAGAGGCCGGGATGGGCTGCATCTCCTTCGTGCCGCTGGCGCAGGGGCTGCTCACCGACAAGTACCTCACGGGCATCCCGGAGGGCTCGCGGGCCACCCAGGGCAAGTCGCTCGACCCGGGTCTGCTCAGCGAGGAGGTGGTGCGGCGGCTGAACGGGCTGAACGACATCGCGGCCCGGCGTGGCCAGTCGCTCGCCCAGCTGGCGATCTCGTGGGTGCTGCGCGACCCGCGGATGACGTCGGCGCTGATCGGCGCGTCGAGCGTGCGGCAGCTGGAGGAGAACGTGGCGGCCCTCGCCGGGGCGCCGCTGACGGCCGAGGAGCTGAAGGAGATCGACACCTTCGCGGTGGACACCGCGGGCACCAACATCTGGGCCGGGCGCGGCTGATCAAGGCCTGACCGCCGGCGCACAGCGGGTCCACAGGAACCGCCGCGGCCGACGCGCCCCAAAAAAACGGGCCGGTCCGTGGGGGGGATACGGACCGGCCCGAGGGGGGGTTTCCACCATAACCCTTCGTAAGTGATGGTGGGTGCCACGGCGTGCCGAAACTACGCTCCGAAATCGCCCGGGCACCGCGGGGACACCGCCGGGGGTACCCCCGCACGGGGGATCCGGGGGCCGCGCGCTTCCTTGACCGTGCAGGTCAGAGCGGTACGAACCGGCTCCGGCCGGACCGTGCGCCCCCTGCCGCGGGGCCGAAACCGCCTCTGGGTGTGCGACACCCCACTCACCCGGGTGGGTGAGCGGGGTTCGGGGCCGGCCGGGGGCCTCAGCGCCGGAGCAGGGTGATGCCGTCGCGCTGGGCGACGACCCGGTAGCCGTAGGCCTGCTCGGCCTTGACCAGCTCGGCCTCCTGACGCTCCCTCGGGTACGGCCAGTAGCCCGGCGGGTACGGCCAGGACTCCGGCGGCACCCGGTCGTACACGATCCACTCGGCGCTCGGCGGCGGCACCTGCCGGCCCGTGTCGTACAGCCGCCAGTGGACCGGGTAGGTCGGGAAGAGCACCACGTCCGTACGGGAGGTGAGCTGCGGGGCCAGCCGGTTGGAGGCGGCGACGGTGGCGCCGTCGGGGATGCGGTCCAGGAGCGCGCGGGCGGCGGCGACGTGCTCGGTGGAGCGCCAGGTGGAGCGGTGGACGAGCTGCGCGAGCGGGAAGGAGGGGATCAGGACGAGGGTGACGGCGGCGGTGGTGGCGAGCGAGGCGCGCACATGGCGGCGGCCCAGGGCGTCGCCGGCGCGCCGGTAGGGGGCGAGGGCGTCGGTCATGGCGGCCAGCACGACCGGCATGAGCACGGCCGTGTAGTGGAACGAGGTGCCCCAGTGGAAGGGGTTCTGCGAGAGCATCCGCCAGCCGAGGGTGGGCACCGCGATCCAGGCGAGCGGTGAGCGCAGGGCGATCAGGGCCGCCGGGGCGAAGACGAGGACCAGGGTGGTGGCCTTCACCTCGGGGCGCACGGCGTCCAGCGGGGCGAAGGCCAGGGTGGCGAGCAGGGAGCCGTGGGCGGGCTCCAGGTTGGCGGCGTGGGCGTAGGTGCCGGCCGGGCTGAAGAACGGCATCAGCGCCTTGAACTCCAGCGCGCTGCCGAGCAGCCCCGCGGCGGCGGTCGTCAGCCCCAGCCGGCGCCGCCCCTTCCAGGCGATGTACCCGCCGATCGCGGCGAGCGTGAGCCCCAGGTCCTCCTTGACGAGCAGCAGCGGCGCCGCCCAGGCCACCGCCGCCCCCCAGCGCCGCAGCGCCAGCGCCTCCAGGGCGAAGGAGACGAGCGGCACCGCGAAGCACACCTCGTGGAAGTCGAACGCGACGGCCGAGGCGATGCCCCAGCTCAGCCCGTACGCGAAGGCGACGACGTGGGCCGCGCGCCGCCCCAGCGCCTGCCGGGCGCGGCGGGCGAGCGGCACGACGGCGACGGCGAGCAGCGCGGCCTGCGCGAAGAGCAGGGTGTACGGGGAGGGGGCGAGGCGGTAGAGCGGCGCGAGGACGACGAGCACGGGGTGGAAGTGGTCCCCGAGCAGGTTGAACCCCTCGCCGCGCAACGGCGAGACGGGGGCGCGCAGTTGGGCGTACGCCTTCACGGCCTGCTCGAAGATGCCGAGGTCGTAGCCGGTGGTGCGGATCAGCGCCTGGCGGCGGGCGCCGACCGTCGCGTACAGCGCGAAGAGCGCGGCGGCCCACCCCCACCACAGGAGGGCGGGCCGCCGCGTGTGGGTGTTCTTCCAGTCGGCGAGGGCGGCGGCGAGGGACCGGCGGGGCGCCGGATCACGGCTGACGACCCGGATGGTGCCCGCGGATCTGATCGCCCTGGCCGCCCTGGCCACCCCGGCTGTCCGTGTTGTCCGCACTGTCCGCATCCGTTCCATAGGGCCGGATGCTAGGCGGCTCAGGAGGAGCGGAGCGGCTTCCTGGCCTCGATGAGGAACCGTGTCGCATGGGCGACGAAGGGCCCGTCCGTACGGATCTGCTCGTCCAGCTCCGCCAGCCGGTCGCGGTACTTCTCGACCGTGAAACCCGGCACCATCCAGACCACCTTGCGCAGGAAGTACACGACGGCGCCGATGTCGTGGAACTCGGCGCGCAGCTTCTCCTGGCGCAGGTCGGAGACCTGGAGCCCGGCGGCCTCGGCCTCGGCGCGCGCCCTGCCCGGGTCGCGCCTGCCCCGGACGTCGGCGGACTGCGGACCCAGGAAGTACTCCACCAGCTCGAACACGCTGGCGGGTCCGACCTGTTGGGAGAAGTACGTGCCGCCGGGAGTGAGGACCCGGGCGATCTCAGGCCACCAGGTCTGGACGGGGTGACGGCTGGTCACCAGGTCGAAGGCGCCGTCGCCGAACGGCAGCGGCGGCTCGTCGGCGTCGGCGACCACCGCGACGCCGCGCGGATGAAGCAGGGAGGTGGCCCGCGCGACGTTCGGCGGCCACCCCTCGGTCGCGACGGCGAGCGGTGGCAGCTGCGGGACGGCGGCCAGGACCTCGCCGCCGCCGGTCTGCACGTCGAGGGCGGCCGTGGCCCGGGCCCAGCGCGCCGCCATGGCACGGGCGTACCCCCAGGAGGGGCGCTCCTCGGTGGCCCGTCCGTCCAGCCAGGAGAAGTCCCAGCCGTCCACCGGGGCGGACGCCGCCTCGTCGATCAGGTCTTCGAAAGTGCGGGTGTTGTGGTTGCGGATGGTTTGCGCCATATTCCGGACCCTACGCGTCTTGCGCGGCCGAGGGGCCGAAGGTCCGCGCGTCCGCTACGTGCCGAGGCCGCCGAGCAGCAGGCCGAGATAGGTCCCGCCGATCATGAAGGGGCCGAACGGGATGGCCGTGCCGCGGTCGGCGCGGCGTGCCAGGATCAGCCCCAGACCGTACGTGCCGCCGGCCGCGAATCCCGCGAAGGCGCCGGTGAGGAGGATGCCCCAGCCGTACCAGCCGAGCACCACGCCGAGGCCCACGGCGAGCTTGACGTCACCGAAGCCGAGGCCGGCGGGGTGGAGGAGGAAGAGCACGAAGTACCCGCCGCCCAGGGCGAGTCCGCCGAGCAGGGCGTGTCGCCAGGATCCCGCCGGGTGCGGGGCGAGGGCGGCGGCGCCGAGGAGGAGGGCGGCCGCGGCGGCGAGCGGGAGGGTGAGGACGTCCGGCAGCCGGTTCACCCGGGCGTCGACGGCGGCGAGGAGGGCGGCGGGGGGCAGCAGGAGCAGCCAGACGGCGAGTTCGGGGCGGGGGCCGGTGGTGGCGGCGAGCCCGGCCGCGGCGACGGCGCACACGGCGCCCCACCCCGTGCCGCGCGTCGCGCACACCGGTCCGCCGGGCCAGCGGGTCAGGGGGTGCCCCCTGGGGCAGACGTCCCGGGGCGGCGCACCGGGCTCGACGGCGAGCCGGTAGGCGGCGCGGGGGACCAGGCGGCCGAGGGTGGCGCCCCAGAGGGCGGCGGTGGTGGCGGCCAGGAGGGTCAGTGGGGGCACGGGGGAACCCTAGGGGCGTCGGGGGGTCTTTCCCCACCCCGCCCCTTCCCGTAACCCTCCGGGGGTGGGCCCTGGCGGGGGCGGGTGTTCGCCTGCGGGTGCGGGGGCCCTCCGGGGGGAGCCGTGGCTGGGGCGCGTGTCCGTCTGCGGGTGCGGGGCCCCTCCGGGGGGAGCCGTGGCGGGGGCGCGTGTTCGGCTGCGGGTCCGTGGGGGCTGAGCGCGCAGTTCCCCGCGCCCCTTTTGGGCCGGTGGTTGTCTGCGGGTTGGGGTGGGTTGCTCGCGCCGTTCCCCGCGCCCCTTGTCGGGGCCCGTGGTCGTCTGCCGGATGGGGTGGGTTGCTCGCGCCGTTCCCCGCGCCCCTTGTCGGGGCCCGTGGTCGTCTGCCGGATGGGGTGGGTTGCTCGCGCCGTTCCCCGCGCCCCTTGTCGGGGCCCGTGGTCGTCTGCCGGTTGGGGTGGGTTGCTCGCGACGTTCCTCGCGCCCCTGGGTGGTCGGGGTGGCGGGAAATGTGTGTGTGGGGTCGTGCCGTCGGCGGGTTTGGGGGGTGGTTCCGGGGGTGGGGGTATGTACCGTGGGGATATGCGCGCATGGGGTGACGGGCACGGGGAGTTGGCGGTCGAAGGGGGAGTCCGCGTCCCCCTCGAAATCGCCTCCTCCTACCGCGCCCGCACCCGCGGCCTCCTCGGCCGCACCCGCGTCGAGGGCGCGCTCCTCCTCACCCCCGCCGCCTCCGTCCACACCTTCCGTATGCGCTTCCCCCTCGACATCGCCTACCTCGACCGCCACCTGCGCGTGATCGCCCTCCACACCGTCCCCCCGAACCGCCTCACCGCCCCCCGCCTCCGCGCCCGCCACGTCCTGGAGGCCGGGGCGGGCGCGATGGCGGGATGGGGGATGCGGCCCGGCGTACACGTACGGGTACGCGTACATCCGGACGGGAGCCGCGCCCAGCCCGGCGGGTCCGACGAACGCTGACTTTGGAGGCATTCCACCGTGTCAGTCGAGCTGAACCACACCATCGTCCACTCCCGCGACAAGCGGGCCTCCGCCGAGTTCCTGGCGGACATCCTGGGGCTGCGGGTCGGTGACGCGTGGGGACCGTTCATCCCCGTCGAGACCGGCAACGGCGTCACCCTGGACTTCGCCACCGGCGACCCGGACCGGATCGTGCCGCAGCACTACGCCTTCCTCGTCTCCGAGGACGAGTTCGACACCGGCTTCGAGAAGATCAAGCAGTGGGGCGTCCGCTACTTCGCCGATCCGTACATGAAGCACCCCGACGAGATCAACCACAACGACGGCGGCCGGGGCGTCTACTTCCTCGACCCGTCCGGCCACGCCATGGAGATGATCACCAGGCCGTACGGAAGCGGAAGCGGCGGCACGGGCGCCGGCGGCGGTACGGCGTAGCGGCGCGGCTCACTCGCCGTCCGGCCGGGCCAGCGCCGCCAGCAGCGCCACCGCCTCGCTCACCGGCACGGGCCGGAAGAACTCCGCGTCCACCGCCTCCACCGCCGCGATCGCCCGGGGCGCCAGCTCCGCGCCCGCCTCGGTCACCCGCAGCCGCTTGGCCCGGGTGTCCGCCGGGTCCGTCTCCCGTACGAGCAGACCCTTCGCCTCCAGGGTGCGCACCACCTGGGACGTCATCTTGACGTCGGTGCCGGCCTGGCATGCGACCGCCAGCTGGTTGGGGTGCTCGCCCTGCCCGTTGAGCCACCAGGTGCACGCGAGCAGCACGAACTGCACATGCGTCAGGCCCAGCGGCGTCAGGGCGGCGGTCACCCCGCGCTGCCAGCGGAGCGTGGCGTGCCAGAGCAGGAAGCCGGGGCTCTCCCCGGGCGTGAGCGCCATCAGCGCGTCTGCGCGAGCCGGACGAGCGCGGCCGTCGTCTCCGGCCAGTCGGCGGTGATGGCCGGGCCGATCCGCGGGCCCATTGCGTCGGCCGCCGGGCCGGTGATCTCCATCCGGTACACCACGCGCGTACGGTCCGGGCCGAGCCGGTCCAGCCGGTGCGTGGTCCGCAGGACCAGTCCCTCGAAGCGGGCCTCGTCCACGAACAGGTCGTTCTCGGCCACTTCGGTGAGCCGCAGCTCGATCGGGTCCTGGCCCTCGGCCCCCATGGTGATCTCGGTCCCGGCCGCGAACGGGCCCCGGATCTCGGTCTTCTGGATGTCCGCGTTCCAGTCGCCCCAGTTCTCCACGTCGGCCCACAGCCGCCAGACGGCCTCGGGAGCCGCGCTGGTCTCCACACCGTGCTCGTACACCCACATGTCGACTCCTCCGCAGGGTTCGCGTCCGCGTTCGCGTGCCGCGTTTTGACCTGTGCAGAGATTATCTGCGCGCAGACCATCTGTCCAGACCGCACCCTGTCCGGCCCGGCCCCCCGCGCCCCCACTCCCCCGCGCCCCTCGTGGGCCTCATCGCGCCAGAGCGTCGATTACCGGCCGTCCCGTCCCGGCGTGCGCTTTTTTCCAAGTCCGGGGCGGGGTGCGGCTGGCAGCCTCTGTGGTGCGCGGGAACGTCACTTCCTACGGACGTTGACGGGGGCCCGCGCACATACGGGGCCCGGCCGACCGCACCTCCACCCGGCCGGCCGGGCCCGTCCTCCGCCCGGCGCCTAGCCGGTCGCGCCGCGCGGGAACGACACCTCGACCCGGCGGTTCTTGCGCCGGCCGTCCTCGGAGGAGTTGTCCGCGATCGGGTAGTCCTCCGCGTATCCCCGGATGTCGAAGGTGACCGCGCCGCCCGCCGCCTGCGCGAGCGCGCCCTGGACGGCGTCCGCGCGCTGCTTGGACAGGACGACGCCGTGCTCGTGCGTGCCGAGGTTGTCCGTGAAGCCGAACACGCGGACGTTCGTGGCCTTCTGCTTCTTGATCTCTTCCGCGATGGCCCGGATGCGGCCGGTGGCCTCGGCCGAGAGCGCGGCGCTGTCCTTGCCGAAGAGGACTTCGGCCTGGAGGGCGAAGGAGATGTCGGCGTTGGTGTCGGAGCGGCGCTCCTCGCCGCCCATGTCCTCGACGACCGACTTGATGTCGAGCACCCTCGGCGCGGCGAGCGTCGCCCCGTCGGAGAGCTTGAGCCCCGGCGCGTTGGCGTCGACCTTCACGGGCGGGGCGGCGGCGGGCACGGCGGTCGGGTTCGGCTCGTCGGCCCCGGCCGTTCCGGCCCCCGCGCCCGTCCCGACGAGGAGGAGCGCGGCGACGACGAGGACGGCGGGGCGGGGGTGCCGGTGGCGGCGGGGGGCGGAGGTTGCCGGGGGCGCGGTGGCCGTGGGCGCGGGCGCGGTTGCCGGGGGCACGGTTGCCGAGGGTGTGGTCGCGGTTGCCGGGGGCACGGTTGCCGAGGGTGTGGTCACCGGGGGCGCGGTCGCGGGTGCGTGGGGCACGGCGGCGCGGGGCGCGGTCGCGGGTGCCTGGTTCGCGGTTGCCTGAGTGGCCTGCATGGGGGGCCTCAGCCTCAGCCGGAGATCTTGATGGTGGCGGTGGGCATGGTGGGGAGCTGGAAGTCGACTTCTTGGACGGGGGTGGGGGGTGCGGGGAACTGGGTGTAGAAGGGCGCCTCCTGCCCGGCCTGGATGCCGGTCGTGAACTGCGAGCACAGACAGCGTCCGTCCGTGTCGCGCAGGATCAGATACCGCTTCTTGCCCGCCTTGTCGACCAGCGCCGCGCCCGCCATGGAGGCGCCGTTGTTCCTCAGCTCCTGCTCGCTGCCCTGCCATCCGGGTGCGGAGAACAGGTCCTTGGACCCGTTCTTCACCACACCCTGGACCGTGACGAACCCTCCCGGGTCCCGCTTGGCCGAATTGATCACCACCTCGACGCCACCGGTGCCGGTGATGGTCGCGAGGACCTCGGTGCTCTGGGCGGAGGGGCCACCGGACGGGGAGCTGTTCCCGCCGGACGCCGCCGCGG
The DNA here is from genome assembly GCF_056435525.1 of Streptomyces sp. NPDC043908. Classification (NCBI taxonomy): domain Bacteria; kingdom Bacillati; phylum Actinomycetota; class Actinomycetes; order Kitasatosporales; family Streptomycetaceae; genus Streptomyces; species Streptomyces sp. NPDC043908. The sequence goes on along the minus strand of NZ_JBWKEI010000018.1, from coordinate 75,590 downwards.
GAGTGGAGGCCTTGTCCCCGGCCTTCGGCTTGTCACCGCCGTCTCCCCCGCAGGCGGTGAGCGCGAGCGCCAGGGCGGCGGCGGCCACCGCGACCGCCGTGTCTCTGGCCCGCGCCCTGATCGTGGCGTTGTCCATGAGTGAAGCCCCCTCGGTCCTTCGTGCTGCGCACTTCATACGCTTACTTGTCGGCCAGATGGACGGAGAACAGGTCGGACGCCTTCGGCAACAGGTCCAGGTGGGCGGGATCGACCTCGAAGTCCCTCTTCTTCTCGCACACGAGCAGATACGTCCCCTTCGGGTCGTCCCCCGGCCCGTCGGGCCCCGGGGACTGCCCGGGCTCGGGGGCCGGCCCCGGCTCCGCGGGCAGGGTGGTGGGCCCGGTCCCGGACGCGTCCCGGATGTGGCAGCGCGGTACGACCACGGCGGCCGCCTTCGCCGCGCCCTTGTGGTCCTGGGTGGCGGCGATGACCGAGTGGCCCGCCGTCCTGTTGGTCTGCACGGCCACCCGGTAGGTGGGCTCGGGCTGGAAGGAGAGCTCGCAGAGGTCGGCCGTGGCGTCGTTGCGCGCGGCGAGCTCACGCGCCGCGGGGCAGGAGTCGTGCGGCAGCAGCCCGCCTTGGTCACCGTCGAGCAGCTTCTGCCAGCGCACGAGGTCGAAGCCGCCGAGCAGACCCTTTCTCAGCTGGTCGCGGAAGTCCTGGGCCGCCGCGAGGGCCGCCGCGTCCGCCGCCGTCTCGGCCTCGTTGCGCTTCGTCGCCGCCTGGCCGACCGCGAAGTACGCGAACGCGAGGAAGAGCAGGCCCGCCACCGCCGTGATGTAGACGGGGAAGGCCTGCCCCCGGTCGCCGGTGAGCCGGCGGGTGGCGCGTGGGATCAGGGATTGATCTTGTTGATCGCCGCCGTGATCTTCCCGGCGATCGTCGTGCCGAAATTCGTCTGCGTAAGCACCAGAATGATCGCCACCACCACGATGATGATCCCCATGTACTCGACCGCGCCCTGCCCCCGGTCCCCCCGCCGCCGCAGCGCCGTCGCCGTGGTGTTCAGCCAGCCGTGGACCCGGATCCTGGTGGCGGTCGCGGGCTTGAGGAGCTTGTCGTTCATGGTGGTCCCCTCCGGGGTCTACGGCGGTGCCGCGCTCGACAGCCGCACCGTACCCGGGCCCTCCGGTTCCGGCACAGGGCCCCTGGGCCCAATTCCGGAGGCGGGCGGAGTCCTTCCGGCTCGCGCGCCTCATCCCGCCGCCCCCCGCCCCGCCCGCGTACCCAGCCAGGTCGCCAGCGCCTGGGCGCGGCTGTTGCTGTGTAGCTTCGCGAAGATGCGGTTGATGTGGTTCTTCACCGTCTTCTCGCTGATGAAGCAGGCGGCGGCGATCTGCTGATTGCTCATGCCCGCCGCGATCAGCTCCATCACCTCCACCTCCCTCCTGCTCAGCCGGTGTGTCCCAAGTTCCGGGCGCCGGAGCGGAGTTCGGTTCCGGTGTCCCGTCGACGACTGTCCCACATCCGGTTGCATCCGCGAAGCCTCTTCGTTCGGATTTAATGAAATGGACCGGGCCATGACACCCATGACACCCGGCGGGGCGACGGCGGACGCCTCGCCCCGGGCGATGTCCCGTACCGCGCCGACCAGTTGTTCCACCGTGAACTCGCCGTGCACCAGATAGCCGCGCGCGCCCAGCCGCAGCGCCTCGCGTACGGTCTCCGCCTCGGCGCTGTACGTCAGCATCATCACCGGCGCCACCCGCACCAGGCGGGGCAGGGCCGTGAGGCCGTCCACGCCCGGCATCCGCACATCGAGCAGGACCACGTCCGGCCGGTGCAGCAGGGCCGCCTCGTACGCCTGGCGGCCGTCCGCCGCCTCGGCCACGACCTCCGTGCCGCCGTGGCTCTCCAGCAGCGCGGTGAGCCCGGCCCGTACGACCGGGTTGTCGTCCGCCACCACCACCCGGGTCACACCCCGCTCCTCTCCAGCGCCGCCAGCGGCACGTCGAGGCGGACCTCGGTGCCGCGCGCCGCCTCGCCCCGGCCGATACGGATGCGCGCGCCGAGGTCCGCCGCGCGCTCGACCATGCCGACCAGGCCGAAGTGGCCCGCCCTGCGCAGCCCGTCGAGCGTGGTGCCGGGGGGCAGGCCGCGCCCGTCGTCGTACACGCTGATGCGCAGCACGTCACCCACCACGCCCGCCGAGACGTCCACGCGCGCCGGGCCCGCGTGGCGGTGGGCGTTCTCCAGGGCCTCGGAGGCGATCGTCAGGAGCTGGCGGGCGACGGGGTACGGGACCCGGGTCGCGGGGCCGCCGAGGGGGAGGGAGAGGCAGCGGTAGCTCACGCCGACCTCCTCGCCGCGCGCCGCGAAGTCCCGTACACGCGCGGCCAGTTCCGCCAGGACGTCCACTCCCCCGTCCGGGCCCGGCTCGCGGCGCAGGTCGGCGAGGAGTTCGCGGGACTCGGCGGCGGCGCGCCGCGCCGAGCGGGCCACCAGCGTCGCGCCCCGGCGGACGGTCACCGGGTCGGTGCGGTCGGCCGAGGCGGCCAGGCCCTCGGCGGCGAGCGCCACCCCGTGCAGGGTCTTGGCGACCGAGTCGTGCAGCTCGCGGGCGAGGCGCGCGCGTTCCTCCTCCACCGCCAGCCTGGCCCGCGCCTCGGTGAGCGCCCGGGATGCCAGTCCGAACCGCAGCAGCAGGCCCCGCAGCGCCACCCCGGCCGCGCCCGCCAGCACACAGAAGCCGGGCAGCAGCAGGGCGGGGGCGAGCGGCTGGTGGTGGCGGTGCTGGGCCATGTACGCCAGCGCCAGGACCACGCACTGGAGCCCGGCGAAGACCCCGGCGCCCCGCCACCCGTACACCAGGCCGGCGAGCAGCGGGGTGCAGACGACCACATAGCCGAGCGGGGAGTCGGGGGTCGCGGTGAAGACCAGCAGCGCGCCGAACGCCGTGTCCACGCCGAGCAGCCACGGGTGGCGCAGCAGGAGCGGGCCGAAGCGCTCCCAGTCGCGGTAGAGCGCGTACGAGCCCATGAAGGTGATCAGGACGGCCCCCGAGACCAGCCAGGTGGCCACCCCGCGCGCCGAGTTGGCCAGGGCGAAGGGGGTGCCGAGCCCTATCATCGCGAGCCGGAACAGGAAGACCTGGCGGCACAGCGCCTGGAGCGCGTTGAGCTGGAGGGACACCTCGGGCTCGGGCCCGGCCCCGGACGGCGGCCCGCCCTTGACGGGCACCGGCGAATACGCCTGCGCCTGCGACTGCGACTGCTTCCGCATGGCGGACCCCTCACTTCCCCGTGAGCGAGCCGATGTCGGCCTCGGAGCCGAGCAGCATCGCGGAGGCCATCAGGATCATGGTCGCGGGCACCATGAACGTGGTGACCATCAGCGTCGCCTTGGGCACCGCCTTGGCGGCCTTGCGGCGGGCGTTCTGGGCGTCGGTGCGGCGCATGTCGGTGGCGATGGCGATCAGGGTGTCCACGATGGGCGCGCCCAGCTCCTCGCCCTGCTGGAGCGCGGTGACGAACATGGCGACCTGCTCGGAGTCGTTGCGCCGCCGCAGGTCGTCGAAGGCCTGGCGGCGGCTGACGCCCATGTCCATCTGGCGCAGCGCTATCCGTACCTCGTCCGCCCACGGGCCCTCGTACTTCTCCGCGACCCGCTCCAGGGCCTGGCGGAAGCCCAGTCCGGCGGAGACCACCACGGCGAGCACGTCGAGGAAGTCCGGCAGGGTGCGCTCGATGTCGTCGCGGCGGCGGCGCACGGCCGCCCAGATGCCGACCTCGACCCAGTAGTACGCGAACGCGACCATCAGCAGGGCCAGCAGGTAGTTGCCGCCCGAGACCATCACCACCGCGCCGACCGCGCCCAGCGCCCCGTACACCGCGCGCCGCGCCGCGTACCGGTCGATGGTCAGGCCGCCGGGGTTGCCCGCCATGTCGATCCTGCGCCGCTTCTCGGCGACCCGCCGGGGGCCCATCAGCCGCAGGACGAGCGGGGCCCAGCGGATGCCGAGGCGGTCGATGGCGCCGCCGGCGCGGGTGGTGCGGGTGGCGCCGACCTCCAGGGCGAGGACGAGGTCGCTGGGCAGCTTGACCTCGGCGCGGTACATCCGTACGCCCTGGAAGGCGCCCAGGACGCCGAGGGCGACGATGAGTCCCAGGATCAGTTCCATGCCCGCCCCCCTCACACGTCGATCTTCGAGATGCGGCGGATCGCGACGAAGCCCAGCGCGTAGAGCGCGAGGGCCACGACGACCGCCGCCTGGCCCAGGAACGAGCCGGTCATCTTGGCGAGCGAGCCCGGCGCGATCTGGTTGACGAGCAGCATCGCGCCGACCCCGATCGCCGGGACCGCGTACGCCGTGGTGTTCACCTGGGACAGCTGGGTGCGCACCTCGCGGCGGGTCTCCTTGCGCTCTTCCAGGGTGGTGGTGAGGTTGCGCAGCGAGTGGACGACGGCGCCGCCCGCCCGGTTGGAGAGGATCAACGTCGAGACCAGGACGACCAGTTCGCGCGAGGGGAGCCGCTTGGCCAGCTCGCCGAGCGCGTCGTCCAGGGTGCGGCCGACGGCGAGCTGGTCGGCGACGGTCTTCAGCTCGTCGCCCGCCGGGGCCTCCAGCTCGTCCGCCGCCATGGCGATCGCGGTGCGCAGGGCGAGCCCGGCCTGGGTGGCGTTGGCGATCACCCGGGAGATCTCGGGGAGCTGGTTGATGAAGGCCTCGGTACGCCGGGTGCGCTGCCAGTTCAGGAAGGTGTTGGCGGCCCACAGCCCGGCGAGCGCGGCGAGCGGTCCGAAGAACGAGGCGAGCACCGAGGCCGCCACCACCCACAGCCCGACGACGGCGGCCAGGACGTAGACGGCGAACTCGCCGGGGCTGAGGTCGAGGCCGGTCACCGCCAGCTTGCGGGCGACGCGCCGGCCGGCGGAGGTGCGGCGCAGCCTGCGGTCCACCCCGGCGAAGGGCCGGCGGCGCCCGGCGGACTCCGGCTCCCCGGCGGTGGAGAGCCGATCGACCAGGGCCCGGCGCTGGGCGCGGCCACTGGCGTACACGTGCACACCGGCGACCGCCGCCGTGCAGGCGAGCAGGGTGACCCCGGTCGTCAGCTGGGTGAGTGCGGTCATGGGCGGTGCTACCTGGCCTCTCGGGTGGCGAGCTGTTCGTCGAAGGCGGCGATGCCGAACGCCTGCGGGACGGGCAGGCCCGCCAGATAGAGGCGTTCGGCGACGCGGCGCGGGAGCGGGAGGTGGCGGAACTCGCCGTGGACGCGCCCGTCGGCGGCCATCGGGCGGGGGTCGAACCGGGCGACGGTGGCGAGCCGGTAGGGGTCGCGGCCGTGGCTGTCGAGCAGGGCGATCTCGGTGACCCGGCGGGAGCCGTCGGCGTGCCGGGTGAGCTGGACCAGGACGTCGACGGCCGAGTTGATCTGGTCGTGCAGGGCCTCGAAGGGGATCTTGATCTCGGACATGGAGGCCAGCGTCTGGAGGCGCATCAGGGCGTCCTCGGCGCTGTTGGCGTGGACGGTGGCCAGCGAGCCGTCGTGGCCGGTGGACATCGCCTGGAGCATGTCGAGGGACTCCCCGCCGCGCACCTCGCCGACGACGATGCGGTCGGGGCGCATGCGCAGCGAGTTGCGGACCAGGTCGCGGATGGAGACGTGGCCCTTGCCCTCGACGTTGGCGGGGCGGGCCTCCAGGCGGATCACATGGCTCTGCTGGAGCTGGAGTTCGGCGGAGTCCTCGATGGTGATGATCCGCTCGTGCTCGGGGATGAGCCCGGACAGGGCGTTGAGCAGGGTCGTCTTGCCGGTGCCGGTGGCGCCGGAGACGATCACGTTGAACTTGGCCTGGATCAGCCCGGCGAGCAGCATCAGCATGGGCTCGTCGAGCGAGCCGAAGGCGATCAGCTCGGGGAGCGTGAAGGAGCGCGGGAAGCGGCGGATGGTGAGGGTGGCGCCGGTCAGCGAGAGCGGCGGGATGATCACGTTGACGCGTTCGCCGGACGGCAGCCGGGCGTCGACCATCGGGTTGGACTCGTCGACCCGGCGGTTGACCGTCGACACGATCCGTTCGATCGTCTGCATCAGCTGCTCGTGCGAGGCGAACCGCATCGGCAGCCGCTCGACCCGCCCGGAGCGCTCCACGTAGATCTGGTCGGGGCCGTTGACCATGATCTCGGTGACGGACGCGTCCTCCAGGAGCGGTTCCAGGACGCCGAGGCCCAGCGCCTCGTCGACGACGCGGCGGATCAGCTGGGCCCGCTCGCCGGTGGACAGGACCGGTCCCTCGCGGCTGAGGATGTGGCCGAGGACGCGTTCGAGCCGCGCCCGGCGCTCGGCGGCGGCCAGCGAGGACATCTCGGCGAGGTCGATCTCCTCCAGGAGCTTGCCCCGGTAGGTGGCGACGAGGTGCGCGTCGCCCTCGCCGCCCCGGTTCTCCTCGGGGGCGGTGATACGGGCCCGCAGGCTCATGGGGCGTGCCTCCTCGGTCAGTTGCTCTCGTCGCAGGGCATGGTGGCGCTTTTGTGGACCGGGCCGAAGGCGTCGACGCCGGGGAAGACGGAGGGGATGGTCACGGTGACGGTGACGGTCACCGCGTCCCCGGGGCAGCCGCCGGTCCCGCCGATGGTGCTGCGCTGGGCCACCCAGGCGCTGACCGCCGCCCGGCCCGCCTGTTCGGCCCCGCCCGCCCGCTCCTGCTGGGCTGCCGTACGTGCGGCGGCGCGGGCGGCCGTGCCCGCCTGCTGGGCGGCGTACGCGGCGAGCCCCAGCTGGACGCCCGCGAGCGCGACGAGCAGCAGCAGGGGCAGGAAGCCCAGGTACTCGACGGCGGCCGAGCCCCGGTCGCGGCCCCGGAGCCGGGTGAACCGCCCCCTCGCGCGCCCCGGGCGGCTCACGGCTCGTCCTCGCGGGCCGCCCCGGCGTGCCCGTGCACGGTGGTGAGCGGGACGGTGAACGCGCCGGGGAAGAGCACCGGGACCCGTACGCCGACCGTGGCGGTGAAGACGTCCTTCCCGCCGCCGCCGCACTCCTGCGCGGACACCTCCCAGCCGTCCGGCGCCGCCGCCCGCACGGCCGCCGCGCACGCCGCCGCGCCGCCGTCCCGGGCCGCGCCCGCGCGGGCGCCCTCGTCCGCCGCGTGCCCGGCGACGGTGAACGCGTATCCGGTGAGGACCAGTTGCCAGATCGCGGCGAGGGTCACCAGGATGATCGGGACCATGCCGGTGAACTCGACCACGATCTGCCCGCGGTCCCGGTCGGCCGCTGTCCGTATGCCCCTCACGCCTCTCATCCGTGCCCCCGGCGCCGCAGGACGAGGGTGCCGCGGCCGCTCTTCTCCGGCGCGGGGCCGACGCCCTTGACCAGGCCCAGTTCGCCCGCGAGCGTCCACAGCGCCTGCTTGACGGTGGACTTGGCGTCCAGGTCGTGCAGCCGGCCCGCGTCGACGACGGCCTGGAGCTCCTTGAAGGCCGCGGGGACGGAGGTGCGGGCGGCGCGGGTGCCGGTGACCTTCTGGACCAGCGCGGGCTGGATCTCGGTGGCGCGGGTGTGCCGGTTGACCACGGTCGTCGTCTCCTCGGCCTTGCGGATCTGGAGGCGGTCCCACATCCGGACGATCCGCTTGGCGGCCCGGACCGACACCACGTCCGGGGTGGTGACCAGCAGGGCGGTGTCGGCCATCTCCACGGCGGCGGCGTTGGCGGCGTTCATCTGGGTGCCGCAGTCGGCGATCACCACCTCGTAGCGGTGGCGCAGGGCGGAGAGGATCTGGCGGGCCGCGCGGTCGGTGACCTCCTCGGCGCGTTCGCCGTCGCCCGGGGCGAGCAGCAGGCCGACGCCGGTGGAGTGGCTGAAGAGGGCGTCCTGGAGGACCCGGGGCGAGATGTCGGTGATGGCGGCGAGGTCGGCGACGGAGCGGCGGAACTGGACGTCGAGGTAGGAGGCGACGTCACCGGCCTGGAGGTCCATGTCGACCAGGGCGGTGGTGCGGCCCGAGGCGCGGGCCGCGAGGGCGAGGTGGATCGCGGTGACGGTGGCGCCGACGCCGCCCTTGGCGCCGGTGACCGTGACGAGCGTGCCGCCGGGGCCGCCGGTGGCCTCGCCCCCGCCGCCGAGGTGGCGGCGGACGCCGACCGACCACTGGGCGGCTGCCTGGACCCGGCTGACCAGCTCCTCGTAGTGGAGCGGCAGGGTGACCAGGCCGCGCGCGCCGGAGTCCATGGCGGCGGCGAACAGGCCGGGGCCCGCGTCCGAGGTGATCAGGACGACGCCGACGGCGGGGAAGCGCAGGGCCACCTCGCGCACCAGGTCCAGGGCGGGGACGGGCCCGATGCGCTCGTGGACGAGGACGACCTCGGGCAGCTCGTCCAGGGAGTCCCCGGCGAGCCGGGCCAGGGTGTCCAGGAGCTGGGTGGAGTCCGCGACGGGCGCGGCGGGTTCGGCGTCGGGGAGCTGGCTGAGCAGGGTGGTGACGGACCGGGCGGCGTCGGCGTCCTGGACGGCCGGGAGGATCCTGGTGGTCATCCGAACCTCACTGGTCCTTTTCGAGGCGGTACGTGCGGTCGCCGGGCGGCACCGTGGAGTCGCCGCCGGGCGCGACGAGCGCGAGCCGGACGTGCTGGGCGAAGGACTCCGCGTACGCGACGCGCTGGGCGTCGAGGGTGCCCAGGGCGAAGGTGATCGGGACCGCCTCGGTGGTCTTGTTGCGGTCGTCGCGGCCGGGGTCGAGGGGGGTGAGCGTGCCGACGTCGAGGACCCGGGCGCCCGAGACGATGATCTTCGACTGGGGGGTCTCGCCCTGCTTGGCGGCGGCGAAGGTGGCGAAGATGTTGACGGAGGAGCCGCGCTGGATCTTGCCCGCGACGCCGGTGGACGCGTCGATCATGATGGCGATCTCCTGCTCGCCGGGGCGCAGTGCGGGCCGCTCGGCGATCATGTCGGACTGGAGCAGCGAGCCGGACCGGAGCGCGGAGACGGCGACCTTGCCGCGGATCGCGGAGAGGTCGGTGACGGCGTTGCGGGAGAGCCACCGCTTCGGCATGGTCGTCCGGCTGAACTGGCCGGGCTGGAGTTCGGTGTTGGGCTTGATGTCGTTCTTGACCCGGTACGCCGTCACCTCGGGGCCGACCTTGGAGTCGGCGTCGTGGATCACCGAGAGGACCCCGGCGAAGGCCCCGGCGGCACACAGGACCGAGACCAGGAGAAGGATGACGCCGCGGCGCTGACGGGAGTTCATTGACCGTACGACCTCGTTCGATGACGTGGGACTGGGCGGACGGGCCACCGGGCGGGCTGCGCGGCGGCTAGCTGTACGTGCCTCCCGCGGGCAGCCGGTGCTCGGGGGCGGGGACGGGGGAGGCGCAGAACCCGCAGCGGTCGCCGATCAGTTCCATGCCGCACCACCGGCACGACTCCCGTCGTACGGATGCCACGAGCTGGTACAGCACGGACAGATCGGAGAGGTACGCGGCGAACTCGGTGAGCTTGGACGTCCCCCACCACGAGGGCGAGTACCCCGGCAGCGGCGCTTCGAGCACCGCGCCGACCCGCCAGGCGGCGGCGAGGTGGACGGTGACCCACTCGGCGGGCGCCGCGGCGCCCGCCACCAGCAGCCGGCAGGCGTAGTCGGGGCCCTCCAGTTCGCCCGCGCCGACCCGGACCAGCTGCGGCTCCGGGTGGGCGACGACCGCGAACTGGCTGCCGGGCAGCCAGGACTTGGCGTGAGTCTTGAGGCCGACCGGCACGTGGTCGAGCCGGGTGACGGAGTTCAGCACAGCCCCGGCGTGCACGTAGTGCGCGAGCAGCCGGGCGGAGGAGGCGAGCACCCCGGGGCTGAAGTCGCACACCGACAGCTGGCACAGCTGGCGGGCGAGCACGGCCAGGCCCAGCGGCGGCAGCGGCGAGGCGACCAGCGCGATCCGGTCGCTCTCCAGGAGCGAGCGGACGGTGTGCAGCCGCCGTTCGTGGGCGGGCGCGAGCGACCGCGGGTGGAGCACGACGAGATGCCCGTGCAGGTCGAGCAGGCGGTGCGCGTGGGCGAGGGCGTCGTCGAGCGGCTGGATGTCGGGGGACGAGAGGACCGCGGGCGGCGGCGTGTGTGGATCGGCCGCGGGCAACACCAGGTCCGGGCTGGTGACGGCTATCGCGGTTGGCACATCAAGTCCCCGTTCCCTCGGCCCGAGACGGGCCCCCTCAGCCGTACGTGACCACCGCACTTCCCCCCTGAAGCAGCACTGTATCCACGAGATAGCTGCGCGTGAACAGTCTTCTCGTTTCTGTGATGCCACGAGGGGCGCCAGAGGTCTTGACAACCGGATTGGTCTGGACCAACTTGTACGCACAGCGCGCGCTCCCCTCCCCACCGCCCTCCCCACTCCCCCACCGGAGGCAGCAAGTGAAACGAGCAAGCGGCAGAGTCGGCCTGGCCGTTGCCGCCGCAGGCGCCCTGTCCATAGCCGGGCTCACCGGCACCGCCCACGCGGCGGACGTCAACAACGCCCGCAACGCGGGCTTCGAGTCGGGTCTGGCGGGCTGGAGCTGTACGGCCGGCAGCGGATCCGTCGTCTCCTCGCCCGTGCACGGCGGAGCCGCCGCCCTCAAGGCGAGCCCGTCGGGCTCCGACACGGGCCAGTGCGTCCAGAGCGTCGCCGTGAAGCCCAACTCCACGTACACGCTGAGCTCCTGGGTGCAGGGCAGTTACGTCTACCTCGGCGCCTCCGGGACCGGTACCACCGACGTCTCCACCTGGACGCCCGGCACCGGCGGCGGCTGGAACCAGCTGTCGACCACGTTCAGGACCGGGGCCTCCACCACCTCCGTGCAGATCTACACCCACGGCTGGTACGGCCAGAGCGCGTACTACGCCGACGACGTCTCCGTCTTCGGCCCGGACGGCGGCGGGGGCGGCGACCCGGCCCCGACGGTCCCGGCGGCCCCGGGCGGCCTCGCGGTCGGCGCGGTGAGCTCCTCCTCCGTGGACCTGTCCTGGGGCGCGGTCTCGGGCGCGACCGGCTACAACGTCTACCGCGACGGCGCCAAGGTGCAGTCGGTGGGCGGCGCCTCGGCGACCGTGACGGGGCTGAGCGCGTCGACCTCGTACCAGTTCCAGGTGAGCGCGACCAACGCCGCCGGTGAGTCCGCCAGGTCGGCGGCGGTGACCGCGAAGACCTCCGCGACCGGCAACCCGGGCGGCGGGACCGTGCCCAAGCACGCGGTGACCGGGTACTGGCAGAACTTCAACAACGGCGCCACCGTCCAGAAGATCAGCGACGTGCCCGCGGCCTACGACATCATCGCGGTCTCCTTCGCGGACGCCACCGGAACGCCGGGCGGAGTGACCTTCAACCTCGACACGGCCGGCCTCGGCGGCTACACCGTCGACCAGTTCAAGGCGGACATCGCCGCCAAGCACACGGCCGGCAAGTCGGTGATCATCTCCATCGGCGGCCAGAACGGCACGGTGTCGGTCAACGACGCGACCTCGGCGGCGAACTTCGCCAACTCCGTCTACGCGCTGATGCAGACGTACGGCTTCGACGGCGTCGACATCGACCTGGAGAACGGCCTCAACTCGACCTACATGACGCAGGCCCTGCGCTCGCTGGCGTCGAAGGCGGGCAGCAGACTCGTCCTCACCATGGCGCCGCAGACCATCGACATGCAGTCCACGTCGGGCGAGTACTTCAGGACGGCGCTCAACATCAAGGACATCCTGACCGTCGTCAACATGCAGTACTACAACAGCGGTTCGATGCTGGGCTGCGACGGCAAGGTCTACTCGCAGGGCACGGTCGACTTCCTGACCGCGCTCGCCTGCATCCAGCTCCAGGGCGGCCTCGACCCGTCCCAGGTGGGCCTCGGCCTGCCCGCCTCCCCCAGCGGCGCGGGCAGCGGCTACGTCTCCCCGTCGGTGGTGAACGCGGCCCTGGACTGCCTGACCGCCGGGACCAACTGCGGCTCCTTCAGGCCCCCGCGGACCTGGCCGGGGCTGCGCGGCGCCATGACCTGGTCGACCAACTGGGACGCGAAGGCGGGCAACGCCTGGTCGAACGCGGTGGGACCGCACGTCCACGCCCTGCCGTAGCGGCACCTCTCCCCGCGCCCCGGTCCGGGGCGCGGGGAGACGTGGGTCAGGGCTTGGGCAGGGTGCAGCCCGGGCGGCTCAGGTCGACCCGGTTGCCGGCGCCTATGCAGGGGACGATGATGTACGTCTCCTGGGCATAGTTGATCTTGTAGTGGACGGTGACGTTGCCGTTCTGGTCCACCTCGCACGGGTTGTTCTCCGTGCAGCGCTGGCCGTCCTCGTTGCCGGTGTTGTTCACCGCCACCACCTTGCCGGTGGCGGTGTCGATGACCGGGGAGCCCGAGGTGCCGCCGATGGTCTGGCAGGCGGAGGTGTAGCGGACGGAGTCCTTCCAGGTCCAGTCGCCCTCCTTGAGGCGGTACGCGAACCCGTCGATGTTGCAGCTGTAGGTGCGCTTCCAGTACCCGGAGACCACCTTGATGGCGGTGCCCGCGACCGGGTGCTGGTCGTTGAGGGTGAGCGCGCCTATCCCGTACTGGCTCTGGATCTGCGCGTACGTCTTGCTCAGCTGGTAGACCGTGATGTCGGTGTCGGTCATCGTCGCGTAGCTGACCTTGGTGGCCCGCAGGGTGCCGACCTTGCTGCCCGAGCCGTTGAGCAGCGAGAAGCTGCGCGAGGAGGGCTGGTCGGTGATGACCTCGCCGGCGGCCGGGAAGCCGGTCTCCAGGCAGTGGCCGTTCGAGAGGATGAGAGCGGGGTCGTTCGGCTGGGAGCTCGGGGTGCGGACCAGCGACCCGGAACAGTTGCTGAGCGCGACCGTTCCGGCGAAGTCGACCGCCTTGACCGTCGCCTTGTCGCCGCTGTGGGTGTGCGGCGCCGCGACGACCGGCGCCGCGCCCGCTCCGACGAGCAGCAGCGCCAGCACCGTGCCGACGAGAGGCTTCTTCATGTGGGGGTTCCCCTCTGAAGGGTTCTGAAGGGCTTCAGGAGTGGGTTCCTGAAGTTGTCATGAGCATTGTTGGACCCCCCAACCCCCGGGGGCAACCGTCCGGTTCGGGCCAGTCGGGCCGGTCGGGCGGTCGGGCCGGGCGGGCCGATCGCCGGTCACGTACGCGCGCGGCCGCCCGGAAAGAGCGGTACGGGGCATCCCGTACGCCCGTACGGCCCACCGGGACCGGTCGGACGATCGGATCGGCGGCTCCGCCGAGCACCATGCACTCCATGGAGCCGCGCCGGAACGACCTTGACGGGATATCGCCCACCCGGACCGGGTGAGGAACGGCGCACCTTGACGCTGACATGCCATGCCCAGAAGCTCAGGGTGCGACGCACCACCCCAGCAACGTCGACATGAACACCCCCACCTCTGGATCCCCAGGAGCATTCATGCGACTTCGTACGCGTACGCGCGCCACCCACGCGCCACGCGGCGGTGCCAGACGTTCGGCGGGCCTCGCGGCCCTCCTGGCGATGGCCCTGGCCGCCCCGCTGACCTCCCACGCCACCGCGTCCCCGGCGCCCACCCCGCGCGAGCGCGCGGACTTGGCCGCCGACGAGGCCACCGTCCAGTACGAGATCCACGGCCCGGCCACCCCCGCCGCGCGCACCGCCCTCGCGGCCACCGGGGTCTCCATCGACGAGGTGCGCGAGCACACCGTCGTGGTCAGCGCCGACGCCCGCCAGGCACGGAACCTGCGCACGCTCGGCTACACGCTCAAGGCGCTGCCCGGACCGCCCGACCGCAGCGGCGGCCTGAAGGCGGTGCCCTTCGACTTCCCGCCGGCGGACGCGAAGTACCACAACTACGCGGAGATGACGGCGGAGGTCGACCAGCGCCTCGCCCAGTACCCCTCGATCATGAGCAGACGCGTGATCGGCAAGTCGTACCAGGGCCGGGACATCGTCGCCATCAAGGTGAGCGACAACGTGGCCACCGACGAGAACGAGCCCGAGGTCCTGTTCACCTTCCACCAGCACGCCCGTGAGCACCTCACGGTGGAGATGGCGCTGTATCTGCTGCGGGAGTTCGGCGCGGGGTACGGCCAGGACTCGCGGATCACCAACATGGTGAACAACCGCGAGATCTGGATCGTGCCGGACCTCAACCCGGACGGCGGCGAGTACGACATCGCCACCGGGTCGTACCGCAGCTGGCGCAAGAACCGGCAGCCCAACTCCGGTTCGTCGTACGTCGGTACGGACCTGAACCGCAACTGGAACTACAAGTGGGGCTGCTGCGGCGGCTCCTCGGGCAGCAAGGGCTCCGAGACGTACCGGGGCTCGGCCGCCGAGTCCGCGCCCGAGGTGAAGGTCGTCGCCGACTTCGCCCGCAGCCGGGTGGTGGGGGGCAAGCAGCAGATCAAGGCCGGGATCGACTTCCACACCTACAGCGAGCTGGTGCTGTGGCCGTTCGGCTACACGTACAACGACACGGCGACCGGGCTGACGAAGGACGACCACGACGCGTTCGCGGCGGTCGGGGGGAAGATGGCGGCGTCCAACGGGTACACGCCCGAGCAGTCCAGTGACCTGTACATCACGGACGGCACGATCGACGACTACCTCTGGGGCGCCCAGAAGATCTTCGACTTCACCTTCGAGATGTATCCGGGGGAGTCCGGGGCGGGGGGCGGGTTCTACCCGCCCGACGAGGTGATCGAGCGGGAGACCGCTCGGAACCGGGACGCGGTGTTGCAGTTGCTGGAGAACGCGGACTGCATGTACCGGTCGATCGGGAAGGAGTCGCAGTACTGCGCGGGTGCGTGACCCCGGGACAGCCCCCACCCCGCCCCTTCCCTAAACCCTCCGGGGGCGGGGGCGGGGGAAGCTTCCCCGGGGGCTCCGTCCCCGGGCCCCCGGGCGGGGCCTTGCGGCCCCCGCGTCCCGCTGCGCGTCAACCTGCGGGCCGGTGGGGGCTGATCGCGCAGTTCCCCGCGCCCCTGAAAGACGGGCCTGCGGCCCCCGCGTCCCGCTGCGCGTCAGCCTGCGGGCCGGAGGGGGCTGATCGCGCAGTTCCCCGCGCCCCTGAAAGACGGGCCTGCGGCCCCGCCCCGGACCCCGAACGCCGGAGGGGCTGAATTGTTCCCGCCCGAGGATCCGAAATAGAGCGGCCGCAAGTACCTATAGGGGCGCGGGGAACTGCGCGAGCAACCCACCACCACCCGCAGACAAACACCGGGCCCCTTAAGGGGCGCGGGGAACTGCGCGAGCAACCCACCACCACCCGCAGACGGACACCCCGGCCGACAAGGGGCGCGGGGAACTGCGCGATCAGCCACAGATCACCCGCAGACGAACACCCGGCCCGGGGCGGAGCCCCCCGGCCGCCCGCCCGAGGGCTTTAGGGAACGGGCGGGGTGGGGGCTAAAGCAGCAGGCTCAAGAGGGCCGCCGCCCCGAACCCCGTCACCGACAGCACACTCTCCAGCACCGTCCACGACCGCAACGTATCCCGCTCACTGATCCCGAAGTACTTCGCCACCATCCAGAACCCCCCGTCGTTCACATGCGACGCGAAGATCGACCCCGCCGAGATCGCCATGATCACCAGCGCCAGGTGCGCCTGGGAGTACCCGGACCCCTCCACCAGCGGCACCACGATCCCCGCCGTCGTCACGATCGCGACCGTCGCCGAGCCCTGGGCCACCCTCAGGGCCACCGAGATCAGCCAGGCCAGGACGATCACCGGGAGGCCCACGTCGTGGAAGGTCCTGGCGAGGGCGTCCGCGATGCCGGACGCCTTCAGGACCGCGCCGAAGACCCCGCCCGCGCCCACCACCAGCAGAATGTTTCCCACCGGCTTCAGCGAGGCGGTGGAGACCCGCTCCAGGGAGGTGCGGGTCCAGCCCCTCCGTATCCCCAGCAGGTAGTACGCCAGCACCAGCGCGATGGTCAGCGCCACGAACGGGTGGCCGAAGAACTCGATCACCGAGCGGATGCGGGAGGGGTCCAGCGCGATCGAGGAGAACGTGGCCGCCAGGATCAGGACCAGCGGGGTCCCGATCACGGCCAGGACGGTCGTCAGCGGCACCGGCTTCTCCCCGGACGCGGGCGGCAGCCCCGCCGCCGCCCGTTCCGCCTCGACCGCGGCCCGCGCCTCCCGCGCCGCCTCCACCATGTCCTGCGGCACCTCCACGAAGATCCGCTTCCCGATCCAGGCGGCGTACGCCCAGGCCGCCAGCACCGCCGGCAGCCCCACGAGCGCGCCCATGAGGATCACCCAGCCGAGCGAGACGTGGAAGAGGCCGGCCGCCGCGACCGGTCCGGGGTGCGGGGGCAGGAAGGCGTGGGTCATCGACAGGCCCGCCAGCAGCGGCATGCAGAAGAGGAGGATCGACTTCCCGGAGCGTTTCGCTGCCGCGTACACGATCGGGGCGAGGACGAAGATGCCCACGTCGAAGAAGACCGGGATGCCGAAGACCAGGCCGGTCAGGCCCATGGCCAGCGGGGCGCGTTCCTCTCCGGACAGCGCCAGCAGCCGGGCGCTCAACACCTCGGCGCCGCCGCTGACTTCGAGGATGGCGCCCAGCATCGTGCCGAGCCCGATGATGATCGCGACATGGCCGAGGATGCCGCCCATGCCGGCCTCGACCGTGGAGACGGCGGCGGACTTCTGGACCGTACCGAAGAGTTCGGTCACCGACAGGCCCGCGCCCAGGCCCACGGCTATGGAGACGGCGAGGAGCGCCACGAACGGCTGGAGTCTGATCTTGATGATGAGGTAGAGCAGGAGCGCTATGCCCAGGGCGGCGACGGTCAGCAGGCCCGTGGTGCCGCCGATCAGCGGGAGGATGCCGCCCGTGTGCGGCGGGGGCGGCGGGGGCGGTGTGGTGGCGAGCGGGAACGACATACGGCGACTCCGGTGTTCGGCGGGGCTGTTCCGGGGCGTGGGGGACCGCGGGGCGGCGCCCCGGCGGTCCGGGGCGCCGCCCCGTGCGGCCTGTGCTGCGGTCGTGCCAAGCGCATACGGCGGTCAGTCGTCCAGGACCGCCAGCGCGTCGATCTCGATGAGCAGGCCCGGGGGCAGGCCCACGTAGACCGTCGTCCGCGCCGAGGCGGGGGCCTTCAGGCCCTGCTCCTCGAAGTAGGCGTTGTAGATCTCGTTCATCTCGGCGAAGTGGCCGACGTCGGTGAGGTAGACGCGCATCATCATCACGTCGTCCCAGGTGGCGCCGCCTTCCTCCAGGACCGCCTTGACGTTGGCGAAGGTCTGGAGGGTCTGCTCGCGCAGGGTGGGGCCGGCGACGACGGGGGGCCGGCCGTCGGCCGCCGGCAGGAACCCGACCTGCCCGGCGACCTGGAGGATGTTGCCCTTGCGCACGCCGTGCGAGAACTTCGCGGGCGGGGCGGTGTGGGTGGCGGGGACCAGGGCGGTCTTCTCGGGTCCCTTGCTCGTGCCGGTCATGAACTGCCTTCCTCTGGGGGGATGGTGCCGGAGTACTCCCGGCTGATGGCCTCCGCGGTGCGGCGCACCAGCGGGAGCAGGGCGAGGAGTTCCTCGGCGGTGACGACGACGTTCGGCGCGGAGACGGACATCGCGGCGACCACGCGGCCGTCCGTGCCGGTCACGGGCGCGGCCACGCAGTTGATGGACTCCTCGTGGCCGCCGAGGTCGGTGGCCCAGCCCTGTTCGCGTACGGCCGCGAGCTCCTTCAGGAACGCGGCGGCGTTCGGCGTCGAACGGGACGTGTACAGCGGGTAGTCGAGCCGGTCGGCGACGGCCCGGCGCTCGGCCTCGGGAAGGTCGGCGAGGAGCAGCTTGGCGACGGCGGCGACGGTGATGGCGACGGGCTTGCCGACCCGCGAGTACATGCGGACGGGATAGCGGCTCTCCACCTTGTCGATGTAGAGCACCTCGCCGTCCTCGTACACCGCGAGGTGGACGGTGTGCCCGATGCGCTCGTTGAGCGCGACGAGGTGGGGGTGGGCGATCTCCCGTACGTCGAGGTTCTCGACGGCCTCCTGGGCGAGCGCGAACAGGCGCGCGCCGAGGCGGTAGCGCTGGTCCTCCTGCCGGTAGACGAGGCCGTGCTCGTGCAGGGTGCGCAGCAGCCGCAGGGCGGTCGACTTGTGCACCCCGAGCCGCTCGGCGACCCTGCCGAGGTCGGCGGGGCCCTGCGCCAGCAGCGGCAGGATGCTCAGCGCCCGGTCGACGGTCTGGCTCATGGCGTCCGTACCTCCCTTTCCTCCCCCGTCCAGCCGGGGCCGAGTCGAAGTCTCCCCCAGGCGTCGTCGTCCAGGGCGGCGAGCCGGTCGGCGCGGGTGCGGGCGGGCGGGGCGGTGTGGTCGCCGGGCACGGTCAGCACGGCCGCGGCCATGAGGTGCCCGTGCCGCGCCCGCTCCCGTACGGGCAGTCCGCGCAGGGTGCCGTGGAGGAACCCGGCGGCGAAGGCGTCCCCGGCACCGGTGGGGGCGACGACGTCCACGCGGGGGGCGGGGACGACGGTGACGTCGGGCCGCGGACCGTGCTGGGCCGAGCGCGCGGTTCCCCGCGCCCCCTGGCTGCCAGGGGCGCGGGGAACTGTGCGACCGGCCCCGGACGGCTCGCGCCCGGCCGACAACCGCCGGCGGCTTTCGGGAAAGGGCGGGGCGGGGGATTCGAACACGGTCACCCCCAGGGCGCCCCGCTTGACCACCACCACCCCCACCTCCGGCAGAGCCGCCCGCACCGCGGACGCCCCCCGTACCCCCCACGCCTCCTCCGCCTCGTCCTCCCCCACGAACACCACGTCCGCGCCCCGCGCCAGCTCCAGCGACACCCGGGGATCGGAGCCCGGACGCCACAGCCCCGCCCGGTGGTTGACGTCGAAGGACACCAGCGGACGCCCGGGGCGGCGCGCCAGCAGCGCCCGCATCAGCTCCAGGCAGTCGTCCGACAGCGCGGCGGTGATGCCGGACAGGTGCAGCACCCGCCCGGACCACACGGAATCCCAGGGCACGTTCGCCACGGACAGCGCGGAGGCGGCCGACCCGGTCCGGTAGTACGCGACCTCGTGCGCGGCGTCCGAACGGTCGTCGGCGGTGCGGAAGTACACGCCGGTCGGCCGTACGGGATCCCGGCGCACCCCGGACGTGTCCACGCCGTACGCGCCGACGGCCGAGACGAGGTGGTCCCCGAAGCCGTCCGCGCCCACCCGGCCGACCCACTTCACCGTGTGCCCGGCGCCCGCGAGCGCGCAGGCCACGTTGGACTCGGCGCCGCCGACGCCCCGTTCGAAGGAGGGCACATCGGCGAGGCGTCCCGGCCGGGTGGGCAGGAACGCGACCATGGACTCCCCGAGACAGACGGCATCCACGTCCACCCGTCGGCGCTCCCTTCACCCTGGACCCCGGCCCCTCACCATTGACCCGGCGTTGGCCCGGATGTTAGACAGCGGTCAGCGAGACACGCAACGGGCGTTGCACATGCTGCAACACCTGGCGCAGCAGCGATCACGGAGGCTTCCATGGGGTTCCTGGCAGGACTGGCCGAAGAGCGCGTCGACCACCGCTTCAAGGGGCTGCCCCCGGACGCCGAGGGGCTGACCGTGGGCGAACTGGCGGCCCAGCGCCGGAACCTGTTCACGGACGGCTTCACCACCCCCGTCCTGGCCCTCTCCGCCGAGCGCCTGGAGCACAACCTGGCGCTGATGGAGACGTACGCGACCCGTCACGGCCTCGCCTTCGCCCCGCACGGCAAGACCACGATGGCTCCCGCGCTCTTCGCCCGCCAGCTCGACCACGGCGCCTGGGGCATCACCCTGGCCGTGCCCCACCAGGTGCGCGTGGCGCGCGCGTTCGGCGTCGAGCGGATCTTCCTCGGCAACGAGCTGGTGGACGCGGCGGCCCTGAAGTGGATCGCCGCCGAGCTGGCCCGGGACGCCGCCTTCCGGTTCATCTGCTACGTGGACTCGGTGCGCGGGGTCGAGCTGATGGACGCGGCGCTGACCGGGGCGCCCCGCCCGGTGGACGTGGTGGTCGAGCTGGGCGCGGGCGAGGGGGCGCGCACCGGCGCCCGTACCGAGGCCGACTGCACGGCGGTCGCCGACGCCGTGGCCGCCACCCGCACCCTGCGCCTGGTGGGCGTGGCGGGGTACGAGGCCGAGGTCCCGGGGGCCACCCCCGAGCGCGTCACGGCCTGGCTGCGCAGGCTGACCGCGCTGGCCGCGGAGTTCGACCGCGCGGGCCGGTTCTCGGGGGCGGGACTCGACGAGATCGTCGTCAGCGCGGGCGGCAGCGCCTGGTTCGACGCGGTGGCGGAGGTCTTCGCCGACATCCCCGAACTGTCGCTGCCGGTCCTGAAGTTGCTGCGCTCGGGGGCGTACGTCAGCCACGACGACGGCCAGTACCGCCGCGTCACGCCCTTCAACCGCATCCCCGAGGAGGGCGCCCTGCACCCCGCCTTCCGCCTGTGGGCGCAGGTCGTCTCGCGGCCCGGCCCCGGCCAGGCGTTCGTGAACGCGGGCAAGCGGGACGCGGCGCACGACCTCGACCTGCCCGAGGCGCAGGTGGTGCGCGCGGCGGATGGGACCGAGCGTCCGGCGACCGGTATCGAGGTCACCGCCCTGTCCGACCAGCACGCCTGGCTGCGCACCGGCCCGGGCGTGGAGCTGGAGGTCGGCGACTGGGTGGGCCTCGGTCTCTCCCACCCGTGCACCAGCTTCGACAAGTGGCCGCTGATCCCGCTGGTGGAGGCGGACGGCACGGTCGTCGACTACATCCGCACCTACTTCTGAGGCCCCTGATGGACCTCGTCATACGGGACGCCCGGGTGGTCGACGGCGGCGGCGGGCCCTCGTTCCGCGCCGACGTCGGCCTCCGGGACGGACGGATCGCGGCGCTGCGCCGCGACGGCGACGGCGGCCCCCGGCCGGCCGGCGCACGCGTCCTGGACGCCGACGGGCTGGTCCTGGCCCCCGGCTTCATCGACATGCACGCCCACTCCGACCTGGCCCTGCTGCGCGACCCGGACCACAGTGCCAAGGCCGCGCAGGGCGTCACGCTCGAAGTCCTCGGCCAGGACGGGCTCTCCTACGCGCCCGTCGACGACCGCACCCTCGCCGAGGTCCGCACGGCCGTCGCGGGCTGGAACGGCGGCGCGCCCGGGGACACGGACCTCGCCTTCGACTGGCGCACGGTCGGCGAGTACCTGGACCGCCTCGACCACGGCTTCGACGGCGAGGGCATCGCCGTCAACGCCGCCTATCTGGTCCCCCAGGGCACGGTCCGGATGTACGCGGTGGGCTGGGAGGACCAGGCGGCCACGCCCCGGGAGCTGGAGCGGATGCGGCGGCTGGTGGCCGAGGGCCTGGAGCAGGGCGCGGTCGGCCTCTCCTCCGGGCTCACCTACACGCCCGGCATGTACGCCCCGGACGCCGAACTGACCGCACTGTGCGAGGTGGTGGCGCGGTACGGCGGCTACTACTGCCCGCACCACCGCTCTTACGGGGCGGGCGCCCTGCGCGCGTACGAGGAGATGGTGGAGCTGACCCGGGCGGCGGGCTGCGCGCTGCACCTGGCGCACGCCACGATGAACTTCGGCGTGAACGAGGGCCGCGCCCCCGAGCTGCTGGCCCTGCTCGACCGGGCGCTGGCCACCGGCTCGGACATCACGCTGGACACCTATCCGTACACCCCGGGCTGCACGACGCTCGCCGCGATGCTGCCGAGCTGGGCGGGCGCGGGCGGACCCGGGGCGGTGCTGGCGCGGCTGCGCGACGAGGCGACGGCCGAGCGGATCCGCCACGACCTGGAGGTGGCCGGGGCGGACGGCTGCCACGGCGTGCCCATCGACTGGGAGACGATCGAGGTCTCGGGGGTGGGCGATCCGGCCCTCGCGTCCTTCGTGGGCAGGACGGTCGCCCGGTCCGCGCGCGAGCGCGGCGAGACGCCGTGGACGACCGCCCGCCGGCTGCTGATCGACGACCGCCTCGGTTCGACGATCCTCCAGCACGTGGGCCACGAGGAGAACGTGCGGGCGATCATGCGCCACCGCGTCCACACCGGCGGCAGCGACGGCATCCTCCAGGGCGCCAAGCCGCATCCGCGCGCCTACGGCACCTTCCCGCACTACCTGGGGCACTACGCCCGCGACCTGGGCATCCTCTCCCTGGAGGAGATGGTGGCCCATCTGACCTCGCGCCCGGCGGCCCGGCTGCGGCTCACCGACCGGGGCCTGGTCCGGGAGGGCTACCGCGCGGACCTCGTGCTGTTCGACCCGCGCACGGTCGCGGCGGGCGCCACCTTCGAGCGGCCCAGGACGCTGCCCACCGGCATCCCGTACGTGTTGATCGACGGACGGTTCGTCATCGAGGACGGGCGGCGCACGGACGTCCTGGCGGGGCGCGCGGTCCGCAGAACGCCCACCCCGCCCACGGCCTGACCCGCCGTCAGAAGACCCGTACGTTACGGGCGGTGTCCCACAGCATGTCCGCCACCGGGTTGCCGAGGCCGCCGTGCCCGTCACCGTGGTAGGCGTACAGCTGGTAGTTGACGGGCCGCATGAGGTCGGACACCCCGTCCCCGTTGACGTCGCCGGTGGCCAGCACCGGGGCGTCGGCGGGCCAGGCGTACGGGAGCTTGGCGCGGTCGCCGAAGGTGCCCCGGCCGTTGCCCGGGTACAGCCACAGGTTCCGGGACCCGTCCCGGGCCACCAGGTCCGCCCTGCCGTCGCCGTTGAGGTCACCGGGCGAGGCGAGCTGGTTCATGGCGTTCCAGCCGCCGCCCACCTTCAGACGGTCGCCGAAGGTGCCCCGGCCGTTGCCGGGGTAGGTCCACAGCACCCCGGAGGTGTCCCGGGCCAGCAGGTCCCGGCGGCCGTCGCCGTTGAGGTCGCCCGCCGCGCTGATCTCGCGCATGGTGTTCCAGCCGCCGCCGACCTTCACGCGGTCGCCGAAGGCGCCGTCGCCGCGGCCCGGGTAGAACCACAGGGTGCCCGAGCCGTCGCGGGCGTAGATGTCCTCCTTGGCGTCCCCGTTGTGGTCGCCGTGCCGGGTCAGCTGGGTCATCGCGTTCCAGCCGCCGCCGACGAGCCTGCCCTTGGTCACCCAGTTGGCGTCGCCGGCGCCCGACAGGAACCACAGCCGCCCGTCGTCCGCGCGCTCCAGCAGGTCGGGGCGTGCGTCGTTGTTCAGGTCACCGAACTGCGCGACCGCCGGCAGCCCGGCGGGCCGCTTCTCCTCGTCCTGGACGAACCATTCCATCCACGGCACGCCCTGGGTGACCTCGTAGTCGGTGGTCGCCATGCGGACGGAGCTGACCTTGTTGTCCCACGCCCGGCCGATGGTGCCGCCGGTGAGGTCGTTGGGGCCGCTGTGCGGGTGGATGTAGTAGCGCTCGCCCTCGTAGTTCGCCTCCGTGGCCAGCGCGACGTAGAGGTCGCTGTTGTTGACGAAGGACGAGATCGAGTTGTTCCAGATGCCGAGGGTGGGGCGGCTGGAGGAGACGATCTCCATCTTGCCCGTGAAGTTCCCGTACTGGAACACGCAGAGCTTGCCCGCCGGGCAGCGGTCGTAGTTCTCCGCGGCCGCCGGCGGGGCCGCGGTGAGAAGGGCGGCCAGCGACGCGGCGACGGCGGTGGCCGTCCCGATCAGCCGCCGGGCCTGGGTGGTGCCGAGCATGGACCGAACTCCGTTCGGAATCAGAGGATCAAAGGAACCCGGAGGTCGCAGGACCGGGAGGTGACGGGCTCCCGGAGGTCGCAGGACCCGAGGGTGGGGGGCGCCCAGGAGGTCGCGGGACCCCGGAGGGTCAGAAGACGAGGTGGGTGGCGCGGGCCTGGGCGTACTGCCGGGGCGCCCGCAGGCCGCCGTCCGCCGCGCCCGTGCCCGGGTAGACGCGCAGCTCCTTCTGCCCCGGCGCGTGCGCGAGCAGGTCCGGGTGGCCGTCGCCGGTGACGTCACCGACACCCGCCAGCTCGGTGAGCCCGTTCCAGCCGCCGGTGCCGATGAGCCTGCGGTCACCGAACGTGCCGCGCCCGGTGCCGGGGTAGAACCACAGCTTCCCCGCGGTGTCCCGGGCCACCAGGTCGGAACGCTGATCCGCGTTCATGTCACCGGCCCCGACCAGCTCGTTCATGACCTTCCAGCCCCCGCCGACCTTCCGGCGGTCACCGAAGGTGCCGTGCCCGTCGCCGGGGTACGTCCACAGGGTGCCGGTGGTGTCGGCGGCGAGCAGGTCGGCGCGGCCGTCGCCGGTCAGATCCCCGGCGGCGGCCACGTCGCTCATGGCGTTCCAGCCCCCGCCGACCCTGACGCGGTCGCCGAGGGTGCCGTCGCCCCGGCCCGGGTAGAACCACAGGACGCCCGAGCGGTCCCGGGCGAACAGGTCCTCCTTGGCGTCCCCGTCGTAGTCGCCGTGCCGGGTGAGCCGGGTCATCGCGTTCCAGCCGCCGCCCACGAGGCGGTTGCCGCTCTTGCTCACGTACGAGTGGTCCGCCCACAGCCGTCCGAAGGCGTCGCGCGCGTAGAGGTCGCCGAAGCCGTCGCCGTCCATGTCACCGAACGCGGCCGCGGCGGGCTGCCCGGCCGGACGGGGCTTGCTCTCGAAGTCCCCCGAGTACGTCGGGAAACGTCCCTCGGTACCGCAGAAGTAGTCCGCCTCGCGGTCCAGGTCGAGCGAGCTGACGCTGTTGTCGAGGTCCGGCCGGGAGCTCTCGTCGAAGGAGACCTGGGCGGAGTAGTAGTGCGTGGCCCTGGCCCGCCCAGGGTCGCCGTCCAGGTCCGGCTCGCTGTTGAAGCAGACCGGCATGTCGGTGCGGTTCACGAACGAGCTGATGCGGTTGTCCCAGGACCCGAGCCGCAGCATGGACCCGGTGACGACCAGCATGTCGCCCCGGCCCATCGGGTCGCTGAAGACGCACAGCTTGCCGTAGGCGCAGCGGTCGTAGCCGCTCGCGGCCCGGGCGGGCGCGGTGGTGACGGTGGTGACGGCGGCCACCAGTCCTGCGGTGACGGCGGCCGCGAGCCCGCCGCGTACGAGGCGTGAAGACATGGAACGCACGCGGTTCCCCCCCGGGTATGTGCGAATGCTGTGGAAAGTCAGCGGATCATAGCCCCCCGCCGACGATCAGTTCGAACCAGACCGTCTTGCCGATCCCGTACGGCCGCGGGTTGGCGCCCCAGGCGTCGGACAGCGCCTCCACCAGCGCGAGCCCCCGCCCCGACTCGTCGTCCGGACCGGCCGCCCTCGGACACGGCAGCGCGGCGTTCGCGTCGATCACCTCGACCCGGAAGAGGTCCCCGCCGAGCACGCACCGGGCGACGATCTCGCGGCCGACGGGCACGCGCGCGTGGCGCACGGCGTTGGTCATCAGCTCGCTGAGGAGCAGGACGGCGGTGGCGGCCGGTTCGTCGGGGACCTTCCAGGCGCGCGCCTGCTCCGCGAGCAGCGCTCGCGCGCGCGAGACGCTGCGGGGCCCGCAGGGAAGACGCCACGCAACGTCCTTCGGAAGGGGGGAAGTTGTGCAATCCATGGCTCATACCGTGCTGGGCCGGGCATAGCCTCTGGGAGTATCAAAGTGGGTACATTCCCGGCTGTACCCGCGAGGTACCCGAAGGGCGGGTTCAATGACCGAGCCGACTTCCCTGCCGCCGATCGCGTGGCGCTACTGCGGCGACCAGGTGAAGCGCTGGCGGGAGGGCGCCGGGGTGTCCCGCAACGACCTCTGCAAGGCGGCGGACTACCAGTACGAGTACGTCAAGTCGATGGAGAACGGCCGCCGCAAGCCTACTCTGCGGCTGCTGACGGTGGCCGATCAGATGTGCGGGGCGCAGGGGAAGTTGCTGGCGGCGAACCAGTATCTGAAGCCCGAGCCGTTCCCTGCGCGGTCGCAGGAGTTCATGCAGGTGGAGGCGGAGGCCATCGCCGTCCACTGGTACGAGCCGCTGCTCATCCCGGGTTTGTTGCAGACGGAGGAGTACGCGCGGACGCTGATCAGCGAGAGCTACCCGCCGCTGGATGACGAGACGGTCGAGGAACGGGTGAACGCGCGGCTGCGCAGGCAGGAGGCGCTGCGTGCGCGAACGTCCACGGTCTTCAACTTCGTGGTGTACGAGGCCGCTCTGCGTACGCTGGTCGGCGGCCGGGACGTGATGAAGCGGCAGCTTGAACACGTGTTGGCGGTGGGTGAGTTGCGCAATGCGTCGGTGCAGGTGCTGCCGATGGGGCGGTGCAGCGGGCTCGCCCTCTCCGGATCAGTGGTTCTACTGGAGAATCCCGATCACGAGCACTACGCATTCGCCGAAGGCCAGACAACCAGCGCGCTTTACGCGGACCCCGTCAAGGTCAGCGAACTGACGCAACGCCATGGCATGATCCGGATGCACGCCCTCAGCGTCGAGGAGTCGACGGAGTTCATCAGCAAATTGGCGGAGGAGCTATGAGCGACCAGCTCGTATGGTTCAAGTCCAGTTACAGCGACGACCAGGGCAGCGCCTGCGTCGAAGTCGCCCTGGACTGGCGGAAGTCCAGCTACAGCGACTCCGAAGGCGGTGCTTGCGTCGAGGTGGCCACCTGCCCCCACACCGTCCACGTACGCGATTCCAAGCTCGGCGGGGACAGCCCGACGTTCGCCGTCCCCGCCGCCGCCTGGGCTCAGTTCACGGCCGGGATAGCCGGGAGCAGATAGCCGAAGACCGTGTCCGCCGGGCCGCGGTCGTCGATCTGGGCGCGGCCCGCGCGTACGGCTTCGTCGAAGTTCGCGGCGAAGTCCGGGCCCGACGCCAGGAGCCGGTCCAGGGTGTCGCGCGTCAGCACGATCGTGGCGTGCGGCTTGTCCACGCCCGGCGGCATGGTGTCGCCGCGGGTGTCGGTGTAGACGAGGACGCCGTCGCGCAGGACCGTGACGCCCGACTGGCCGGTGTTGGTGAAGGTCCACAGCAGGACGACCGGATCACGCAGCTCGGCCGCGCTCGGACCGTCAAGGCGGGCGGCGAGGGCCGCGAAGTACTGGGCGGGGTTGGCGTGGTGCACCAGGTCCCCGACGACGGGACGGGCGCCGGGCGGACGCGGGCCGGGGCGGAGGTCCTGGGCGGCCGTGAGATAGGCGTTGCGCAGCGGGCCGTATTCGGCGAGGTACCCCAGTTGGGTCAGCGCCAGCGCCTGGAGTGAGGTGGCGGCGTCCAGGACGGCGGGCGGGACCGTCGCCGGGTCGCAGGCGGCGGCCACCACGTGGTCGAGGAGCTCGACGGTCCGCTCGTAGCGGGGCGTCGCCGCGTCGTACTCCTCGCGGGCGGTGGCCAGCACCGCCTCGGCGCCGCCCAGGGCCACCACGTACCGCTGGGCGGTCGCGGCGGACGCGGGGGTCGCGGCGACCGCGTCGGTGGCGGCGACGAACTCGTGGCCGAGCAGGCGCAGCCAGGTCTGGCGGGCGGCCTGGGTGGCGGTGCCGACGTACCCGGCGGCGTAGAACGGCTGGTTCGAGGGCTGGGTCTGGCGCCTGACCCAGGCGTCGCGGCGGGC
This sequence comes from Streptomyces sp. NPDC043908, assembly GCF_056435525.1. Lineage (NCBI taxonomy): Bacteria > Bacillati > Actinomycetota > Actinomycetes > Kitasatosporales > Streptomycetaceae > Streptomyces > Streptomyces sp. NPDC043908. The sequence continues at coordinate 48,147 of NZ_JBWKEI010000018.1, read as the reverse complement.
GGCGAGGCGGGCGGTGACGGCCTTCGTGCCCCAGCCGGGCCACTCGTACGCCCCGGCCACGATCTCCGCGACGCCGCCGAAGGCCTTCAGGGTCTCGTCGAGGTGGCGGGCGCGTACGTCCCCGAGGCCCCCCAGGAGGCCGGGGGCGGTCAGATAGAGGACCTTGTGGCCGGGGAGGTAGACGTTCATCTCGGCCGGGGACTGGAGGCCGGCGGCGGGCTGGAGGACCATCCGTACGCCGTCGGCCTCGACCTCGCCGGAGAGCTGGTGGGTGGGCGGTACGAGGGTGGGCTCGCCGGCCGAGACGGTGAGGCCGGGGCCGCTGTCGATCAGGCCGTACGGTCCGGCTTCCAGCCGGGTGCCGTAGGTGTGGTCGACCAGGCAGGCGGTGGCGAGGCCTTCCACGACGTGGCGGCGGACGGCGTCGTCGAGGAAGCCGTCGGGCGCGTACACGGCGAGGTCCTCGGGGACGGTGTCGCCGCGCTCGGCGAAGAGGCCGCGGGAGCCGCCGAAGTGGTCGACGCAGCTCGCGGTGTAGACGAGGGCCTTCACCGGGCGGCGGTCGTCGGTGGTCTCGCGGTAGAGGCGGAGGGCGTACTGGGCGGTCTCGTAGGAGCCGAGGGGGTCGATGACGACGAGTCCGGTGCGGCCCTCGACGATCATCATGTTGGCGAGGTCGTAGCCGCGGATCTGGTGGACGCCGCCGCGGCCGTGGTCCGGGCGGGTGACCAGGTAGAGGCCGGCCATGGCGTTCATGCGGCCCTGGCGCCATACGCGCGCGTTGACGGAGGGCGGTATGTCGGTGTCCTCGTCGCGCAGGAAGTCGAACCGGGCGAAGTCCCAGGCGGTTCCCCCGTCCCGGGCCGGGATCACGGCCACGTCCGGGCGGGCGACGAGCCCCCGCGAGGCGGTGCGGAAGTCGGAGACGTCCGAGGGGACGCCGTGCGGCCCCGCGGGGCGGTTGCTGCGGATGACGTACGGGGTCGGTTCGACGGGGTGGGGCTGGGCTTGGGGGTGGTGCTGGGCCTGGGGGTGGTGCTGCGCGCCGTTGCTGCCGTTGGTCATGGGCTGCCTCCTCGGGGCGTCGCGGGGCGGGAACGTAACGCTGTGGGGAGGGGGGACGAAAGGGGGCGAGGGGGTGCGTGGCCGAGATGCGGGCGGTGTGGGGGCCGGTAGTGGGGGTGGCCCGTCCGCGCAGTTCCCCGCGCCCCTGTTCGGCCGGGCGTTCGGGTGCGGGCCGGTGGTCGGTTGCTCGCGCAGTTCCCCGCGCCCCTTTCGGGCCGGTGGTTCGTCTGCGGGTGGACGGTGGCTGGTCGCGCAGTTCCCCGCGCCCCTTCAGGGCCCGGACTCCGGCTGCGGGCCGGTGGGGCTTCTCGCGCAGTTCCCCGCGCCCCTCACATGCCGCTGCGCGGCATTCCCGGGGCGCCCCGAAGGGGCGCTTCAAGGGGCGCGGGGAACGGCGCGAGCAACCCCCCACGGTCCGCAGACGACGACTGGTTTCAGGGGCGCGGGGAACTGCGCGACCGGCCCACCACCGAGCCGCACAAAACGACGCACCGCAAGCCCCCCAAGGGGCGCGGGGAACTGCGCGACCAGCCACAGACCACCCGCAGACAAACACCCGGCCCGAAAAGGGGCGCGGGGAACTGCGCGACCAGCCCAGCACCGGGCCGCAGGCGGGCCCCCGGCCAAACGGGGCGGCTCGTCGTGGTGCATCTCACCCGCCGTACCGCCGGAGGCGCATTCCAAGCCCGTACCCCACCCCCGACCGGCGATCCCACGGCCACGCCCCCAGGACCGCATTCCGATGGAAGCCAGGCATCCGCCCGGGCACCCCCGACCGGCGCACCCCACGGGCAAACCCCGCGCGTCCCCCGAAACGCGCCCGTAAGGTGACTGTCATGCAGGTGATCCAGTCGACCAAGCTCGCCAATGTCTGTTACGAGATCCGCGGCCCGGTTCTCGAGGAAGCCATGCGGCTGGAAGCGGCAGGGCACCGCATCCTCAAGCTCAACACCGGCAACCCCGCCGCGTTCGGCTTCGAGTGCCCGCCGGAGATCCTGGAGGACATGCTCCGCAACCTCTCCGGGGCGCACGGCTACGGCGACGCGAAGGGCCTGCTCTCGGCGCGCCGCGCGGTGATGCAGCACTACCAGACCAAGGGCATCGACCTCGACGTCGAGGACATCTACCTCGGCAACGGCGTCTCCGAACTGATCCAGATGTCGATGCAGGCGCTGCTCGACGACGGCGACGAGGTGCTGGTCCCGGCCCCGGACTACCCGCTGTGGACGGCCTCGGTCTCGCTGGCCGGCGGCACCGCTGTGCACTACCGCTGCGACGAGCAGGCCGACTGGATGCCGGACCTCGCCGACATCGAGCGGAAGATCACGGACCGCACCAAGGCCCTGGTGATCATCAACCCGAACAACCCGACGGGCGCGGTCTACGACGAGGAGATGCTGCGGGGGCTCACGGAGATCGCCCGCCGCCACAACCTGGTCGTCTGCTCGGACGAGATCTACGACCGGATCCTCTACGACGGCGCCACGCACACGCCGACGGCGGTCATCGCGCCGGACCTGATGGTGCTGACGTTCAACGGTCTGTCCAAGAACTACCGGGTGGCCGGTTACCGCTCCGGCTGGATGGCGGTCTGCGGCCCCAAGGCCCACGCCTCCTCGTACATCGAGGGCCTCACCATCCTCGCCAACATGCGGCTGTGCGCGAACATGCCGTCGCAGTACGCGGTGGCCACGGCGCTGGGCGGGCGCCAGTCGATCGAGGACCTGGTGCTGCCGGGCGGGCGGCTGCTGGAGCAGCGCGACACGGCGTACGACCTGCTCACGCAGATCCCCGGCGTGACGTGCGTGAAGCCGAAGGGCGCGCTGTACCTGTTCCCGAGGCTCGACCCGGCGGTCTACAAGGTCAAGGACGACCGCCAGATGGTCCTGGACCTGCTGCGGGCCGAGAAGATCATGGTGGTGCACGGTACCGGCTTCAACTGGCCCGAGCCCGACCACTTCCGCATCGTGACGCTTCCCTCGGCGCAGGACCTGGCGGGTGCGGTGACCCGGATCGGCAGCTTCCTGGACGGCTACAGCCAGATGTAGCCAGGTGGTGGCCCGTACTCAACTTTAGACAGAATCTAAGATAGGATGGCATCCTGCGTCAGAAGGAGGTCATCCCATGTACGAGCCGATCCGGACGAAGTCGGTGCACAGCACGATGGCCGCCGACGCGCGTGTTCCGCGCCGCTCCCGTGAGGAGGAGCTGGACATCCAGCTCGCCGGGCACCTCGCGGCGCTGCTCGCGGTCACGGACGAACTGGGACTGACCGAGGCCGGGGACGCGATCGCGTCGCAGGTCGCGCGGTTGCGGGGCGGGCATCCGCCGGTGCGGCACGCGGGTCTGAGCCGGGCTGCGGCGCCGGCCCTGCACGGGCGCGCGCACGCGCTCGCGGGGCGCGCGCTGGTGGTCGCCGCCTCGCGCGCGGACACGGCAGCGGCGATCCTGGCGGCGGAGCGTATGGACGCCCACTCGGCGGCGACCGCCGCCCTCTGATCGGCCCCGGTCCGCGCGCCGCGGAGGTCCGCGGACCGGGTGCCACGTTTCGCGTACGCGGGGTACGAGTGCGACTCGGCCCGCACCGACGGACACGGCCATCCGCGCCTGCCCACACAGTTCCCCGCGCCCCTTTCTGGCCCGGGGTCCGTCTGCGACCCGGTGACGGCTTACTCGCACAGTTCCCCGCGCCCGCAAAACCGGCGGTCATCTGCGCCCCGGTGGAGGGTCGCTCGCGCAGTTCCCCGCGCCCCCAAAACCGTCGTCGTCTGCGGACCGTGGCCGGTTGCTCGCGCAGTTCCCCGCGCCCCTCAAATGCGCCCCTCCGGGGCGCCCTATAGGGGCGCGGGGAACTGCGCGACCAGCCCCCACCGAGCCGCACAAGACCACGCACCGCCAAGCCCCCAAGGGGCGCGGGGAACTGCGCGACCGGCCCACCACCGAGCCGCACAAAACGGCGCACCGCAAGCCCCCAAGGGGCGCGGGGAACTGCGCGACCAGCCACAGAGCACCCGCAGACGAACCCCGGGCCAAAAGGGGCGCGGGGAACTGCGCGAGCAACCGACCACCGGGCCGCAGACGAACCCCGGGCCGCCCCGCAGGGTCACCCCCTCGTCAGTGCCACCAGGATCACCAGGATCAGCACCGCCAGCGCGATCAGCAGTGCGGGCCGAAGGTTGGATGGAGGCGGGGGTGGTGGCGGCAAAGGGGACGGGTTGAAGACGTCGTGGCCTGTCAGCGTCGCCCGGACGCACCAGGGGCACCCCGTCAGGTGCGAGCCGTACGTGTGGCCCGGGCGGGCCGGGCAGACCCGCACCCGGCCCCGCTCCCGGTCCAGCGCCCGCAACCAGTCCTCCGCCGACGGGCGGGCCCCGGGGTCCAGGACGCCGGGGCCGAACGCCGCCCGGGACAGGTCCAGCAGTTCGGGCGGCAGCACGGACGGGTCCACGGTCCCCCGCGGCACCACCACCCCCTCGGGCCGCACCACGTAACTGATGCTCGCCGCGATGTTGTCCTGGACCGTCGACTCCGGCGCGCTGTCGCGCGGCACACCCCCGAAGGGGTGGTTGCCGGCCGTCAGCAGCTGGTAGACGAGGACCGCCAGCGCGAAGTCGTCGCTGGCCCGGGTGGCGGGGCCGCCCGCCTGCCGTTCGGGCGCCGAGTAGTCCGTGGTGTGCATCAGGCAGGGGAACAGCTCCCCGGTGACCGCGTCGGTGAAGGCGATGGAGTCGCAGTCCAGGAATGTGATGAAGCCGTTCGCGTCGACCACCACGTTGCTGCTGGAGAAGTCCCCGATGACCAGCCCCTCGTGGTGCATCCGCGCCGTCATGAACGCCAGGTTCCACGCGACGCCCAGCAGGAAGCGCCAGTCGGCCCGCCCGTGGAAGAGCCGGACGCGCTGGGCGCGCGTGAACAGGCCGACCAGCTGGACGTGTTCGGGCTCCCCGAACCGCTGCATCGCGTATCCGAGGAACGCCCCGCCCGGCGCCCGCGCGGGCGCGGTCGGCCAGGCGAGCTCGGGCCGCTGGGAGCGGTCGGTGGGGCGTCCGCCGAGCGGGGACATGGTGAGCATCCGGGTCAGCCGCCGCTCCTGCTCGGGCCCGGGCGGGTCCCGGTAGAGCTTGACGACGGTCCGGTCGTCGCCCTCCACGGGGTAGACGGCCGCCTGACCGCCCCCCTTCAGCGGCTCGGCGGCGAGCACCACCGGCACCCCGCCGAGCAGCACGGTCCGCCCCTGCGCGGGCCCGCTCATCCGCCCCCTCCGTCCCGCACCGCCCGCAGCAGTGTCTTGTCGTCCCCGTTGAGCGCGGTCAGCCGGTCGGAGCGGAGCAGCGCGGCGAGCCGGTCGTCCTCGTCGTCCGGCACGCCCCCGCCGATGTCGAGCGAGCGCAGCACCGACGCCGCGAAGGACCCGTTGGGGGCCTGCGGGGCGCCCCCGGACCAGGAGAGCGCGGCCTGCGCGAGGCCGTCGGTGGAGAGCAGCACGCCGTCGACGCCCTCGTCCCGTACGCAGTCGGTCCGCACCCAGCGGGCCGCGTCCGGGGTGGTGAGGAAGACCGTCTCATTGCTGTACTCGCTCACCGCGGCGGGCTGCGGCAGGAGGTGGAACTGCCGTTCGCCGTCCTCGGTCCCGGCCCGCAGCACCACGAACCCGTCCCCGACGGTGCAGTACCCCAGCCATCCGGACCCGAGGACCACCACGGTCAGGGTGGTCGCGTGGTCCCCGGCCCCCTCGCCCGTACGGTCGAGGAAGTCGTCCACGACCCGCTGGAAGCACCGGCGCAGCAGCCGGTGCGCGGTGGGGCCGTCGGCCCCGGAGGCGGGCAGCCTGCCGAAGTGCTCCACCGCGAGGCGGACCGCGAGCAGGGAGCCCTCGCCGGAGCGCGGCCGGCTGCCCGCGCCGTCCGCGACGGCCAGGACCGTGACGGGCCCGCCCGTCGAGCACCGCCAGGCGTCCTGGCAGGGGACGCCGTCCCGGCGGTGCCGGTAGCCCTCCACGCTCAGCCCGTGCACCCGCCAGCTCCCGTGCGTCCGCGTCGCCATGGCCCGCTCAGGCTTCCCAGGCCGGGCGCTGCGTCTTGAACTGGCTGAAGATCTTCTCGAAGACCTCGTCGCCCGCGCCCTTGGTCTCGGCGCTGGCGCTCGCCGACATCATCTGGAGCAACTGGCGGAAGGGGAAGCCCTGGAGGCGGGCGTTGAACTTCGGCGCGTACGCCTGGAGCACCTGCTCGGCGAGGTCGGTGAGGCCGCCGACGCCGATCGCGTACAGCCGGAAGCGGCGGGCCGCCTGCTCCTCGGCGAGGACCGGGACGAGCCGCTGCCAGGTGCGGCTGATGTGGCCGGTGCCGTCGGTCGGCAGGCCGTCGGTGACGAGGCAGATCTGCGGGCGGTAGTACTGGAAGCCCTGGGAGCGCAGCTCGGTCTTGCGGGCGGCGACCACATGCATGGCCAGCTCCAGGGCCTCGGTCATCAGGGTGACCCCGGAGGCGGCGAGCCGCGGCGGCTCGAACATGTGGGCGGCGACGAACGGGCCGACCGGCGAACCGGGTTCGAGGGGCTGGCCGGACCGCCAGGCGGTGACGCCCCGGCCGCCGAAGGTGATGACGGCGACCTCGACGCTGTAGCTGAGGCTGACGTCGTCGTGGAGCTCGCGGGTCCACTCGTTCAGGGCCTGGTTCAGCGCCTCGATGGGCGGTCCCGCCATGGAGCTTGAGGTGTCCAGGCACAGCACCAGCGGCAGCCGCTGGGCGTTGTTCTCGAACTCGATGTCGGCGTACTCCGCCGGAAGCGTCCTCGGTGGCTGCTGCCTGCGCATCTGGCCTCTCCCCGTCCTTCGGTGTCCTCGCCGCGCCTCACCGGCCGTGCGGCGCCCTGCTGGTGACGTTGCGTCCGTCGTCGCGTCCGTCGTCGGCGTACGTGTGGGCGTACAGGATCCCGGCGTCCTCGCCCCGGCCCTCGCTCACCTCGACGCGGGCGCCGGGGGCGGGCGCGGGCGCGGCGGGCGCGGCCCACACCGCCCGGCGCAGGCACTGGTCGAGCTCGACGTACCCCTGCGGGTGCAGCGCGGTGCGGACGACGGCGATCCGGCCGGGCGCGCTTGGCCTCGCGACCTCGCGGCCGGGCGCGCGGTGTCCGCCGGGCACCGCAGCGGTGGCCGCCGGGCGCGTACGGGCGGCGGGCACGGCGGCCGGACCCGGCCCGGCCGGCACGGCGTACGCCAGGCGCGGGCCCCGGGAGCGGCGGACCGCGTAGACCAGCGCGGCCATCAAGAGGAGCAGCAGGGCGGCGGTGCCGAGCAGGGGGACGAGCAGCGAGGAGCCGTCGTCCGCGCCGCCGACGCTGTCGGAGTTGCGGCCGAGCTCGGCGGCCAGCTTCGCGTCCAGGAGGTCCTGGCCGTGCAGGGTCTTGGCCTTCTTGCCGTCGGCGACGAGTTCGCACAGTCCGGGCTCGCAGACGCCCGCCTCGCGCAGCGCGCCCAGCGTCCTGTCGTCGAGGCGGGTGATCTCGGCGTCCGGGTCGACGAGCCGGTCGCCGGCGAGGACGAGCAGCAGGGTGCCGCCCGCGCCGGTGGGGTGCCCGGCCGGGACGGTCAGGACGAGCGGGCCTCGGTCGAAGGCGGCCTTGCGCTGGGAGAGCTTCCAGTCGGCGGCCTTGCCGTCGAGCGCCAGCGGCCTGTGCAGCGTGACGAGCACGGCCGGGTCCTGGGCGTCCACCCGGCCGGCCCAGCAGCCCAGCCGCTCGGCCAGCTTCCCCGAACAGGACCCGTCACCGGCGGCGGCCGGAAGGGCCGCGGCCAACAGGGCCGCGGCCAGCAGCCCGGCCGTCGCCCCCGTCCGCCACGCACCGCGCGGACCACACAGCAGCCCCATGGGCGAAAACCTCCCCGTCCCCCGGAAAAGCACATCGCAAATATGGCGCCACCGGCCGCCGCGCGTAAGGGTTTTGGCCATTCCGGGGCGATTCCCGGGCCGTTCCGGTGCTGTTCCGCAACCGTTCCGAGGGCATTCCCGGGTTTTACCGCGGGCCTTTTGGGACAACTCCCGGGCGATATCCGAACATCTCTTCTACAGCTGGAACACCTGATGGCACCGGAGGAACATCTGTCTCGCCTGTTCCACCCAGTCGCCCGCCAGGGAATCGAATTCCCGCTGGTCCATCCGGCAGTTGAGCGGCAGCGTGCAGACCCCGGCGATACAGGGTCTGGGTCCTCGTACGTCCCACACCGACAGCATCGGGACCAACTGCTCGGTGTTCCACGCGTTGGCCGCGGCGGCGGCCGTCGCCAGCTGGTCGCCGCGCAGGAACCGGCCGTCCGTCATGAACGCGACCAGCAGCTTGGTGGTGGTCATGAACCGGACGGTGACGGCCCGCCCCGCGTCGGCGAGGTCGAAGCGGAGCGAGACGGAGACGGTGTCCTCCTCGCAGTGCAGGTGGCGTCCGGACGCCCAGGTGTGGACCAGCGGGCGCCACCGCGCGCCCAGTTCGGCCCCGGCGCCGGCCGGTACCCCCTCAGAGTGCCGCACGGCCCACCGCCTCGATCACCATGGCGTCGCTGAGGCCGGCGTCCAGGAGCGTCCGGGCGTGCAGCAGCAGACAGGACGGCAGGGAGGCCCGGTCCCCGGCGGCCCGCCGGCCGTCCAGCTCTCCGGTGCGCACCCGGATGCGGCGGGCCACGGTCGGCGGGGGCCAGGTGAGCGCCCGCGCGCTGCCCGCGTCCGGGCCGAGCAGCCCGCTCAGCAGCGCGTCCAGACCGGGCCGGTCCTCGGGCCGCTTGGCCAGGCACTCCTCGACCAGGGGCCGCAACTCGGCGGGTACGTCGTCGAGTTCGGGCTCGGCGTGCACCACCCGGTAGGCCACTCCGGCGCCGTGCAGGAAGGGCGCGTTCCCGGTGACGGCGTAGACGAGGACCCCGCCGAGCGAGAAGACGTCGCTGGCGGGCCCGACCCGGGCGCCGGTCATCTGCTCGGGCGACATGTAGGGCGGGGTGCCCATCAGCGTCCCTGCGCGGGTCAGCCCGGTCGCCCCGGCCACCATGGAGATGCCGAAGTCGATGACGCGCGGCCCGTCGGCGGCGAGCAGCACGTTCGAGGGCTTGAGGTCGCGGTGGACGACCCCGGCGCCGTGGATGGCCTGGAGCGCCTCCACCAGACCCGCGCCGAGCCTGCGGGCCTGGCCGCCGGTGAGCGGCCCGTCCGAGCCGACCGCCTCGGACAGGGCGGGCCCCGGTACGTACGCCGTGGCCAGCCAGGGCAGGTCGGCCTCCGGGTCGGCGTCGACGACCGCCGCCGTGAAGGCCCCGCCGACCAGCCGCGCGGCGGCCACCTCGCGCGCGAAGCGGCGCCGGAACTCCTCGTCGGCGGCGAGTTCGGGGCGGACGACCTTGACGGCGACGGCCCGGCCCGCGGGCGACCGCCCCAGATACACCCAGCCCATCCCGCCCGACCCCAGCCGCCCCACGATGCGGTACGGCCCCACCCGCAGCGGATCACTCACCGGTGTGCGCATCCTCCGCGCCCCCTCACTCGGCCCCACGCGCTCCGGGACCGAGTGTCCCGCGAACGTCCGTCCCCGGCAGCCACCCTGGCGAAAAACCACCCGGGGAAACCGCCGGGCGGGACGGCCGGGGCGCGGCCGTCCGGAAAAGCGTCCGGCCCCCGGAGCCGTGAGGGGGCTCCGGGGGCCGGACGCGAACGTGGCGGACCGTCGTGACCCCACTGGTCAGGGCGGTGTTCGGGGCAGCCCGCCACGAGTCTCGGGCGGGCGGGTCAGCCCAGGCGGGCGACCAGCGCGCGGTACTCGTCCCACAGCTCCTTGGGCGTGTGGTCGCCGAAGGTGTTGAGGTGCTCGGGGATCAGCGCCGCCTCCTCGCGCCAGACCTCGGTGTCGACCTTGAGGAGGAACTCCAGGTCCGACTCGGCCAGGTCCAGGCCGTCGGTGTCCAGGGACTCCTTCGTCGGCAGGATGCCGATCGGGGTCTCGACGCCCTCGGCCTTGCCCTCCAGGCGCTCCACGATCCACTTCAGGACGCGGCTGTTCTCGCCGAAGCCGGGCCAGACGAACTTGCCGGCGTCGTTCTTGCGGAACCAGTTCACGTAGTAGATCTTGGGCAGCTTGGCGGCGTCCGCGGCAGCGCCCACCTTGACCCAGTGGGCCATGTAGTCGCCCATGTTGTAGCCGCAGAACGGCAGCATCGCGAACGGGTCGCGGCGCAGCTCGCCGACCTTGCCCTCGGCGGCGGCGGTCTTCTCGGAGGCCACGTTGGCGCCGAGGAAGACGCCGTGGTTCCAGTCGAGGGACTCGGTCACCAGCGGGACGGCGGAGGCGCGGCGGCCGCCGAAGAGGATCGCGGAGATCGGGACGCCCTTGGGGTCCTCCCACTCGGGGGCGATCGTCGGGCACTGGCCGGCCGGGACGGTGAAGCGGGCGTTGGGGTGGGCGGCCGGGGTCCCGGACTCCGGCGTCCAGGCGTTGCCCTTCCAGTCCGTGAGGCGCGCGGGCGGCTCCTCGGTCATGCCCTCCCACCACACGTCGCCGTCCTCGGTGAGCGCGACGTTGGTGAAGACGGAGTTGCCCCACAGGGTCTTCATCGCGTTGGCGTTGGTGTGCTCACCGGTGCCGGGCGCGACGCCGAAGAACCCGGCCTCGGGGTTGATCGCGTACAGCCGGCCGTCCTCGCCGAACCGCATCCAGGCGATGTCGTCGCCGATGGTCTCGACGGTCCAGCCGGAGATCGTGGGCTCCAGCATGGCGAGGTTGGTCTTGCCGCAGGCGGACGGGAAGGCCGCGGCGACGTACTTCGCCTCGCCCTGCGGCGGGGTCAGCTTGAGGATGAGCATGTGCTCGGCGAGCCAGCCCTCGTCGCGCGCCATGACGGAGGCGATGCGCAGCGCGTAGCACTTCTTGCCGAGCAGGGCGTTGCCGCCGTAGCCGGAGCCGTAGGACCAGATCTCGCGGGTCTCGGGGAAGTGCGAGATGTACTTGGTGGAGTTGCAGGGCCACGGCACGTCGGCCTCGCCCTCGGCCAGCGGCGCGCCGAGCGTGTGGACGGCCTTGACGAAGAAGCCGTCGGTGCCGAGCTCGTCGAGGACGGGCTGTCCCATACGGGTCATGGTGCGCATGGAGACGGCGACGTACGCGGAGTCGGTGATCTCGACGCCGATGGCGGAGAGGTCCGAGCCGAGCGGGCCCATGCAGAAGGGCACGACGTACATGGTGCGGCCACGCATCGAGCCCCGGAAGATCCCCTCCTCACCTGCGAAGATCTCCTTCATCTCCGCCGGAGCCTTCCAGTGGTTGGTCGGCCCCGCGTCCTCCTCCTTCTCGGAGCAGATGAAGGTGCGGTCCTCGACCCGGGCGACATCGGTCGGGTCGGACGCCGCGTAGTACGAGTTCGGGCGCTTGATCGGGTCGAGCTTCTTGAACGTCCCTCGGGCGACGAGCTCCTCGCACAGGCGCTCGTACTCGGCCTCGGAACCGTCGCACCAGACCACCCGGTCCGGCTGGGTGATGGCCGCGATCTCGTCTACCCAGGAGATCAGTTCCTGGTGGTTGGTCGGGACGGAAAGGGGAGCCGCGATGTCGCGCGCCACGATCGCTCCTTGTAGAGGGTTCGGTGATTCCCTGGTGAGGGTCTCTTCGTTCGTTGCCCCGTGGGGGCTGCGACCCGGACGCTTCGGTGTTACCTGGCGCTCATCCGGTGCCGACCGCACTCATCTGATCATCCGTGCCGCTCGCCCATATGTCCAGAGGCACTCTCACGTGAGCATCGCCACTCGGCATCCGGTGTTCACCTCCGGGTAGGAGGTCGGGGCATAGGGTTACGGGCCGCCCCTATCCGTAACTTACGGAGGCGTAGGTAGCATGCGGGACATGACTGATCAGGTGACGGCGCTCTCGCCGACCGAGCCGTTGAAGCCAAAACTGCGCGGCTGGCTGCATGCCGGGATGTTCCCGGCGGCCGTGGTCTCCGGCCTCGTGCTCACCGCGTTCGCGCACTCCACCCGCGGGCGTGTCGCCTGCGGGATCTACGCCCTGACCGCCTGCCTGCTCTTCGGCGTCAGCGCCCTCTACCACCGGGGCGAGTGGGGACCGCGGGGCGAGGCGATCCTGCGCCGGCTCGACCACGCCAACATCTTCCTGATCATCGCGGGCACCTACACCCCACTCACCCTGCTGCTGCTCCCGGACTCCAGCGGACGCGTCCTGCTCTGGGCGGTGTGGGCGGCGGCGCTCGCCGGCATCGCGTTCCGCGTCTTCTGGGTCGGCGCCCCGCGCTGGCTCTACACGCCCTGCTACATAGCGATGGGCTGGGCGGCGGTCTTCTTCCTCCCCGACTTCCTGCACACCGGGGGCGTCGCGGTGCTCGTGCTGGTCGTGGTCGGCGGGCTGCTCTACAGCGCGGGCGGCGTGATCTACGGCATCAAGCGCCCCAACCCCTCGCCGCGGTGGTTCGGCTTCCACGAGGTCTTCCACTCCCTCACGCTGGCCGCGTTCATCGTCCACTACATCGGCATCTCGCTGGTCGCCTACCGGCACGCCTGAGCGTCACCGCGCCGGCCCGCGCGCGCCGGCCCGCCGCCGCGCCCGCCCTCCGGGCGGACGGCGGGGGCGACAGGGGCTGGGGCAGGCTCTCAGGACAGCGCCCTCGCCAGGTCGTCCACGCCGGTCACCGGCGCCTCGCAGGTGAAGTGGCGGCACACGTACGCCGCCGGGCCCCCGTCGACCCGGGGCCGGTCCACCAGCAGCGGGAACTCCGCGCCGCCCGGCTCGCCCACCGCCACCACCGCGCCCGGCGCCCGGCCCAGCAGCGCCGCCCGGTGCAGCTCGCTCCCGGGCTCGCCCACCACGGCCACCTCGCGGGGACCGTCGAGCAGCGCCTCGGCGGTCGCCAGGCCCCAGCCGATGAACCTCGGCGCGCGCGGGCCCAGCGCCTTCACCACGCCCAGCGCGGCCTCGGCAGCCGCCCGGTGCGGGGTGGAACCGGTGTGCGCGGCGTACGAGAGCAGCGCGCCCGCCGCCGCCGTCCAGCCCGACGGGGTGGCGCTGTCCGTGGGGTCCTGCGGGCGCCGGATCAGCCGCTCGGCGTCGTGCGCGGTGTCGTAGAGCACCCCGCCGCCGCCGGTGAACCGGTCGAGCACGATGTCGAGCAGGAACCCGGCGAACTCCAGCCAGGCCCCCTCCCCCGTCACCGACGCCAGCGCGAGGAAGCCCTCCGCCACGTCGGCGTAGTCCTCCAGGACCCCGTCGTTGGCGCCCACCCGGCCGTCCTTGGACGTACGCGCCAGGCGCGCGCGGTCGTCCATGTGGACGCGCACCAGCAGGTCAGCCGCCTCGGTCGCCCGCTCGATCAGGTCGGGCCGGTCGAAGTACGCGCCGGTCTCCGCCAGCGCGGCGATCGCCAGGCCGTTCCAGGCGGCCACCACCTTGTCGTCCCGGCCCGGACGCGGCCGCAGCTCGCGCGCCGCGAGGAGCCGCTCCCGTACGTCCGCCGCCACCGGGCCGCCGCCGGAGGGGAGTTGCAGGACGGAGGCGCCCTCCTCGAAGGTGCCCTCCTCGGTGACCCCGTAGTGCCGGGCCGCCGCCTCCCCGTCCTTCTCCCCCAGCGCCTCGGCGAGCTGCGCGGGCGTCCACACGTAGTACGCGCCCTCGACGTGCCGGCCGCTGCCGTCGTCGCTGTCGGCGTCCAGGGCCGAGGCGTAGCCGCCCTCGGCGGTGCGCAGCTCGCGCACCATGAAGTCGGCCGTCTCCAGGGCGACGCGGCGCGCGAGCTCCGAGCCGGTGGCCCGCCACAGGTGCGCGTAGACCCGGCACAGCAGGGCGTTGTCGTAGAGCATCTTCTCGAAGTGCGGCACCACCCACTCGCGGTCGACCGAGTAGCGCGCGAAGCCGCCGCCCAACTGGTCGTAGATGCCGCCGCGCGCCATCCGCTCGCAGGTGTCGACGGCCATCTCCAGCGCACCCTCCGCGCCCGTACGCGCGTGGTGGCGCAACAGGAACTCCAGCGTCATCGACGGCGGGAACTTGGGCGCGCCGCCGAAGCCGCCGTGCCGCTCGTCGTAGTCCCGTGTCAGCCCCAGCAGCGCCCCCGCCAGCTCCTCCTCGCCGGGCACCCCGGCGCCCCCGCCGTACACCAGCTCGCGCTCGGACAGGTCCCGTACGACCTTCGCGGCGACCTCGTCCACCTCCGCCCGCCGGTCCGTCCACGCGGCCCGCACCCCCTCCAGGACCTGCCGGAAGGAGGGCATGCCGTGGCGCGGCTCCGGCGGGAAGTAGGTGCCGAAGTAGAACGGCTCGGCGCCCGGGGTGAGGAAGACGGTCATCGGCCAGCCGCCCCGGCCGGTCGCCGCCTGCACCGCCTCCATGTAGACGGCGTCGACGTCCGGGCGCTCCTCGCGGTCGACCTTGACGTTGACGAAGTGCTCGTTGAGGTACGCGGCGGTCGCGTCGTCCTCGAACGACTCATGGGCCATCACATGGCACCAGTGGCAACTGCTGTACCCGACGCTGAGCAGCACCGGCACCCCGCGCTCGCGCGCCTCGGCGAACGCCTCGGGCGACCAGGGCCACCAGTCGACGGGATTGTCGGCGTGCTGGAGCAGATACGGGGACGTCTCATGGGCCAGGCGGTTCGACATGGGCCCATCCTCCCCCACGGGCGGGTCGATCCGTCGGCTCCCTCGCGCCGACGCGCGGCACGCGGAACACTTGACACCACCGGCACACTCGACCAGGACTCATGTCGCACCGGACGCTCTCGGAGGGGGACCACATGCGGGACGGCCATCGGGCTGAGGCCGAACGGCTGTTGGCACGCGCGGTCGAGGAGGAGGTGCGCCGCTCCGGCGGCCGGGCCGACGCCGACGCGCTGATGGCCCGCGGCCGGGCGGCGCTGGACGCGCTGGCCGCGAGCGCCGAGGAGGAGTACACGGCGTACACCCGGGCGCTGGACGAGGCCGAGGCCGGGAGGCCGACGCTCGGCGCGCTGTTCGCGCGCGAGAAGGCGGGCACGGCGTTCCTGGTGACCGCCGTCGCGGCGGTCGCCGCCGTCGTCGCCGACGCGGCGCTGGGGACCGGCGCGGGACCCGCGGTCGGCGCCGGGGCGGCCGTGGCCGTCGCCGGGGCCGCGGCCACCGTCCTGCGGGTCACCGCCGCGCACTGGCCGGCCGCCCACCGGCGCGCGGGCGAACTCGGCCGTCCGGGCGGCGCCGAACAGCTGCGGCTCCAGTGGCTGACCGCCCTGGACGTACGGGGCATCCGCCCGTTCCTCGACCAGCAGCGCATGACGGCCCCGGCGGCCCGCACCGGCAAGAAGGCGAGCACCTCCGTCCCCACCCAGCTGCGCGGCACCGACAAGAGCGCGGCCGCCCGGCGGCGCTCGGTCCTGGAGCAGTCCTTCGGCCATCTGCCCGAACCGCAGGGCCCGTTCGCGGGGCGGCGCGCGGAGATCACCCGCATCGCCCAGTGGGTGCACTCGGCGCGCGCCGCGACCGAGACCCGCCCCACGGTGGTGGTGCTGCACGGCCCGGCGGGCGTGGGCCGCACCGCGCTCGCGGTGCGCGCGACCCACCAGCTGCGGGACCAGTTCCGGGGCGCCTGCCTGGTGGACCTGCGCGGCGGCGGCCGGGGCACCCAGGCCCCCCTGTCGACCCGTGACGCGCTGCTGCACCTGCTCAACCGGCTCGGCGCGCCCCGTGAGCAACTGCTGTTCAGGGATGGGGTCTCCCCTGGTCGAGCGGAATCGAAAGCTCGGGGAAGGTCGTCCACCGACCAGCAGGTGCGCCGGCTCGCCGAGCTCTACCACCAGCATCTGACGGGCCTTCCGGTCACGGTGATCCTGGACGACGCCGTCGACGCCGAGCAGGTGCGCACCCTGGTGCCCGAGCGGTCCGACAGCTTGGTCCTGGTGACGGCCGCGCGGCCGCTGGAGCTGCCCGAGGACCTCCCGGCCTGGGTCCACCACCTGGCGGTGGAGCCGCTGGACGAGGCGGGCGCCGAGGAGCTGCTGCGCGAGTCGGCCCAGGAGGACCCCAAGGAGCCGTACGCCTTCGACGACCCGGAAGCCGTCGCGCTCGTACGGGAGTTGTGCGGCGGGCTGCCGCTCGCGCTGCGCGTCGCGGGCTCCTCGCTGGGCGCGCGCGACGCCCGGACGCTCGCGGCGGACCTCGGGGCGTACGGCCCGGTGGCGCCCGTGGAGCGGGCCCTGTGGCTGCGCTACACCGACCAGGGCGAGCCGGCGCGCCGGCTGCTGCGGCGCCTGGCGCTCGCCGGGCGGGCCTCGCTGGGCGCGGCGGCCGCCGCGGCGCTGCTCGCCACCGGCGAGGCGGAGGCGGGCCGGCTGCTGGCCGACCTGGCGCGGGCGGGCCTGATCGACCGCGTCCGCGCCGACCGCTACCGGCTGCACGACACCGTACGGACGTTCGCACGGGCCCGGCTGCTCGACGAGGAGGAGGCCGCCGAGCGCACCGCCGCGCAGGAGCGGCTGATCCAGAACTACGCGGACCTCGCCGACGCGGTGATCCGTATGGTCGACGGCAAACTCTCCACCCGCGCCGGGCAGTTCGGCGGCCACGGCTTCACCTCGCTGGACGCGGCCCTGCGCTGGCTGGACGACGAGTCGAGCTTCATCACGGCCGCGCTGCGCGACGCGGAGGACGTGAACCAGCAGGCCGTGCTCAACCTGCTGGGCGCGCTCTGCGACTACTGCCTGCTGCGCGGCGACCTGTACCGGCTCGGCGAGATCAGCGAGCTCTCCCAGGCCGTCGACCAGGGCCTCCTCGAACGCTCGGTGCGGTGGCGCACCGGCATCGCGGCCCGTCAGCTCGGCGAGCTCGACACCGCCCGCACCACCCTGACCTCGGTGGTCGGCCTCTACCGGGAGGCGCAGAACGACGCGGGCGCGGCCCTCGCGCTCGCCTCGCTCGGCATCACCCTGCACCACCAGGGCAACCTCACCGAGGCGGCGGTCAAGCTGCGCGAGGCCATCGACCTCCAGGCCGCGCCCGGGCAGGACGAGGACCGGGCCTGGTCCCTGCACGCGCTGGCGGCCGTCGAGCGCGACCGGGCGAACCTGGCGGACGCCCTGACCCTGCTGGACACGGCGCTCGCCCTGCACCGCGAGGGCGAGTCGCTGCACGGCGAGGCGTGGACCCACTTCCAGCTGGGCCAGGTGTTCCTGCGGATGGGCGAGGTGCCGCGCGCGGAGGAGGCCCTGCGCACCGCGCTCGACCTGTACGGCCGCACCCGGGACGGCCGCGGCGAGGCCTGGGCGCTGACCCAGCTGGCCCGTGCCCGCCTGGTGGACGGCGACCCGTCCCCGGCCGTCGACGGGCTCCGCCAGGCCCTGTCGCGCCACCGCGAGCAGGAGGACGCGCGGGGCGAGGCGTGGACGCTGTACTACCTGGGCCAGGCCCTGGAGGAGCGCGGCGACCGCGACCAGGCGGTCCGCGAGCTGGAGCGGGCCCGGACGATGTTCTCGCGGATGCGGGACGTGTACGGCCTGGCCTGCGCCCGCCACCACTCGGGCCGCGTCACCCGCGACCAGCGCGCCGCGCAGACCGGCAACCTGCGCAACTCCGGCTTCGCCCGCCAGCTCCTGGTCGACGCCCGCGCCGACTTCCACCGGATCGGGGTGGCCCACGGCGAGGCCTGGACCTGTCTGGAGCTGGCCCTGATCGACGCGGGCAACAACCGCGCGCCCCAGGCGCTGCGGCTGTGCGACGAGGCGGTCGAGCTGTTCGACTCCTACGGGGACCGCAGGGGCGGCGACTGGGCCCGCTTCCTGCGCTGCACCCTGCTGCCGTACGCCTCGGCGGGCGGCTCGGAGATCGGGGTGGCGGTGGCCCAGGAGGAGCTCTCCCAGCTGATCCGCGCCGACCACCCGACCCGCGACAGCAAATTGGAGGACTGCGCGGAGGCGTACGCGCTCATGCTGGAGCGCGGGGTGGACCTGGAGGACAACTGGCAGGCCTGGCACCTGGGCCTGGTCCCGACCCGCCACTCCCGGGAGGTGATGGGGGTACCGGTGGGAGCGAACCGCTAGACCCCGGCGACCACGCGTGGGGGGGCGGGCCCCAGCCCCCAGGCGGCCACGGGGTCAGCCCCGAACCTGCCATCGGGGCCGCCCCCACCCCCCAGGGGCGCGGGGAACTGCGCGACCGCCACGGGTCAGCCCCGAACCTGCCGTCGGGGACGCCCCAACCCCCCAGGGGCGCGGGGAACTGCGCGACCAGCCACCCACGACCCGCAGCCGACCGCCTGCCCCACCCGAACCTCACCCCGGGCCCGCCCCCAACCCCCTAGGGGCGCGGGGAACTGCGCGACCAGCCACCCACAACCCGCGGCCGACCGCCCACCACGGCCCCCTCAGACCTTCTTCGCCCCACCCTCGCCGGAGGCGGAGACAGCGGTGGAGGCAGAGGCGGAGGCGGAGGCAGACGCGGACGCGCCCGGGTCGGGCGCCTCCTCGAAGTCCACCTTCCCCATGTGCCGGTTCATGGACTTCATCAGCAGCCACACCCCCACGGCCAGCGCCGCGAAGACGATGAACCCGAGGACGCCGGGCGTCACCTTGTCGTTGTCGATCTCCTTGGCCAGCGGGACCAGATGCGTCAGTGCCAGGCTTGCGCTCATATCAGGCATTCTCGCGCACGCCCGCGAAGAGGTCGTCCTCGGGGAGGGAAGTGTCCACGAGCGACTTCGCCAGCTCGTACTCCTCCGTCGGCCAGACCTCCCGCTGGATCTCCATCGGCACCCGGAACCAGCCCCCGTCGGGGTCGATCTGCGTGGCGTGCGCGATCAGCGCCTTGTCGCGGATCTCGAAGAAGTCGCCGCACGGAACGTGCGTGGTCAGCGTGCGCTCGACCCGCTCGAACTCCTTCCACCGCTCCAGCCACTCCGCGTACGGGGACTCCATGCCGCGCTCCAGCAGGGCGTGGTGCAGCGCCAGCGTGCGCGGCTTGTTGAAGCCCTGGTTGTAGTACAGCTTCCGCGGCTGGTAGGCCGGGCCGTACTCGTCCTCCGGGAACTTCTCCGTGTCGGCCGCCCCGTCGAACGCCACCATGGAGATCTTGTGGGTCATGATGTGGTCGGGGTGCGGATAGCCACCGTTCTCGTCGTACGTGGTGATCACCTGCGGACGGAAGGCGCGGATCTTGCGGACCAGCTCACCCGCCGCCCGGTCCACGTCCTCCAGGGCGAAGCAGCCCTCCGGCAGCGGCGGCAGCGGGTCG
This sequence comes from Streptomyces sp. NPDC043908, assembly GCF_056435525.1. NCBI lineage: Bacteria > Bacillati > Actinomycetota > Actinomycetes > Kitasatosporales > Streptomycetaceae > Streptomyces > Streptomyces sp. NPDC043908. The sequence goes on along the minus strand of NZ_JBWKEI010000018.1, from coordinate 28,855 downwards.
CCCTCCGGCAGCCCCGAGTCGATGAACCCCAGCCACTCCTGCTTGACCCCGAGGATCTCGCGGGCCTCGTCCATCTCCTTCTTGCGCACCTCGTGGATGTGCTCCTCGATGTACTTGTCGCCCTGGAGCTTCGGGTTGAGGATGGAGCCGCGCTCGCCTCCGGTGCAGGTCACCACCAGCACGTCCACCCCCTCGGACACGTACTTCGCCATGGTGGCCGCGCCCTTGCTCGACTCGTCGTCGGGGTGGGCGTGCACGGCCATCAGTCGCAGCTGCTCAGTCAAGACAAGATCCTCAGTGATTCGGCGCCCTGGGTGTCGCCCTCCGTGATCCGGCGCGTCGGGCGGCTTCTATAGTGACCGAATCGGGGGGCGGAAAATTCCGGCACCCCCAGCAGCAGGAGGACGACCATGGCCGCGGCAAGCCAACCGCTTCCCGAGGGGCGCTACGGGCGCACCGCGGACCAGCGCGCCGACCGCAAGCTCAAGATCATCGGCTCGGTCCTGGGCGTCGCGCTGCTCGGTGTGGTCGGCTGGATCGGCTACGACTACGTGGGCGGCCAGTCGGTGTCCGCCGAGGTCATCAAGTTCAAGGTGGTCTCCGCCAAGGCCGTCGAGGTCCATCTGGAAGTGCGCAAGGACAGCGGTGAGACCGGTGTCTGCACCCTGCGCGCGCTGGAGACCGGCGGCGACGAGGTGGGCCGCAAGGACGTGCGCTTCGAGCAGAAGAAGAGCCGTATCGACGAGCTGATCACCGTGCAGACCACCGAGCGGGCGACCGCGGTCGACCTGGTCGGCTGCAAGTCGGTCTGACCCGTCCCCACCCCCGCACCACCCGCCCCACCCGCATCACCCGCACCGCGCGCCCCCGGAGCTTCCGCCCGGCCCCGGTGTGGCCCGCCGGGCGACGCCGCCGTATCGTCCCCGCTGACCTGCGCCGACGATGTCCCCACGGTTTTCGTCCTCCCCCTACGCGCCCTGAATTGTTAGGCTCGTGGTTTCGCCCGCCCGAGAAGGCACATTCTTCTGGGTAGGGCGATGCGCTTGTATTCCCAGTACCGACGAGGAGCACCTGTGACCCAGACCAGCGACAACGTCACCTGGCTGACCCAGGAGGCGTACAACCAGCTCAAGGCCGAGCTGGAGTATCTGTCTGGTCCCGCGCGCACGGAGATCGCCGTAAAGATCGCGGCGGCCCGTGAGGAGGGTGACCTCCGGGAGAACGGCGGGTACCACGCGGCCAAGGAGGAGCAGGGCAAGATGGAGCTCCGGGTCCGCCAGCTGACCCAGCTCCTCGAGCACGCGAAGGTCGGCGAGGCTCCCGCCGCGGACGGCGTGGTGGCCCCCGGCATGCTCGTCACCATCGCCTTCGACGGCGACGAGGACGACACGCTGGAGTTCCTCCTCGCCTCGCGCGAGTACGCGTCGACGGAGATCGAGACGTACTCGCCGCAGTCGCCGCTCGGCTCCGGCGTCAACGGCAAGAAGGTCGGCGAGGACGCCCAGTACGAGCTGCCGAACGGCCGCAAGGCCTCGGTGAAGATCCTCGCGGCCACGCCGTACACGGGCTGAGCCCGCCCCGCACACGAGAAGCCCCCGGCGGCCCCTTTCCAGGGCCGCCGGGGGCTTCGCCGTGTGCCTCAGGCCGTCGCCGAGCGGTACTTGCGCACCGCCAGCGTCCGGAACACCACGATGATCAGCAGCGACCAGAGCAGCGAGGCGATCACCGGGTGCTGCATCGGCCAGGCGTCGGACGGCACCACGCCCGGGTTGCCGAAGAGGTCGCGGCAGGCCTGGACGGTGGCGCTGAACGGGTTCCACTCGGCGACGTGCCTCAGCCACGGCGTCATCCCGGAGGTGGCGACGAAGGCGTTGGACACGAAGGTCACCGGGAAGAGCCAGATCAGCCCGCCCGAGGTGGCGGCCTCAGGGGTACGCACCGAGAGGCCGATCAGGGCGCCGATCCAGGAGAACGCGTAGCCGAGCAGGAGCAGCAGCGCGAACGCGCCGAGCGCCTTGGGGATGCCGTGGTGGACCCGCCAGCCGACCAGCAGGCCGACGACGGCGAGGACCACCACGGTGAGCGCCGTCTGCACCAGGTCGGCCAGGGTGCGGCCGGTGAGGACCGCCCCGCGGGCCATGGGCAGCGACCGGAACCGGTCGATGAGCCCCTTGTGCATGTCGTCCGCGATGCCCGCGCCCGCGCCGGCCGTCGCGAAGGTGACGGTCTGCGCGAAGATGCCCGCCATCAGGAACTCGCGGTACCCGGCGGGGTCCAGGGAGCCGCCGATGCTGACCGAGCCGCCGAACACGTAGCTGAACAGCACGACGAACATGATCGGCTGGATCAGCCCGAAAATGATCATCTCGGGTATGCGCATCATCCTTATGAGGTTGCGCTTGGCGACGACCAGCGAGTCGTTGACCGACTGGACGACTCCGCCGCGCGGCTGCGGGGCGGCGAGGCGCGGGGTTTCGACGACGGCGGTCACTTGGCGTCCTCCTTCTCGTCTTCTTCCTTCTGTTCGGCCGCGTGGCCGGTGAGGGAGATGAAGACGTCGTCCAGGGTCGGGCGGCGCAGCCCGATGTCGTCGATCTCCACTCCGCGGTTGTCGAGCTCCCGGATGACCTCGGCGAGCAGCTTGGCGCCGCCGGTGACCGGCACGGTGAGCTTGCGGGTGTGCGCGGCGACGGCGACCTCGCCCTTGCCGAACCCGGCGAGCACCGCGCGGGCGGGCTCGATCTCCTCCTGCTGGTGCACCACGACCTCGACGCGTTCGCCGCCGGTGCGGGCCTTGAGCTGGTCGGCGGTGCCGCGTTCGATCACACGGCCGTGGTCGACGACGCAGATGTCGTGCGCGAGGTGGTCGGCCTCCTCCAGGTACTGCGTGGTGAGCAGCAGGGTGGTGCCGCCCGCGACGAGCTCCTGGATGACCTCCCAGAGCTGCTGGCGGTTGCGCGGGTCCAGGCCGGTGGTCGGCTCGTCCATGAACATCACGGGCGGCGAGACGACGAGGGCCGCGGCCAGGTCGAGACGGCGGCGCATACCGCCCGAATACGTCTTCGCGGGGCGGTCGGCCGCGTCGGCGAGGTGGAACTTCTCCAGCAGCTCGCCCGCCCTGGCCTTCGCCTCCTTGGCCTTCATCTGGTACAGCCGGCCGACCATCTGAAGGTTCTCACGGCCGGTCAGATACTCGTCCACGGCCGCGAACTGGCCGGACAGGCCGATCGCGCGGCGCACCTCGTTGGGATGCTTGAGCACGTCGATGCCCGCGACCGTGGCCCGGCCGCTGTCGGGCCGGAGCAGGGTGGTCAGGACGCGCACGGTGGTGGTCTTGCCGGCGCCGTTGGGGCCGAGGAGGCCCAGAACCGTGCCCTCGGGGACATCGAGGTCCACGCCGTCCAGAGCCTTGACGTCGCCGAACGTCTTCACCAGGCCTTCGGCATAGATGGCGCCTGGCATATCGGGTACCCCCAGAGTTGGGTGTCGATTCGTACACAAATCCTAGGATTGCCGGGCAGCTGATGCCCGGTGGAGCTGTGGCACAGGACACACGCTAACGCGATGTATCGCGTTTACTCAAGGGGTGCGGCGCAGATACGACGCCGCGGCGCGAGCGGTCAGGAGATGACCCGGTACCCCTCGGCCCGCAGCGCCGCCCCGACCTCCAGGCAGTGCTCCGGCCCCTTCGTCTCCAGGTGCACCTCCACCTCCACCTCGGTCAGTCCGAGCCGCGGATCGGTCCGTACGTGGCTCACGTCGAGGACGTTGGCATCGGCCACCGACAGCGAGGCGAGCAGGGCCGCCAGCGCCCCCGGCCGGTCCGGCAGGCGCAGCCGCAGGCTCAGATACCGCCCGGCCGCCGCCATGCCGTGCCGCAGGATGCGCTGGAGCAGCACGGGGTCCACGTTGCCGCCCGACAGCACCGCCACCACCGGCCCCCGGAACGCCCCGGGGTCGCTCAGCAGCGCCGCCACCGGGCTCGCCCCGGCGGGCTCCACGACCAGCTTGGCCCGCTCCATGCAGAGCAGCAGGGCACTGGACAGCTCGTCCTCGGAGACCGTGCGGATCTCGTCCACCAGCTCCTGGACCAGCGCGAACGGCACGTCCCCGGGCCGCCCCACCTTGATCCCGTCCGCCATCGTCGGCGCCGGGTCGATCACCACCGGGCGCCCGGCCGCCAGCGAGGGCGGATACGCCGCCGACGCCGCCGCCTGCACGCCGACCACCCGCACATCGGGGCGGACCGCCTTCACCGCGACCGCGATGCCCGCGGCCAGACCGCCGCCGCCGACCCCGACGACGATGGTGCGCACCTCCGGGCACTGCTCCAGGATCTCCAGACCGACCGTGCCCTGGCCCGCGATGATGTCCGGGTGGTCGAAGGGGTGGATGAAGACCGCGCCCGTCTCGCGCGCGTACGCCTCGGCCGCCGCCAGCGTCTCGTCGACGACCGTGCCGCGCAGGACGACCTCCGCGCCGTACTCCCGGGTCGCGGCGACCTTCGGCAGGGGCGCGCCGACCGGCATGAACACCGTGGAGCGCACGCCCAGGAGCGAGGAGGCCAGCGCCACGCCCTGCGCGTGGTTGCCCGCGCTCGCGGCCACCACCCCGGCCGCGCGCTCCTCGGGGCGCAGCCCGGCGATCCGTACGTAGGCGCCCCTGAGCTTGAACGACCCGGTGCGCTGGAGGTTCTCGCACTTGAGGTGGACCGGGGCGCCGACCAGCCCGGTCAGGTGCCGCGACCCCTCAAGGGCGGTCATCCTGGCGACCCCCGCGAGCATCTTCTGCGCGCCTCGCACATCGTCGAGGATCAGGGGATGCGCGGGGCCGGGCGTACGGAAGTCCATGACCTCAAGTCTCGCAGCTCATGGGCCCGGCGGCCGGGGCGGACCGGATCCCCGCGGCAGTTGTCCACAGCTTTGCGCAGGGCCGGTACGCGTACCGGCCGGGCCGCGTACTCTGTCCCCCACCACACCGACCGCCGCACGAGAGAGCCCCGGCCATGCCCACTACTCAGGACATGACTTCCCATCTCGACCCAGGTCTCCTCGATGCCCTCCAGCACCAGGTGGCCGTCTTCGCGCGCCGCGCGGAGCAGACCCGTCTCGGCGGCGTCGGCCAGGTCCGCAACTCGATGGACCGCGCGGCGTACCTGCTGCTCAACAGGCTCGACCAGGAAGGCCCGATGGGCGTCAAGGCCCTCGCCGCCGGCATGGGCATCGACTCCTCGACGGTCACCCGCCAGGTCGCCCCGCTGGTCGACACGGGCCTGGTGAAGCGGACCTCGCACCCCGAGGACGGCCGGGCCGTCGTGCTCCAGCTGTCCCCGCGCGGCCAGACCCGCCTCGAAGAGGTCCGCTCCTCGCGCCGCGAGCTCATGGCCCAGGTGACCGACGGCTGGACCGAGGCGGAACGGGAGTCCTTCTGCACCCTCCTGACCCGCTTCAACTCCGCTCTGTCGGCCCGGCAGTCGGCCGCCCAGGACCCGGCGGCGCCGACCTCTTGACCTGCCGCGCGCACGGGCTTCATATGAGGCCATGCGCGAGCGGCAGACGGAACGGCAGCGCCGCGGTGCCCGCGAGTTCGAGGCGTTCGTGGCGGGCGCGGGGGGCCGGCTGCTGCATGCCGCGACCCTGCTCACCGGCGAGCCGCCCGAACACAACGACCGGGCCCGCCGCCTGCTGACCGCCGCTCTGGCACGGACGTACGCGCACTGGGACCCCGAGCGCGGCGAGGACCCGTACGACCGCACCCGCCGGGAGCTGGCGGCCCGCTTCGCGAGCACCGCCTGGCGCCACCACCGCCACCGCGACCGCGCGGGCGGCGTACTGGCCCGGCTCACCCCGCAGGAGCGGATCGTCCTGGTCCTGCGACTGTACGAGGGCGTCGCCGAGGAGCAGGTGGCCGCGCTGATGGGGCTGCCGGCCGAGCGGGTCCGGGTGCTGTGCACGCGCGCGATCGCGACGATGCGCAGCGCGTCCGCGCCGCCCCGCCGACCGCTGCCCAGGGCGACGCCGGAGGGGGCGTCATGAGGGCCGGGGCCATGAGGGCGGGGATCGCGAATGCGGAGGCCATGAGCGCAGAGGTCATGAGCGCAGGGGGCGTGAGCGGAGAGGTGCCCACGGGCGTGGGGCAGCCGTGAGCCCGCCGGACCGCAAGGAGGCTGAGGTCCGCCGCCTGCTGGAGGGGCCGCATCCGCCGGTTCCGCCCGAACTCGCCGTACGCGCGGCCGAGTTGGGCCGCCGCCTGCTGCGCCGCCGACAGGCCGCGCGGCGGCTGATGTGGCTGGTGATCCTGGCGGCGGCGGCCGTCTTCACGGTGTGGGCGTGGCGGGTGCATCCGTGGGCGACGCCGCCGTCGACGGTGGCGCCACCGGTGGAGGGGATCTGAGGGTCCCGGACCACCGGGTCCCGAAGACTTGCCTCGCACCGGCGCGCTCCACGCGGCCGTGGCCCGGCCCCGGAACGGGGCTGGCACCCGGTCGGCGGACCCCAGACGCTCCACGCGCGCGTGGGCGGTCCCGGAGCGGGGCCGGGCTCCGGGACCGCCGCCGACAGCGGGAGCGTCAGCCGAGCGCCTGCTGGAGGTCGGCCAGCAGGTCGTCGACGTTCTCGATGCCGACCGAGAGGCGCACCAGGTCACCCGGCACCTCCAGGGCGGAGCCGACGACGCTGGCGTGCGTCATCCGGCCCGGGTGCTCGATCAGCGACTCCACACCGCCCAGCGACTCGCCCAGCGTGAAGACCTTGGTGCGGGCGCACAGGTCGACCGCCTCCTGCTCGCCGCCCGCGACCCGGAAGGAGATCATGCCGCCGAAGGCACGCATCTGCTTGGCCGCGACCTCGTGGCCGGGGTGCTCGGGCAGCCCCGGGTAGAGCACCTGCGACACCTTGGGGTGGCGGTTCAGCATCTCCGCGATCTTCCCGGCGTTCTCACTGTGCCGGTCCATGCGCACCGCAAGGGTCTTGATGCCGCGCAGCACCAGCCAGGAGTCGAACGGCCCGGCGACCGCGCCCATGGCGTTCTGGTGGTACGCCAGCTCCTCGCCCAGCTCCACCGAGTTGGTGACGAGGGCGCCGCCCACGACGTCGGAGTGGCCGCCCATGTACTTGGTCAGGGAGTGCACGACGACGTCCGCGCCGAGCGCCAGCGGCTGCTGGAGGTAGGGGCTCGCGAAGGTGTTGTCGACGACCAGCTTGGCGCCGACGTCCTTGGCGACGGCCGCGACGGCCGCGATGTCGGTGATGCCGAGCAGCGGGTTCGAGGGCGTCTCGACCCAGATCGCCTTCGTACGGTCGGTGACCGCGGCCCGTACCGCCGCCGGGTCGGAGGTGTCGGCGACCGACCACTCCACGCCCCAGCGCGAGACCACCTTGGCGAAGAGGCGGAACGTACCGCCGTACGCGTCGTTGGGGATGACCACGTGGTCGCCGGGGGTCAGCAGCGCGCGCAGCAGGCAGTCCTCGGCGGCGAGGCCGGAGGCGAAGGCGAGTCCGCGGACACCGCCCTCCAGGGCCGCCAGGTTCTCTTCGAGGGCGGTGCGCGTCGGGTTGGCGCTGCGGCTGTACTCGTAGCCGCCGCGCAGCCCGCCGACGCCGTCCTGCTTGTAGGTGGAGACCTGGTAGATCGGGGGTACGACCGCGCCGGTCAGCGGATCCGCGGTGTTGCCGGCGTGGATCGCGATGGTCTCGAAGCTCTTGTCGAGGTGCTCGTGGCTCATGGGTCCAGAGCGTAGTTCGCCGGTGGCGCGGGCGGGCGCGGTCGCCGTTGGGTGAGACCCGGGTCGCGATTTCGTGAGACCGCGGGCGCCGGGTTTTCCACAGGGCGGGGTGCGGGTTGGCCAGAAGTCCGTGGGGTCTGGTTCGCTTGAGGCATGGAGATTCTCTGGATCCTGATCGCCGCGTGCATGCTGACGATGGCCCTGGGCCCGTGGGCGATGCGCCGCCGCCGGCTCGGCATCCAGCTGGCCGAGCCCGGCGCGCCCGACGCGGCGGACCCCGCGGCGTACGGCTTCGCGCGCCAGGAGGAGCTGGACGTGCGGCTGCCCGGCCCGGACCAGGACCTCCTGGACGTGCTGGACGTGGTGCAGGCCACCCAGGAGTGGCGGGCGGCGGCGCAGCTGCTCGCGGGCACGCCGAAGGAGGGCGAGCTGCGCTGGCAGCGCGTCCAGGCCTTCGCGGGCGCGGCCTCCCTGGAGCTCGCGCAGCGCCCCGGCGCGGGCGGGGCGTGGCTGCGCAAGTGGCGTTCGGAGGCGCCGAAGGACGCGGGCGCGGCGCAGGTGCACGCGGAGTTCCTGGTCCAGCAGGCGTGGCGCTCCTCGTCGGCCGGCCAGGACGACTTCCGGATCATCCTGGAGGAGGCGCGCGCGGTCTGCGCGGAGGCGGCGCTGCTGGCCCCCGGCGACCCCGTTCCGTACCTCACGGAGCTGGCGGTGGCGCGCGGCCTCGCCTACTCCCAGCCCGAGTTCGAGCAGCTGTGGGCGAAGGTGATCGACCGCGCGCCGACCCATATGGGGGCGCACCTGGCGGCCCTGCACTACTGGTGCGAGAAGTGGCACGGCTCGCGCGTGCTGGCGGACGAGTTCGCGACGTCGGCGGCGGCGCGGGCCCCGCACGGCTCGCTGCTGGCCGCGCTGCCGCTCTTCGCGGTGTACGAGCACATGCCCGACATCGTCATGGTCACGGACTTCCACCGCACGCAGGTGGTCAGCCGCGCCCTGGAGGGCGCCCTGCACGCGGTCCACTCGGCCCGCCCCGACGACCCGGTCGCGGCCCACGTCCGCCATCTGCTGGCGTTCTTCCTGGTGCGCGCGGAGCGCTGGTCGGAGGCGATGGACCAGTTCGCCCACCTGGACGGCTTCGTGGGCGCCCTCCCGTGGACCCTGTCCGAGGACCCGGCCGCGGAGTACGCGATATACCGAGCGCTGGCGGTGGCGGGGTACGAGGCGAACGGCGGGAACCCGGCGACGCTGCCGCAGTAGGGCGCGCCTGGGGGCGTGGGGGGCCTCGGTGGTCTGGCCGCACGGGCGTGAGGGCGCGGTCCGGCCGGACGGGCGTGGGGGCGCGGTCCGGCCGGACGGGCGTGGGGGACGCGGCTCGGGCGATCCGGCAGGCCCGGGCGGCTCGGACGGGACCGGACGGCCCGGAGGGCCAGTCGGCCTGGGCGGCCGAGGCGGCGGCTCAGGCCCCGGGGAATCCCTCCCCGCGCTCCCGCGTTGCACGGGGTGGACCACCGCCCCCCGCCCGCCGAGGAGCCCAGCATGTTCCTGAACAGCCGCACCCCCGTCCTCCCCCAGCCCGAGGAGGCCCTCAAGGGGCGCCCCGAGCCGGAGTTCACCGTCCCCGAGCGCCACACGGTCCTGGGCAACCCGCTGCTCGGCCCCTACCCCGAGGGCCTGGAGGTCGCGGACTTCGGCCTCGGCTGCTTCTGGGGCGCCGAGCGCAAGTTCTGGCAGACGGAAGGCGTGTGGACGACCCTGGCCGGCTACCAGGGCGGCTACACGCAGAACCCGGCGTACGAGGAGGTCTGCTCGGGCCTGACGGGCCACACGGAAGCGGTCCGCGTGGTCTACGACCCGGCGGTCGTTTCGTACGCCTCGCTCCTGAAGCTCTTCTGGGAGTCCCACAACCCCACCCAGGGCTTCCGCCAGGGCAACGACGTGGGCACCCAGTACCGCTCCGCGATCTACACCCACACCCCGTCCCAGGCGGCGGAGGCGGAAGCGTCCCGCGAGGCCTACCAGCGGGTCCTGACGGGCGCGGGCCACGGCACGATCACCACGGAAATCCTCCCGGCGCAGGGCCGCCCCTTCTACCCGGCGGAGCCGTACCACCAGCAGTACCTGGACAAGAATCCCGGGGGGTACTGCGGGATCGGCGGGACCGGGGTGTCGTGCCCGATCGGGGTGGCTCGGGCGGAGGGGTGACGCCGGTCTTCTTTCCCGTTGTGGAAACCGGGGCGGTTGACCCCGGCAGCCCCCGGCCGGGAGCATCGACTCCGGCAGTCGTACTCCACGCCCGGGGGCAAGATGCTACGGAAGCTGTCCGGCGACCCGGACTGCAAGAACGGGACCTGTCCGACCCTGTGGGTCACTGAGGACGCCGAGCACTACGTCGTCCAGGGGTACGTCGTCACCGACCCCGAGCGACTGGCGCAGCTCGGCCTTCCCGACGGGGAGAGTGCCGTCGTCGTCCCCGCTTCCGTACTGGAGGAGTACTTCCGTGCTCGCCGGTGAGCAGTTCGGGCGGCTCTTCGAGTCCTTCAAGCGGACGGCGTTCCGGCTGGAGACTCTGGCCGTGTACGACGTCGAGGAGGAGGCGGACGAGTTCCGCCGCTTTCTGGCCGGCGAACCCATGGGCCCGGAGTGGGAGGACAATCCCTGGATCCGGTCGATGACCGACAGGGGCAAGCAGGTAGCCCGTGTCCACGTGCTGACGTCGCCGCTCACGGACTATCTGCGCTACGAACTCTCCGCGTATCCGGGCAACATCAGTGCCGGGGAGAGCATCGGGATCATCGATCTGGCGGACGGCCCCGGTCCCGCTCTGCCGGATCACGACTTCTGGCTCTTCGACGACCGCGAGGTGTACCGCATGCACTACACGAGCGCGGGCAGGTTCATCGGCGCGGAGCCGTTGACGTCCCCCCGGCTGCCCGAGTACCGCGCGTACCGGGACGCCGCACAGACTGCCGCCGTGCCCTTCTCGGAGTACTGGGAGCGCCACCGCTGACCGCGGACGGATCCCTCGGCAAGGCCCTGCGGGCACTGCGCGCGGCATCGCGACTCACCGGCGAGACCGTGGCCCGCAGGGCCTCCATGTCCGCGAGCAAGCTCTCGAAGATCGAACACGGCCGGGTCCTGCCGACCGTCCAGGACGTCGATCTGATCCTGTCGGCTCTCGGTGTGTCGGACGACGTCAAGGCAGGGTTCCTGGAAACCGCGAGGGCAGCCGCCACCGAGGAGACGGCGTGGCGCCTGCTGCGCCGCCTGGGTCCGTGGAAACACCAGCAGACCATCAGGGCCATCGAAGCGGGAACCACCGTTCTCAGGCTGTTTCAGGGCCAGTTGATCCCCGGGCTCCTTCAGACGCCGGAGTACGCGTCGGCCGTACTCTCCCTGCCTCCGGCGCTCCCCGAGGAAACCAGGACCCGCACGGTGGCGGCCCGCATGGAACGGCAAGCCGTCCTGTACGAATCCGGCCAGTCCTTTCACTTCCTGATCTGCGAGCACGTCGTGCGGTGGCTGATCTGCGAACCCGTCGTGATGGCTCTGCAGCTCGACCGTCTGATCTCGCTGTCCCGGCTCCCGGCCGTACGCATCGGAGTGGTGCCGCTCGACGCCCGAATGCCGGACTTCCCCATGACCTGCTTCAGCCTGCACGACGACCGGCTGGTCATCGTGGAGACGTTCCACTCCGAGCTGACCACCAGGGATCCCAAGGACATCCAGACCTACGTCCGGACGTTCGCACGGTTCGCGGCCGTTGCCCTTTACGGCGAGCCCATGCGCACGCTGGTCGCCCATGTCCGGGACGGCTTCTTGCCCCAACAGGAAAGCCGCTAGCCCGAGTCGGCGGGCGGCTGGAGCATGGGGATCCGCGGCGCGGAACGGAATGCGCGCGGCGAACGCGGCGAGAGGCGGCGCAGGGTGGAGATGCGGGAATGGCGGGGCGGATGGGACCGGGCTCAGGAAGCCACTGAGGTGCTGAAGTCGGCCCTTGTGGGGCTCGGGGTGCCCGAGGGGCAGACGGTTCGGTTGCGGCCCACCGTGAGTGGCCGGGGCACGCCCTGGGTGGACGTCGGCATGGTCCCGGCGCATGTGGCTGTGCGGATCGCGGAGGCGGTGGTGGCCGGGAGCGTCTGAGGCAGCGGCCGGGCTCGCTCACTTGCTTCAGCGGAGTGCTTCCCTGCGGGACCGTAGGGTGTGCGGATGGGCATCAGTCAGGTCCTGGGGACCGATCCTGGCACAGGCGCGGCGGGCTCGACCCTGTTCGGCAGGGGGCGGCGGGCCGGGTGGCGTGTGCCGGTCGTGGTGACGCTGGGTGTTCTGCCGCTGTACGTCGTGTGGGCGCTGGTCCTCGCCACCGGTGGCGGTGACCTCGCCGCTCAGCTCGCCTGGGCCGGATTCGCCTCCCGGCACCCGGGGTCGGCGTACAACCTCTCGTGGTACGGCGGCGCGCACACCGCCAACTACAGCCTGCTGACGCCCTGGTTGATGGCGGCGTTCGGGGTGCGCACGGTGTCGGTCGCGGCGGGGCTGTGCGGTACGTGGCTGATGGCGCTGCTCTTCGTCCGGGCGGAGGGGGCCCGGGGCGGGCGGGGGGTGTGGCCCGCGGTGCTCGCTGCGGCGGCGTTGTGGTGCAACGTCGTGTCGGGGCGTACGACCTTTGCCACGGGGGTCGTCTTCGCGCTGGCCGGGTGCGTGCTGGTGCAGGGGCTCACGCGGGGTGCGGTGGGGCCCGCTGGGGAGCGGCGCTCTCGGAGGAGGCTGGTGCTCGCGGGGGTGAGCAGTGCTCTCGCGACGATGGCCAGCCCCGTTGCCGGGCTCTTCCTGGTCGTGGTGGCCGCCGCGTACGGGCTGGACCGGCAGTGGGGCAAGGCCGCCGTCCTGGGCGTACCGCCCTGCGTGGTCGTCGGCGCCACCACTCTCCTCTTCCCCTTCGAGGGCGAACAGCCCATGGCGGTCGGCAAGTTGTGGATGCCGCTCGCCGTCTGCGCCGCGCTGCTGCTCGCCGCGCCCGCCTCGCGCACGTGGCGGGTCGTGCGCCTCGGCTCGGCCGTATACGCGGCGGGGGTCGTCCTCACGTACCTCGTGGCCTCGCCCGTCGGTACCAACGTCGAGCGGCTCCTCGGGCTCGCCGGGCCGCCCGTGCTGCTCGCCGCGGTCCTCGCGCCCGGGCTCGGCAAGGTGCGGCGGGTCGTGCTGGTGGTCGTGCTGCTCGTCTCCGTCAACTGGCTGCGGGACAAGACCGTCGACGACATCCGGGTGTCCACCGCCACGCCCGCGTGGGCGGTGGAGACCGACGGGCTCGTCGGTGAGCTGCGCCGGCTCGGCGCGGACCGGACGCGGGTGGAGGTGGTGCCCGCGCGCAACCACCGCGAGGCGGCGGTGCTCTCGGCGTACGTCAACACCGCGCGCGGCTGGAACCGGCAGCTGGACGTGGAGCGGGGGCGGCTGTTCTACGACGGGTCGTTCTCCGCCGGGACGTACCGGGCGTGGCTGGACCGGTGGGCCGTCGGGTTCGTCGTCCTCCACGACGGCCTGCCGGACGGGCCCGCGACGGCCGAGGCGGCCCTGGTGCGCAGCCGGCCGGAGTGGCTGGAGCGGGTGTGGGGGGACGCCCACTGGACCGTGTACCGGGTGCGGGGGGCCGTGCCGCTGGTGTCGGCGCCGGGGGTGGTGGTGCGGGGGGACGACGCGTCGGTGGTGGTGCGGATGCCCCGGGCGGGGTCGGTGACCCTGCGGGTCGCGTACTCGCCGTGGCTGCGGGTGGACGGGGGGGCGTGTCTGTCCCGGGACGGGGAGTTCGTGCGGGTCGCCGTGCGGCGGGCGGGGGTGTATCGGGTGGGGTCTTCCTATCGGTGGGGGCGGGGGTGTTGACCCGGGGGGTCGGGCTGTTGTGCGGGTGCGGGCCGTGTGTGGCTGGTCGCGCAGTTCCCCGCGCCCCTCAACCCCGATTTCGGCCGCGGACCGTGGGGGGCTGAGCGCGCAGTTCCCCGCGCCCCTGAGGGGGACGGGTGCACCCGGAGCGTGAAGGTCAGCCCCCGGCGTCCCCGCGCCCCTCAGGGGGACGGGTGCACCCGGAGCGTGAAGGTCAGCCCCGCCCCCGGCGCCCCTGCGCCCCTCCAAGGACCCGGCGCACCCAGCGCCTGGGCGCCCCCCAGGGGGATGGGGGCACCCGGAGAGGCAGGTTCAGCGCGGGACCCGGGCCCCGCACCCACCCCCCAGCCCCCCTCCCCTCAGCTCAGATCGTCGCCGTGTCGATCACGAAGCGGTAGCGTACGTCGCTCGCCAGTACCCGCTCGTACGCCTCGTTCACCTGGTCCGCGCGGATCAGTTCGATCTCCGCGCCCAGGCCGTGCTCGGCGCAGAAGTCCAGCATCTCCTGGGTCTCCGCGATGCCGCCGATCATCGAACCGGCGAGGATCTTGTTGCCGCCGATGAGGCCGAACATGTTGAGGGAGTTCGGCTCCTCGGGGGCGCCGACGTTCACCAGCGCGCCGCCGGGCTTGAGGAGCGAGAGGTAGGCGCCGAGGTCCAGCGGGGCCGAGACCGTAGAGACGATCAGGTCGAGGGAGCCGGCGAGCTTGGTGAAGGTCTCCGGGTCGCTGGTGGCGTGGAAGTGGTCCGCGCCCAGCTTCACCCCGTCCTCCTGCTTGCGCAGCGTCTGGCTGAGCACCGTCACCTCGGCGCCGAGCGCGTGCGCGATCTTGACGCCCATGTGGCCGAGGCCGCCGAGGCCCAGGATCGCGACCTTCTTGCCGGGGCCCGCCTGCCAGCGCTTGAGCGGCGAGTACAGGGTGATCCCGGCGCACAGCAGCGGCGCGGCCACGTCGAGGGCGAGGGCGTCGGGGATGCGGACGGCGAAGCGGTCGCTGACCACGACGTGGGTGGAGTAGCCGCCGTAGGTGGGCTCGCCGTCGCGGCCGACGGCGTTGTACGTGCCCACGGCCTGGGCGCAGAACTGCTCCTGCCCGGCCGCGCACTGCTCGCACTCGCCGCAGGAGTCGACGAAGCAGCCGACGCCGACCCGGTCGCCGACGGCGTACTTGGTGACACCGGAGCCCACCTCGGTGACCACACCGGCGATCTCGTGGCCCGGGACCATCGGGAAGATGGCCTCGCCCCAGCCCTCGCGGACCTGGTGGATGTCGGAGTGGCAGATACCGGCGTACTTGATCTCGATCAGGATGTCGTGGGGGCCGACGGGGCGGCGCTCGATCGTGGTGCGCTCCAGCGGGGCCTTGGCGGCGGGGGCGGCGTAGGCGGCGACGGTGGTCATTGCCTTGACTCCTCGTGCTTGTCGGGTACGTCCACCACGCTGCCCCACCTTGCGCAGGTCACCCACCCCCCTGTCCTTCGTACGTCCGCCGTGCGTACCACTGGCAGGGTCAGGCTCACGGTCGTACGACGGCGGATACTTGTGTGTCATGGACCAGCGTGCCGAACTCAGCGAATTCCTCCGCTCCCGCCGGGCCCGGCTCAAGCCCGGGGACGTGGGCCTGCCCGACTTCGGGCGGCACCGCCGTGTGCCGGGGCTGCGCCGGGAGGAGCTGGCCCAGCTCGCCGGGGTGTCGGTGGCGTACTACACCCGGCTTGAGCAGGGGAACGGGCAGAACGTGTCGGCCGAGGTGCTCGACGCCATCGCGCGGGCGCTGCGGCTGACCGACGCCGAGCAGCAGCACCTCACGCACCTGGCCAAGCCGACCGCGGCCAAGAAGAAGAAGGCCGGGCTCTCCCGCCAGGTGCAGCTCAGGCCGCAGCTGAGGCATCTGATCGACTCCATGGAGTCGGTGCCCGCGTACGTCCTGGGCCGCCGGCTGGACCTGCTGGCCTGGAACCGGATGGCCGCGGCCCTGATCGGCGACTTCGTCTCGCTCCCGGCGGAGGAGCGCAACCTCGCCCGGCACGTCTTCCTCGACCCGGTCGCCCGCGAGCGGTACCTGGAGTGGGAGGACAAGGCGGCCGAGGTGGTCGGCGTGCTGCGGCTGTGCGCGGGCTGCTACCCGGACGACCCGCTGCTCACGGCGCTGGTGGGCGAGCTGTCGGTGAAGAGCGACGAGTTCCGTACGCTGTGGGCCGCCCACACCGTCCGCCAGAAGGGCCACGGCACGAAGCGGCTGCACCACCCGGTGGTGGGCGAGCTGACGCTGTCGTACGAGACGCTGAAGCTGCCCGAGGAGCACGACCTGTCGCTGGTGACGTACTACGCGGAGCCGGGCTCGCCCTCGGCGGACTCGCTGCGGCTGCTGGCGAGCTGGGCGGCCGCTCCGGACCCGGACGACGCGGATTCCGGTGGCCGCCCCGCTCCGGTCGCACCGCCGACGCGCTCCTCGTGACCCGAGGACGCCCACGGCCGCATGACAACGGCGACGGCCGCGCCCGGGGACACCGGGCGCGGCCGTCGCCGCTGCTGTACAGGTCGTACGGCCGTGTGCGTGGTACTGACGAACGTACGGGGCCGTACGGTCGTATGGATCAGACCGCCGAGCCGGCCTTCCACGCCGACCAGCTCATGTTCCAGTCGCTGAAGCCGTTGTCGGGCGTGATGGTCTTGTCGCCGGTGTTCTTGACGACGACCACGTCACCGACGATGGAGTGCTCGTAGAACCAGGCGGCCGCGGTGTTCGGGTCGCCGGCGCCCTTGGTGTCGGACAGGCCGACACAGCCGTGGCTGGTGTTGGCGCTGCCGAAGATGGACTTGGCGCCCCAGTAGTTGCCGTGGATGAACGTGCCCGAGGCCGACAGGCGCATGGCGTGCGGGACGTCCTTGATGTCGTACTCGCCCTTGCCGTCGCCGTCCGTGAAGCCGACGGTGGCGCCGTTCATCCGGGTCTCCTTGAACTTCTCGGAGATCACCATGGTGCCGTTGTACGTCTTGTGGTCGGGCGCGCCCGCCGAGATCGGGATCGTCTTGACGGTCCTGCCGTCCTGGGTGACGGTCATCTGGTGGGTCTTGGCGTCGACGGTGGAGACCTGGTTGCGGCCGACCTTGAAGGTGACCGTCTTCTCCTGGACGCCGGTGACGCCCGGCTTGGCCTCGACGCCGTCGAGGTCGAGCTTCATGGTCACCGTCGAGCCGGACTTCCAGTAGTCCTGCGGGCGGAAGTCCAGGCGCTGGGCGCCGAACCAGTGCCCGACGACCTCCTGGCCGCTGCTGGAGGTCACCGAGATGTGGGACTGGACGTCCTTCTTGTTGGTGACGGCCTTGTCGAAGGTCACCGACACCGGCATGCCCACGCCGACCGTGGAGCCGGACTCGGGCGTGAAGTTGCCGATGAAGCTGTTGGCGGGCGAGACGGTCGCGAACGCGGTGTTCTCGTGCGCCTGACGGCCCTTGGCGTCCTCGGCGGTCGCCGAGATCTTGTACTTGGCGGAGCGCTTGAGCTGCTTGTCCGGCGTCCAGCTCAGCCCGTCCGCGGATATCTTCCCCGCGACCGGCGTTCCCTCGGCGGACGTCATGACCACCGAGGTCAGCTTGCCGTCGACCACCGACACCTTGGTGTCGTTGTTGATGCCGACGTTGTCGGCGCCGTTCTTGGGCGTGATGGTGATCTTCGCGTCGGAGGTGTCCTTCTCGGCCGCCTTGTCGACCTGGGACTGCGACGACTTCGAGGCGTCGGCGCTGCCCCCGTCCTTGCCGTCGTCGTTGCAGGCCGACAGCAGCAGTACACCGCCGAGCACCGCGGACGCGGCCACAAGACCCTTGCGCCGCTTACTCTCCGTTATCACACGCTTCTCCATCGTTGCCGGTCCCCCAGGCCATCGACTGAACAACATAGTCACTGAAGCTGTGGTTCCCCTTCCGGGGGAGGTGTGGGAAACGCCACCCGGGCCGGACAACCGGCCGGCCCGGGGCGCCCTCGGACGTCACAGCCGCGGACCGTCGCCCCCGCCCGCTTCGTCCTCTTCGTCGCCCGCTTCGTCCTCTTCGTCGCCCTCATCTTCCTCGTCGAGGTCCCAGTCCTCGTCGTCGGGGTCGTACGCGATCTCCTCGCTGCTCCAGGAGGCCTGCGCGAGTTCGACCCCCGGCACCTGGGCGACCAGGTCGAAGGGATCGACCAGATACGCCAGGGCCTCCGCCTCGTCTTCCCGTACGGCGGACCGGGCATGCGCGCGTTCCTGATCCGGAAGGAGCTCGTCCGCCGCGATGCGCTCCAGGGCCGCGCCGGTCAGCGCCTCCGCGTCATCGATCTCCAGTACCAAATCCACCCGGAGACGGACATAGCGTGGTGTCTCTTCAGTCGTCATGCGTCGGAGCGTAGGCCTCGCGACCTCCGCGACTTTCCTGCGACCCGCTGCTTTCACTAGCATCGGCGTACACCACCAATTCGCCGTATCCACAAGGGGGATCGACTAGGTGTCCGTCGCTCGCCGGCCTCTGCTCACCGCCACCGCGGCGGGCTCGCTGCTCTGCGCTCTGTGGTTCGTCCCGTCTGCCAACGCCACGGACGAGAAGCCACAGTCGGCCCCGGCCCGTCCGGCGGCCGCCGCGCCCTCCGCCGCGCCAAGGGCCGCGGCGGGCGCCGCACCGGGCACGCAGACGGGTCCCGCCCTCGCCGACACGGGTTCGGTGGACACGTCCCCGTACCTCTTCGGCGGCACGGCCTTCCTCGGCCTGGGGGCCGGGTTCGTCGTCTTCTCGGTGCGCAGGGCGCGCCAGCAGTACTGAATTCCCGCCGCCGCACGGGATCTGCCGGAACGGAAGTACGCGTACGTGAAGGGGCGCCCGGGAAGTTCCCGGGCGCCCCTTCACGTGTACCGCGCGGCGGTCAGGCCAGCGGGCCGGTGACCGTCTCCACCGCCGCGACCAGGTGCCCGCCGCGTACGAACGCGTCGGCGGCGGCCAGGTCGGGGGCGAGGAAGCGGTCCGGGCCGGGGCCGCCGACTCCCGCTTCCCGGGCGGCGCGGATGGCGGCCCGGGAGGCGGGCGCGGGGGTGAGGCCGTGGCGCAGCTCGATGCCCCGGGTCGCCGCGTACAGCTCGACGGCGATGATCCGGGTCAGGTTGTCGATCGCGGTGCGCAGCTTGCGGGCGGCCGACCAGCCCATGGAGACGTGGTCCTCCTGCATGGCGGAGGACGGGATGGAGTCGGCCGAGGCCGGGACGGCCAGCCGCTTCATCTCGCTGACCAGGGCGGCCTGGGTGTACTGGGCGATCATCAGACCGGAGTCGACACCGGCGTCGTCCGCGAGGAACGGCGGCAGGCCGTGCGAGCGGTTCTTGTCGAGCAGGCGGTCGGTGCGGCGCTCGGCGATGGAGCCGAGGTCGGCGGCGGCGATCGCCAGGAAGTCCAGGACGTAGGCGACGGGGGCGCCGTGGAAGTTGCCGTTGGACTCCACGCGGCCGTCCGGCAGGACGACCGGGTTGTCGACGGCCGAGGCGAGCTCGCGCTCGGCGACGGTGAGGGCGTACGTGATGGTGTCGCGGCCGGCGCCGGCGACCTGCGGGGCGCAGCGCACCGAGTACGCGTCCTGGACGCGCGGGGCCTCGTCCTCCTGGAAGTGCCCGGTCAGACCGGAACCCTTCAGCACGGCCAGCATGTTGGCGGCGGAGGCGCCCTGGCCCGGGTGCGGGCGGATCGCGTGCAGCTCGGGGGCGAGGACCTTGGCGGTGCCGAGCAGCGCCTCCAGGGAGAGCGCGGCGGTGATGTCGGCGGAGGTGTAGAGCTTCTTGAGGTCCGCGAGGGCCATGACCAGCATGCCGAGCATGCCGTCGGTGCCGTTGAGGAGGGCCAGGCCCTCCTTCTCGCGCAGCTCGACGGGCTCGATGCCGGCCTCGGCGAGCAGCTCGCCGGCGGGCCGGACGACGCCGTCGGGGCCCTCCGCGTCGCCCTCGCCCATCAGGGTCATGGCACAGTGCGAGAGCGGCGCGAGGTCGCCGGAGCAGCCGAGCGAGCCGTACTCGTGGACGACGGGGGTGATCCCGGCGTTCAGGATGTCCGCCATGGTCTGCGCGACGGACGGGCGTACGCCGGTGTGACCGGAGGCGACGGTCTTGAGCCGCAGGAACATCAGCGCGCGCACGACCTCGCGCTCCACGCGCGGGCCCATGCCGGCGGCGTGCGAGCGCACGATGTTGCGCTGGAGCTGGGCGCGCAGGTCGGGGCTGATGTGCCGGGTGGCGAGGGCGCCGAACCCGGTGGAGACGCCGTAGACGGGCTCCGGCTTGGCGGCCAGGGCGTCGACGATCCCGCGGGCTCGGGCGAGGGCGTCGAGGGCGTCGGCCGAGAGCTCGACCCTGGCGTTGCGACGAGCGACGGCGACGACGTCCTCCGGGGTCGTCCCGGACGTCCCCACCACGACAGTGTGCATATCCATATTCAGCAGCGTACGGATTGAATCGGCGCGTGTCACTAGGGGGGAGGGGTGGGGCCCGGGGTTCGTCTGCGGGTGCGTGGACGGTTGCTCGCGCAGTTCCCCGCGCCCCTCAAGGGTCCGGGGCTCGCCCTGCGGGTAAGCGGGGGCCGCTCGCGCCCCCTCCCGGCCCAGGTTCGACTGCCCCTGCGGGTAAGCGGGGGCCGCTCGCGCCCCGGCCCAGGTTCGACTGCGGGTGCGTGATGGGTTGCTCGCGCAGTTCCCCGCGCCCCTAGGGGTCCGGGGCTCGCCCTGCGGGTAAGCGGGGGCCGCTCGCGCCCCGGCCCAGGTTCGACTGCGGGTGCGTGATGGGTTGCTCGCGCAGTTCCCCGCGCCCCTGGGTAGTTCGGGGCTCCGGCGGCAGTGTGCTCGGCCTGTCCGGCGCCCCCGGGGGCCGCAGGCCCTTAAGGGGCGCGGGGAACTGCGCGACCAGCCCGCACCGGCCCGCAGACGAACACGAGACCCGGGGGGCCGCAGGCCCCTTCAAGGGGCGCGGGGAACTGCGCGGCCAGCCCCCGCCGGCCCGCAGACGAACACGAGACCCGGGGGGCCGCAGGCCCCTTCAAGGGGCGCGGGGAACTGCGCGGGCGACCCCCGCCGGGCCGCAGACAGAAAGGGGGTCAGGGGCCGCCCGCAGGGTGCGGGGGCCCCGGGGGTGCGGCCCCGGGGGTCAGGGCGTGCCGCGGCCGCGGAAGCGGCGGCGCTCCCCCCGCTCCGGCCCCGCCGAATCCGCGAGCTGCACCACCGCCCCGTCCCGCCCCGCCACCACCGGCGTCGTCGAACGGGCCGCCTTCGCCCGGTACTGCGCCGCGTCGGCCAGGCGGAACAGGCGGCGGGCCGAGCGGACCTGGCCGATGGGGTCGCCCGTGGACGCGACCCCGCACGCCACCCCGTCCCCCAGCTCCAACTCCCCGGCCCGCAGGCACAGTTCGGACGCCACCTCGACCACCTCGTCCGCCTGCGGCCCGGTCGAGAGGAGGCAGAACTCGTCGCCCCCGAGCCGCGCGGCGAGCGCGCCCGGCAGTATCGCGCCGCACAGCGAGAGCACCGAGCCGAAGCGTTCCAGCAGCCGGTCCCCCACCGCGTGCCCCCGTGTGTCGTTGACCCGCTTCAGCCCGTTCAGGTCGCACACCACCAGGCTCACCACCGACCCGTCCCGCCGGTGCGCCTCGATCGCCTCGTCGAGACGTACGTCCACCGCCCGCCGGTTGGCCAGGCCGGTCAGCGGGTCGGTGAAGGCGAGGCGGCGGACCTCCTCCAGGCGTTCGGTCTGGGCGATCCCGGCGGCCGCGACGGACGCCAGCACGGTGGCGAAGTCCGCGTCGGAGGCGTCGAAGACGGGAGCGCCCACCGGCCGGGCCACGTACAGCTCGCCCCAGGCGCGCCCGTGCAGCACGATCGGCGCGACCACGCAGCAGCCGCGCCCGCGCCGGCGCAGGGCGGTGACGCGCTCGTGGCAGTAGCCCGCCGAGTCGGCGGGCCCGGCGGCCGTCTCCACCCACGCGTTGGGCTCGCCCCCGCCCGCCCACCGCTCGTGCAGGAACTCGGTGATCTCGGGGAACTGGTGGACCGGATACGTCTCGTCCTCGGGGAACTCCTCCTCCCCCGCGGCCCGTTCGCCCGCGTTCACCAGCACCCGCAGCCGCCCCAGCTCCCGCTCCCAGGTGGAGAGCGCGGCGAAGCTCCCGCCGAGGGCGTCCCGCGCGCCGAGAGCCGCCGCCTGCCAGGACTCGCGCGGGGTGTGGGCCGCCGCCATGGCCTGCGCCAGCGACACCACCGCCCGCAGCCGTGCGTCCTCGGTCCCGCCCACACCCTCACCCTCACCGCGCATCCCTCCAGCTTAGGGAGGTTTGCCCCGGTTTGATCGGTTAGGCTGGGCCAGATCGATCACATTCGATCAAGGTCGGTCATGCACGGTTACCCGGGACGGCGCACTCCTCACTCCCCGGGCCACTGCGGCTTCCGCTTCTCGTTGAACGCCGCGACGCCCTCCGCCCGGTCCCCGGAGAACGCCACGGACCGCCACGCCGCGTCCTCGACCTCCAGCCCGGCCCGCAGGTCCAGCCCGTGGCCCAGGCGCATCGCGCGCTTGGCGGCCCGCAGCCCGACCGGCGAGTTCGCCGCGATCCGCCCCGCCAGCTCCAGCGCCCGCGTACGGTCCTCGCCCGCGTCCACCAGCAGGTCGACGAGGTTCAGCTCGCGGGCCTCGGCGGCCTCCACCCGCCGTGCGGTGAAGACCAGTTCGGCGGCCCGGGCCGCGCCCACGCGCCGGGGCAGCAGCTGCGTACCGCCGCCGCCGGGGATGACGCCGACCGAGACCTCCGGCAGGCCGACGACGGCCGTCGCGTCCGCCACGATCAGGTCGCAGGCGAGCGCCAGCTCGAACCCGCCGCCGAGCGCGAAGCCGTGCACGGCGGCCACCGTCGGCATGGGCAGCTCCAGGACGCCGGTGTAGCAGGCGCGCGCGGTGGGGCGCTGGCGCACCAGCTCGGCGTCGGTGAGGGAGTTGCGCTCCTTGAGGTCGGCGCCCACGCAGAAGGCCCGCTCGTGCGTGGAGGTCAGCACGGTCACGCGGACGGAGGGGTCGGCCGCGAGCGCGTCGCAGGCGGCGGCGATCGAGCGGGCCATCTCGGTGGACACCGCGTTCATCGCCTTGGGCCGGTCGAGGACCAGCTCGGCGACGTATTCGTGCCGCCTGACGCCGACGAACTCCCCGTACCGCTGCTCATCCGTGCCCATGAGACCCTCCCGACCGACGTTAACGAACGTTACGTCGGGATCTTAGGCAGCCGGGCGCGCGCCCCGTAAGGGGCGGCTACGCGCCCCGGCGGTGCAGCATCCACGGCTCGACCACGCCGAGCCCGCGCACCGGTCGCTGCCACATGGGCTGGAGCGCGAAGCGGTACTTGGGGGGCTCCTCGCCCTCCTTCTCCGCCCGCGCGGCCTCCTCCGCCGCCTGCGTCTCGGAGACCGGCGCGTCGCCCGTACGCGCCAGCTCCTCCGCGAAGGCGCCGTCGACCAGCACCGAGTCCTTGGGCGCTATCGAGGTGAGCCTGCTGGCCAGGTTCACGGTCGTACCGAACACATCGCCCATCCGGGTGGTGACCGTGCCGAAGGCGATGCCCACGCGCAGCGCCGGCATCGTCTCGTCGTGGCCCATGGTCTCGATCAGCCGGAGCGATATCTCCGCGGCCGTCCCGGCGTCGTCGGCCGCGAACAGGACCTCGTCGCCCAGCGTCTTGATGAGCCGGCCGCCGTGCGCGGCGACCAGGTCGGCGGCGGTCGTCTCGAAGGCCTCGACGAGCTCGCCGAGCTCCTCCTCCTCCAGGCGGCGGGTCAGCCGGGTGAAGCCGACGAGGTCGGCGAAGCCGACGGCCAGGCGCCGGTCGACCATCTCCTCGTCGTCGGCGGCCTGCACCACGCGCCCGGTGGCGGCGGCCAGCTGGCGCCGCCACACATAGACGAGGAACTCCTCCAGCTCCGGCAGGAGCAGCTCGACCAGCGGATACGTGACCTCCGTGCGGGTCATGCCGGGCTCGGGCGGCTCGGTCAGGCCCTCCAGGAAGGAATCGATCTGCCATTCGGCCAGCCGGGCGGTGGTCTGCCCGGTGGAGCGGGCCACCTGGACCGCCATGGGCTCGCTGAGCAGCCCCGCCTCGACCAGACCGGCCAGTCGGCGCAGCGCCAGCACGTCGGCCTCGGTGAGCGCCTTGGCCTGCCCGATGTCGGCGAAGCCCATGGCCCGCCAGAACCGGGAGGCCAGCTCCATGGAGACACCGGCGGTCCGGGCGGCCTGGAACGGCGTGTACCGCCGGTCCGCGCCCAGGATCAGCTGCTCCAGACGGATGGCGAGCGGATCGGCGGTGGGCTCGGCGGTGTGGTCCACGACGTGGTGCGGGGTCGGGTAGGCGGAGGGCGCCGGCTCCGAGTGGGGGCCGTCACCCTCGCCGGACTGCGTGTCGTCGACGGTCACCAGCCGCCTCCTGCCCGTTCCCTGCGCATTCCCTGCCGATCTGTCGCTGGATCGGGCTCCACGATACGGCAGGTGTGCCGTAGCTCACGTCCTCGCACCCGTTGCCTTTGTCCCCGAGGCGGTGCAGGGGGGCGAGGGAGCGCGCGCGGGGCGGGCCCGGCGCGCACGCGCTCAGCCCGCCGCCGGGCGCAGGTGGACGATGTCGCCCGCCGCCACCGGCTCGCGCACGCCCTCCTCGGTGGCCAGCACCAGACGCCCGTCGCCGTCGACCGCGACCGCCTCGCCGGTCAGGGCGCGGTCGCCCGGGAGCTCGGCGCGCACGGTCCGGCCGAGGGTGGCGCAGCCCGCCGCGTACGTCTCCTGGAGGCGGGAGGCGGCCGGGTCGCCGCCCGCCTCGCGCCAGTCCACGTACCACTGCTCCAGGGAGCGCAGCACGGCGCGCAGCAGCGTCTCGCGGTCGGTGGAGACCGCGTCCGCCAGCGCCAGCGAACCGGCGGCGGGCACCGGGAGTTCGTCGGCGCGCAGGGTGACGTTGAGGCCGATGCCGACCACCACCGCGTCCCGGCCCGCCCGCTCGGCCAGGATCCCGCCCGCCTTGCGCTCCTCGCCGCCGACCGTGACCAGGAGGTCGTTGGGCCACTTCAGCGCGGTGTCCACCCCGGCGGCGCGGGACAGACCGGTGGCCACCGCCACCCCGGTGAGCAGCGGCAGCCAGCCCCAGCGCTCCACCGGGACGCCCGCGCCGGGCCGCAGCAGCACGGAGAAGAACAGGCCCGAGCGGGGCGGCGCCGACCAGCTGCGGTCCAGCCGGCCGCGCCCGGCGGTCTGCTCCTCGGCGATCAGGACCGCGCCCTCGGGCAGCTCGTCGGCCCGGGCGGTCAGGTCGGAGTTGGTCGAGCCGGTCGCCCCGACCACCTCCAGGGAGGTCCACAGGGCACCGGGCCGCACCAGGGCGTGGCGCAGCGCGGAGGCGTTGAGAGGGGGCCGGTCGAGGTCGGACCAGCGGCTTTCGGATGCGTCCTGGGGCGTCATACGGCCCAGGTTAGGCGCGCGGGCGCAAGCGCACCCCGGTGTGGCAAACGACGCACTGCCGAACGGTAGGCGCGCCACTACCCTACGAGTCAGTAGCCAGCCGAAAACCCGTGACCAGGCAGGGAGCCGCGTCCCGATGTCCGAGCCGGAGCAGCAAGAAGTGACCGACATCCACACGACCGCGGGCAAGCTCGCGGATCTGCGGCGCCGCATCGGGGAGGCGACGCACGCCGGATCCGAGCGCGCGGTGGAAAAGCAGCACGCCAAGGGCAAGTTGACCGCGCGCGAGCGGGTCGACCTGCTCCTCGACGAGGGGTCCTTCGTCGAGCTCGACGAGTTCGCCCGGCACCGCTCGACCAACTTCGGCATCGAGAAGAACCGTCCGTACGGAGACGGTGTCGTCACCGGGTACGGCACGGTCGACGGGCGCCCGGTCTGCGTCTACTCCCAGGACTTCACCATCTTCGGCGGCTCGCTCGGCGAGGTCTACGGCGAGAAGATCGTCAAGGTCATGGACTTCGCGCTGAAGACCGGCTGCCCGGTCATCGGCATCAACGACGGCGGCGGCGCCCGCATCCAGGAGGGCGTGGTCGCGCTCGGCCTGTTCGCCGAGATCTTCCGCCGCAATGTGCACGCCTCGGGTGTCATCCCGCAGATCTCGCTGATCGTCGGCCCCTGCGCGGGCGGCGCGGTCTACTCGCCCGCCATCACGGACTTCACGGTGATGGTCGACCAGACCTCGCACATGTTCATCACGGGACCGGACGTCATCAAGACGGTCACCGGCGAGGACGTCGGCTTCGAGGAGCTGGGCGGCGCGCGCACCCACAACACCACCTCGGGCGTGGCGCACCACATGGCGGGCGACGAGAAGGACGCGATCGAGTACGTCAAGTCGCTGCTCTCGTACCTGCCTTCGAACAACCTGAGCGAGGCCCCGGCCTTCCCCGAGGAGGCCGACCTGGAGGTCTCCGACTCCGACCGGGAGCTGGACACGCTCATCCCGGACTCCGCGAACCAGCCGTACGACATGCACACGGCCATCGAGCACGTCCTGGACGACGGCGAGTTCCTGGAGACGCAGGCGCTGTTCGCGCCGAACATCATCACCGGGTTCGGGCGCGTGGAGGGCTACCCGGTCGGCATCGTCGCCAACCAGCCGATGCAGTTCGCGGGCTGTCTGGACATCAACGCCTCGGAGAAGGCCGCGCGTTTCGTGCGGACCTGCGACGCCTTCAACGTCCCGGTGATCACCTTCGTGGACGTGCCGGGCTTCCTGCCGGGCGTGGACCAGGAGTACGGCGGCATCATCCGGCGCGGCGCCAAGCTGATCTACGCGTACGCCGAGGCGACCGTCCCGCTGATCACGGTCATCACCCGCAAGGCGTTCGGCGGCGCGTACGACGTCATGGGCTCCAAGCACCTGGGCGCCGACCTCAACGTGGCCTGGCCGACCGCGCAGATCGCGGTGATGGGCGCGCAGGGCGCGGTGAACATCCTGCACCGGCGCACGATCGCCGCCGCCGACGATCAGGAGGCGACCCGCGCGCAGCTGATCTCGGAGTACGAGGACACGCTGCTCAACCCGTACATCGCGGCCGAGCGCGGCTACGTGGACGCCGTGATCATGCCGTCCGAAACCCGTGCCCACGTCGTACGGGGGCTGCGTCAGCTGCGGACGAAGCGGGAAAGCCTTCCTCCCAAGAAGCACGGCAACATCCCCCTCTAGGCCCCAAGGAGCGGTCATGATCAAGGTCGTACGGGGCAATCCCACCCCGGAGGAGCTGGCCGCCGCACTGGCGGTGGTCCGCGCGCGCGCCGCGGCGACGGCTTCCGCGCCGTCCGGTGCGCCGCTGCCCCCCGAGGACTGGTCCGACCCGGCGCGCATCGCCCGCCACCCGGTGCCGCGTCCGGGCCCGCGCTCCTGGGCGCGCACCTACTGGCCGGCCTAGGCCCTCGCCGAGGCGGGCCGCCTCCGTACGTACGGAGGCGGCCCGCGTTGAGTACCCGTACTCAGGCGCCCGGCCGTTTCCCGCCGCAGTATCGAAAGCATGCTGTGGTCCGACCCGAAGAACGAGCCGCCCGAGGAACTGCGCGAGGCGCAGGCGAAGATGCGCCGCGCGGGCCTCGTCCTCGCCCTGCTCATGGTGCTGGCGATGTTCGTCGTCAGCATCCGCTGAGCGCTGTCTACGATGACCGTATGACTGCCCCCGCACGCCGCCTCGTCCTCGCCTCCGCCTCCCCCGCCCGGCTCGGTCTGCTGCGCCAGGCCGGTCTCGCGCCGGAGGTCATCGTCAGCGGGGTCGACGAGGACGCCCTCACCGCCCCCACCCCCGGCGAGCTCGCCCTGGTCCTGGCCGAGGCCAAGGCCGACGCGGTGGCCGCCCGCCCGGAGGCCGCCGGGGCTTTGCTCATCGGCTGCGACTCGGTGCTGGAGCTGGACGGCGAGGCACTGGGCAAGCCCGCCGACGCCGAGGAGGCCACGGCCCGCTGGAAGTCCATGCGCGGGCGCTCCGGGGTGCTGCGCACGGGCCACTGCGTGATCGACACGGCGACCGGCCGCCGCGCCTCGGCCACCGCGTCCACCACGGTCCGCTTCGGCGAGCCCAGCGACGCGGAGGTCGCCGCGTACGTGGCGAGCGGCGAACCCCTTCACGTGGCGGGCGCGTTCACCCTGGACGGCCGCTCGGCCCCGTTCGTGAACGGCATCGACGGCGACCCCGGCAACGTCATCGGCCTCTCCCTGCCGCTGCTGCGCACGCTGCTGGCGGAGCTGGACATCGCGATCACGGACCTGTGGGCGGACCGCTGACCGGCGCTCAGGCGGCGGCCGGCTCCGGCGGGGTCCCGTTGCCCGGCGGGGCCTCGACGGGCTGCCCGTCCTGCGGCTCGGCCGGCAGCGGGGGCGCGGCGTACATCAGCAGGGCGAGGA
Organism: Streptomyces sp. NPDC043908; assembly: GCF_056435525.1. Taxonomy (NCBI): domain Bacteria; kingdom Bacillati; phylum Actinomycetota; class Actinomycetes; order Kitasatosporales; family Streptomycetaceae; genus Streptomyces; species Streptomyces sp. NPDC043908. Next base: position 839 of record NZ_JBWKEI010000018.1, on the reverse strand, counting down.
CGACCAGGGCCAGCACCAGCATCATGAAGGCGAACGCGGGCCAGCCCATCAGCCCGACCGTCAGCGCCCCCAGCACGCCGTGCACCACCGCGCAGGTGATGAGCAGGATCCGGCCGAACCGGCCGGGCGCGCGGTCGCGTACGCCGGTGAACAGCAGGATGGCGCCGCACACGGCCAGATAGAGGCCGAAGACCGCGCCCATGACGTACGTAGCGGTCGACATGGTGCCCGAGTCGATCCCGCCCAGCGACATGTTCTGCTGGTGCACGACCCGGCCGAGGAACCAGTTCACCAGCACGAAGCCGACGGCCTCGCCCAGAAGAACGATCGCGGCCACCACGGCCACCGCTCTGCGCGCCACGGCGCACCACCCCCCTGCTGACACCCAGCCCCTGTTACCGGTAGTACGTCTGCCAACCGAACGCTACTCATGGGTAAACCCCTGGGCAAGGGTCCTGCACGCCGAGGGGGACCACGATCTCGTGACGGCAAAGAATCATTCGGCCATTCGTAGGGACTCCACAAAGAATGTGAGGCGCCCCCTGGCCTTCGGGACAGAGACCTTGACCACACCGGAAGGCTAATGTGCCGGGCAGGGACCCGGCGTACCGTGGTGCGACAAGGGATTTCGCGACATGAGCGAGCCGCGCGTCACACTCCGTGTGGGCAACCTCACCACGGGGGACGGGTCGTGCGCCGGTGTACGGCTTCCCTAAACTCAGCTTGTTTTCAAGGAGGGAGCCATCGTGCGCAAGGTGCTCATCGCCAACCGTGGCGAAATCGCTGTCCGCGTTGCCCGGGCGTGTCGGGACGCCGGGATCGCCAGCGTAGCCGTCTAC
>NZ_JBWKEI010000017.1:0-164994 GCF_056435525.1 Streptomyces sp. NPDC043908 | reverse complement strand
CGGCCGAGTAGGACAGCCCCGCCGCGCGCCGCCTTCCGGACCCGACGCGCCGCTACGGCGAAGCCATGACCGCACTGCCCGACTGGATGCGCCCGTAAGGCCGCTGGTCCGGGGAGGCAGGTGATCCTTCTGGGTCTTCGGTCGTGATCCGGGTGAGCGGTCTGCGGGCGTCCTGGGTGCGGGGGTGGGCTGGTTGGAGGGACCGTTCGCAGGTGGTGAGCGCTTGGCGGGCGGTGGCTTTCGCTTCGGCGCGGCGGCCCGGGCTGTGCAGGGCTTCGGCTGCATGGATGTCCACCGCTTCGATGCTGGCGCTGTCCGGCGAGGTGAGGTGTCGGACCTGGGCCAGTGCCTCGTCGTGGCGGCCCTGCCCGTTCACGCTGCGCGCCAAGACGCAGCGCAGGACCGCTGCCGTGGGTGCGTCCGCTCGTGGCAGGTTCCCGCAGCCGGGGCTCGCTGTTGGTCTGCTCTGCTGTATGGGGGCCAGGGCAGGTCAGTTGCCGGGGCTGTCCCGGTAGAGGGTAGCGGGCCACAACGGAGTGCCCAGCGCCGTCTCCAGCAGCAAAAGCGTATGCGTGGACGGAAGGCGCTGCACCTCCAGGACACGGACCACCGTCGGGTGGGTGAGCCCGGCGCGGCGCGCGAGTTCCCGGCTGCTGACGCCCTGCTCCTGCATGGCTGTGGCGAGAGCCCCCGAGATCGCGTGTCCAAGGCGGGCGCCGGGTGGGGCGTCGGCGGTCAGCGGTCCGGTCGGCCAGGTCCCGGAAGCCAGGTGATCACGCGGGATGATCTCGCGCGCCATGTCTTGCTCCATCGCCGTTGTCTGGTCGCTCATCCGCAGGAGCTCCATTGTCGTCCATGCCCTCCTGTCGGTCCTCCACATCGTAGTGGTACTTTTTTGTACCGCCATGGGGAGGAGGCCGGGTAAAGCGGATCCTTTCCGGAGCAGAGGAATCAGCAGTCGCCTCCCTGCGGCCAGCGACCCCAGTGAAGACAGTCATGCCCACCGGCGAGTCCGCCATTGAGCCAGCCGAGCCGGGCAGTGCTGCTGAGACGGGCTAGGCACAGCGGCCGAGTCCTCGTGGACGTCATGAGGCCGGAGACGAGGCACCCCGCGCACCCGGCGTGGTCCGCCGGGTGAACGGGCGACGGGGAAGCCAGGATCCTCACGCGGGCCTTGATCCCCCCGCTGGCCCGGGCGGAGTCGAGGGAAACCTGGAGATGACTGCGGCGAGCCCGGTGCGCGCTTCGCCGTGCTCGACACAGGAACGGCGCGTGGGCGTTCGCGGCCTGAGCTCGGCGCTGGCCATCAGACCGGCCAACCCCACCCGCTATCGGCTCAAGGACCGGCGCGCCGCCATCGAATACGACCAGGAAGGTGCAGACACATCGTTCATCTGGTCGACAATGAGGGCATGGACGTCCCTGAGCTGCTCGAATCAGCTTCCCTGCTGGTTCCGGAAGATACCGCCACCGAGAACGACATCACGGTGCGAGACATCTGGGACTACCTCGTCCACGACGAGTGGGAGATCGCCCTTGGCCTGCTGGAGGAACTCGGGGACGCTCGCGCGCTCCCTCTGGCGTTCTGGGAGAAGCTCGCCGAAGCGGCTGAGCAGCTCCGGATGGAGCGGAGCGCGGCCTGGTGCCATTGGCGGTGCTCCGAGATCCGTAACGGTTTGATCCGGGCGGATCTGACGCTCCGTGCTCCCGCCGAGACGCGACGCACGACGCCTATCCACTCCGGTGTTCTGCGACCGATGTGGGACATCGGACACCTCTCACCCAACGGTGCACGTGCGGTCAGCATGGCCTTCCTCTGGATTGAGAACGTGCCCATTCTGGAGCCCGGCGGACGAGCCACGGTTCGCCTCGTGCCTCTCACTCCCGCCCACTGGACGCACGTCCAGACTGGCCAGCAGATCACCATGCACGAGGACCGAACCGTCGCCGGCACCGCTGTCATCCTGGAGGTTCACCCTCCTGCCACCGCCATGCCCACACGATGACGCGACTGCCCCACAGCCTCCCTGCTGGCCCACGTATCTCCGCACTTGGTGGAGCCACTCGCAGCAGTACGCCGACAGCAGCCAACGCGGTATGCGGGCCGGCAGCTGGCGCAGCCCGTGCCCGCCTGGGTCAGCGCTGGTTCACCGAAGGCGGATCAGTGCATTGAAGGGCCACGTGATGATCTTGAGTGGTCAGGTCGTCTGCTCGCCGTGTCTCGCAGCATCGACGAGGGTGACGGCGACGCCGGCTGACCGGATCTCCCCGGCGAGCTCACAGAGGCCTGCATCTCGGGACGCGCCCTGCACGCGGCCCCTACCATGACCGCGCACACCGGGGAGTCCTCGGACGGCTTTGCTTCGTCCCGTTTCGCATAACCCCATGACTCGTACAGGGCCTGCACCTTGGGATGGGTGGTGTCCACGAGGAGCGGCACGAAGTCCACGTCGACCGACCGGATGAGTGCGTCGTGGATCTGCCGGGCCCGGACGGTGCCCTGCCAGACGGGCAGAACCATCAGCTCCAACAGGGCGAAAATCCGGCCGCGTACCCCCTGGCGCCGCCCGCCCGCCCCCTTCCACCAGCCACCTGGCTTGAAGCGGTGAGCCGTAGGCGTACCCGACGGCCCCCGTCTTCCCACCGTGAGACACACAGTCAGTCCGCGCGCGCCGCCCACAGGTCCACGAAGTACGCGAAGCGCTCACGCGAGTGGAGCGAGTCCGGGTCGGCCGCGTACACCTCGTCGTGCAGATCGAGGAGCAGGGTGCGGACGTCTGTTGCGTCGGCATGGGTGTACTGCTTCAGAGCCATGGGCGAGCCTTCTCGATCCAGCTCAAGGCCTCGGGCGCTTTCGTGCCGGTGGCCTCGACGAGGCGGTGCGTCAGGCTGAGTGCGTTCATGGTGCGCCGGGAGCCGGATCCCGCCGGGATCAAACAAGCCTGTTTTCGCCCGCTGTCACACACCACCCGTAAGAAGGCGTGCAGGCAGAAATCCGGCACGGCGCCAAGCCCTTTACCGGGCTGCGTAATTGACATCGGACGGTTCTATCTACACACGTGCTTCGGTGCTGTTTGCCCATGTGGTGTCGAATTGCTGGAGGGCGATGGTGTAGAGGAGGCCTGGTGCCCGTGCATACAGGCAGGGCGAGTTCCTGCCGTGGGCGTTGTCGCTGTAGAAGGTGAGGTAGGCAGCCTTGTCGGTGGCGATGACGCGGCAGGTGTGGGGGAGGTTGTAGCGGCGCAGCCGGATGCCGGGTTGCGTGTGCGCGGCTTGGGTGAGGTAGTCGATGTTGGCCCGGACCTGGCTTCTGAGGAGGTCAGCGGTGAAGCCTGGGTCGAAGTGGGCGACATGGTGGGAGCGGCGGTCGAGCCAGGAATCGTGTGGGGTGTCGGGGTCAGGGAGCAGGATCTGGACGGAGGCCGGTGAGGTTGTGCCGGACCACAGGGGGGCGAAGGTTTCGCGGGTGAGGATGTTGCCGCGTCCTGCCATGACTTTGATCCACTGGGCGTGGAGGAGGTCCTGGCTCATGGCGTGTTCTGCGGAGGCTTGGCGTCGGTAGACGCGGTGAAGGCCTGTGCCGGTGAACCAGGAACAGGCGGCGGTGAGCCACCACAGGGGGCGTGCGGCGCGCAGGAGGCTGAGGGTGAGGAGGAGGGTGCTGGTGGCCAGGGAGCTGAGGATGCCGAGCAGGAAGGCGTTCATGATGAGGCTCCGGTCGTGGGAGTGCTCCTTGTGGTGGTGCCGGTGGTTGGGTCTGGGTCAGCAGAGGTAAGGGAGCAGGCGGCTGAGGACGTGGGCGGCGTTGCGGCTCGCGAGTTCGTGGTGACTGTGGCCCTTGTGTTGGTCTGCGTTATCGGATATGCCGCGGATGACGATCCAGCCGGGGTTGGTTGTGCCGTGGACGGAGTTCTCCTGCCAGTACTGGCTGAGGCCGCCGGCTTCCATGTCCACGGCGAGGACCTTTTCGTGGTAGGTGGTGAGGTAGGTGCGGATGTCGCTGGTCCGGTCGGCGATGACGGCCTCGCCGGATCCGATGACTCCGGGGTAGACCGCGTAATGCTCGTCGGCGTGTGCGGTCATCTGGCCGTTGATGTGTGCCGGGGTGCCGTGGTCGGTGAAGTAGGCGTTCACGGCGTGGACGATGTGCGCCGGCGCCTGCCGGTGTTCTCCGCGGCGGCGGATGTCTCCCTGCGGATTGATCTTGCGGTTTTCGTAGTAGACGACGTCGGTGGAGACGATGACGTTGCCGATGCGGGCGTGGTCGTCGTGGATGCCTCCAGCGATGCCGACGAGGGCCCACAGCCGGGGGTTGTAGTGGCGGCGCAGGTGTTCCAGGGCGGCCATGGTGGAACGTTGGCCCTGACTTTGGGTCTGTATGGCCACGATGCGCAACGTGGCGTCGGAGACGGTGCGTTCGCCCCGGTAGAAGTAGAGGCCGCTGGGTGTCTTGTGGCGGTGGAGTGTTAACGCGTCGCTGACGGAGCGGAGTTCCTCGCTGAGGATGGTGACGATCCCGAGGTCGTACGGGACGTCTGCCTCGAGGGCGGGCTCGGCGGACGGCAGGGCGCTGGTCGTAGAGGCGTGGGCCTTCTCTCCGATGGCGATGGTGTTGTAGGTGTTGTTGTTGCCGCGGTTGATGAGGCCTTTGTTGGTGGTCATGTGGCTGCTCCGTTGTCGGCCGGTGCGGGCTGGTTCGCGGGGACGCTGACCTGAGCTGCGTCTCCCACGGCGTTGTTGGTGAAGCTGTTGTTGTCGCCGAAGTTGAAGATTCCACTGTTGATGATCTTGAGGGCGCGGTCGTTGAACACGGATGTGTCGACGTCCCGGCTCTGCAGGAAGTCGCTGGCCGCGCTGAGAAGGCGCTGCTCTATGGTTTTCAGACGTCCGAGGATGTCGCTCTTTTCCAGTTGGACCTTGGTCCAGGTCTGGGACGATTCTTGCCGTATGCTCACGCGGCTGCCAATCAGGACGTTGCGGATGGGAGTCGTGGTGAGGTCGCGGGGCAGGATGGCGGCCTTGGCCAGGGTGTAGAGGTACCGCAGGACTCGCCATGAGTGCTGGATGTCGGCAGGCAGCGCGCTCAGTTCGTTTAAGGCTGACCAGATGACGGCCGCAGCGCCGTGATGGCCGAACTCTTCGGCACGCTGGAATGAGCGCGGTGTGTGGGCGAGTACGCATGCTGCCGTCGACAGAGACAGGGTGCGTCCCTGCAGGCTGATGTGCAGCAGGACGGTCGCAACGAATTCGGAACCGTCGGCGGGCGTGATGATCTCGAGGAAGTGGTGCTGCTTCGATTCCGGCGTGTCGATGATGGAGCGCAGTTCACTGCGCGTGAAGTGATGGGGAAGCAGCGACCGATCGGCGGCGACATCGGTCTCGGCGACGTAGACACGGTCGCGGACCTCGGCGGGCAGCCGGACGTCGTGGCTGTCGGCGTTCAGCGGCAGCACTGCTTCGCTTAAGTATTCGACGAGTTCGTGCGCCCTGAAGGGCGGCACCGCGTGCTCACGCTCCTGCAGTGGCTCGTCGTCGGATTCTGCCCGCAGCAGCTGGATGCTCATCGGCGGGTTCCACTGGTAGACGAGTTCGCCGGCTCCGATGAACGGTGATTCATCCCCGAAGAGCGTGAACATGGTCAGGTCATCGTCCTCGTCGTCGGCATGCCGGGAGCGGCGGTACACGGCGCACATGTGATGCTGCTGGCGGTCGGCTGCCCGCTGGCGGCCGGACAGGCGGGAGGGGCGCAGGACAGGGGTGCGCAGTATGCGGTTGAGGATCAGCTGGCGTACGGCTCCGACGGCCAGGTAGACCAGCGTGAGCGCCCCGGCCAGCCAGAGGGCCGCCAGTGCCTGGCGGGGATACAGGAAGCTGGTGGTCAGGATGGTCAGGACCAGCCATATCGCGGCCGCGGTGACCCGTTTGACTACGCGCGCTTTGGGCGTGGTCAAACGCGGGAGGAGAAATTTGAGGAGAAAACGGTGAGCCCGTAAGGGGTCCGGAACGCGACGCCGGGACCTGCTGCCCGCCATCGACTGGCTGTCGACGCCTCGCAGCACTACCGCCAGACGCAGCAGCAAGAGCAGGCCGAAACCACTGGCGATGAGGACGGCCACGGGAGTGCTCCCGGTGAGCAGGGGACCGGCTATCGCGGCGAGGACCGTGACACGGGGGAAGGCCCTGAGCGCAGCGGCCCGCCATGCGTGATGCATGACCGGGACGATGTCGAAACCGTAGGACGGAGCGACCCTGCGGTGCGGCGCGGTGCAGACTTCGTCGATCACCAGGTCGCGGAAGCGTTCGTCCACATACACGCCGGCACACAGATGACGTGTGGCGGCCGTGAGTTCGGGCGTTGTCTCCTGTGCAGGTGGCGCGTCGGACGTGGTCATGTCCTACCCCCGGCTCCTACAGTTATGGTTGATGCGACCATAAGTGTCGGCGGACTTTAAGTCAATGAGACCTTTAGGGGTGCGGTGGACGACTGGCTGAAAGACTCGGACGAGGTCGGACCCTCCTGGCTGACCGTAGACCTCGCGATCTTCACCCTGAGAGACGACCAGCTGATGGTGCTCCTCATCGAGCGCGGCCTGGACCCCTTCCAGGGCATGCCCGCGATGCCCGGAGGCTACGTACAAAAGAACGAGACCCTGCACGAGGGCGCTCTGCGCGAGCTGGCGGAAGAGGCCGGCATCGACGGCAGCCGACTGCACCTGGAGCAGCTCGGCGCCTACGCCGACCCAGGACGCGACCCGCGAGGCAGAGTGGTGACGGTCGCCTACCTCGCACTCGGTCCCGACCTGCCGGTCCCCGTCGGCGGAACCGACGCCGCACGCGCATTCTGGGCACCCGCGGCACACGTGGAAGACGGCACGCTCACCCTGGCGTTCGACCATCAGGCAATCCTGACCGAAGCCCTGGAAGAGGTCCGCCGGAAGATCGAGTACACCGCAGCGGCGACCGCCTTCTGCGGCGAGACATTCACCCTCACCGACCTGCGCACGGTGTACCAGGTCATCTGGGGCCAGCAACTGGACCCCAGCAACTTCCGCCGCAGAATCCTCAACACCCCAGGATTCGTGCAACCGACGGGTGACCAGTGGCTGCCTCCCACCGGCCGTCCAGCCGCCCTCTACCGCCGCGGACAGGCATGGGTACTCAACCCGCCCCTGCTACGCGCCACACCATCCTGCCAACGCGACTGAGACCGCTCCACGCTCGCCCACGGCCAGCTGCGGATGCGGGTGACGTACGGAGCCCTCAGCGGCTGGACGTGCAGGGCGCTGGCCTGTATGCCTGCTGCAGCGCACCGGCCAGCAACACCTACGCCTGGGCGACGGCGGTCTTCACCACCGGGGCGACTCGATATGGGCGCGCGCGACCGGAGCGCAGGCGCGAGGACCCAGCCCGGCAGGGACCGGCAGCCTCCGCTCACCCATCGCCGGCGGGGAGCACCCAGCGGCCACAGACGGGGAAAACCGAACTGCCCCCCCCCCCCGCGGGCATGAGACGGCCATGGACAGTACCGCACCAACATCTCGCAGGGGAAGCGGACACCGGCCCTCAACTGTGCGCACCCTCAGGGGAGTTTGCGGCCTGGGCGCTTCACAGGCGCAGTCAGGTCAATGACGGCCCGTAGGCGTGTCCCGTTGGCGGGTGTGGTCAGTGCCGCATGTAGCGACCAAGGGGAGGTCGGCGACCGTTGTCGGGGACTGCTCGGTGGGCGTAGCTGGGGTGTGCTGGTGACTGAGAACAAGGGTGCAGGCCTGGCCCTGTTCGTCCGCCAGGTGCACGCTGCCCGCTGCCCCGCATCCGCCACCGCTGGCGCGACGAGGGCGGTTATCACGTGCTCTACCGCGGCCGGGTCTGGGCGGTAGCCCTATCCCCAGAGCTGGTGGACGATGCGGCGCTGCGCGGTGGTGGCGGTCCATGGGGCGGATTCCAGCGGCCAGTGCACGCAGCGGCGGTTCGCCGCGTCACACCCGCCCGGGCGCCGCGGAGAGCTGGCTTGGGTGCGATGGTGGTGTCGGGCGGGAAGGGGGACGGCGGCTTCTTGGACGCCTTCAAGGTCTTGGGCGGGTAACTGGCCCGTGCTCCAGCGCGGCGATCTGGGAGCTCGCAGTCAAGTTCCGGTCCCCTCCCCCGGCATGCACGTCGCTGAGGCCGCGCCTGGGCCATGGCGGGGAGCGGGGCGGCAACCCGTCAGCGCCTCGCGCGAACCGGCAGGGCGCTCGGTCAGGACGCCCGTGTCCGTCGTCGATCTGGCGGGGCACCACACCGAGGATCAGATTCTCCAGGGCGTGCGGCATGACTCCGAAGCTGGCGACCCACGTCTCAACTAGAGGTTGTCCCGTATGGGGTTGGAGTTATTGACTGAGGGCGAGGTTGTGCAGGCGGGCGATGCCGAGCATGGCTTGGTGGACGCCGTTGCCTTTGAGTCGGCAGTCGCGGAGGATCTTCCAGTTCTTGAGTCGGGACAGGGCGTGTTCCACCCGGGCCCGGGCCTGTCGGTGCACGGCGTTCTCCGCTTCCTGCTGAAGGCTGAGTTCCTTCTGACCTCGTCGTCTGCGGTGCGGGATGAGCAGGCCGGTGCCCTGGTAGCCGCCGTCGGCGATGACCGGTGCACCGCGGCAGGCCCGGTCGACGCCGGACTCGGTGAACGCCCGGCAGTCGTTGCGGCTGCCCGGCAGCGGGAGGCCAATCGCCACGACCAGGCGGCTGTTGGCATCGATGACGACCTGCAGGTTGGTCGAGTAGCGATAGTTCTTGCTGGAGGCCGCGATGCTGCGGTCCCGGGTGGGGACCAGGGTGCCGTCGATGATGTAGACGGTGTCCTTGCGCGGTCGGCGGGCCGGCGAGAGGGCCAGCAGAGGCGCGAGGTGATCCAGGACCCGGTCGGCCGCCGACTTGGAGATCCCGAACAGCGGCGCCACCTGCCGCAACGTCAGGTTGGTCCGCCAGTAAGTCGCCACCAGCAGGATCCGGTCGGCCAGCGGCAGCCGCCACGGCCGACCATGCTGAACGTCACCACCACGGCGTCGCACCAGCGCCACCAGCATCGTGAACTGTGCCTCGGTCAGCCCGGAGAACGGCTCGATCCACTTCGGATCATCAGCTGAAATTACCCCACCCATGCCCAACCAACGCACCAACCACCCCAACAGTTACGGGACAACCTCTAGGTAGATCTCACTGTTCTCGCCGATACCGAGAATGAATCGGCTGCCATCGAGCTCGCCGAGAGGGAAGAGCTCTCGGCCGAGCGCATCTCTCCATTCGAGGAACCGGCCCTCCTCCCCCCAGGCCAGCTCGGGGTCCAGCTCGAACGGCTCGCCGGGCACGGCTGATTCCCGGGCCGGCGGTCCTCACGGACAGCCTCCCGAACTCCGGGCTTGTGCCCGTCACTCTCCGACGGATCAGGCTTGCCACCGTACTTGCCCACCGGGCGACTCCCCCGCCTCGCTCTGCGTGCCGGGATCGTAGCGGGGGTCGGCGGCTCCAGTCGAAAGGGCGCCACTACCGGGCATGCAGGAATGGGCTGTCCGATGTCCCTAACGCCGACGCGTCCCCCGCGGGCTCCCGGCGCCCCAGAAGCAGCAAAGCCGCGGGGCCCGCCGGTTGGCCAGTACCTGAAGGAGCGGGGCGGCCCACAGTGCGACCTGGGATTTATACAGGGGCAGGACGGCCCCAGAGCGGGAGAGGCCGAAGGGACGTGATGTGTCAGATGGGACGGTACATTTCCTCGGTGGTGCCGGGCGGCAGTGCGCGTGTCATGTGGAGGTAGGCGGTCCCGTACGGGGTGTCGCTCCGCAACAGCTCCCACTGGTCCAGTTCGTGTGCCAGGTAGCGGCGCAGCAGGTCACGAAACTGCTCGAACTCCTGATCGCTCAACGGCCCCGCTCCGTCTGCCTGCTTGGTCATCACCCGACCCTAGGGCCGTCGTAGGTGATCAGCATCCAGCACCGTGGAACTGGCGACGTGATTCTCAGCGACAGGCGCACGGGTACCGCTCCCCTGTCCCGGCTGAAGTATGCGTTGGTGGACGACGAGGAGTTCGACCAGCTCAACGGACTTCTGCGGCCTTATAAACGACGACTCCCGCATCCAGGCCGTACTGACGGGGCTCCTGAAGACGCCAAGTCAGGAGGAAGAACCCTGGGCAGGGCAATTCCAGTCGGCCGAGTCGATCGTCTTCCCCTCCGCATCGCTGAGGTGGAAGCAGTCACCATTGACCCACACCGTGACCGACTCGGGCCGATGGTCGACCTGGAATGGCTCGTCCACGCGCAGAGTCCCGGACCAGGAACCATCCAACGCAGGCGAGTGGGTGACCATGACCCACGTCTGGTTCGGGAGAATCTGATGCGTATCCGCCCAGGGCTCCACAGTCAGCTCCAACGCCGCCTCACCGCCGCTGCTCAGCAGCAGCCGCGCTGCTCCCCGGTGGTCACCCCCGGCCCCTCCTTGTCTCTACGGACGCAGACCGCGCTGGCCCACGCGACCCGATCATCACACGCCACGATGACCTGATCGTGGGCGCGTCACCCGAGCTAGTGCCTCGTCAGGCAACGTTCGCCTCCTCTGGGGTCGACTGTCGAGAGCCAGAGGGCCACATCCTGTGGCCATGGGAGCGGAACTGTGGTGGCGAGTACTCCCGTAGGGTGCTCGGGTGTTCAATTGGCTTGAGATCAGCGTGTTGCCCCCATGCCCCCGATGGGCTGCCCAGCTGTCTTTGCGGATCGATGGCGAGGAAGTGCTGGCAGCCGCGATCGGAGAGGGAGGCCGTGGCCCGTTTGCCGAGAAGGTATTGCCGGTCGATGGCCATGATTCCCTGTGGGCAACCGGTGAGGGTCGACGTGTAGAGCTGGGTGCGCCCGAGTGCACGGGTGGATGCTGTGGCTACCTGTCCGTGTTCGTGCAGCGTCACGGCGGGATCGTGGAGTGGTCCGACTGGCAGGTGCCCTTCAATGAGGCGCGCCCTCCGACTTTTCACTTCGACGCCGATCAATACGACGCCGCACTGACCCGCGCGCTGACAATGTTTACCTCGTGACCGTCTGCCGCGTGGGCACTTCCCTGCGCGGCGGACCGGGCCGGGAAGGCCGTCGTCGACAAGGCAAACGTTGCCTGATTCCTTTGTAGCGGCACCGAGTGGAGACCCTCAGTCCCTTCGTGCTGTTCGAGTACCGCACCGTAATGCCTGAACGCTGCATGGCGATCGACGCCTTGCATCAGAGCGGCAGGCGGTCCGGGTGCTCGTGCGTGGTGGTGGTCGCGTGGACGCAGGGCGGATGTCTGGTAGGCGCCGTGCTCTAGAGGCCTTCGGCTAGCAAGGCGGCGCCCGACGTCTTCGTGCCCCCATCGCCGGGGGTGTTGGCGTGCGCCGGTTCCGGACGGATGCCTTTGCTAGATCCGGCTGCGAGGCCTTGTGCTAGAGCGGCGGTGTCCGGGGCCATCGAGCGTCAACACCCTCGTACTGATCCCTCGTGGGTGTTGGTGGGACGAGCCCACTGCACGTGACCTCTCGATATTCGCGAGCCGTCTGAGCTCCGGGGTAGACCGAGGTCCACCGACCAGAGCGAGCGCATCCGCCTGGGCGACACCTACTTCCACAACGGACCCCTGGGCCTGGCCGGCACCAACACCGGCGGCGTGGACACGGGATTCAACCGCGAACCCCAGGGCACCCTCAACTCCATGACGAACGGGGCCAGTTCGTACTACTACCTCACCGACGCGCTCGGCTCCGTCATCGCGCTCACCGACGACACCGGCACGAAGGTCAACAGCTACACCTACACCCCCCGAGGCGCCGACCGCACAACCACGGAGAAGATCCCCCAGCCCTACCGCTTCGCCGCTGGCTACAAGGACCCCACCGGCCTCTACCACCTCGGCGGCCGCTACTACGACCCGGCCCTGGGCCGCTTCACGCAGCCCGACCCCTCCGGCCAGGAGAAGAACCCCTGCCTCTACGCCGATGGCGACCCCGTCAACCGCATCGACCCGCAGGGCCTTTCCTTTCTTTCGAAGGTCGGGGATTTCGTTGACTCCGCTAACGATATCTGGGGGGCCGCCACGGGTTGCATAGGCGGTATTGGTGCCGCGTCGGAAAGTGGAGTCACGACAGCTGCCAGCACGTTCGGGGCCCTGGGGAACCGGTGCCGCAAGTGTCGGCGGCTGCGCTGTAGGCGGAGTAGTCGGTTACTACAACACAGGCCTACTCACCTACGGACAGAACCCCGCGCCAAGCGCTCCGGGGCCCTAACTGGAGAATACCTGCATCGCTTTCCCTGCGGTGGTGCTCGAAGCGCCACCGCAGGGGAGGGTTTTACGTGGTCACACAACATCCATCATAGAGACCGTGTGATCACGTGCTCCCATCCCATAATGGGCGTATGTCCGTAAATCCAGGAAGGCCGGGATGAAAGACAAGGTCAAGCTCAAAGCATTCGCTGTCATTGTATTTGGCGTATCACTCTTTGCCGTAATTAACGGCGGTCGAACAAAAGAGGCGATCCCCATCGTTCTTGGGAGCGCGGGCCTCCTATCAGCTGCAACACTGACATTCCTTCTGATGGTTCGCGACCCAAGGCGTCGACCTATGAATTGACCAGAGCTTGTATAGGGCGAGCAGGGCCGTCGGCTAGGGCCTGGCGAGCGGTGTCGCGGCCGACGGGCCGAATGCGTTTGGCGTGGCGGAGCAATAGGCGCAGCGGCTGCGGCTCCGAGTGCCATAGGCGGAGACGCGGCAGGTAAGTTCGCAGAAGACACGACCACGGACGCCTGGCCATAAGAGAACTGGTCGGGGCGGGTGGATTGCCGCCCGCCCTCAAGAGAGGCAGGAAGAGAGATGCAGCAGCTGGCGGGAAGGGGATCGCATATCCCCGACGGCTGGGAGATTCCTGTATTCCTGGGGTCGCTGTCTGTCGTGATTATCATGATCATGATTGGGCGATGGTACGGCTGGGGTGGGAAAAGGAAGTAACAAAAATGGGCCACGGAAGCGCAAAATTGCGCGGAACCTGGGTAACGTAATGCTATTCTTCGCCTTAGTGAGCATATCTTTAGGGATCGCGCTCGTCGCCGATGCTCAGCCTAGCGCCATCATGGCAGCCCCCATAATTACTGCCAGAGTAGGGCTGCTCCCTATTATTGCTGGCAGGACCAAGACTTCATGAACAGCTAACGCTCCACGACGTCGGCTGAACACGAGCCGACGTGCGTCTTGGGGAGCCTGGGCTGTGGCAGGTCGGTCAGGTTTGTGTGGCGGCACCACCGCGCTCGCTCGGAAGGCGCCCGTCGGGACGAGGCCGGTCACCAAGGACGCCCGAACCACTCGGGAGTCACCGCCCTCGACTTGGACCTCGCGGGCGCGCTGGCCCTCTCCCACCCCCGGCCACCGCCCGCTGAGCGGCTCAGGCCGTCCTCGGCGATGCCATCGCCGCGGGCTCACCCTTCCCAACGACGTGCCAGACTCCCGCCAGGTGGGGTCGGTGTTCCCCAACCGACTGTCACCCCAGCGCAAGCGGCCGCTGCCCTGTGATTCGGCGGGCCCGTTCACCGTGGCCCGGACGGCTGTTTGCGCGCGAGCGCCGGCTGGCTACTCGAACAGGCCGGGTACCACCCGGGGTGCCGGATCAGCGCAGGGGTGTCCTGCTCCAACGGCCGCGCCCTGACCCTCGCTGCACGCAAAGCGGCCACGGGCGCCTGCTTCACCGCCGCGAGTCATCGGATGCCGGTGCAGGAGGGGCGGGGCAGCTGCGCGTGGTGCTGCTTTTCGGCGTCAGGCACCGCGGCCTGATGCGCCTCGTCCTGAGCCTGGCGTCGCTGGTGCAGCCGCCGATCCGCCGCGGTCGTCCTCGTGCGACGTTCTAGGATTTCCTCGCCACCATGGCCTCGCACAAGACCTTGCCGCCGGTACGGGATCTTCGGGAACGGATCGCAGGGGTCGGCTGACGCGACCCGACGGGGCCCGGCCGGGGTCAGACGATCGGTGGGCGGCCGGCACGCGTCAGCCGCCACACCGTGCGCCACGACATCGCCCGCCGTTCCCCGGCGTCCATGAGCAGCCCCTCGGCGAACCCCCGGATCCACACCCCGAGATTTCCCGAGGACCGGAACCGCCAGATGCTGATCAGGATCCAGGCGGCCAGGTAGACGGGGATGAGCGGAGCCGGCAGGCGGCGGCGCGCGACCCACACCCGGTTGCGAGCTACCATCCGGTAGAACGGCTTGTGCCGGGCCGGTTTCGTCGCCGGGTGGTACACCTCGATGTCCCCGGCGTAACCAGCCGACCCGGCCTAGTACTGCAACGGTCTTTAGTGTGACGGTTGGGCAGTTTCGGGTGGGGTGTGGCCGCGTCGTTTGTAGTGGCTGAGGCGGGCTTGGTATTGCCTTCTCCGGCGCCAGTGGGACCAGCAGGATGTACTCGACGGAGACGGGCCGGCGGTGGGTGAGGCGGTTGGTCAGGCGTCTGATCTCGGCGAGGCTGAGGTGGATGAGGTCGGAGGATCCGTTTCTGCTTTGTCCGTGTCGAGTTCGCGGGCCCGCAGGACGGTCAAGGCGCACCTTCTTCGTTCTCCTGCCCTTCCTGGCGAGCGGAGCGCCGGTCGCGCTGCCCGCCCGCTCCACACGCGTACTGTCCCGCCAACTGCGCCGCCTCTCCCCGCAGGCCACGTATCTGACGCCACCGCAGCTGAGGCGGCTGCTGACACAGGGCGCCCGCTTCAGCGGGCGGGTGTGGACCGGGTCGGCCCCCGCGAGCGCCCAGCTGCTCACCCGCGTCAAGCAAGCGGGAGCCGACGAGGCGTGGGGCGTCTACGCGCTGACCGAGCTGTTCCCCGCCGCAGCTGTCGAACAGGCGGAGAAGACCGCCTTCACCCGCGCGGGCGACCTGGTCGGCGCGCTCCTCCCCGGAGTAGCGGCCAAGACCGACGCCGCCGGGGAGCTGCTGCTGTCCGGGCCCTCCGCCCGGGACCGCTACCTCGGTGAGTCCCCCGATCCATGGGTGCGTCGTCGGTGACCTCCCAGCGGTGCACCCGGTACCAAAAGCCCGTGGCGACGAAGTAGTGGGTCCGGCATCATCCCCGTGTGATGGTGATGCAGCCCGTTCTGGAGATATCCGCAGCCGACGGCTTCGCGCTCTGCCCGGTGGCCGAGCGCAAGTCATGTGGCTACCTCGTGCTGAACGGGGAGCTGACTCCGGCGGAGGTCGGCACGGCCGTTATGCGGATCGCCGACTGCAACGACTTCGAGCCGGAGGACGAGCACGGGCCGTGCCCGACCGACCCACTCGGCATGTCCCTGCACGGGCTGCTCCCCCTGCCTGATCTGTTCGCCTCCGGCGGGTTCCGGGTGACCGACAACGCCACCGACACCGTCTTCGTCGAGCCTGGCTGCTGTAACGGCCTGGAGGGCTGGCGAGACTGGCTGGAGGTGCTCGACCGTACCGGCTGCGCCTCCTTCGGGCACGATCCATCCTCAGTGGCCCAACGCGTCAACGACATTGTCCGGCTTACGCTCGATGCCCACAGGACGGACGACAGCAGCCTGGTGACCGAGCTTTCGGTAGACCAGGTACGCAGGCTCCTCGTCGGCGCCCAGCAGGATTTGCAGGACTTCCTCAGCCTTGCCGGGACCTGGGCTGAACAACACCTGCCGGCCCACGCCGGCGCCGTCACCGCCGCCCTGGCACGGGCAGTGGACCTGGTGCCCGCATCATGACCAGCTTTCTGACCCACCGAACGCGTGTGCACGACGACAACCTCCCCCTCTTCCGGCGGCACAGCGCGCTGCGGACCTGCCTCACCGTTTTTGCGCCTTACGGTCTGCGGGCGACGTACCACCACCTCACGCTCAGCGCCGCGATCCCCCGGCAGCTGGAGGCGGACCCGGAGGCGCTGGTGCGGGCAGTGGAGGAACTGCACGAAGCGCGGGTGCTGTGGCTCGCGCGAGCAAAGGAGTACGCCGCGCAACGCCGGGCAGAGAAGCGGGCCGGGCGGCGGGCCGTACCAGAGCCGCGACCGTGGTGGCTGCGGAGCTGGTGGGAAAACCCGAACCGTGCCTGGTTCGAATACCCGTTGCGCCACCCGCCGCTGCGGCTGCCCGTGTACGTCCGACGGCAGAACGCGATTCTGGACGGCGCCGAGCCGCCTGGCTGCCCGGCTTGCGGGGATGAGCGCCTGCCACTTCTGAGCTCGACGGGGCACGGTTGGGCCGAGCTGTGCCGTGCATGCGCGTGGGTGCTGGCGCCATGTCCGTGCGGGCAGCGGCACCGGTTCGTGCCAGAGACCCCGTTCCACTGGAACGAGATCTGGCAGCGGGCGCACATGAGCGACGACGGCACACCGAACCCACAATGGCCTGCGTACTAGCTAGTGCATCAGCTCGGCGTGGGGATGCTCCGGTGCCTTCGGGCAGACGTAGAGCTGCTGGTCGTAGCCGCTGCCTATCTGAATCGCGGTGTGGTTGAAGCCGATGGATGGTTTGTCGGCGGGTTCCTCGTGTGGGAGCCAGCTGCTGTTGTTGGCGGCTTCGAACGTGGCGATGGTCAAGAGGGCATCCATGTCGCTGTTGCAGGTGGGGCAGAGCCGTGGGGTGGGGTCGGTGGCGCCCCAGCGAGGCCATCCGCCGACTTTCCAACCGGGTGCACCGGCCAGCTCGTCGTCGTAGAACTCCTGCGGATATGACGCGTAGGCGCTGTTCACCCCCGTGTCGGCCGCCTGCCACACGCTCCAGTTTCCGAGCTGCTCCTGGAGTTCCTCGCTCAGCTCCAGGTGGTCGGGGTATTCGGTGACCTGCTCCGGGTTGAGCAGGCACGGCTCGGGCAGATAGCCGTCGAACTGCATAGCGGGTGGTTCCGGGGGCGCGGTGAGGATGGCGGTGACTGTGGCGGCCGCCCGCCAGAACAGCGCGGTCCTGGGCATGATCGGGTGGTCGAAGGGGCACCACAGCACCTGGAGCAGGTCGGCTCCTTCGGGCGTCTGCGGGTCGGGGATGTCCCGCGCGTACAGTTGCGCGACTGGGAGCATCGCTATGGAGCCCTCATACGGGGCGACAGCCAGCTGGAGCGGAAGCTCCTGCGGGGGGCGGATTCGCTCAAGGGTCTCTCGTTCCTGCAAGGTCAAGACTCTGCCGCGCGAGGCGGCACGCATCAGTCGTTCCAGCCTCACGTCCGCTGGGGACAGGGCCAGGTTCATTCCGTCCACGACATGAGGACCGTCGCAGTGCGGCCACGGCTCGTCGGTGGGCCACAGCAGAGGTCCGCCGATGGAACTGTCCTGCGGCGATGGCGACCCGGGGCGGGGGTGCAACCGGGTTGCTGTGCGGGCCAGCGGAGCCAGTTGAGGGAATACAGCGGTCACGTCGAACGGCCGCGGCGGAGTGGTCGGGGTACTCGTCATACCCGCGATCTTGCCAAGTGACTCTGACACCTGGGGCACAAGGTCGTGCACAGGCGGCCCAAATACAGGTGGTGACCGAACTCAAGGTCTGGAGCCGCGGTCATTCGTGGATGCAGATGAAGAGGGCGGAAAGGAGGAGGGCAGCCTTGGTAGGCGATGGCGAACTTGTCGCACGGCCGGCCCACGCCACTGCAGGGGAAGGGCTAGTTCACAGAAGTGACCAGGCTGAACGAGATCGCTCCGGACCAGACAGGGAGGGGCATACGGCGTCCCAGACCCCCAGGGGGCGGCCACCTACTGTCGGGTCTTAAAATTCCCGGCACAGTCTCAGCCGCAATGGCGCCGCTTTGGCGCTTGTGCCATCCATCCGAGATTCGCGGGGCGGGTGCCTCGCCTGCTGGGTGACGCTGCGCGAGGCTGGCACCGTCGCGGTCGCCGCGCTGGTGCCGTGGTCTTCAGGGCGGCTGCCAAGGACGCGATGGGCGGGGGTCCTGGCCCTGTTCGCCCGTTGCGTCCGGTCCTGTTTTCAGGTCGGCGGGAGGTGCGTGGTGCGGTCCTGCCGCGCTACTGTGCGGAGCGCCGCGATGACGGCTGTGGTCGTCGGGTTGGTCGTTTCGGTGTGGCGGGTCGCGGCGAACAGGAGGCGCTGGATCGGGTTGTCCTCGATGGGGGCCGCGCGGATTCCTGGCGTGGCCGGGTCGATGGCCGTCCGGGGGGCGAGCGCGGTGGCGAGGCCGGACCGGGCGAGGGTGAGCTGGGCGGCGATGTCAGCGGTGACGTAGCGGGGCGTGGGTGTGAAGCCGGCCTGCTGGCAGGCTTGCAGGATGGCCTGTCCGCAGTCCGTGGTCGGCGGTGGCACGACGAGGTGGTCCGTGGCCAGTTCACGTAGGCCGACGGGCCGTCCGTCGGATCTGCTGACGGCTCCGTCGGTGGCGGTGACGACGAGCAGCGGGTCGTCGAGCAGCGGTGAGACCGCGATGCTCTTGGGCGTGGTCTGCGGCATGTGGGGGTAGTGCTGCCCCAGCACCATGTCGACGGTGCCGAGTGTGAGTTCGCGCAGTTGTGCCTGGTCGGTGACGAGGCAGGTCACAGCGAGCTGCGGATGGTCCGTGCCCAGCGCGGTAAGCGCGGGGGCCACGATCCTGGCGATGGTCGACGGCAGCGCGGCGAGCGTGGCGGTGGTGCCGACCGTGCCCTTGACCGCCGCGACGGCGCATTCGGCTTCCTCCATGGCGGCGAGGATCCGGTCGGCGTGTTCGAGGAGGACGCGTCCCGCCTCCGTGAGCGCGACGGTCCGCCCGTCAGGACGCAGGAGATCAACCCCGACGTCGTGTCTCAGCGCGGCCAGCTGCTGGGACACGGCACCGGCGGACAGCGCCAGCGACTGGGCGGCCGCGGTGATGGAGCCACGGGCAGCGACGGTCCTGAGCATGTGCAGACGGCGGATATCCAGCATGACTCGATAGATTACCTAAAGGATTTCATCAGTAATCATCCCCTTGACCTGCCGAGTTGGGGTGAGCGACCTTCTGTGCATGGAGATCTTCGACTGCATCGCCGCCGTGGCCAGGCCGGTCCACGACTTCGGTGACGAGTTCATGTCCGACGACGCGACCGCCGCCATCGGCCTGCGCGCTGGGTTCTCCCCGGGGCGCGGCTTCTACTGCCGCGGCCGGTTCGGGGTGCTCGGCGAGGCGCCGGCCGCCGTCGTCCAAGCGGTGCAGGGGTTCCTCGGCCCTGATCTCGTCGCCACCGGCTGGCGGGACGGCCGGCCCGTTATGCCGACGGAGGAGGCCGCCGCCTGTTACGCAGAGGCTGTCCGGACGTGGGGGCGCGCCCATATTCCCGCCGGCGCCGATGTGGAGCACTTCAACTGCCTGGCGCAGCAGCTGATCGAAGCCGCCGACGCCGACGCGCTGCCCCTGTTCGCAGGCTGGCGCGCGCAGGCCGTGCCCGGCGACGATCCGGTCGGGGCGGCGATGCAGCGCATCCACGTCCTGCGCGAACACCGCGGCGCCTGCCACCTCGTGGCGGTACGCCTGTCCGGGCTGAGCGCCCGGGAAGCGATGGTCGTCAACCTCGGCGTCGAGCAGGCGACCCACTACGGCTGGCGCGAGCCGGGTCCGGCCGCCGCCGCCCTGATCCCCCGATGGCAGCGCGCCGAGCGGCTCACGGACGAGCTGCAGGCGCCGCTCTACGCCACGCTGACCGCCCGGCAGCGCGCCGTGTTCGCCCGGCTGGTCGACGCGCTGACCGGCGCCCGGCCCTCATAACCGTATAGCGCAGACACTGGCAGGCATACGAAAGGACGGCTGATCGCGGCCATGCTTCTCACTCACGAGGGTCGTTCGCCCTCCATCCACCCCACCGCCTATGTCGCTCCGAATGCCACGCTGTGCGGGGACGTGCGCGTGGGAGCCGGGTGCCGGGTGCTGTTCGGCGCCGTGCTCACCGCCGAGAACGGGCCGGTGGAACTGGGCGAAGGCTGCATCGTCATGGAGAACGCGGTCCTGCGTGGCACCCGACGGGATCCGCTAGTCCTGGGGCGGCAGGTCCTGGTGGGCCCCACCTCCTACCTGACCGGCTGCCGGGTCGAGGACGAGGTCTTCCTGGCCACCGGCAGCCGCGTCTTCAACGGAGCACGGATCGGGACCCGCTCCGAGGTACGGATCAACGGCATCGTGCACCTGCGCACGGTCCTGCCCGCCGACTCGACGGTACCGATCGGCTGGGTCGCCGTCGGCGACCCAGCGCGCATCCTCCCGCCGGAAGACCACAACGGGATCTGGGAAGTGCAAAAAGAGCTCGACTTCCCCGGCCACGTCTTCGGCCTGGACCGGCCCGGCGAAGGCCAGAGCCTGATGCCGGCCATCTCCGAACGCTTCGGCCGCAGCCTCGGCCGCCACAGCAACGACCAACAGATCTGAGCCCCTCTTGGAGCGCGAGGGTCCAGGGTTGAAGAACACCCGGTAAGCGGACACCACAAGGAAGTTCCACGTTCGTGAGACTGAGCGGCCGTGCCATCGACCCAAGACCGCGGAAGAGCTGCTGGTCGGCGGGCCACTACCTATGCCACGACCGGCGAGACCCTACACAGGCAACCAGCCTAAAACGGTGCATATCCGCAGGCAGCTGGAGGCAGATCGACGGCTTCTGGCTGCCCACTGAGATCGCGTCGGCAGCACCTGTCCGTTCTCAGTGAATTCAGTCGCTGTCTCAACGAACTGAGTCTGGTTCCCAGAGGTTGCCCCGCGGACGGCGGCAAGGGGCAGCGTCATCGCAGAATCTCATGAAGGAGTGCGGTCGCTGATCGAGGAGCTGGCGGCGCGGGAGGCTGGGGGTGCGCCGTTGCCCCCGGGAAGAGGCCCTAGCGGCAATCTGGCCCAGGAAGTCTGCTACTGGCATGCTGACTCGGTACCGGGTGCGACCCAGCGCGACCAAGGGGGGCGGGTCACATGGTGCTTTGGCAGGCGTGTCTTTGGGGGTTAGTGGGCGCTGGTTCTGTGGAGGCCTGGGACCTACATACCGTGATTCGTCAAGCGAAGGGGTTCCCTTGGAAGGGAAAGGAACCTCTCACATTGGCCGAGTACCTCGTTTCGGTGGTCATCCGTATGGGTTTGGGTGCCGGTTTGGGCGCTGCATTCGCGCAGACAGGGCAGGTGTCTGGAGCGGTCGGTTTCGTCGCCATCGGTGTTGCTGCGCCAAAGGTTCTTGAACAGCTTGCTCTTCAGGGGACGCCTAAGTCCACGGAGAGGTCGCCCGCGTCTCAGGACGGAATCGCTCCCGCCCCAGCTCCGAGCAACGCCGCTCCAGCATCATCCAGTGCAGTCCCCACTGCCTTGCCAGAAGGAGGCTCCGCAGATGCCCCATGATCACAGTTTTGCTGCCAACGTGTGGGGGAACATCACACGGACTGGCGGTGTGTTCAGCCAAAACACGGTCGTGGGTACCGGAGAGGAACGTGAGGAACTATCTCGGCGCCTGGACGAACTCAAACAGCTTCTGGTGACGTATGAAGCGTCGCTGAGTGACGGTGCCCAACTGCGCGAGATTGCGGAAGAGCTGGAGAACCAGCTCTCGCAACCGCAACCAAACCGAACTGTCATCCGCACCCTTCTGGTGGCTTTGACTGTTGGGACGGGAGGCGTCGGTGCCGTTCTTGTAGCCGTAAGCCGCCTCACGCAGTTGATTTCAAGGCTGATCGATTTATCAGTCTGAAGCTCCCCCTTCGACCAGCGAAACGGACACACCGGAGCCACGTCCTCGAACCGAGTCGTCACGCAGTCCTGCGGCGGACCCCGCCGACGCTCGCGTGCAGCCTCCACGTACGACAGCTCGACGTACGGATTGGCAAGATCCGTCCCAGTTGGTACAGGTACAGCCACCCAGTGGCCTCACAAGGCATTTCATTTGGGCAGTCGGCGGTAACAGATGAGAGTGGCGGCGAGGGAGGTGAAGGCGAGGAAGTGTTCGGGCTTGCGCTCGTACCGGCGGTTGAGTCGTCGGCATCCGCCAAACCAGGCGATGGTGCGTTCGACGACCCACCGGTGTCGGCCCAGGCGTTCGGAGTTCTCGACGCCGCGGCGAGCGATGCGGGGTGTGATGCCCCGGCATCGTAACCATTTCCGCAGGTGGGGATAGTCGTAGCCCTTGTCGCCGTGGAGCTTGTCCGGCCGCCGCCTGCGGGGCCCCTTGCGGGAGCGGATCGGCGGGATGCCACGAACCAGAGGCTCGAACGCCTGACTGTCGTGCAGGTTGGCCGCGGAGATGCCGAGGGAGATCGGCAGCCCGTTCCGGTCACTGACGGAGTCGATCGCGCACCGCGACCAGTTCAGCTCTCCCTGAGCACCCAGTTCATCGAGGACCAGCCGGTGCAGCTTGGCCCACACGCGGGCCTCGGACCACTCGGTGAACCGCCAGAACGCAGTCACACCCGACGGCCCGAACCCGGGCGGCAACTGGTTCCACGTACAACCTGACGTGGCCACGAACACGATCGCGGCCAGAACTTCACGATCCCCAAGCGAACGGCGCCGCCCCCCTGCGGGCGGACAGGCGCGGACGGCACCACCTGCTGAAACAACTCCCACAAACCGTCCGGCGCCATCCGCTCAACAATCCGAGTTGCCATACAGCCAGCATCCCGCAATCACGCCAAACGAAATGGTCTATAAATCGACGAGCCGCATGTTCGTCTCGTACGTCACGGTGAACTCCTCATGACGGTGAAGAGCAAGACAGCGGTACCCAGCCAACGGGGCCAGCGTGCGGGCACCTGCACCCAACCGGAACACGGCCATCACCCGCAAGAAATCCACCCCAAAAGAGCCGAAACGCGTCACCAACAGACTGGGGAAACCACCCCTGCTCGATCCAGGCGAGGTCTATCCAGCCGAAGGTGAGGCGGTCGACGGCCGCACCAAGGCGGGGGCCAGTGAGAGTCCTGGCCCAGCCGGAGAACAACTCGTTTGAGGCGATGGGCACGCTGGCAGAGCCTGCAACAGGCGTTCGACGCCGCGGCTCATGTAGCCGAGCTCATGAAGGCAGAGTAGGGCAACACAGCCGCGGCGGACGATGGTCTTGGTCAGCAGCCTCTGGGCGGCGGCTTCGACGAGTTCGTTGACGAGCATCGGGAGACGCGGCGATCGCGGGGGCGATAGCCAGCAGCCACTTGCGCGCTGCGCTTGCCCGTTTCCCACCGGCGCACCGTGGACACGCGCGTCCGGCACGCCAGCAGCAGCGTGACGTGGCCACTAGCCTGTGGCTCATGCGCCTGGATGAGCCCCCTGCGCGCGGAAGGGGGCCCGTCCACATGATTACGAGTTGTCGTCTCGAATCATCGCGCTACGCATTCGCATCATCTGAGTATGAACCAAAAACATTTTACGGCTCGATTCCCGGACCGCGGACTCGCGGTAGGTTCTCTCGATGATGTCATTCAGGAGAAATTCAGGCCGAATCTCAACTAATTTCCCCAGCAGGTCTCGCGTGAAGACGCTGGAAACATGGGCGAGATCAATGAATTCGCTCACCCCGATGACATCCAGATCGTCGATCCGAGCTTGCACGGCACCCTTTTTCTCCATAAACCGAAGGACTGGACCGCCGGGCGGATGCATCCTGGCGGTACCGTCTGCGGCGAGCAGGTTTACCGAGAAGCGAAGCGCCAGGGCGAAATCCAGGAGCGGGATGTCCTTGCACTCCACATGTACGTCCCCGATTCGTAGCCGAAGTGAACCCGTGAACCATCGCTCGCGGACTCTCCATTCCTCCGCCTGCAGAATCTCTATCGGCGTGAGCGAATACTCACCTTGACGATGCGATCCGATTTGATACTCGAGACCTGCCGTGCGGTTCACTCGGCTGCACTCGGGAGTCCAGGCGCCCATGGATAGGCGTCGCGGATAGTTCCATCCGGATTCAGGATAACCTCGACGTAGTCCAACTCGTATTCCCCGCGATCTTTTCCGGCCTTCCCGACCCATCCTCCGTCGCCGATATCCTCCGGCATGGGCGCCCTGTGAATCGTACCTGTTCGGCTGTCGGTGTTAGGGATGCCGTGAGGGTCGCGCTTCAGCACTTCGTTGATGGCTCGGTTCCAGTCGGAGGAGGGGATCGTCCAGTAGGACTTGTCGCTCGTACGGATGGACCCGTTCACCGAGTGTTTGCTCTCGATGTACTTGCGTACACCCTCCGACAGGAGCGGGCAGCTTGTTGTTGAGTTGTGAACGAGTACCGGTACGTTCCCTGCGAGCACGAAATACGTGTGCAGTTCGGCAACGGTCAGATTGTATGCCGACTGGAGTCGGTTCCAATGCCGGATCCGGGCGATTTCGACCGCGGAGCCGTTTGCGGCCTGGAGCCGGTCGCCGGGCGCGAGCTGCGCCGCGTCGGTCCATTTCTTGGACTTCAGATTCCAGAACGGGTGGTGGTCCGTGGCGATCAGTTCACTTGAGGAGCCGGAACCGACGACTGTTATGCCACTGAAGTCACGGTCGTCCGGGGTGTAGATCGTCCCCACGACACGTCGCGCCCCGGAGCGCCCGGAAACCGGATCGGCCGACTGGACCTCATCTCCGGCTCTGATCTTTTCAATTGCGCGGGTCGATCCGTCCCCCATGAGGACACGGGTGCCGGCCGGGAAACTATTGGGGCCGCAAGGGCTGCGCTTGAAGAATTTACCGATGCCTTCAAGGACAGCCCCGGCGCTCGCTCCGAACTTGGAGGCCCACCGGCTGCCCTTCAGGGCGGAGGCAATCCATCCGCCCACCGGAATCATGGCGGCACAGGAGAGGGCGGCATCTGTCGCAGAATTATCATCCCCGACACCCAGGTAGGGGTATTTATCCGCCAGGTTGGCTTCGATGGCGTAGGCAATACAGTTCACGCCGTCCGCGGGCTCACCGATCCCCGGCACCAGACCCAAGATGTCGAGCTTGAGATGGATGTACTCCATCAAGCTCATACCGGGCGGAACCTCGTTGCCAGCAATGGCTTTGATGAGCGCCCAGGTCTGCGCGGATTCGGCAGATTGCAGGTCCGACAAGATGTCGGCTTCACGGATGGCGGTCTCCTTCTCGAGACGCGCCTGCATTTCCTGGGTGTAGCGCTCAGTCTGATAGCGCGTCACTGCGGCCTTGGCCTTGGCGACTGCCTGGCTTGCGCTTTCCCCTGCGTTCACTGACGACTGCCGTGCCTGTTCCGCAGCCTGGAAGGCGCTCGCGGCGTAGCCCTGCGCGGCGCTGTAGCTCGCCTCGGCCGACGCCGCTGCGTTCGACGCCCTGCGGGCGCTGTTCTGGGCCTGGACATCGGCCTTGCGCGCGGCCACCGCAGAGGCGGTGGCAGCGCTGGCGGAGCTGCTTGCCCGGTTGGCGGCCTGGCTTGCCTGGGTGGCGTACCCGTCTGCCTTCTTGGCATAGTCGGCGGCGGTCTGGGCATGGCCGGCTGCCAGGTCTGCGTGGCCTTGCGCCGTCTCTGCTGCCTTGGCGGCGTCGTACGCGGATCGGTAGGCCAGGGCGGAGTTGGCGCTGGCGGCGGCGATGATGCCTTGGATCTGCTCGATGTGGGCGGCGTTGAGCTGGTCGCGTCGTTTGGCCTTGAGCTGGCCTGACTCGATGAAGGTGATCAGGTTCGTGTCGGGGCTGGCGCACCTCTGGGTTTTCTCGTTACTGCACAGCGTGGCCGATGAGTTTGTGGCTCCCGGCCGGTCCATGCTCGTGACACCTAGGAAAGGACCCCACCATGTCGGAGCTTCTCGTCGACTTCATCACGTCCCTCGACGGCTACGCCTCGGGAGAGGGATGGCCCGGGTTCTGGGGTCTGGAGGGCCCGGAGTATCTCGCCTGGCTCGGCGAGCAACCCAAGGTCACCTACCTGATGGGAGCCAACACCTACCGCCTGATGTCCGGCTTCGCCGCAGGCGAGGTCCCCCAGGGCCAAGACGAGTTCAGGCCCGAAGAAGAGGCCTCCTTGGACGAGCTCACGCAAGCACCCAAGGTGGTGTTCTCCTCCACACTCCAGGAACCCCTGACGTGGGCCAACTCCACGCTCGTCCGCGACGACGCCGTCGAGGCGGTCCGCTCCATGAAGGCGGGTGACACGGGGCTCCTCAGCACCATCGGCAGCCTCAGCCTGTGCCGGTCCCTGATCCAAGCCGGACTCGTCGACCGCTTCCGCGTCGTCATGTTCCCCGTGATCACCGGGGCCACAGGCGAAGAACGCATCTACGACGGCTATCCCGACGTCACCCTCGAAATGATCGAGCACCGCACCTTCGACGGCCGCATCCAACTGGTCGAGTACAGGCCCCGCGTACTCGACCACCCACCGCTCAGCGCCCCTGCCTGACAGCCCCACATCCGGCCGGTCCGGACGGCCGCCAGGCGGGCGCCGACAGGCGCGGAGCTTCGCGTACACGGTGAGTCGCTGCACGAAGGACCGGTAGTTCCAGCACGCCGTAGGGCTGCCATTGAGCACCTGGCGGTCGCGCTCGCCTTCCCGTCGCGCTCGACCGGATGGCGTCGGGCACCGAATCCTCCACCCCGGTCAGCCGCTCAACCACGACGCCAGCCCGTTCCAGGGCCCACAGCTCGGCTTCGAACCCGAGTGGGCCTGCGCGCCCTATTCCAACGCGGCCCGCACCGCCTCGACTTGGTTGTCGTCCAGTTTGGGCGGCCGTCCGGTGGCCGGCCGTCGCCGCAGTGCCCGGGCCCCGCCCTGCTCCCACAGGCGTTTCCAGCCGGCGCACGCTCTCGGGGTGAATTCCCACCATCCACGTGACCCCGAAATCAGCACGTCGATGCTCCAACAGCTTGACCGCTCGCATACGCCGGGCCCGGCCCACTTTCGTGCAGACCCAGCACCCACAGAACCAACGAGAAACTCAGCATGTGTTCTGCCCTGGAGCGTTGTGGACGGATGAGCGGGGTCTCGGCTGAGGGATCTTGAAGGGGTATGACCGGGATACGCCAGAAACCCGCCAAAACTTGATCTTGGTCTGCTGAGTTCCTGCCGCTGTCGGGGATCTTGGCGATGACGGTCGGCTATGCCCTAGACATCGCAGTCTCCAAGATCCCCGACCTCGTCACCCGCGATCAATTCTGCGTCTCCTCGCGGCGTCCAAGAGCGGCCGCATCGGGTATGACGAGCAGCTTGCCAGTGGTACGTCGAGCCTCCAGATCGCTGTGGGCCTGGGCGGCCTCGGACAATGCGTAGCGGCCCGTTATTGTGACCTCAAGCGCCTTGGAGCGCACCCACTCGAACACATCGGCGGCCCGTCGGAGCAGTTCGGACCGGTCGGTGATGAAGTGCCCGAGGCTGGGCCGGATCAGGGTCAGCGAACCGCCGTCGGCGAGCCGAATCGGATCAAACGGCGGCACGGCACCGCTTGCGGCGCCGAAGAGCACGAGATGGCCGCGGGTGCGCAGGCTGGCGAGGCTCGCATCGAAGGTGTGCGCGCCGACGCCGTCGAAGACAACCGGCAGTCCCTGACCGCCGTTGAGCCGCCTCACCTCGGCCGCTAGATCGTCGACTGCGGAAGAAAGGATCACCTCAGCGGCCCCGGCACGCTTGGCCAGTTCGGCCTTCGCCGTGGTCGACGTCGTGCCGATCACCCTGCCGCCGAGATAGGCGATGAGCTGGGTCAAAAGCAGCCCCATGCCACCGGCGGCCGCATGCACGAGCACCGTGTCGCCCCCCTGAACCGGGTAGGCGTCCTTGACGAGATAGTGCGCGGTCATGCCTTGGAGGAGCACGGCGGCGGCTGTCTCGAAGGGCATATCGTCGGGCAGCGGCACCAGCCGGGAGGCGTCCACGACGGCCCGCTCGGCATACGTGCCGGGAATCTCCACCCAACCGACCCGGTCCCCGACTGCGACGTCAGCGACGCCGGGTCCCACTTCGACGACCGTGCCGGCGCCCTCAGCGCCCGGGGCGAAGGGCAGCGGGAGGCTGTACCGACCTTCGCGGTGGTAGACGTCGAGGAAGTTGACCCCGGATGCGGCGACCTCCACGACCGCCTCGCCCGGACCCGGCCGCGGATGGTCCACCTCGGCCTCCTGCAGCACCTCGGGACCGCCCACTTCGTACACCTGAATCGCTCTCATGACCCCTCCAATAACGGCTTGTCCCCCACCAACCCCGCTGACGGCGATCCGATTCCCAGCAGGCGGCAGACGGCCACTTCGGGGGATACAGGGCACTGGCCGGGTGAGCACGCCCGCGTCGCAATCGGCGTTGATGTGCTCGAAATCGTGGGCGTCGGCGGGCACGATCTGGCGGGAGAAGACCTCCAGTGGCCGCTCGGACAGCTCCATCCACGGAAGATGTCGGTCCGCGTCAACGCGGTGAAATCACCCCTAGCAGGATCAGCGCTTGCCGCCAGTGCTTCACTGCTACCGTTGGGCATGTCATCCTAAAGACGACACATACAATGTCATCGATGAGATGACAGCCCGAGGGAGGTGCCCATGACCGCAGCCGACCAGCCGTCCACGACCGGCTCCGACGCCCACAGCCCGGCGTCCTTTCTCGCCGCCGCCGCTGCCCTGGCTGCCATAGACGACGCCCTGCGCGACGCCCGTCATGAGTCCCCCGACCCTGCCGGACCGGAGCCCGAGCAGGCGCTGGCCTCCCTGATGCTGCTGCGGCAGGTGCGCGAGCAGCTCGCCGGATGGGAGAGCGGTCTGATCGAAACCGCCCGCGACGCGGGCGCCAGCTGGGCCGACCTCGCCCCGCCTCTCGGCGTCGCCAGCCGCCAGGCAGCCGAGCGCCGCTACCTGCGCGGCCGCCCCGGCCCGGCCGGGACCACCGGCGAACAGCGTGTGACAGCCACCCGCCAGGCCCGTGCCGCCGACCGCACCACCGCCGCCTGGGCCCGCCGCAACGCCGCCGACCTGCGCCGCCTCGCCGGACAGATCTCCTCCCTCACTCACCTCGCACCCGAGGCACGCTCGGCCCAGGCCGCCCTGGACACCGCCCTCGGCGCCACCGACGCGGCCGAGCTCATCGCGCCGTTGATCGCCATGCGCCCGCACCTCGACACCCGCCACACCGACCTCGTCACCCGTCTGGCCCGTCTGGATGACCGGCTGACCCACGGCGACGGGAGGTGACGATGCCTCCCGCACTGTCCACGACCACATGAATCGGCGGCGGGCCGGTCCGACCCGACCGTGCCAAGGCGACCACGGTCCCTCTCGGCCCAGCCCGACCGCTCACACCGTCCGTACCGTTCATGACCTTCATGACCGTCATGACGTTCACACAGAAAGAGACCCGCATGGGCAGCAGCGCCGAGACACGGGAATTCCAGGCCGAGACACGCCAGTTGCTCCGACTGGTGATCCACTCGATCTACTCGAACAAGGACATCTTCCTGCGCGAGCTGATCTCGAACGCCTCCGACGCGCTGGACAAACTCCGGCTGGAATCGCTGACGGACTCCAGCCTCGGCGAGATCGACACCACCGACCTGCACATCTCGTTGGAGGTCGACCGGGACGCCCGTACGCTGACCGTCCGTGACAACGGCATCGGCATGAGCCGGGACGATCTCGTGGAGCTGATCGGCACCATCGCCAAGTCCGGCACCGCCGAGCTGCTGGAGAAGATCAAGGAGTCCAAGGACGCCGCCACCGCCGAGAACCTGATCGGCCAGTTCGGCGTCGGTTTCTACTCGGCGTTCATGGTCGCCGACGAAGTCACCGTGCACACCCGGCGGGCCGGCACCGACTCGGGCACCCAGTGGCGGTCCAGCGGCGAGGGCGTCTACACCATCGAGGAAGTCGACGGCCTGCCGGTGGGTACCGCCGTCACCCTGCACCTCAAGCCCGCCGACAGCGAGGACGGGCTGGCCGACTACCTGTCCGAGTCGAAGATCCGTCAGATCGTCAAGCAGTACTCCGACTTCATCCGCTGGCCGATCCGGATGGCCACCGAGCGCACCGGCACCGACGGCGCGTCCTCCCGCGAAGTCGACACGCTCAACTCGATGAAGGCGCTGTGGGCCCGGTCGCGCAGCGAGGTGACCGAGGACGAGTACAACGAGTTCTACCAGCAGATCAGCCACGACTGGCTGCCCCCGGCCGAGACGATCCACATGCGCGCCGAGGGCACCTTCGAGTACGAGGCGCTGCTGTTCATCCCCTCGCAGGCGCCCTTCGACCTGTTCTCCCGCGAGACCAAGCGCGGCGTGCAGCTGTACGTCAAGCGGGTGTTCATCATGGACGACTGCGAAGCGCTCATGCCCCACTACCTCCGCTTCGTCAAGGGTGTCGTCGACGCCCACGACCTGTCCCTGAACGTCTCCCGCGAGATCCTCCAGCACGACCGCCAGATCCGCGGCGTGCGCCGACGCCTGGTCAAGAAGGTCCTCGGCGCCATCAAGACCATGCAGACCAAGGACGCCGAGCGCTACGCCAAGGTGTGGTCGCAGTTCGGTCGTGCCCTGAAGGAGGGTCTGCTGGAGGACACGGACAACACCGACGCCCTCCTGGAGCTGGTCTCGGCCGCCTCCACCCACGACCCGGAGAAGCCCACCACACTGCGCCAGTACGTCGAGCGCATGAAGGACGGCCAGGAGACCATCTACTACCTCACCGGTGAGACCCGCGCCATGGTGGAGAACTCCCCGCACATGGAGGCCTTCACCGCCAAGGGGTACGAGGTCCTGATCCTCACCGACCCCGTCGACGAGGTCTGGGTCGACCAGGTCCGGTCCTTCGACGGCCACCCGCTCCAGTCCATCGCCAAGGGCCAGGTCGACCTCGAAGGATCCGCCGAGGACAGCCAGGAGACCGACGCCGACAAGGCCCAGCGCGAGCAGGACTTCGCCGCCCTGCTGCCCTGGCTGACCACCACCCTGTCCGAGCAGGTCAAGCAGGTCCGCCTGTCGTCACGTCTGACGACCTCGGCGGCGTGCATCGTCGGCGACGCCCACGACGTCACACCGACCCTGGAGAAGATGTACCGGGCGATGGGACAGGAACTGCCGACCGTCAAGCGGATCCTGGAACTCAACCCCACGCATCCGCTGATCACCGCACTGCGCACGGCACACGCCGCGAACGCCGACGACCCCAAGCTGGCGGACACCGCCGAGCTGATCTACGGCAGCGCGCTGCTCGCCGAAGGCGGCGACCTGCCCGATCCGGCCCGCTTCACCCGCCTGCTCACCGACCGCCTGACCGGCACCCTGTAAACAGGGGCGCGGCCCGGCACCACCATCACCCAGCCGCCCCCGCCCGGCCTCGCCTCTGCCCGCACCCGCACGATACGGGCAGAGGCGAGGACGCACCCAGCAGGGAGACGGGGCGGGCGTACGACAGCCCTCAGAGATCCGCCCCGGCTTGATCGTCTCGACCATGAGGACCGGGTCGAGAGGAGGAACGAGGGCTCTGGTGTCGACGGCAACGAGATCATCCGGCGCGGGACCGGTCTGCAAGGCAGTGCAAGGCAGTTACGTACTCGATGACTTCGGCGTGAGCCAGGCCTGGGACGCGCTGCCGTAGCAGGTGCATCGCGACGATCCGACCTCGTTCTTCCGCTGCTCGGCGGACTTCTTCGCGCAGGTCGTCGACGGCCGTGCGTACGGACATCTTCCCGGATGCGCCGGCGGTAGTCGGCCTCCCCTCGCCGGTGACGTAAGAGACCGGACCGATCCGGTGGAGACCGCCGTCAATACGGTACTCCAGTCGGCCCGGCCCCTGCGATCGCGGCCCCCAACTACCCTTCCCCTGACGCCTCTTGTTCGAATCCCCTCAGCGTGGCAGCAGCTCGGCCCTGGTAGGTGCGGTACCGGCGCAGATAGGACCGGGCCATCGGGCCGGGAGGCACGCCCCGGGCGAAGGCACGCATATTGCGTTCGCCCGCGTTGTAGCCGAGGGCGAGGAGCTCGTCGCGGGTGTAGCGCCGCGCGTGCCGTGCGGGCAGGCACGCGTCGAGGTCGCTCAGATGCAGGGCAGCCGCGCGGATGGCGAAGGCGGGGTCGTCGCGCAGATCCTGCCATCGCTGCGCCAGGCCGTGCGCGCGGCGCACCGCCTCGAAGGTGGCCTTGTGCATGTTGGCCACCCCGAAGGACGCGCCCGGCTTCCACCACTGCCACAGCCGTTCCCACAGCGGGTGGTGCGGCTTGTACGCCTCGTTGTACAGCACTGTCATGACCAGCAGGGGCGACACCCGCGCCTCGGCGGCGCCGCGCACCACGCATTCCACGTAGTCGGCGGGATCGTAGGCCGCGGGCCGCAGCGGAGGCGTGGACGCGGTCTCGGACGGGGCGGACGGCACCGGCGCGCCGTCGGGCCGAGGTGATGCGGGTGCGCCGCCGGGCCGGCGTGGGGTCGCGGGCACGCGGCCGTCTCCCACCGGTCGTGACTGTCGCTCCGGCGACGACAGCTCGGCCATCGTGGGCCTCCTTTCCCTGCGGCCGTCCGCAGGACAGATCATCCACCGCGTCGGAGCCCGCATGCCCCGACACAGTGACCCCAATCGCGGCCGAACGGCGCAAAGGCCCCGCCTGTCAGCCGCCGCCCGGCGGGCGACGCGCGGCCGGGCCCCGCAGTGACCCGCGCTGTCGGCACCTCGGACTGTGGTCCGGTCCGCGCTGGATGCGTGCAGATCAGCCACGCACCCGGTGCTCACCGTTCGACGTCACCAGCGCCAGGTCCCGGGCTGCAACCCGGTGAACAGGTCCCGGGGCACCGTCGAAAGCCGCATAGTCCCCGGTACGGACGCCTCATCCTCCAACTCGTGCAATCCGGCAAGGCACTGGTGCGGATCCTGGTTCGATGCACCCTGCGCGAAGGTCTCCATCAGCCGGGTCCGTAGCGCAGTGCGGTACACCTCATCGCGGTCCAGCCCATACGTTGCGCCCAGGTTCGCCCGGCCAGGCGCTGATTGTTCACGGCATCGATCAACGTGCGACGTGGTGCTGGCCGGCGGCAGCGAGTCGGGCCGCTCGCGGATGACCGCCATCTGCTTCAGCCGGATGCGGGCGCTGTCCCGCCGCCGGGATTGCCCGGAGCTGGCCAGCCGCCCAGGGGGCGTTCGCCGGGGGTGATCCCGTACGCGTTCGGGAACGCTTCGTCAGCTTTCGACCCGTTCCGTTGCGTGTATCAGAGCGCCGAGATGGAAGCCGGTGCGCGTTCGCTGCGGCTCAGTGCGCGCAGGACGTTGGTGGCGCCGTGCCGGCGTAGGGCGATCCGTGACAGCAAGTCCACGACGGTCTCGACGGCAGGGGCCGGGAACTGTGGGGTCGGCAGCCCGACACTGTGCGCAAGGTCGTCGCAGTGAACAGCAAGCTCCAGCATACGGCTGGCGATGAAGTCGTCGAGACTGATCGACCAGGGCCCCCACGTGGGCCGACGTACCAGGCGATCCGGCGCGTTGGGCAGGATGCCGCGCAGTTCCTCGACGCATGCGGCGACTCGCGCGGCCAGTGCGCCCGGGCCGTCGGCCGCCTCTTCCTCGCCGCCTGATCGAATGGCCTGGTTGAACGGAGTGTCAAGGTCCGAGCCGATCCAGCTGACTCGCGCGTAGTACTCGTGGATAGAGATGGCGGGTTCGGTCGGTACCGGCTCTGCCAGCACCGTAGGGATGAAGAAGACCTGCCCGGCCAGGTGGCCCGCCAGCCCCTGGACGCTGAGCTTCGCCAGTGCGGAGGGCTGGTGCCAGCCGTCGGCCACCTCCGGTGCGGCCAACAGCTTCGCCGCTGTGTCCCCCACACTCAGGTAAAGCTCCCGCAGCTGTGTCACCTTGCTGTCCCCTGTCGCCGTCGGTGGGTGTCTGCCCCGGTCAACCTCGCGGCGAGGCCGATGCATTCCCGGCGAGACGGCCGTTGATGCGGCGGGGGTGCATCACGGGGGTGGCGGACTACCGGCGCGGGATCCTGCGGCGCGTGTGGGGGTAGTGCCTGTTTATTCGAAATCCCGGACAGCGTACGGAGCTTAGGTGCCAATTATTGTCACGGGCGTTGACTTCCGCACTGGGCCCCCCTTACGTTCGGCGCCATTACGTCCGACACTTCGATAGCCGTTCGATATGCCGAACCTTCCGGACGCAACATGCCCATGGCTCCAGCGCCTCGACGTCGACAGCTCCAACCAGCGAGGGACGTTCCAGCGCGCCCCCGGCCAGCCCCTGCGGCTCGGGGGCCATCTCGACCACCGCGCCCCGGCGCCGCAACGACCGAACAAGCACTCTCTCGTCATCGAAAGGTGCACGATGTCGTCCATAGTCAGCAGACGGAGACTTCTGCAAATAGCCGGGGCTGCCGCTGCGGCCTCTGCCGAGGGGTTCGTCATCGGCAGTTCTCCCGCCCGAGCCGCGATCCCCTCCACGCGGGCCGCCACCGGAGTCTTGGCACGGCCCTTCGCACTTGGCCAAGTCCGGCTCACCGCAAGCCGGTGGCTGGACAACCAGAACCGTACAGGGAACTATCTCCGGTTCGTCGATGTCGACCGCCTGTTGTACAACTTCCGCGCCAACCACAGGCTGTCCACCGGCGGAGCAGCCCCCACGGGCGGTTGGGACGCGCCGACGTTCCCCTTCCGCACCCACGTCCAAGGGCACTTCCTCACCGCGTGGGCGCAGCTGTACGCCGTGACCGGGGACACGGTCTGCCGCGACAAGGCGACGTACATGGTCGCGGAGCTGGCCAAGTGCCAGGCCAACAACAACGCCGCCGGCTTCAACCCCGGATACCTCTCCGGTTACCCCGAGTCCGACTTCACCGCCCTGGAGCAGCGGACCCTGACCAACGGCAACGTGCCGTACTACACCGTCCACAAGACCCTCGCCGGACTCCTCGACGTATGGCGCCACATCGGCAGTACGCAGGCCAGGGACGTGCTGCTCGCCCTGGCGGTATGGGTCGACCGGCGCACCAGCAGGCTGAGCAGCCAGCAGATGCAGGCCATGCTGGAGACCGAGTTCGGTGGCATGAACGCCGTGCTGACCGATCTCTCTTCGGAGACCGGTGACGCGCGGTGGCTCGCTGTCGCCCAGCGGTTGGACCACGCCGCGGTGTTCGACCCTCTCACGGCCGGCCAGGACAAGCTCAACGGGCTGCACGCCAACACCCAGGTACCCAAGTGGATAGGCGCCGCGCTGGAGTTCAAGGCCACCGGCACGGCCCGCTACCGGGACATCGCCACCAACGCCTGGGACATCTGTGTCGGCTCGCACACCTACGCCATTGGCGGCAACAGTCAGGCGGAGCACTTCCGCGCACCGAACGCCATCGCCGGATACCTGAACAAGGACACGTGCGAGAGCTGCAACACCGTCAACATGCTCACCCTCACCCGGGAACTCTTCGAACTGGACCCCAACCGGACCGCGCTGTTCGACTATTACGAGCGGGCATGGCTCAACCAGATGATCGGCCAGCAGAACCCGGCCGACGACCACGGCCACGTCACGTACTTCACCCCGCTCAGTCCCGGAAGCCGACGCGGCGTCGGGCCGGCCTGGGGCGGGGGCACATGGAGCACCGACTACGGGACGTTCTGGTGCTGCCAGGGCACGGGCCTGGAGATGCACACCCGGCTGATGGACTCCATCTACTTCCACCGTGACAACACGCTGATCGTGAACCTGTTCGTGCCCTCGGTACTCACCTGGACAGAACGTGGAATCACCCTCACCCAGACCACCTCGTACCCGGCCAGTGACACCACGACCCTGCAGGTCACCGGTAACGTCGGCGGAACCTGGGCCATGTGCATCCGCATCCCGAGCTGGACGAGCGGCGCCACCGTCAGCGTCAACGGTGTCGCGCAACCCCTCACCGCCACCCCCGGCAGCTACGCCACCCTGAGCCGCTCGTGGGCCTCCGGCGACACCGTCACCGTCCGCCTGCCCATGCGGATCATCATGCGGGCGGCCGACGACAACCCCAACGTCGCGGCGATCACGTACGGCCCGGTCGTCCTGTCCGGCAACTACGGCGACTCGGCCCTGAGCGCTCTGCCCTCCCTGACCACTTCCTCCATCAGACGGACCAGCAGCAGTTCGCTCGCCTTCACCGCCACTGCCGACGGATCCACCGTCAGCCTGGGCCCGTTCCACGACGCGCACGGGCACAACTACGCCGTCTACTGGAACACCGGCGCCACCGTACGGCTCGCCAACGCGGGCAGCGCTCTGGTCCTAGGCATCCAGAACATGTCGACGGCCGACGGCGGCCGCGCGCTGCAGTGGCATGACTCGGGCACGGCCGACCACGACTGGGAGATGGTCGCTGACGGAAGCGCGGTCCGCTTCCGCAACGCCCACAGCGGCAAGGTGCTCGGCGTCCTGAACATGTCCACGGACGACGGCGCGACGGTCCTGCAGTGGTCGGACAACGGCACCGCCGACCACCGGTGGACGCTGCTCGACCAGGGGGACGGGACCTACAAGATCCGCAACGTGCACAGCGGCAAGTTGCTCGCCCTCGCGGACAACTCCACCGCTGTGGGCGCGTTCGCCGTGCAGGCCCCGGACGACGGCACGACGGACAACCGGTGGCGCATCGTGCGCAGCTAAGGACCGCGCAGCTCCACCCGCGCACCCGCATGCCCCGTGCAGAACCAAGGAGTTGCGCATGTCCGCGGCGCAATACCTCATTCCAGGTCCGTGCCCGGGCGTATTTTGCCGACCGTGCGGCGGTCCAGGCCGAGCTCGCGGGCCATGGAACTGTGGCTCCGGCCGGTGCGGGTCACGGCCTGAACGGCCTCGAACAGCCTGCGGGCATGGCGTGCTGCCCGATTGTCTTCCGCGGTGCTCCTGGCGGTCTCCCCGGCCGGTGCGGGATCGTTCTCGCCGGCCGGGGGGGCAGGGCTGCGGGCGGGCAGCCGCCGTGGGCGGAGGCGATGTCCTGGACGCGGCGGGAGAGGCCCTGCCAGAGATGGGGAGGGTCGCTGACCTGCCCCGCAGCGGGGGCTGCGCCCGCGGTGCCCTGCCGGTAGGGCAGGCAGCCATCACGTCATGCGACCTCGGCCCCCTGGGTGCGTACGGAGCCATCGGTGAATTGGCAGTGGGGTCGACGCGGCGTGTTGGCGTGCGCGGACGGCATGCCGGGTTCACTCTGTCGGGAGGGAGTGGCGAGTCCCTCAAGGGCCACCGCATGGCCCGATGCAGCCGCCCGGCAGCACGGACAAGCAGCCCACGGGCAGGTGGATCCGGCCGTGGCTGACGCATACGGCCGCGGCCGCGGTGGGGCTGCTGATCGGAGCGCTGGCCGCTTCGGCAGGGCACCCGGCCCCTGGCGAGGGCGCCTCCCCCAGCGCGACGGTGGCACCCACACCCGCCCAAACCGCCGTACCGCCCTCACCGGCCACCACGGCACCCTCCGAAAAAGCGGGCCCAGCCGAAGCCGAACAAATTCCCGGGGATGGCGTCTTCCTCGTCGGACGCGACATCAAACCCGGCACGTACCGCAGCGAAGGCCCCCAGGGCGAACCCATCATCTACTGCGCCTGGGCACGGCTGAGCGGGACCGGCGGCGAAGGCAAAGACATCATCAGCGGCGACGCATCCAAGGGAGCAGAAACCGTCACCATCGCAGCCACAGACAAAGCCTTCCGCACCAGCGGCTGCAAAACATGGAAGAAAACCAACTAACTCGTCTGCTCAAGCCAGGGGGGTTCGTGTGGATCACCGTGCGGACCAGAGGAAGATCTGCAGGGCAGGTCCCCTGCGGGCCACCTCTGCGACCTTCCCCTCCTCAGGCACTCGCTGGGCTCGGTCACAAGAAACCGCAGGCTGGCCATGTCCCCGGCGCTTCAGCACACCAGCACCCAGGGACACGGGCAGATCCACTCGCTGTTCCCGAAGCCGCTGCACGAGTTGGAGCGGCCATCTATGCGAGGGGCATGTCAGATTCAGGGCCCGGGCGTGCCATTCCGGGATGACTAGTGCTTCCTGTTTGCCTGGCACAACACGCTCCGTGCCTCTGATGGCGCGCGCGAGGAACAGCCCCAGCGGCGTACTCAACGTATGACCGAGGGGGGGTCGCTGCCCAGACGGGCGACCACCGCATCCCATCGTTCGGCATGGGGAAGACCGCTGCGCAGGTTGTCGGCAGCCGGGCCTGCGGTGAGTGGCGCCAACTGGATACCGACAGCACCATCGGACCGCCGGGCACCCGGTGCGTTCAGAGCAGTCCGGTAGGGGTCGGTGCGGCTCGCCACGACCAGGAGGACGGCTCCGACGCCGTGATCAGACCAGCCCGTGTCGCGACGGCCTTGGGGGTCTCTCCGAGCGGCTCCCGCCTGCTCGATCAGACCCGGACCGTCCTGAGGGAACTCCTCCTTGCACAGGAGGCCCGCCTGGGAGACGACTCCGGCCAGCCGGCCGTCCTTGTTCTTGACCCAGGCCATGGCGACGTTCACCGGAATGGCCGCGGCATCGATCAGGTAATCGCTCCGAGACCGCGGGCGGTAGACGCCAACGACGACCAGGGTTCCGCCGGACGCCAGGTGCTGGCGCAAGCAGGTGAGGGCCTCACTGAACGGCATGTGGTGGATGGTGGCGACACATGTGACCACGTCGTAGGGGCCAGGCGGCACATGCGGGTTGCATGAAATTGGTCAAGTGCTCGCATGATGCGGGACAGCAGTGTCGTCATGGTGTGAGTCCATCAGCCCCCGGTCGTCTGGGAAACGACAGCCAGGGCGCCTGGATTGGAGCGACCGTCAGCCGCTTGTCGCGGCCTGCGCCCAGCGCATAGCGCCACCTTTGCATCGGACGTGTGCACATCGCGGCGACTTGGCTACGAGGAATCGGCCGCGCCTGCCTCTTCGCAGCCACAGCACCGTGAGGACCTGCTCTGGGCAGGCCGCCGTGACGCTCGGGGCTGTCACGGCTCCCCCCAAGGGAGCAGACCGGGCCAGCCTGCCAGCGGACGCGGCTGCCCCTTCCCTGTCTACGGCCCCGTCCCAGTCCGCGCGACTGGACCGGGCACGTCAGTGCGATGTGTTCCCTCGCACGGATGTATCTGTCCCGGCCAGACAACGCCGCAGCCGGACGGAGCCGTCCTCGGGAGCATGCCGATCGAGGAGGTGCACATCTCCGGGCCAGGCCTGGTCGTCGTGGACGTCACGGGCGCCGACGAGAAAACCGTCCCAGCCGTGATGGAACAGCGTCAACAGCAGTAGGCGACCTCCGGCACCACCCACACATCACACGTCCCCGGCGAGTCCGGCGTCCGCGCCCAGGTCTACGCCGACACCAGACGGCAGCCCAACATCGACTCCGCCGCGTCTGGATCACCAAGAACGAGTCAGCCCTGGAGGGCAGGATTAATGCTGTAGCCGAGCAGCAGAAGGCCCTGGAACAGGACCCCTCGTGCACCCCGCCCCCGATTCCACCCGCAGTCGCTCTCGACCATCAGACAACTACTCCCTCGCGTCGGTCATGAGGCAACTGGCAGTGTTCCTCGGCGACTGCGACGGGGGCGTCTCTCATGGGCCACCGAGGACGAACGCGGAACCAAGAACGCCCGGTGAGTCTGTCCACGAACGTCCGGGCCGGTCAGTCCAGCAGGGCAGTCGTGAACGTCTTGCGGTGGTCCACCAGCCAGCTCTGCATGCGGTCCCAGCGTTCCCATCCACCATGCTCGGCCAGCGCCTGGAGATAGACAGGATCTCCGCCAGCCGCACGGCGGGCGACGAAGGCCCGGCAGACCTCCGTGGCCTGCTCGATGACGCCGGGCAACTCGGCGCGATCCCCCGCCGAGAGGCCGTAACTGTCGGCAAGCATCCGCAGCCGTGCGGGCGCATCCAGTCCAGGGGGATAGAGAGCGGCCGCAGACCCGGGATCGAGCATGGGCACCCAATAGCGGGCAGTCATGGCGACGTCCCAGAGGGCACGGCC
This sequence comes from Streptomyces sp. NPDC043908, assembly GCF_056435525.1. Classification (NCBI taxonomy): domain Bacteria; kingdom Bacillati; phylum Actinomycetota; class Actinomycetes; order Kitasatosporales; family Streptomycetaceae; genus Streptomyces; species Streptomyces sp. NPDC043908. The sequence goes on along the minus strand of NZ_JBWKEI010000017.1, from coordinate 125,233 downwards.
CGGGGCCGCCATGTCGAAATCGATCACGGCTGCGGCACGACCGTCACGAAAGACGACGTTCTCCGGGCACAGATCGTTGTGGCACAACATCGTTCCTCCCTCCGGGTCGGCAAGGTCCGGGGGCCACTCGGCACCGGTGTCGACCGCGACGACCGCACTGGTCTCATGCAGACGCCGCAGCAAACTCCCCACCGATTCGAGGGCGGAACTTGTCATCGCCCAGTCCGGCAACGGCGGCAGAGCCACGTCACCAGGAAGGAAAGTCAGCTGCTCACGGCCGTCCGCAGTGAGACCGACAGGGACCGGCGCCGCGTCGAAGCCGTGCTCCTTCAGCACAAGGAGATAGGCATGCAGGTCGCGCGCGTTGCGGGGTGCCGGTCGCTCCACCAACTCCCGCCGGCGGAAAACCGCCCCCGCGTTCGCCATGCCGCCAGTCAGCGCCTCGTCTTCATCCGTCATGAGGATCACGCTAACGCCCGACCAACCCCGCGCGCGCCGAGCTGCACACGACGTGGATCAGCTCACGACGGAACGCGCGACGCGGAACCCCACGTCGTCGACCTGGAAAGTCGGGTGGCTGCGGCGCCGCGCGGAGGCCCGGCAACTCCAGTGCTCATCGAACCAGCCACCGCCACGCAGCACCCGGTAGGCGCCATAGACCTCGGCGTCGTAGACATCCCAGCACCAGTCCCAGACGTTGCCGAGCATGTCGTAAAGACCCCACGAGTTGGGGCGCTTGCCGCCCACCTCATGGATGCGCTCGTGCGAGTTACCGCGGTACCAGCCGATCTCGTCGAGCTCCCCGTAACGCGGTCCTGCAGTACCGGCACGGCAGGCGTGCTCCCACTCGGCTTCGGTCGGCAACCGGAACCCGTCGGCGGACGCGTCCCACCTTACGTCGTCGGCCTCGGCACGGAAGTGGTACGCGGGCGTGAGGCCGGCGCACTGGGAGAGGGCGTTGCAGAACCTCACCGCGTCCCACCAGGCGACGCCCTCGACGGGCAGCTGGTCCCCACGGGTGGTACTCGGCTTCCGGCCTGTGATCTGTGCGTACAACCCCTGGGTAACCGGCCATGCCGCGAGTTCGTAAGGCGCAAGCGACTGACCAACTGCGCCGCGTCCGCCGGTCCGACAGCGTCACCTGCCCCGGCGGGATGGCGATCATCTCGTTCCCCATCATCACGTCCATCATCAGGAGATCCTAGCGAGACCTATCAGAAACCAGCTCGACTGGTCCCGGGCGGTGATCGACTCCTCCCGCATCGGGGCCGCTCGCATGGGCCCCAAAGCGGACCCAGTCCGGCCGACCGCGCACACCCGGGCAGCAAGCACCACATCACCACCGATGGCCAGGGCTGACCGGCCGAAACCGCAACGACATCACACAACTGCTGCCGCTGCTGGAGAGGATCCCCCCCGTTGCCGATACTGTCGGCCAGCCACGCAGGCGCCCCCCACCTTCTGTCTGCCGACCGCGGCTACGGCCACGACACATACCGCCGACTTCTGTGGAAACGCGGGATCCGGCCGGTGATCGCCGAGCGGGGCCAGCCGCACGGCACCGGCCTGGGCGCCATCCGGTGGGTCGTCGAGCGCACCATCTGCTGGCTGGATGGCTTCCGCCGCCCGCGGATCCGCTGGGAACGACGCGACGACATCCACGAAGCCTTCCTCGGCCTCGCCGTCTGCCTCATCACCCACCGCCACGTCCAACACCTTTGTCAGGGCCAGTTACTCAGCGAGGGTGAGCGACCGAAGATCAGCGTCCAGCATGCGGATCAACTCACCAACCCGTCCGCCGCCACTCGGCGCCGCCGGGAAGCGTTTGAGCACATCAACGACGACCGGCGTCGCACGATGCAGCGTCTGCTCAAGGTGTCCGTGTGCGCCATCGAGCCAGGGGCGGTGTCGGAGGTCACTGCGGTACTTCGCATTCCCGGCCGAGGCCGACGGGTGTCCGTGACAAGGTGGGGATCTTGGTGGCAGGTTCGTCGGAAAAGGAGTGTGGAGGGGCTGATGGATGATGGGGCGGGACGCGTCGTAGTGGTCAGCGGTGGCGGCACCGGCATCGGCCGGGCCATCGCCGGGCGGTTCGCTCGGCAGGGCGACAAGGTCACTATTCTGGGGCGGCGGGCGGAGGTCCTGCGTGCGGCAGCGCGGGAGATCGAGAGTGCTCACCCCGTGCGGGCCGTTGCGGTAGACCTGTCCGTGCCGGAGGAGGTCGAGCGGGCGCTGGACGACCTTCCGGCGGACGTCAATGTGCTGGTGAACAACGCGGGTGGCCAGGGTGGGCCCGCGCAGGACGGAAGCCTGACGCAGGTTGCCGAGCGGTGGCGGCGGGTCTTCGACAGCAACGTCCTGTCGGCGGTACTGCTCACCGAGGCATTGCTGCCGCGTCTGGCACAGCCTGGCGGCCGGGTGGTGACCATCGGCTCCGTTGCCGCCCTGCGGGGCAACGGAGCCTATGGAGCCGCCAAGGCGGCCCTGCTGGCGTGGAACCATACGCTCGCGCAGCAGCTGGGGCCGCATGGTGCGACGGCCAATGTCGTGATGCCCGGGTTCGTCGCCGGCACCGATTTCTTCGACACACCAGCCGACGAGGAGGAACTTGCCAGGCGCCGGGACCAGACCCTGGTGGGCAGAGTGGGAGAGCCTGCGGACATCGCCGCGGCCGTCGCCTTCCTGGCCTCCCCCGAAGCCGGCTACATCACAGGCGAGTTCCTCAACAGCAACGGCGGTGCTGTGCTGGGGCGGTAACTGCGTCGCCCGGCCGTTGGACGGGTTGTTCAGCGAGTCACGAGCGGAGCCAGAGGCGCACGGCAGCAACAGTGACGGTGCCATGGAAGATACACGCTCGCTTGTCAAAGCGTGTGGCTACGGCCCTGTGGCCTTGAGGGCATTGATAGTTCGCTCGACTTCGTTGCGGCGCCTGTACGTCGTGTGGTCGAAGCCGGTGGGTCGGCCGCCCGCGCTGCCTCGGCGCGCGGCTCCACGTTCAAGGAAGTCGTGGAGCTGATGGAGCAGTGGAACGTCAGCGCTTGGCCGGTGCGCACGAATTCCTGGACCGTCGGGGACCAGGCAAGGCGATCCCGTACGGGATCTACGACATCGCCGCGAATACCGGCTGGGTCAGCGTCGGCACCGATCACGACACCGCCGCGTTCGCTGTCGCCTCCATCCGCCGTTGGTGGCAGGCCCGCGGTCGGCACGACTACCCGGCCGCCACCCGTCTGATGATCACCGCGGACGCAAGCGGCTCCACCGGCTACCGGACCCGTGCCTGGAAGACTGAACTCGCAGCACTGGCCACCGAGACGGGCCTGGACATCACGGTCTGCCACATGCCGCCGGGCACTTCGAAATGGAACAAGATCGAGCACCGGCTGTTCTCCCACATCTCCATGAACTGGCGAGGCCGACCGCTGACCAGCCACGACGTCATCGTGAACAGCATCGAGGCGACCACCACCCGCACCGGGCTGAAGGTCCACGCCGAACTCGACCCGGGCACCTACGACACCAACATCAAGGTCACCGACAGCGACATCGGCGCCCTGCCGATGGACCGGCACCGTTTCCACGGCGACTGGAACTACACCCTCCACCCTCAGCCTCCCGACACCACCAGCGCGGCCGGTTCAGCCAGGAGCCCGCGATCGGCTAGCCCACCCCTGTCGCCCGGCACTGGGTGTCTGCGCAACCCGGAGCTGACCGGCATGCCCGAACCGGCACTGGACGAACTCGTCGACCAACTGCTCACGAAAATCGATGGGTTACGTGAGCAGGAACGGCTTCAGCAACGAGGAGGTGAGCGCATCCGCGCTCGCGGCGCAGGGGCGAAGGACAGGCTGACCACCGCCGACAGAGTCCTGGCCACCGTGCTCTACCTCCGCAGGATCGGCACCCGAGACCTGCTCGCCCAGCTCTTCGGAGTCAACGGCAGCACCCTGACCAGGGCCGTTCACCAAGTCCAGCCCCTCCTGGCCGAGCATGGTTACACCATTCCACCGTCGACAGCCAGGTTCCACACGCCTGCTGACCTCACCGCGTTCCTCGCGAACACCCACCCAGCAGAGATCAAATCAGCATGTTGATTCTCTTCGAGCCCTAAGCCAGCAAGCGGCCACCAGGTCGTGAGGCGGTGGCTCCCCACACGCCTTGCGGCTCCGCGCGGCAGCGTCGACGGGCAGCCACCGCTGACGGGTCGCCACCTCTCAGCACCCTTCAATGCCGCCTCTTTGACCGGTAAGCGACCGTGATTCGCGCCGGGTCTGTAACATATCCAGAGCGTCAGTGACCCTTACCGCGTGCCTAGGATGCGGAGCTACGCCATGCCCCACCTGATACCGGACACCAGACCACAACGCGTCCTCGCCGCCTCCAACTTCGTGTACACCGTTGGTAGCGGCCTCTTCCTGACCGCGGGGGTGCTGTATTTCACGCAGGCGGCGCACCTCCCGGCAACCCAGGTCGGACTCGGGCTCGCCATCGCCGGATTCGTCTCGCTCGGCGTAGGCATCGGCGTCGGCCACCTTGCCGACCGATACGGCGCACGCGGCGTGTATGCGACCACGCTGGTTGTCCAGGCGCTAGGTACGGCCGCCTTCGTTCTGGCGGACAGCTTCTGGCCGTTCGTCCTTGCCGTTGCCACTGCCACCAGCGCCAAAGCAGCCGGCCTCGCCGCACGCTCCCCCCTGATCCGACACTACGGAGGAGACAGGCCGCAGGAGTTCCGCGGCTACCTCCGCGCCATCTCCAACATCGGCATCTCCCTCGGAGCGCTGCTGGCGGGCTGGGCCGTCCAAGTCGGCACGCAGTCCGCCTACCAAATCCTGGTCGTCGCCAACGCCGTCTCCTTCGCAGCCGCCGCAGCCGTCCTCATCATCCTGCCCTCCATCGCCCCCAGGCCCGCCGTCAGCGGCCCACGCTGGATCGCCCTTCGCGACCGGCCCTACCTCCTGATCACCAGCCTTGACGGCATCATGGCGATCCAGTTCAAGGTCCTCACCGTGGCCATCCCGCTCTGGCTGGTCACCGCAACCACCGCACCGCCCTGGCTGATCTCCGGCACCATGCTCGCCAACACCCTCCTCGTTATCGCGTTCCAGGTCCGCGCCAGCCGCAACATCGTTTCCGCCTCTGCCGGCGCGCGCGCCTACCGGCGAGCGGGCGTAGCCTTCCTCGTCTCCTGCTCGCTGATCTCCCTGTCCGCGGGTGTGCCGACCTGGGCCGCGGTCACACTGCTGTTGACCGGGGTAGTGGTCCATACAGTGGGCGAACTGTGGCACGCCGCTGCAGGCTTCGAAGTGTCCTTCGCTCTGGCCCCGGAACGCGCCACCGGCCAGTACCTCGGGGTCTTCGGCCTGGGTGTCGGACTGTCCGAAGCCGTCGGGCCGACCTTGGTCATCTCGCTCTGCATCACCTGGGGGCGCCCCGGGTGGTACGTCTTAGGTGCGCTGTTCGCCGTCACAGGCATGGCCGCACTTCTCGCCGTCCGCTGGGCCCAACGCCAACAAGAGGCACGGCAGCCGGAGCCCCCGGCCCAGACCGTAGAGAACCTGCAGTCCACCTGATCACGGCGACGCGATGGGCTAGCACGCTTTACCGTTGTGTCAACCCTGTTCAGTTGCTGGAGGCGCCCGGGCGGAAGGCTCTCGTACCACTGCCCGTCCAAGGAGAGTCATTCAGCAGCTGGATAGGACGCCGTCGCACTCGAAAACCTCTGTCAGTGGTCAACACGTCTCACGAAATTCTGGCGCCCGCAGGCTGTCCCCTATGCAGGAGGCTGGGAGCCCAGCTCCGAGCAGCTCACCCCCGGGCACACCCATGATCGCGGCGAACATGCCGATCCCGAACCCGGCCACCGCCCCAGTCGCGATGCGCACCCCTCCACTGAGCCCCGCACTGGCCAGTTCCAAGGTATGGGCGGCCACGAAGGCGGCGACCATGAAGACCATCAGTACAGGGAGCACCCGGTAAAGGGTGGCGGCACCCGGTAGAGGGTGGCGGTCCGCATCCGGACCACCCACGACGCCCCCACCCAGGCGCCGAGCAGGCTCCCGGCCAGCAGGTTGACCACGGTCGGCCAGTGCGCGCCCAGGTCGGAGAAGGGCACCGAAGTCAACCGGGCGGGCAGCGTGGCCGGCACCACGATCAGGCTCATCGCCTTGTTGAGAATGACCGCCGACAGGGCCGTGAACCCGAAGACGCCGTTGAGTAGCGGCAGCCGGAACTCCGCTCCGCCCAGGCCAATCACATCAACGGCAGCGAGCGCACGGCTCGGCCAGGCAGAGCATCCATGGTGGTCATCACGAATGAACCCTCTCCACGGCGGCGCCAAGGCCAAGCATGTCCGCCCCGCACCCCATGCCCACCCCGAGCGACTCGGATCTCAAGTTCCTCCAAGAGCTCCTCACTGCTCTCGTCGGTTCGACCGACACGGGCGACGAGGCTGGCGGCGGCGTCACCCATCCAGCCGAGTTACCTTACGCATCCATGACGTTACGATTCGTGCCGGGTGGAGAGTCCGCCGCTCCGGGATTTGCCCGGCGGCCGACCGAGACTCGGGGGTCTGCGATGTTCCTGGTTTCAGCCGCCAAGCGCGTTTTCGCCCTCGTGGCCCTGGCCTCTGTAGTGCCAGGGATCAGTACGGCGCCGGCGGCCGCGGAGAACGCCGGGCCCCTGGGGCAGTGCACGGTGAGTGTCCGCAACCCCGCGCATGCCGGGAACTACATCTGGGCCTATGCGCCCTGGACCTGTTCCACTCTGCCTGCGGACGGCGGCGCGAAAATCTATCTGAAGATTCTCCGGGACGGTGCACTGGTGAAGCAGGCGGAATTCTGGCAGAAGGGGCCCTTCGATCTCACCTTCGCCACCGGCGTCGCCTGCATCGGCGGCAGCCACACCTACCAAGTCGCTACGCACGGCTGGGACAGCGACCTCATCCAGTACAACGCTCACAGCCCGGCCGTCACGCTCCCCTGCTGAGCGGGGCAGCAGCCGAGTAAGCCTGTGCGACCTGCCCGACGTGCGCGTCACCGATCGCGCTTGCCCCAACTTCCGTCACTGGCCGCCAGCAGTGCATCGTCAGTATCGACGCACACAAGCCGCCTGCACAGCTCCCCCGGACTCGCGGGGTGACGACCCGGACCACTACCAGCGAGCCGAGGCTCACCACCGCCCTCGGGGCCGATGGCGTGCTCAGGGCGGCCGTCGTCATCGAGCGGGACCACACCCCCGCCGAGGGTGAGGAGCTGGGGCGACGGATCATCCAGCGCGCGCAGGAGCGGGAGCGCCAGGCCGCTCCTGAGCTGCGGCCGGCCGCAGCGAGCGTCAGGCCTGCGCGGCCTCACGGCGTACGGCGGTGACCAGCCAGGAACTGCTGCGCAGCCACACTGCGCCATCGGCCTCATGGCGGCGCAGCGCGGCTGTCAGCGCCTGCCGTGCCCGGGCCTGTTCCCGGGGGCCGACCTGGTCGAGAAGGTGGCGTCCGGGGCCGGAGTCCAGCAGGAACGCCGCGGCGTCCGCCGCGTCGGCGCCCCACTTCCCCGGGACCTCGCTTCGCCGCACCTCGACTGCGGCGAACCCGCCCGCGGTGGTCAGGGCGCGGATGCGGTCGGGATCAGTGAGCGCGAACATGCCGGGGCCGGCGGACTCCGCGAAGCCGCCGAGCGGCAGAATGCCTTCCAGCGAGGCCAGGGCCGCGAGCCACTCGTTGGCCTCGGCCTCGGCCGCGCAGATGAAGGCCAGCCGGCCCCCGGGGCGCAGTGCGCAGTGGAGGTTGGCGAACGCGGCGACGGGGTCGGTGAAGAAGGTCATGCCGTAGCGGCTGATCACCGCATCGAACCCCTCGGCGTCGAAGGCGTGGGCCTGGGCGTCGCCCTGGACGAACGAGACGTTCTCCACTCCTTCCCGCTGGGCGCTCGCCCGGGCCCGGGTGAGCATCGGGGCGGACAGATCCAGGCCGACCGCCTCTCCCCGGTAGGCACGCCGGGCCGCGAGGCGGGTCGTGCGGCCGGCCCCGCAGCCGATGTCCAGCACGCGGTCGGTCTCCGTGAGAGCCGCAGCGTCCAGGAGGGGCTGGTTGAAGCCGTCGTTGACCGCATCCCAGCGGTCCTGGCTGCGGGCCCACTGTTCGCCCTCGTAGCCGTTCCACGCCTCGGCCTGCGCGGTGTTGATGAGTTGGTCCATGGGTGAACTCCCTCGAGGCGGGGCGCAGCACGCTACCCGGCCCCTAGAATGGGCAAGTGCCCAAACAGTATGGGCGAATGCCCATACTTGCAATGGGGCTGAAGGAAAGGGGCAGTTGTGTCACCTCGCGGTGTGGCGATCCCGGACTTGCGGGAGCGGCTGTTCGCGGCGGCCGAGCGGGTGGTGGCCCGCGACGGCGCCGCCGCTTTGACCAGCCGCGCGGTCACGGCCGAGGCGGACTGCGCCAAAGGCGTCCTGCACACGCACTTCGCCGGCCTCGACGAGTTCGTCGCCGAGCTGGTCCTCGACCGGTTCGCGCGCAGCGCCCGCCAGGCCCAGGCGCTGAAGGCGAAAGCCGGGACGGCCACCGTCGCCGACAACCTGCAAGAAGTCATCCTGGTCCTGCTTCAGGCCCTGCCTCCGGCCGTGGTGGGGCTGGCCATGACCCGCCCGGCGGCCGCGCTGCACACCCGGCAGGGCTTCCAGGCCGGCGCCCCGGCGTTCGATGCCATCCAGCACGCCTTCACCGCCTACCTCCAGGCGGAGCAGCGCGGCGGCCGGCTACCCGCCGACGCCGACACCGCCACGATCGCGCTCGCGCTCGTCGGCACCACTCACCACCTGCTGATGACACGCCCGCCTGCAGGGGGCGAGAACGCGAAGGCGACCATCCGACGGCTGCTCGCCGTCGTGCTCCGCGGCGCCCCCAACTGCCCCTGACGTAACCCCGGCGCAGCACCAGGGCCCGGCGCGGGCCCCCGCAGGACCCGCGCCGGGAGAGGCCTTGAAGCGGCTCCGGCCCGGCCGGTGTCCTGTGCCGGTGTGGATTGCCCGGTGCGCAGTGGGCGCCGGGACGGTGAGGGGTGCCCGCGGGCGAGGAAGGGGCGCAGGCGGGTGACGGTGAAGCCTGCCGTGGCCCGGTAGCGACCGGCGATCCCTACGGAGCGGGGTGAGGCGGAAGACACCGAGGCGTCCCGCGGCGTACGGAGCGTCGTCGGCTGGGTTTATACCGAGGTTGCGAGATACCTGCCCGGTTGTGGGACCGGCACCGCCGGACTTGCTTGCACTGGCCGTAGACAGGGGTATGCGCAAGCGGTTGCCTCGTGCAGCTTCGACAACGACCGAGGCAGAGAAGGGTTGGGCGGCTCGGTGCAGGCAGCCGTTGCCGGCTCCCCGTGCCGGGGCGTGTGCCTCGTGCTCGGCGAACGAGCCGCGGACGTTGGCGACCATGGGGTGGCGGACGGTGAACCCGTGTTGTCGTAGCTGGCGTTGCCGAGGCGAGTCCAGCGGGTTTCTCGGCGTTCTGGCAAGTGATGACCGCCTGGGCCATCCCCTTGGCGGGCTGGTAGGCGCCCTCGGACTTCTGGCCTCGGCCCGCCAGCTTCTTGATCTCGGCCAGGAGCAGGTACGCGCGCAGCCCCGAAGGCTTCATTGCGTCCTTCACGTGGCGGCAGGTGTCCGCATCGTCAGTAGCCCGCCCCTTCCTGGCCAGCGAAGTGAGGGGCCTGGTGGCTTACCCGTTGAGAAATACCCTCGGGGGGTATAGCGTTCGAGCCGTCGAAGTCATACCCCCTGGGGGTATAAGGAGGTTTTCTCTCTTTGGGAGCGGTCATGCAAGCCGTCAATCCGCGCCGCTGGTGGGCCCTCGGGGTGCTCGCCGCCGCACAGTTCATGGTGATCATGGACACGTCGATCATCGGCGTGGCGCTGCCCGAGATGCAGCGCGATTTGGGGTTCTCCCAGGGAGACCTGCAGTGGGTGTTCAACGCCTACGTCATCGCCTTCGGCGGACTGCTCCTGCTGGGCGGCCGCCTGTCCGACCTGCTGGGAGCCCGGAAGGTGTTCGTGGCCGGCTGGAGCGTCCTGATCGCCGGCTCCGTCGTGGCCGCGGCCGCCCAGAGCGCGTGGGTGGAGGTCGCGGGCCGCGCCGTGCAGGGAGTGGGCGGCGCGCTGATCGCACCGGCCTCGATGACTTTGCTGATGATGCTCTTCGGCCACAGCCCCAAGGAGCTCGGCAAGGCCCTGGCCCTGTACGGCGCGGCCGCCCCGGCCGGTGGCACGGCAGGAGTGTTCCTCGGCGGCGTCTTCACCCAATGGGCCAGCTGGCCTTGGGTGTTCATCATCTACATCCCGATCGGCATCGCTACACTGCTCGCCACTGGCCTGCTGCCGGCCGTGACCGCCCGCCGTGGCGGCGGGGTGGACGTTCTGGGAGCGGCAGCCGTCACCGCCGGGCTCGCACTCATCGTCTTCACTGTGGTGCGCGCCCCCGAGACCGGCTGGGCGAGCGCGCAGACCGTCCTCCAGCTGTTCGCCGGGGTCGCCCTGCTGGCCGTGTTCGTCCTCATCCAGCGGTCCGCGCGGTCGCCGCTGATGCCGCTCGGCATCTGGCGCACCCCGGGCCTCGGCGTCTCCAACCTGGCCATGGCGCTGCTGGGAGCGGCCTGGATCCCGATGTGGTACTTCCTCAACCTCTACCTCCAGCAGGTCCTGGGCTACGGCGCGTTCGCCTCCGGAGCGGCGCTACTGCCCATGACCGGCCTGCTGATGCTCGTCATGACCACCGCCAGCGCCCGCCTGCTCGGCCGCTTCGGCCCCAAGCCGCTCATCACCGCCGGCCTGCTGGTCCTGGCCGCGGGCCTGGTGTGGCTGTCGGCGGCCCGCCCGACCGGCTCCTTCCTCATCGACGTCCTGCCCGCCTCGCTGGTGGCAGCCCTGGGCATGGCGCTCGCCTACATCCCGACCCTGATGGCGGCAATGTCCGCCGCCCCGCCGGAACAGGCCGGCCTCGCCTCCGGCATCGTCAACACCACCTACCAAGTCGGCTCCGCCCTCGGCCTCGCCGCCCTGACCGCCCTCGCCACCTCCCAGGGCGCCGGAGCCGTCGGCGACCTGCCCGCCCTCACCGACGGATTCAGCGCAGCATTCCTCGCCGCCGCCGCCATCGCCGCCGCAGGCGCCCTCGCCTCCCTCGCCCTCATGCACGGCAAGCCACAGAACCCGCCCGCCGAAAACGCCACCACCGAGGGCGCCGCGCAGCGCCAGCACGCCCCCAACTGACCGGGAGTGAAGCGAGAAGGCCCGCCGATACCCATCGGCGGGCCTTGCCCACGGCGGCATGCAGCAGGCGGACATGCGGCACCAGCCGGGCCGGAACCGCCGACGTCGCGCTCTACACCACGGCGTCCGTCGACGCGGTGCCCTCCGAACACCCCGAGGCCGATTGGGAGCAGTGCACGGTGGAGAAGGGCCGGCGCCCATCGCTCGCCTCCCTGCGCCCGCACCCGCCTGAGCTTGCGGCCGCACGTCCAGCGCTACGTCGGTGCTCCGCGCCCGCCGCGTCCCAGCCGTCAGGAAGGCGGCCGGGACGCGGCGTTGCTCTCCTCGCGGGCGACCTGCCGGGCGAGGACGTCGCGGTCGGTGTACGGGTTGACGGCAGCGAGGGCCAAGCGCCGGAGTTCGGCCGGCTCCAGCGCCTCCAGCCTCGATGTCAGAGGACAGCGGCGCAGAGCTCGCAGACGACCGCGAACGAGGTCGTCACCATCGGCACCGCCATGGCCGGCGGCATCACCGCGTGCGTGGTCCGCCCGCGAGATCCCCCTCGTCATCGTCATACCCGCGGGGCAAACGAGCTGACCCTCACGGGGGCGGCTACGAAGCGGCCGCGGGGGTGGCACTGGAGCGGGAGCGCGCCCTCGTATAGTCGCGGTATCGGCTCGTACGGGGGAGGCAGGATGAGCGGTCAGGGTCCGTCCGGGGGCGGGGACATCGAGGACACCTGGCGGCAGCCGTGGTGGATCGTGGTCGGTGCGGCCGTCACGTTCGCCATGGCCTGGGCCGTGGTGGACTTCTGGATCGATCCCGTGACGGTGGGGATCACGGACGACTGTGTGCGGGGATGGCACGGCGGTTGCATGACGGACACCTTCCACTGGACGTCGGCCGTCGCGTTCTTCTTGCTGGGGGTGCCGACCATGGTGGTGGTGATCATGGGCCTGGTCACCGACCGCTGGCCGCCGGCGGTGGGCATGGCCCTGGGCGCCGTCGGCGGGGGCATCCTGACCCTTTCCCACGGAGAGTCAACGCCGCATGTGAGCTGCGCGGTGGCGCTGTTCGTTCTGGCCGCCACGGCCCTCGTTCTGACCGGGGGCCGCAAGCTCCGTTCGGCGTACCGCAGGTCGCGGGAGGACTGGCTCCGTCAGTGATATCTGCGGGCGGGGGCGCTGGTGCCGACGGGTGTCACTGCTTCCCGCCAAACATCTGGGCCAGACGGGGCAGCGGTGGCGGGGCGATGGCAGCCGGGTGGGGGGATCCGACCGTGGAAGCTGTTGAGCTCGGCCGTCAGCTCAGGGCTGGGCCGCAGTACTTCCCCCAGATCACAGTCCTCCTCGGCGACCAGGGCGGCTACCGCCCGCTGGAGCGGGCGGGGCAGAGCCGGCCGCTCCTGCCTTCCAGGCTGGGGCTGTCCTTTGCAGATGGCCCGCAGCAACGCGAGGTTCTGGGTGGCAAGGGGAGGAGAAGCGCAGATCAACCAGGCTCCCAGTGCCTCCTCCAGGTGGTCGGGCAGGCGCGGCAGGTCGGGCAGCCCGGGCTCGGGCGGCATGGTCTGCATCTGCTGCTTCCAGTGCTGGGCGGTTCGGACCTCGGCGCGTGTCAGGTACAGCAGATACAGACAGCGGGCAGCTGCCTGCGAGCCGGCGTCGCGCGCCCGGTTAAAGGCCGACGTCGAGGCACTGGTCGGTGCCCTACACCAGGCCACGATGGAGAACCTTCACCTTCGCCAGCAGCTCGCCGATCGCCATGCTGTGATCCGCGCACTGCCCACGCAGGCCCACCCGGTGGGTAGTCGGGCTGCCGCCGAAACGGAGCTGGCGGCAGCCCTCGTAGTGGCCGGGGCCGTGGACAAGCCGACGGTCTGTTCCTCGGAGGCACCGCGGGCGGGACGCCAGTCACAGCTGTGGTGCATCAGTCAGTCACTCCACCGCTCTGCGGCGGTGATGTCGGAGGCATGGGGGAGGGCATCGAGGCGGCGTGATCAGGTGCGCTCTGGCCCCCGGGGCCCGCATGGATGACGACGACGTCCCCGTCACCGGACAGGCCCCTCCCCGCAGTGCCGGTCCCCGCCCTCTACCAGGACGGAAAGACCACCGCGCGTGCCGCGGAGGACTACCTCGTCGCGAACCTCACCAACAGCCAGCACGCGGAGATCGCCCGCGTCTACGGCTACACCAGCCGAGCCCCCGCCCGGCACCCCGGTGTCGGCATCGACTGCGCTTTGGGAATCCGTTCGCGGGACGGTCACCGCGGCCGCTCCGCGAACGGGACCTCAAGCCCGGCGTCAGCGGGGAACCGTGCTCCCGCCAAAGGGGCTAGTCAGCGTTGGCTGCTCAGATAAGGATGAAGCCACATGTCAATTGGAGAAGAGGGCGGAATGACCTCGTTGCGGTGCGAAGCCACTCGCTGGGCGGTTGAGTATGACGACGGTACCTATCCCGGGTTTGTCGAGGTGCGTCTGACCGACGCGCACGGCCGGCAGTGGATATTCTTCGATAAGCCGCCGATCTTCGATGACTGGGATGCCCTGACCCCCGAAGCGGCGTACCCCATCGCCGTCACGATGATCTGCGAGATCGTGAGCCACACCTCAGATCCGGACGGCAACGAGATCGTCACGATCTCTACGGGCGGACGGCCGGTAGCCACCGAAGGCGACCAGAGCGAGTTCGACGTCCGGCCCGACCAGCTTGTAGAACCCTGATGCGACAAGACAACAGGGACGCGTCGCGGCCTTCGGTCATGCCACTCTCATGCCAGAACGGGCAGGCACTGACAGGGAACCGGGGTGCCGAACGCGAGAGCGGCTGCACGGCGCCCGCCAAAGCACCCAGTCCGGACCGGTGACCGACCCACCTCACTCACCGTGCTGATGCCGGTCATCCCATGCCCGGAATCAGTCCAGTCGGGGCGTATGCCACAGGGGCCAGCGGTGCAGCACCGTGCCCCCCCCACAGCCCGATGTCCGCACTCGCACAGGTTACCGGTCGCCCATCTCCCCGACCCGGCACACGATCGAGCCCAACACGACACGATGGGCCTTGCCTCCCAAGGCGGGGACGAGGGCGTGGGCTTCGGCGCGCAGCATGCCGCGTCCACGGCGGCCTGCGTCTGAGGCGGCAGCTCCGTAGTGGCCTGCCTCTGAAGGGCAGCCCCAGCACCACGAACGTCACGACCGGGCTGTTCGCGCACGACGACGTCAAAGCGGCCGGCCGTCCCAGGACCCGCCCTTGATCGGACAGCTTGAGCCTCTCGCCGTGGTGGAGCCACTCCCCCGGCAGCGATTTCCCGCGCCGATTCATCGACAGCGCAGTCCCGCAGGCTGCGGCTGTGGCCGCTCAGCTTCACAAGGCGCCGCCACACGGGGCGTGACGGCGACCAGGAGGCCTTGGGGGCCTTGGGGGCCTTGGGGGCCTTGGGGGCCTTGGGCAGCGCGTGTGTTCAGTTCTCCGATCATCGGGGCGGGGCCGACCATGACGGGGGCGCGCAGGGGAGAGCAGCCGTGGTCATCAACGTGTCCCTGTCCGTGCTCCCGGGAGGCTGGGGCATCCCTTGCCCCCTGGGGCCCATAAGGCTTCGCCTGCCTTCATTCATAGACGTGCCAGAGCATCGGAGGATGACGCTCCATGCGACGGACCTCAGGTCCTGCTGCAGACGGCCTCGCCCCCACCACCCTCATGCACGCCCGAGCCACCGAACCGGTCAGGACCCCTGGTCGCGGAAGGACGGTGCCTACGCTCACCGGCTGGCGGACGCTACGGGCTGCCCGCTGAGCACGGGCCGGCCTGCTGCGCCCCTCACGTCCAGCACAACCTCGCAAGCCCCGAGAGACACCTTGTAGTGATCACGGCGGGCCCGGTGCACGCTGCGCCGAGCCCGGCACAACTGCCCCGGCTGTGCCCGGCACTCCGGGCACGCCACACCGAACGCACCGTGCCGGTACAGACGCAGCGTCTCGTACAGCTGGTCGAGATAAGGGTCGGTGATCGTGCTGGCGGTGGGGGGCATCGGGTTCCTTCATCGGCCATGTAGCCGCTTCAGACGGGGGTCTTCCCGTCTTCGGCGGTGTCCTCGTTTCTGCGTATGCCCACCAGGCCCGGTCCTGGTCGCCCCCAGCCCGCTCTCGCGCTGGCGGCTGTCCCATGTGCGCGTTTCTCCGTTGATGCCGTGGCCGTCCCCCCGATGAGGTCACGGCGCTCCCCCATCACCCCGTGTGGCCCCGGCGTATCTGCCGCAAACTGTCCTGGGGGGTTCGTCGCACCGCGACCGAATCTCGTGATGGCGCCCGATCACCCCGTGGCACTCTGCGGCCGCAGCCACAGCCGGGCTAAGCGCGGGCAGAGCGGTGGGGTGGGGGGCGCCTCGTGACGTCCTTCGAAACGCATTGAGGCGAGACGTATCGTCTTGCTAGTCTTGGGGGTGTGCGTTCCGACTTCTTTCTCTGAGTCCGGGCACGGCCGCCGCTGCCATTTCTGCTGCCCGTAGACCCGTCGCATCCTCAGGAAGAGCCCATGCCCGAACGCTCCCACATCGCTGTGCCCGCTGCCGTGGCACAGCTGTCTGTCAAGAACGTCACCAAGTCCTAGTGCTGTGACCGGGAAGGCTCGCCGGGGCGCTGGGGCAGTGCTGGGACCGCGCGGCGTCGGTGCGTTTCGCGCGTGTTGCGCCCCCCTGGGGGGACACAACACCTCGTTGTCGCTTGGCCGGTGTTGTGTGGACCGTGTACATCGTCCCCCGAGGCAAAGGCGCAGTTCAAGGCGGTATGCACTGGTGAGCAGCCAAGGAAATTGAGGATGGACGACGGGGCCCGTGGGCCTCATCATGATCACTGCCACGTACCACCGGGTGGGGCGCGGCGAAGTCCTTTCCAATGCACCGCACCAAGGAGCGTTTCCCCATGCGTAGAACCTTTGCCCTGCTGGCCGCCGTGATCGGCATGATCGGGGCGCTCGCGACCGCGCCCGGCGCCGCAGCGGCGTCCAGCGGCGCGACCGGCGAGTGGGATCAGTGGATGATCAACGTCGCGTACCCGGGCTCCTGCCTGGACGACAGCTCCAGCAACGGGCTCCGGGTGCACACGTGCAGCACCGCGAGCTACCAGAACGGCTACCAGCGGTGGACGGCGACCCAATACCCCAGCGGCGGTATCAGGCTCAGGAACGTCGCGACGGGCCGGTGCCTTGACGGCAGCTCCGGTCAGGGCCTCCGCACCCACACGTGCAGCTCCGAGGCCTACAACAACGGCTACCAGAGGTGGACGGCGTCCACAGGTTGGGATGGGTACCAGTGGTCGAATGACGCCGTCCCCGGCGATTGCATCGACATGAGCGCCAACTATGGTCTGCGTCTGCACCAGTGCAACTTCGAGTCTTACAAGGCGGGTTATCAGGGCTGGCGCATATGATCCGGCAGCACACAGCCGAGAGGGCCTGACCAGGAGCTCCGACGCCAACAGCATCAGGAGATCGGGTCGTGCGGTTGCCTGCCGACCCCGGTTTTGCGCCAAAGCCTGCGGACCATGAGCTCGCTGAACTCCTTTGTGGACCCCGCTCGGTACCTCCTGGTCCATGCGACGGCCTCGGCCCCCGCCCCACCCGAGAACGCCCGGCCACATCGAGGGACCGGGCGTTCTCGGTTCCGTCCGCTGTGAGCCGGGCCTGTGCGCAGTTCCACGGTGAGCTCGGCCTCGGCCTCGACGACGCCCTCAGCGGCACCCTCGATCCCCGCCTCGGCGAGGCGACCCATGTGCACAACGGAGCGGAGCAGGGCCTTCCACATGGGGCTCAGCTGAGTGGGTCTTTCACCCGGATCTCTTGCCCAACCCTGCGCCGAGAACGCCGAGGTCCCGTCCGAAGGCGCATGCCGCAACGGCGATCTGCCAAGCAGATCGACCTGCCTGGTGCAGATATCGGCCACGGGTCGGTGTCGAGCCGTTCGTCCGCCCGGGCCTCGAGGCCGCCCACCAGGCCCTTTTCCCGGGTCCGACGGCCCGTTGCCCCCAGGGCGCCGGATAGTCTCCCCCGGTCCACTGTGTCCACAGAAGAAAATGGGGGGAAGGCGCATGCGGATATCACGAGCGTGGCTCGTGCTCGCGGCCCTCACCACGATGCTGGCGACTCTCGGTCCGACCACGGCCTCGGCCCGGTCCACGTCAGGATCTGAGGCGACGGCAGCGGT
Source organism: Streptomyces sp. NPDC043908 (assembly GCF_056435525.1). Taxonomy (NCBI): domain Bacteria; kingdom Bacillati; phylum Actinomycetota; class Actinomycetes; order Kitasatosporales; family Streptomycetaceae; genus Streptomyces; species Streptomyces sp. NPDC043908. Next base: position 107,812 of record NZ_JBWKEI010000017.1, on the reverse strand, counting down.
TTCCACGAGCGGTACGGCGACGTCGGCGGTCGCGACCGGTACGACGTCACCGGTGAGTACAACCGGTGCGGCGTCCCCGGCGGTGACGACGCCGACGGGAACGCTCCAGGCCTTCTTCAGCCGGCCGACGGTCAACTCCTTCGACAACTCGATCGAAGTGAACACTCTCCGTCTGATCGACGCCGCGAAGCCCGGCTCGGACGTACGGGTCTCGATCTACGCCATCGACCGCCAGCCCGTCGCCGACGCCCTCGTCGCCGCGAAGGAACGCGGTGTCGACGTACGGGTCATCGGGGAACGCTGCCACCAGGGGGCGACCGCCTGGATCTGCCCCGAGGCGGACTCCGAGCTGCTGCCTGTCCAGAAGGACCTGGACAACCGTCTCGGTACCGACCGGACGACGTGGTGCCTGAAGGGCTGCATGCGCACCCAAGTCGAGAACCACGACAAGTTCTGGCTGTTCAGCGCCCTCAGTGACGGTCGGACCAACGTGGTTGCCCAGTCCTCGTACAACATGGTCGAGAGCAGCTACGCACTGCATAACGACATGCTCGTCAGCGCCGGCGACAGTGCGATCTACCAGGCCTATCTCGGGGCGTGGAACCGCATGTGGCAGGTCGAGGCGGCGGGCGGTGACGAAACCTGGACGGACGCCAACGGCGGGCATCAGAGCGGGCACGGCGGCACCGTTGAGGCGTGGTTCTACCCGCGGGCCTCCGCCGAGGACGACATGCTCGCGGCCCGCATCGCGGCGGTCCCATGCGCCTCGGGCGGCCGCATCCGCATCGCGATGGCCAGTTGGAGGACCGACCGCCCGCTCGTCGAGACGGCGCTGCGTGAGCGCGCCCAGAGCGGTTGCCGCATCGAAGCCGTCATCAGCGCGGGTGCCGAGGACGGCGCGAAGTTCCTGCCGCCGCTCGGAGTGCCGGTCTACGTCCTGCCGGACGGCGGGTGCGGCCGCGACCCGCAGGCTCCGAAGCTGGACGGCAGCCCGGGACGCCAGTGCTCCAACTACCTGCACTCGAAGTACGTCCTGCTGGAGTGGACAGGAGCTAACGGCGTACCCGAGCGGCACGTCTACACCGGCTCGGCCAACCTCTACGGCCCCACGCTCACCAAGACCGACGAGTCCTCGCTGCACATCGCGAACGCGGCGATCTACGACGCCTACGCGGCGGACTGGCAGATCCTGCGCGACTCCACCGTCAAGTTCCTGCCCGAGCGCTTCCCGGACGCGGCCCTGACCGCCGGCGTCAACTCCGACTCCGTCGGTGACCAGCGGGCACCCGCGGTCGCGGCCCGCAACGGCTGGACGGCGGCCGTCTGGGAGAGCCGGGCAACGCTCGGCGCGGGCCACCCGACCCATGTCTGGCTCCGCGTCTACAAGGACGGTGTCAGCCAGTATGAGACGCGCGTGTCCATGGACACCGAGAACGCGGACGGCAGCCACGTCGACCCGGACGTCGACATCGACGCGAACGGCAACGCCGTCGTCGTCTGGACCGAGGACGCCGACGGCAACGGCCAGGGCAATATCGCCGTCCGGCGCTACGCTCCCACGGGGCAGCTCCAGGGAACCCGTTGGGCCAACGACGACGACTGGACGGGCGCCCAGATCGAGCCCGCCGTCGCCACCCGTGACGACGGTTCCTTCGTCGTCGCGTGGCAGAACGACCCCAACGGGACCACCGGCGTGCGCCTGCGCGAGTTCTCCTCGATCACGCAGACAGCACAGCCGGCCTCGCGCCGGGTCGGCGCGTCCACCGGCACCAATGGCGTCCCGGACGTCGCTCTGGACCCGGCCGGCAATATCTTCGTCGTATGGCAGGAGGACGCCGACGCGAACGGCTCCTACAACATCGCCGGCGTCAAGTACGCCCGTGCCGGGACACTCCTGGTCTCGCCGCGCACGCTCAACACGAAGGTGGACGGGCAGCAGGAGAGGCCGGTGGTCTCCCTCGACGGCCAAGGCCGCGCGGTCGTCGCGTGGCAGGGCGAGGCCACCGGAAAGTGGCAGATCAGCGTCGGCGGGTTCGACACCTCCCTCGGCAGCCGGTTCACCGAACGCACGGTCGACGGCGGGGCCGGCGCCGAGGCCGGTCAGGTCCAGGGCCGGCCGTCGCTGGCCGTCTCGGCCGACGGGTCGTTCCTGGTGGCCTGGAACGACGTCCACGGAGGTGTGTACGGCACCGACATCTACGCCCGCGGCTTCAACGCGGACGGCTCGACGTCCGGCCGCTTCCCCGACGCACGAGTCTCCCCGCTCGCGTTCGGCGATCAGGACCGCCCGGGTCTCGGGATGCGGCCGGACGGTACGTTCGACCTCTTCTACGCCGATGACTCCGACGGCAACGGCTACCACGAGGTCTTCTGGCTGTCCGGCCTGAAGAACACCGGCATGGCGCCCTGACACACCTGGGCGGCCCGCCCGGCAGCCAGGCAGGTAGGGCGAGGGCAGCGAGTCCTCGCCCTGCCGAATCCGATAAGGGTGCAGTGAGCTTTTTCAGAGTGGCCTCTGATCGGGTGACGGCCGGTGTCCCGCAACGCACGAGGCTCCTGTGCCGTTGAGAGAGGTGTTCGACGTCTCAACTCAGTAGCACAGGAGCCTCGTTGGTTCCCTATCCTGCCGCACTCGACCTGCCTCACGCCCTGGTCGAGTGGGTATCCATGCTCATCATCACCCGTGAGGGTGACCGCCGCTGCAAGCTCCGACCTCACCAGCGTGCGCTCGTCGGCCTGGTCTACCTGCGCCGGCATGACACGCTCGCGCAGATCGCCGCCAGCTTCGGGAAATATCCGTCGGCACCGCCCACGCCTACGTCACGGCCGTCGTCGGCCACCTCTCCCCGCGGGCGCCCGGACTGCTGCGGATCCTGCGGGAAACCGATCCTGATCACATTCTGCTCGACGGGACGCTCGTCGAGTGCGACCGTGTCGGCGACAGCCGGGCCGACCTTTCCCACAAGCATCGCCGTCACGGCGTGAACGTGCAGGTCGTCGCCGGCCCCACCGGCAAGCTGCTGTGGGTCTCACCCGCGCTGCCCGGTCGCAGCCATGACCTGACCGCGGCCCGCACCCACCGCATCATCCGGATCTGCGAACGCCATGTCATTGTCAGGTCGATCCCTGTGGTGGTCGGGTGGCGGTGATGTGGACCTCGGTCGCGCCGAGAATGCGCCCGTTGGCCTGGATCTCGATACGGTGCGGTCCGGGGCGGATCGTGCGGACCGAGAGGTTCGCGAAGCGGTGCTGGCGTGAGAAGTGGACCGCCTGGCCCGCGGGGAGGTTGCGGACGGTCAGCTTGAACACCTTTCCCGCCTTGGGACCGCGCACCCCTTGGTAGTGGACCAGGTAGTCGATCGCCGCGGTTGCCGTGTCGGTGGCGTGCAGCGTGAAGGTGATGGTGGTCGCTTCCCCGACGGAGATGGTGGAAGGTGAGCAGGCGAGGTCGGTGATCTCGATCGGAGCCTGGTGATCGAATCCGAGGATCGCGAGCGCCTGTGGGTGTCCTCGTTTAACGAGGGTCCTCAGACCGTGGCGCACGACGAAGTCACCGTGCGTGCTGCTGCCAGACCACCGCCGGGCGGTCTCCAGGACTACTTCGGGGTGGTCCTTGCTGATGTCGTTGAGGTGGTTGGCCACGGACCGGCGCACGTAGAGAGACTCGTCGTCGGCGAGGGGCTCCAGGAGCGCCAGAGCGGGAGCCGGGTCGGCGATGAACCGCGGGATTCTCTGTGCCCAGGGCAGCCGGGGCCGTGTGCCCTCCGAGACGAGCCTGCGAACGTGTTCGTCCGGGTCGTTGGTCCAGGTCCTGAGCTGGTTCATCGTGTGCTCGTAGTGGGCGTCGACGAACGGGCGGATCGCGAACTCGGCGGTGTAGTGGGAGGTGAGCGCGGCCAGCAGCGGCAGCGCGACATCGGGCCGCTCCAGCATGACCGAGGCGACGTAGGCGTTGACGGGCATGGACGCCCACCCCCTCAGCCCCCCTCGGTCGAGGGCGGCACGGATCAGCCGGTCAGCCTCCTCGGGCCCGGCCGGCAGCGTCGCCGCGAGGGCCTGGGCGATCCAGTCGATCCGGGCCTTCAGCTCCAGGTCACCGAGGCCGGTACATGCCCGCTGCTCGAACGCCATCCGGTCGAAGGAGGCCGAGACCATCGCGAGGTCGCCCGCGAGACGCCTGATGAGATCCGGAGAGAGCTCATCCTTGAAATCGGCCATCTCATCCCCCGCTCACGGTCACGCCGAAGCCCCCGGCTGCCCGCCCCGTACGGCTTTCGGACGGCGGGGGGAAGGGCTCGGTGTACTCCTGCCGTACGTTCGGGCGCGGTGTGAATCTCGACCTGGGCATCATGGCCCTGAGTCTGCCACGCACCACTGACACCCGGCCGGGGCCGCATCCATCCTGAACTGCGACGACGCTGCGCTTCGCATAGCCTGCGGGGCATGAACGACACCCACGCAGCAGAACTGGAAGCTGAGGTCGTCGCTGCCAACCAGCTCCTCGCGGCCTGGTTCGGAACCGACGACGCAGACCCGGAGATCCTCGACCGCGTCGCCGCGACCCAGTCCGAGACGTTCACGATGCTGAGCATCGACCGCGTCCCCGTCACCAAGTCCCAGCTGCTGGACGGACTACGGCAAAAACGCAACTCCCAGCCCGGCCTCCGCATCGAGATCACCGACTTCGAGGTGCTGTTCGCCGAGGGCGACGTCAGGGGGATCCGCTGCATGGAGCGCCACCACCTCAACGGAGAGCGCAGTGATCGCTGGACGACCGCAGTGCTGACCGTCCTGGCGAACCAGCCCCGATTCCGCTGGCACGCACTGCACGAATCCGCAGCCGGCTGAGCAACACCGCCGCGATGCCGGGACGGCCAGCGCCACGCGCTTGCCCGCACCGAACCTCTAGCCCCCGGAGCGGAGAACAGACCACTCTGCCCCGGGGCCCGCAACGCCGCCCCGGTGCCGCCGCCTCGTGCCCTCCCCGTACACAGCCACGAGGGGTGAAGCCTCACATCCTGTCCAACACCCGACCTTGCGGACAGCCACGGGTACGGGAGCCGGTAAGGCGGCCGGGCCGAACTATTACCCGCCGAAAACGCTAGATAGGACTTCACAACATCGGCGCATGATCTGCAGACACACTCTTCGCCACGCTGGTCACCCCAACCCGGTGGCGCAGCCTCCGACTGCACCGGACACCCGTCATGAGTACTGTTCGCCGGTTCATCGCAGCCCTCGCAGCGACCGGTCTTCTTGCCCTGGGAAGCTTCGCACTTGGCCCGTCTCAGTGGGTGCTGAAACCGCCCACGCCGTAACTGGTCGGCCAGCTGCCGAGGGGGCCGTGTTTGCCGGGGGAGGCTGGCGTGCGGTCGGGATCGGGGCGCGGAGGGAGCGGATTCGTACGGCTGGTCTTCCGCGCGATCTCCTCGGCACGGTAGAACAATTCGTCGTCGTCTCGATGAGCCCGGCCGTAGGCCCGCAGACGGGCGCTGTCCGCGTCGAGGGCGTCGTATCGTTCCCACTGCTCGGTGAACCAGCAGAACGCGGCCTCGTCACCGTCCCAGATCCAACCGGTCTCCCTCACTATCACTCGCCCCGCGTCGCGGTAGTCAAGCACCGCCTTCTGGCACAGCCTCTCCCGGGCGGGGCCGATGGGAAGCGTACGCAGGGCGCCGCGGCATGCGGCGGCGAAACTGTCCGGGCTGTCACGCCGCGCGGCCCCTTCGAAAAGAGCGTCCACCGTCACCTCCGGGTTGTGGACGGCCAGATAGCTGGCAATCAGGTCCTCGCGCTGCGCAAGGACGGCCAGCAGTGGTCCTTTGTAGGCCTGGAGGCGGTCGGGCAGCGGGTTCTCCTCTCCTGGGCAGAGGGGCAGGTGAGGGTTGGTGAAGTGGAGACGGAGCAACGGCGAGGGCTCGCCGTCGTCGTCCCACAAGGCAGGTCGCTCTTTCCAGACTTCGTTCACGGCGTCCGAGGACCACAGGTGGAATCGGTGTCCGATGGCAGCAAGCACCGTCTCCTCCAACGCTCGCAGCAGGTGTGGTTGGCCGGTCCTGCTCAAGAACGCTCCTGCGCGTTCCCGTACCTCGTCGTCCTCCGTCACGCAGGCAGCCTTGATGAACCAGAGTCCCACCAAGGCCGCGGCACCTCGTGGAAGGCCGCTGCCGGCCAGGCATGTCTCCAAGCGGCTGGGGCCCGGCTCCGGGCCCAGGAGGAGGTCCAGCACGCGGCCGCTCAGCTCGCCGTCGAAGCCGAAGTACGAGTGCGGGTGATCGGTGAGGGCACCGACGGCCCAGGCAAGAAGCATCGGGTCACCGCTGACCCGAGGATCGGCCAGGGTCCGGGCGGCCTGGTCGGCCATGGCCGGATCGGGCGCGGACTGCAAGAGCCGGACGAGATGCTCCACGTGGGAGGGGGTGCGCGACAGGCTGACCGTCTCCGCCCGGCACAGCTTCGCGGCAGCTCGACGGGCACGGAACCCGCCGCCCGCGCTCAGCGACCGTTCTGCTAATGAAATGACCTCATCGGGCGTCAGTTCGCGGTCCACGGCCCTATCGTCCGCCCAGCCACTGCCCCCGACAAGAGTGAGTTGGACGGAGATCTGACGCGTCCAACGGGAGCTGCAGCCCTCCACCCACTCGCGGGACTTGTCGACCTCCAACGCACCCTGCTTCCACAGCCGGTACAAATCCCAGTCCGGCAAGTCCAGTTCCCGGAAGATGCCCAGCACGATCTCCCAGCACAAGATAGAGGCCGACCCCCCGCAGCAGCTCGGCTCGGAGATCTTCAACTCGACAGGCAGACCGCACACTGAGCTCGCTCAGCGCCAGCCCGCTCCCCCGGTACTGCACACGCATCGGCTCCAGCCACGCGCGGTGCGCGCTTCCCACGCTCCCCGCTACCGGACCTAGCTTGCGCCCAGGCCGCCCAAGCGCATGGTCGCGCCCCTCCCTTCTGAGGGGAATCGGTTCCCGGTGGCGCAAGCTGTCGCCGGGAGGCGTCGCCTTGATCGTGCTAGCCGTGCTCCGCCACGACCAGCGGCTCGTCGAGATGGTCGGCGCCTACCAGGTGCCTGACTCGATCATGCGCCGCAGGCCTTCCGCGCGAGGACGAGTTCGGTGCCGGGCTTGCGTCGCGTGGGCCTGCGGGCAGAGCGGTCAAAGAGCAGTCCGACGATAGCGGGACGGGTCTGCGTGTAGGTCTCTCGGCGGCCGGTGAACCGCTGCAGCAGCCGCCACTGCTTGTACTGGGCTTGGTGTCCTCGACATGAATCCGTGCCGAGGCGCCTGCCGGCGACGTCGCTCGCGCCAGGCGTGGTGCTCACCCACTGGGGCGTCGCCCTTGGGCGTTTTCTGTGGGGCGTCGACCTGGTCAGGAAACTCGCTGGCCAGCCTGCGGTAGCCCTCGTCGAGCTTGGCCTTGACATCGGGGCACTGACGGAGCTGTTCGGCGATGCCCTCGCCGCGCGCGGCGGTCTGGTCGGGCATGCGGCCGGGGCCGGACCACACCGGTGAACAGGGTGCGGCCCTGACCGTCGCTGAAGGCCGTGGTCTTGATCGTGTTCTGCTTCGTCTTGCCGGACACGAAGGCCCTGCGGCCCGGACGACCTGCTGTCGGGTGGCGGACCTGGACCCCGGCGCCGTCGATCCGGAGCTCGACGCCCTCGGCGTCGGCGTAGGCGAACAGGTCATCCAGCGTGCGCGACCGGATACCGGGGCGGTCGGGGACGGCGAAGCCGCGGACTGCCCACAGCGGCCGGATCTCACGGACCGCGTTCGAGAGGTGGAGCGGTCCACCACATACAGCCCGGCGAGCGCGGCATGCGGCAACCCAGGCCGCAGGTACACCAGCGTAACCAGCAGGCGGTCCACGAAGACCAACCACAGCTTCGGTCTGGCACCTGCCGCCCGACGCCGGTCCTGGCCGCGCCGCTGCTGGCGCAGCGCCGGCTCACGGGCAGCCTCCCAACGCGGAGCAAGCTCTTCGAGCAGCTCGCCGAAGTGTGCACGCGAGACCCCGGACAGGGCAGGATGGGAACAGGCCGTGCGGGCCCAGGCAAGCGTCACAACTGGCCCAACCCGTGCGGCCCCTTCTCGTGTCACGGGCAGGCCGCGACCGCAAGTTCTACGACTGTGCTGGCCATACCACCGCTTGCGCGACGATGGCCCTCTCACCATTGAAAGTGACCGCAGGGCCTTCATGCAGTTGGTAGCCAAGAGCTATCGCTTCGCTCACACGATGGCAGAACGCGGCGTCGTCCGGGCCGGTCAAGACTCGGTAGATAGGCAATCCGTCCGGTGGTGTACTCATGAAGAGAAAGATCTCATGCGCGCCGGTCCACCGAGCCAGGCGAACGGGCCCCCTTCAGGCCAATCGCTCCTCAAGTGCTGGAGCCGTTGTTGCCGAAGGGTACGAGGGCGGGCGGCCGCCCATGTGGCCTCGGCGGCAGTTGGCCGACGGCATACGGTTCCGATTCCGAACCGGGTTCCGTCGTGGAGACCGGTCGACCGGCCGTCATGGAACCGGACCGGCGCCGGCCGAGCTCTTCCTACCGCGCAAGGTAACCGCGGGAATCTGGGACGCGCGGTCGAGCAGCTGGGCCCCCCGCCCGACGGCTCGCCGTTGGAGCTGCGCTTTTCCGCCGCTGGCTGACCGGGACGGAGCGCCGGAGAGTCCAAGAAAGGGTTTGCCGACCCGGTGGCTGTGTGTCACCGTTCGTCCTGGACCGGCAGTTGATCATCGGCGGCCCGGTCGATGTCGACAATGTTGCGGCCTCCCGAGGATCCACTGGAGAGGTGACGAAACGATGGGAAGCGGTGTCGTGGGGAACAATTACGAGGACGAGTGTCGCCGGTCGTTGGCCGCAGAGCAGGCGAAGAGCCTTGCCGAGACCAACAACTGGGAACATGTGGACAGGGAGCGGGTCCACCAGGACTGGGACGTCCTGTACCAGGAGATCACGGCTTTTCTGGACGGCGGCTCCCTGCCAGGGGACCAGGAGATCCAGGAGCTCGTCCGCAGGCACTTCGACATCGCCTGCCGGTTCTACACCCCCTCCAGGGAGGCTTACGTCGGCATGTCGCTCTTCTACGCGGAGGACGAGGCCATGAGGGCGTTCCACAATTCCTACCACCCTGGGATGGTGGATTTCCTGGGCTCCGCGATCAAGGTGTTTGCGGAGGAGGGGAGTGGGTTCGCCCCCAGCGCAGGGGCCGAAGCTTCGGCGTAGTCGGGCGGCACGGGCCGGGACATGCATGGACGGGGTAGGCCCCAGGGCTGCCGCAGCCCTGGGGGGAGGAAGCAGAGACCGGGGTCCCGGGCTGGTGCCGAGACAACGTCGTGCGTGAGGACGACTTCGTCTGCGTCTTCTGTGGGAGAGCGATCTGCCCGCGGCGTGGAACGTGGATCCCGCTACGTGAGACCGCGGGCAAAGCCACTCGTTACTGACCTCGCTGGTGTGATGTCGCGAGGCTGACAGGTGACGGGTTTGGCAGTAGGCCGGACATATGAGGTATCCGCAAAGGGCGGGCTGACCGCGGGGCGACGTGCGTTTCGCGGGCACATCCGGATGCAGGCGGCCGAGTTACGCCCAGGGAGACGGCAACGGGGCGGTTGACGCTGTCCGCTGTTGCGCAGATGCTGCACCGGCACGGCTTCAGCCACCAGGTCCCCGCCCGCCGCGCGGTGGAGCGCAACGACGAAGTCGTCACCGGCTGGGTGAAGGAGACCTGGCCGCTGGTGGAAACGCCGTGGCGGCGCTCGGGGCCTGGCTGTGCTTCGAGCACGAGGCCGGATTCTCGATGACGCCGCCCACCGCCCGCACCTGGGCCGGCGCGGACAAACCCCGGTCATCCGGGTGCGGGGACGCTCCCGGCGCCGTTTCTCTATCGCCGCTCTGGTCTGCTACAAGCCGGGCGAACGCCTCCGCATGGTTCCTGGCAGGGGTGGCAGGCGGACGCGCGCCAGGCGTCGAAGCACCCGCGGCTGACCCAGCGGGCCGCCTGGCTCGACCACGACGGCCCGCTGCCGGTCATCGAATCAACGCCATTGGTAGCGGCCCGGATGCGGGCGTGCCTGGCCCGCCCCGGGGGCGGCTCCGGTTCAGACGGGCGACGACTGGCCGAGGGTCACGCCGTTGGCCGTGCCCACCGAGTTCACCCGGGCGCTCTCGGCGAGGGTCTTCCCGAAGCACACGGACCAGGAGTTCGCCCCGACCCCGGAGGACGAGCACGCCCAGTCGCCGAGCGGACCGGCGCTGGTCCACAGGTCGGCCTTGGCCGACACGCTGAAGAGGGTGGATCGGTTGTTGCGCACGATCACCGCCGCCTGCACTGCGCCTCCGCCCGCCGACCTGATCGCGCAGACCTGCGCGAGCACGCTGCTCGCGATCGTCACGCTCCCGTGGCAGCCCCACGTGGCGGAGCTGGAGGTGATCGGGTTCGTGTTGCCGTACGCCTTCCAACTGCCGGCGGCAGCCGAGGCGGAGCCGGCGGTCGCCAGGCTCAGCCCGAGCGCGGCGGTGGTGGCTGTCAGCACTGCGACCGTACGAGCGACTCGCATCGTGATCTCTCCTGGGCCGGGTGGGGTTGCTGCCTCTCCGCAACCAGTGTGGCCACGTCCAGCCCCGCGGTCACCGACGACATGTGCCGGACCCCGCGTTTGGCCGGAACACACGTGCATCCGGAGCAGAAACAGCCGCATCCCGGCCACGGACGGAGGCCGCGGGAAAGGGGACGAGCCGGCGGTCGGGCTCGCCGGGGGTGGGGCGGGAGCGTGGTGGTACGGGACGGCGGGGGGTGACGGCGTACGCCTGCGGCCGGGTGATGCCCGTGGGCACCCAAGCGCGCAGGCAGGCTTCCTCTTCGTCCAGTTCGGCGGCAACTTCGCTGCGCTCGCGGCCGTGCTGAACGTCCGGCCCCGCGCTCTCAAGCGGCAACTCGAAGGCAGTCGGCTGCCGCCGTCCCCACGGCTGAGGAGAAGCCCGGAGTGGGGCGCGGTGCGCTACGCCTGCCCGATCAAAGTGGCCCTGAGAGGACGTCCCGGTTGAAAACCCGCCGAGGGACCACGCGAACTCGGCCTGCAACCGGCCGACCAGTACACCGCCATGATCGAACACGTCATGGCCGTACTGCGCGACGAGACCGAGAACCAGATCGGACCCGGCACCCCACTCGACGCGCTCCGCCTCACCCTCGACATCGAACAGCGGGTCAACCGCCCGCACTGAGCCCCCCTCCCCCGCCGGGCCCGCCAGCACAGCAGGCCCGGACCACCGGCCTCCCGACGCACCAGGCATACAGCCCGCGCACCACCCCGGCAGGCCAACGCACCAGCCACGCCCCGAGGCGCCTCCACCGTGCTCGGCTCCACCAGCCTCCTCATCGGCCCCCTCGTCACCCCTCTTGCCTGGCCTCACCGCCGGCGCCGTTCCCACGGCCGCAGCACTGACCCTCGGCGGCAACCCGTGTGGCTACTACCCCACCGGAGCGATACATCTGCGGTCCGGCCCCGGGACACGTTATGCGAGCTTCGGCCTGCTGGAGCCGCACGACGGAGTACGCGCCGAGGGGCACTCAAGAGCCTGGTACCGGGTGAGGACCGACGCGGGATGGGTGCACAACGCGTGCTGGTCCAGCGCGTTGACCGTGGACACACGGGTTCCACGGTCTGTCTTCCAGAATCAGGGCACCAGCACCAGCCGACCGCGCAGCCCACCCGCCTCCAGCCTACGGTGCGCCTCGGCGACCTCGTCCAGCGGCAGGACGTCGGCGACCCTGCAGCGCAGCCCGACGGCGGCCAACTCAGTGAGCCGGGGACCGTCCGCGCGGATCCACACGTTACTCACTCGGATGCCGCGTAGCGGCATCGGCGCGTTGCCCAGCACGCTGACCAGCGAACCCCCGCTGCGCACCCCGTCCAGTGCGAGCATGCCCACCGATGCCGCGTCGACTGCGGTGTGCACGCCGCCGGGCACCAGGTCGCGCACCGCAGCGGGCAGGTCCGCGCTCCGCGGCACGAAGAACTCCGCGCCGAGACCGCGCACCAGTTCCTCGTCGTCGGCGCCCGCGACGGCAACCACCCGCACACCGGCCAGCGCTGCGAGCTGAACCGTGTAGCCGCCCACCGCTCCGGCCGCTCCGGTGACCAGCAGCGTATCGCCGGGCTTGGCCGCGGCGATGTCGAGTGCCTGCGCGGCGGTGAGCCCACCCAGCGGCAGGGTCGCCGCGGCCACCAGGTCGGTGTCGGCCGACACCGCAGCGACCGCGTCCGCGTCCAGTACCACGTGCTCGGCCTGCGTCTTGAGCGGCAGCGCCAGCCGGTCGGACAGCCCGATGACCGTGTCGCCGCGCCGGAAGCCGGCCACCTGGGACCCGACCTCGTCGATGACGCCGGCGACGTCCCAACCGATGCCGATGACCTCCCGTTTTGGGAGCAGGCCGCCCGCGGTGAGCGCGCCGGTGCGGGTCTGGACATCCACGGGGTTGACGGCCGCGGCGGCGACCCGGATGCGGACCTGGCCGGGACCAGGTTCAGGTGTCGGGACCTCCGCCACCTCAAGGACTTCCGGGCCACCGAAGGAACGAACGATCACAGCTTTCATGTACACAAACCTACGGAGTGTTACTCTCCATGGGGAAGTACGCACTTGAGGGTGCGTACCTGACCCGGGAGTGCCATGGCCACCCGCACCGCCGCCCAGCGCCGCGCCGACGAGCGCGCCGCCTACGACGCCTACCTCGCCACCTGCCCGGCCCGACAACTGCTGGACCGGATCAGCAACAAATGGGTGAGCCTGGCGCTCAACGCGCTGGCAGACGGGCCACTGCGGTACCGCGACCTGAACCGGATCATCGCCGGGGTGAGCCAGAAGATGCTCACCCAGACGCTGCGCGCCTTGGAACGTGACGGCCTGCTCACCCGCACGGTCACCCCATCGGTGCCGGTCCGGGTGGACTACCAGCTCACCCCTCTCGGTCGCAGCCTGCTGCCGGTGATGGCCTCGATCAAGGCGTGGGCCGAGTGCCATATCGAGGAAGTCCAGACAGCCCGCATGGACTACGACCGGGACACGGCCGGCGAGCTGCCCGTACCCGGTACATGACTCTCGCCCCCTCACGTGCACACTGTCGCCGTCAAGGTGATCGCCTGGCGGGTGAACCTGTGAGCAAACCGCCGAAGCCACCGCGTGAGCTGACCACGAACCCACTGGTCCGTTCCCCCAGAATCAAGGGAACACACCCTCGGGTTCGCGCTGAAACACCGTCAGTGTCCTATGCCGCAGGAAGAAGCGGCAGCTCTTTCAAGCCCCGCCGGATCACCGAGACCGACACCGCCACCCTCGCGGACCTGGCCGCGATCGTGCTCGACGAGCTGGAGATGCGCCTGGCGGCGCTGAAAGCCCTGCGCCTCGTAGGCGGCTCCGGGGCGGTAGAAGCGGTGCAGCGCCCTTCCGGCCCCCTTCCCGTGCTTGAGACGACGTCACAAGACCCTCCCCACGGCGTGGTGCGCGCGGTGCGCGACCCTGCCCCCGAGTACCCCCGCGCGAAGACCGGAAGCGCCGGGCGGGCACCGGCCTGTTCACCACCGGCAGGGGTACTCGGCCGCCATGCGAACCCATCAACCGCCACCCGGTGCACCCACGAGGTCCCTCGCGGCCGCGAAGGGCCGGACCCGCGGCCGCAGCGCTCGCCGGTCCGCCTTGCGCGGCACCGGCTCGCTCGTCCTCACTTCTGCCGCCATCCAGGTCGCCACCAAGGCCCTCGATCGCCGCCGACCGCTGCGGCCTCCACCGAGCGGGACGTCGCCGTCCCACCGCACGGCCGGTGCTGCCGCCTTCGCGACGGCCGTCACCCTGGAGGCTCCCGCGCTGGGGGTCGTCCTTGTCCCCGCCGTAGCCGGTGTCGCCCTCGCCCGCGCTCTCTCGGGCACGCACTCGCCCACCCGCGTCCTGGGCGACATCGCGCTCGGGGCGGGGGTGGCGGCTGCGACCTGTCACTGGTGGCCGCGGCGCCACGACGAGCCCGCCGACAGCGCCCGGCCCAGGCTCCCGGTTCCCGCTCTTCCGTCCGGCGAGGGGCTGGTGGTGGTCGTCAACACCGACGCGGGCAGCGAAACCGCCGCCCAAGTCGAGCTGCGCGCCCTCCTGCCGAAGGCAGACCTACGGCTGTGCGAGGCGGGCGAGGATCTGCACACCGTGCTCCAGGAAGCCGCCGCATACGTATGGGCGCGTGGCGGCGCACTCGGAGTCGTGGGCGGTGACGGCACCGTCAACGCGGCGGCCGCGCTGGCCGTTGAGAGCCATGTGCCGCTCGCGGTGTTCCCCGGCGGCACTCTCAACCACTTCGCCGCCGACCTCGGACTGCCGACCGTGAAGGACACCGCGGAGGCCGTGGAAGCGGGTCGGGGCGGAACCGTCGACCTCGGTCGCGTCAACGGCGACGGCGACTGTACGTACTTCCTCAACACCTTCAGTATCGGCGTCTATCCCGAACTCGTCCGGGCCCGCGAAGCCCGCGAGACCTCGCTGGGCAAATGGCCCGCCCTGGCCCTCGGTCTGCTCCGGGTCCTCGCCGACGGCACCCCCATCGATGTCGCCCTCGACGGGCAGCCCCGACGGCTGTGGCTGCTCTTCGTCGGTAACAGCCGCTACGATCCCCCCGGTTTCGCCCCCTCCTGCCGCCCGAGCCTCGACGACGGTCTCCTCGACGTGCGCATCGTCGACGGCAAGCAGCCCTTCGCCCGTACCCGTCTCGTCGTCGCCTTCCTCAGCGGCACCCTGGCCCGCTCCCGCGTCTACCAGGAGACCACCGCCGTCCGCCTGCGGATCGACTGCGCGGGAATGGCGGGCGACTACACCCGCGACGGAGAGGTCAGCGCCGCCTCCGACACCCTCATCCTCGACAAGAGGGCCCGGGCCCTCACCGTCTACCTGCCTGCGGGGCGGTGATCCGAGCCGTCAGCGGCACCGGCGAGCGGGGAACACCGCTCCTGGTGCCGGCCTCAGCACGCACACGCCCTCATCGGCGGTCTTTGAGTCGCCTCAGCGCGCGGCGCAGCTCCCCTCGTATCTGCCCGGGAAGCGGCTCGTCCTCCGTAGTGGCGACCAGGGCCGCAGCCACGTCCCGGAGCTTGACGTTGCAGTGCTGCGACACCTCCACCAGCAGGCCCCAGGCCCGCGCGCTGGAGCACGGTCCCAGGGCCATTACCATGCCAAGCGCCTGGTCGATCACCGCTCGGCTCGACAGTGCCCTGCTCAACTCGACGTTTTCCGAACGTAGTTCGAGGATTTCGGACACAAGATCCACATTTCTTGCTGAATCCTCAGCCGCCAAGAGTCTCGGCTCCTCGCAGGATGTGATCGCTCGATGCATGGCGTCTACCTCACAACGCAGTGGGTTCTGCGCGACGCTCAACGCCGGGCCGCCGCATGGAGGCGCCGCAGCGCGCGGCGCAAGGCGCACTGCATCTGCCCGGGAAGCGGCTCCCCCTCCGTAGTGGCGACCAGGGCGGTAGCCACCTCTCGCAGCCTGAGATCGCATCGCCGTGCGACATCCACCAGCATTCCCCGTGCTGCCGCCCGACGACACGGGGTCAGCACCATCACCATGCCGCATGCCTGGTCGACGACTGCGCGGCCGGCCATCATCCGGCGCAGCTGGTCGATCTCGTTTCGCAACGCGGCAACGTCCGGCGCGGGGGACACGCCGCCCCACGCGGCTTGGACCCTCAGATTCCACCGCTCCTTTTGGATCGTGGTCGTCCGCTGCATGGCAAGCCTCTCTCACCGAGATCCTCCGCCCCGGCTCGGCTTGTGCCGCTCCGGGGTGCCTGGACAGGCAACTGCGCGGGTCACCTGCGATGTTCATGATCCCGGCGGTCCTGGCGCATCCATCGCCCCCGGCGCTGATGACGGTAGCGGCGGTCCCACCGGTCCTGCCGATCCCGGTAGTCCCGATACTCCCCGTACCCCGCGTCGTTCCCGCGCAGCCAGCCCCCGGTGCCGCCTCGGCCGTAGTGGACGAGGGCGAAGACCAACGCGGCCGCGGCCCACCACCACAAGGCGTTGAGGAAGCCGAGGCCGAAGAGGGTTACGAGGAGAATGAACACCAGCACGAACACGCGGGCCTCCCAGAGCGGAATGGGACATCGCTGCCAGGGACCGGGGCCTCATCCATAGCGTAGCCCTATGCACCGACCGCGTATACCTCGCCACGGACCGCCGATCCACACGGTCCCGTGCGGGCCCGACCGCACCCCGAACCCGTGTGCCTGTGGAGGACGTTGACAACAGACGCCGGCAGGCGTTGAGTGGCAGCACGGTGCAGGGCCATGCCACTCCGGACCCACGGGGCGAGACATGACCTTCCCACTTCGCCCGGACCCCGCGGAAAGCAGTAACTCTCTCCGCGATCTGGAGGTCCGGCGTTGCCTACGTGGACATCGGTTTCTCGTGATCCCGTAATTCCGGAGGGTTCTGGCACTCCTGCGACAGGGCCACGGATGCCTTCGGGCGCTGCCACCGGACGTCCCGGCGAGTGCCCGCGTCGCATCGACACCAACAGGCTCCCCCTCGCGCTCACTTCGTTCGGTCAGCGGGCGGCAGGCCGTCACCTGCAGGCCCAGAGCCGGTCCCATGACGCCTGCCCCGGACGAGTCCGGTGAGCAAACTTCCAGGAGTCTCCTGAAGTTTCCTGGTTTCCGTGGTCAGGGGGCGGGGTCCGGGCGTCGTCCGAAGGCCACCCCCGGCGGACTGGCTGCGCCTCCCGAATCCGCGCTTTCGTTGTTGTCCCTGCTGTCCTCGCTGTTCTTAAAAGTGCTGGCCACAATCTCCATGATCCGCCCGGCCTCCGCATCTGTGGCCGTGGGCGGCACCACCAGCAGGTCCCACCGCCCGCGGCCGGGCGCCAGCAGGCAGATGGTGGACGGGGACCGCTGGGTGGTTGTCCGGCGCAGGCGTACCGCCTGGTTGGCGACGAGCAACCGACCCGGGAACGGGGACCACACGGCCGCGTCCACGAGCGCGCTGGTGACCTGTCCCCATGCGTGCGGCAGTGCACTCAGCAGCCTGGGCAGCTCGGCCACCAGATCGGACGAGCGGGGCCACCAGGCACCGTCGATACGCCGGGGCACGTGGGCTTTTTCCGGCTGGGACACCAGGCGCAGGCGGACGGCGAATGACGGGGCGAGCGGAGGCGACGGGGGCGGAGGTACCGGCGGCGGCACGGGCGGGGGCGGAGGCGGGGCGAGGGTCATGGCAACTCCTGTACGGGACCGGGTCGCTCGGATTCACCTGCGGCGGGCGGCGATACGGTCCGGACGAGGCCAGCGCACGTCCCCGACCCAGCCGAGACGTTCGAAGAGACGGATCACGGCGGCGGACGGGTCCAGCTGTCCACGGTCGACGCCGTGCCGGGCGCAGGTGGGATCGGCGTGGTGCAGGTTGTGCCAGCTCTCGCCGAACGAGAGCAGCGCCAGGAGCCAGAGGTTGGTGGCGCGGTCGTGGCGGCGGGTACGGAACGGGCGCTGAGTCCACACAGGGCCGGGAAGGCGCGGGAAACGGTCCGGATGTCACGGTCGGCCAGCAGATCGGGAGCGTAACGCGCAGCGGACGTGGAGTCGTTGCGGAACAGCCAGCCGACATGAGCATCCACCAGTCCGCGCAGCTGTCCCGACACAGACGTGCCGTAGCGGTACGGGGAGTGCGGATCGCCCGGCCGGTCGGTGAAAGCGTGATGGCGGCGGTGGGTGGCGACCCAGCCGATCACGTCGTCCTGGAAGCTCATCGACCCGGCCACCGCGAGCACGGTGCGCAGCAGCCGGACGGCCCGGTAGCTGTTGTGGGTCAGGCCACGGTGAAAGCCGACCGTGACGCCGAGGGCCGTGACGACATAGAGCACCGCGGCGAGCAGGACATCCGCGGGATGGATCAGGCGCCCCCACAGCAACCAGAAGGCCAGACCGAGTGCCAGGAACGGGAGGAAGACGATCAACGTTGTGATGGCCAGGGACAACCGCTCGCTGCCGGTGCGCTCGCCGGCCGTTCCTTCACGCGGAAAGGCCGCATTTCCGTTGTACTCCGGGAGCGGCCGGGTGCCGTCCGGCGGGACGGCGGAAGCGGAGCGGGAGACGTGAGGGGAGAGCTGAAGAGACATACGCGGTCCTTGACCTCGGTGACGACAGTGCGGCCGGGGTCTTGGGCTGCGAGTTTTCGACGTGCGTGCGGACGGCATCGCCGGGAGCGGATGCGAGTCGCACGGAGAGCGGATGGAGGAAACTGGACAGGACGTGGAGCGTGGGCGGTGGACCGCTGCGCGGTCCCGCCCGGGGCGGACGATCATCGCGCGCCCCCTGGAGCCGAGCGTACCGATGACGCGTGAGGAGCCCATCGCGGGATGCGGTCGCGTCCCCGTTCCCAAGGGCCGCAGCAAGGACGAGACCACCGGCCCCAACACCGGCGTACGGCGCACCCTCGAGTTGTCAGCGTACTCCTGTGGCTGCCCGAAACGGCCGCTCCCGCGTTCCTTCCGTGGTGCGATGGCCCCCGCGGCAAGGGGCACGGGAGTAGACTGGACAGACCGAGGGCATCTCGCACACCGGCTTCCCCGCCGGGTCGTCCCCGGTGAGCGATGAAACCCGGGCCGTTACTCACAAGGACGGCCCGGAGACGGGTCCGCATCATGACCGCGACCTTCCAAGCCACTCTGCCGCGGCCCACACCCGTCGCAGCCCCTCCCGCCCGTCTCACCCTGAAGCCGGACGGTCCCTCCCGTGGACTCCTCGACGGTGCCTGGTGGCCCCGCTCACGTGACCTGCTGCGCGAACTGCCCGCGCTGACCGATGTGTTGGACACCGTCTGGGGCCGCATCACCCGTATCGCCGTCAACCCCGAGCACTGGCCGATCATCCCGCACAAAGTGCCCGTCAACGGCCACGTGGTGAAGACCGGTTGGTTCACGCCCGAGATGGACCCGCACAAACTGCTGCTGCTCTCCTACGGCACCGGGCGCTGGGATCTGCTGGTCATACCGCCCGAGACCGATGCGGAGTCGGCGGCCCGTCTGATGGCGGCCGCGTCCGACTACGACGGTCCCGCGCTGACCGCGAGCCTGCTCCTCGCCGCGGACCGGGCCGGATACGCTGTCTCCACGGCCCACCGGCCGGCCGACCCGAACGAGACGTGGGAGCACGAGGGCGGTACCTGCGCCACCTCCTCGGCCGTACCGGCGAAGGCCCGGGTCGTCAGCCGCCTGATCATCGGCATATGAGACAGCCTCGCTGAACGCCTGAACACCCGGACGCGTTCGTCGCTCCGAAGGTCGATATGCCGTTCGGCTTCAGCGCCCCTCACGGCTATCAGGTCCAGTCCCTGGACCTGCGGCCGGGCGACCGGCTGGTGATGGTGGCGGACGGCATGCTGGAGCGCAACGCCAACAGCCTCGACCTGTCGGATCTGATCGTGCGCACCCGCGCGCTGCATCCCCGCGAGGCCGCCCGCACCCTCATCGCGGCGATCGTCGACGCCAGCGAGGGCCACCTCCAGGACGACGCGACCGTCATGTGTCTGGACTGGCACGGCGTCGGCCAATCCCAGCGGGACGCCGACAACGGCGCCGACCTCGCCGACGCCTCCGCACCCTCAGGGGCAGGACCGGCCATTCCGCAGCGCTGACGCGAGCAGACAGCGACCCTCATCAGCGGAGCTCGGGCAGCCACGGCGGGTGTCTGCTCCGGGTAACCGGGTCACCGGGGAAGGTGCCTGCGGCGGCGGCCCAGGCGCAGGCCGAGGAGCACGAGGTCGGCGACCAGCACCAGTACGCCGATAACCAGCAGATAGAACAGGCCCTTCGCCACCACACCGACAATGCCGAGCACGATGGCCACAATGACCAGCAGGAGAAAGAGAGCCATGCTTGTCACCTCGTGGTGGGGAAGTTGGTAAGGATCAGCGGCGGGCGAGACGGCGTTCGCCGCTCGCACCCGTTCGGTAGGCCAGCTCGTAGTGCGCGAAGACGGCCTTCTCGGCCTCCGCGAGCAGTTCGCCGTCCGTGTCGATCGACGGCGCGTCCTTGACCTGCTTCTTGCCGTAGACAACCTTCAGATACCCCGGACCGACGGTCGCGCCGGTCAAGGGGACGAACACCAGCCGGTGCCGGGTGGGCAGACCGACCGTGACCGTCGCGAACGCCGGCTCGTCCGTGGCGGTGTCGACGTAGACCGCCTCCAGAACGCCGATCTTGTGCCTCTCGTGGTCGACCACATCATGGCCGCGCCACTCCCTGATGTCCTCCACCTCGAACACGGGGACCTCCTCTGTCGCTGGTCAGCCGAAGACCGCACTCCAGTCTTCCTCTCGTTCCCCCCTCCTTACCTACTTACGGCATGTCACACCCGGTAAAGCTGCCTCATCGCGGGATGAATTCACCCGCCTTGCTTCATTATCGACGGCGACCGTCGGCTCCTGGTCGGTGTGGGCCGGGGCGGCAGGCCGCCAGCCGCCCTCGTCGTCGTCCGGCCACGGGACGGTTCGGCCGACGCACCTTCGCGCCAAGGCCGCTGCGGCTACCGTGAGTTGGCCGCCTCCGGGTCACCTCCGCCACGTCGGATGCGGTTGCAGGGTTAGGCTGACCGGATGACAGCTGATCGCACAGCAGCCAGGCACCGCCGCATCCTCGCCCTGGCCGGCGCGGCCGGGATCGCCCTTGCCGGGAGCGCCTGCTCCTCGTCCGGGAGTTCCGGCGCGGCAGCCTCGGGCGGTGAGAGGCTGTCCTATGGCCGGGTCGCCTCGACGGCGAAGCAGCTGACGGGTACGTCGGCCTGCCCGTTCGGCCTCGACCCGGCGGCGGCGCTGAAGGCGGCCGGTGCCCAACGGACCGTCACCCCGGCGGCGTCCGGCGGCCACCCCGCGGCGCAGGGGACCGTCGACCCGGGCCGCCCGGCTGAGGCCTGGCCCAGCGGCCAGCCCACGCCGCCGTTCGGGCTCCCCTCCAACCCCGCCGTCCCGCCGCACGCGTCCGTCGTCTGCAGCTTCACGGCTTCGCAAGCCCCGCTGGAGATCGAGCTCGTGGCCACGTCCATGGGCGGTGTGGCGGTGAACCTGGCGCTGCCGCAGATCGCCCGCCTCGGCGCCCTGCGCTCCGACGAGGTGATGGCGTTCTCCAAGGACAAGCCCGCGATCGGCCAGACCAGAGTCACCCCGGGCCGGGGCGCGGTCGCCGTCGCACGGGTGGCGGTGGCGGGCAAGGGCGACCTGGCGCTCGTGGTCTCCCAGGGATGGCCCGTCACCAAGGCGGACCCGGCCCTGGCCGGCGAGTCGCTCAGGAAGGTCGCCGAGACACTCGCGGCCCAGCTGCGGCCGTAGGCGCCCCCTCACAGTCCGTGGCGCGGCGAACCGCGCGGCACGCATACGCGAGGGCCGGGGGCTTGTGGTCTCCCGGCCCTCGCGTGTCTCGGTTGCTACTTGAGCACGCCCGCACCTGTCGTCGTCGCCAGCGACACCGGCAGGTTGGCCGCCGAGGTCTCCAGGCCCGTTGTGAGGGCCGGGGTCCACTTGACCGTGCCCGAGCGGAAATTGCTTGGCTGGGACTGGTGGAATCCGGCCGAGGCAGCGGGAGCGACGAACGCGCGGCGGCTGGTGGCGGCCGTCCGCGCAGCCGCCGATGCCGCTGTGGCGCGGGTCTACCTGGAAGAACTGCCACCCAACACCACGCCGGCGGGAGGTGTCCGCCCGTGGACTCCCCCGCAAGCCCCAAGCCGCCGACTCGCTCCACCGGTACCTGCCTCCGAAGAGACCCTGTTCGGCGGGTCGCTGCGCTATGACCTGGGCTGGAACAAGCATGACCAGGCGTTCCTGGAGCTGAATCTGCCGGCCATGATCGTGCGGCTGCCCCGGCTGATCGCGCTGACGGTCAAACTGGCGAGGCAGGCCAACCGCCGCGCGCTGGCGTCTGGTCACGGCCGCGGAGATCGGCCGGGGGCGCCTGCCAGGCCGTGGGGCTCGTCGCGGCCAACCCGGTCCTGGCGCACCTGCTCACGGGTGGAACGATGAGATGGCGCTTGTGGTCGGCAGGCGCTTACTGTCCCGTTGGTGAGATCAAGCCAGCCTATGCCGCCGTGTGCGCTCACACAGTTCTGTGCGCGGTGACGTCAGGCGCGTACACCTCTGCTTTGCTGTACGCGGGGCCGCGTCCCGGCATCGGTCCGCTCGCCGGTCTCGGCGAGTTGCTCGTGGCAGGCTGTGCCGTGCTGACCCTTCTCACGGCGGCCGTCGAAGCCCGGCAGTCCCGCGCCGACACCACGGCGGCGCCGCTGTGGTCGGGGGCGCCCGCGACCGTGTTGCGCGGCTCGGCGGCGCTGGGGGCAGGCGCGCTGACGGCTGTCTTGACCCCGCTGACCTGGGCGTCGCGAAGCCGGCGACGCTCCCGCTCGCCCGTTGAAAAAATGTGCGAGAAAAGGCCCGAGGAGCGATGAGTTCGGTGCCGGGCCGCCGTCTAACCCTCCGTACGGCACACGCGTACGACGGACGCGCTGCACTCAACTCACCGGGAGAGACGCCCATGTACCAGCAGATGATCTTCGTGAACCTCGCCGTGAACGACGTCGCGGCGTCGAAGAAATTCTTCACCAGTCTCGGCTACAGCCTCAATCCGCAGTTCTCCGGCGACGAGAGCGCGTGCGTGGTCATCAGCGACACCATCACCGTGATGATGCTGAGCAAGCAGCACTACGCCCAGTTCACGCAGAAGGAGATCGCGGACTCCGCCAAGACCAGCGAGACGATGCTGTGCCTCAGCGCCGAAAGCCGCGAGAAGGTCGACGAGATCCTCGACAAGGCGATCGCCGCCGGCGCCACGCCCGGCAAGGTCCAGGACTACGGCACGATGTACGGCCGCGCCTTCGACGACCTGGACGGCCACACCTGGGAGTACATGTGGATGGACCCCGCCCAGGTCCAGAACTGACCAAAAGCCCACGCGCGGCGCCGGCCCCGTGATCATCCATCGCGCGCAAAAGCTGTAGCACCTGACAGGCCAAGCCGCGATGGTCGCAGTGGTCAATAGGGCGACCCGGGCGCGGGGCGGGCGACTGGTGTGTGGCCGGTGACGGAACACCGCCTCGCGCCCCACCCCCGCCTGGTAGCTCAGCCCCGCAGTGCGCAGGTCAATCTTCCCCATGGTGTGAGGCCACTGCCGCCACGATCGCTCCCACGGCCAAGCCCGTCATCACCAACCGCAGCCTCTCCCAGCGCGACGCCGCCGACCCCAGATCCGCACCAGCATCCACCTGGCGACTCATGCCACGAACTCTCCAGCGAGTACGCACCCGAGAGCTCCGTGTGCACAACCTCAGGCTCCCCGACCCGATCCACACCACGCCAGCAACGCCCTCGCACGCAATCAAGACACAGGCCGGAAGGGCGGGGTGCCGCCCGCCTTGGGCCTGGCTCGACCTCGGGAACATCGGTACGGGCTGGGCCCCGGCACTGACATCGACCACCGCGGCACCTCCTTTACCCAACCCCTTCTCGATGCCCTCCGCGACCCCGCTACCGGTCTCCCGCATCGGCGTCGCCGGGTTCGGGTCGGCGACCGCAGACTGCCGCTGTTCCTTGTCCTTGTCGATCCGATCGGCGTACCTATGGCCCCTCGTCTCGGTCCCCGCCCAGAGGAGGCGGCCGGCGGGTCGCCCCCCCCCCGCTTCCTGGCCGACTCTTGGCGGCATCGGCCAGCGTGGGTGCGGCGGTCAGGATCACGCGGGCGCCTGGCGAGTCGAGTCCAGGCAGGGTGTCCTGGTCAAACTCTCCCGTGCACACGATCACGCGTATGCCGTCCTAGTCCGGCAGCACCGCCACCTGTTGCCCCATCGGCACACTCGTGCCTGCTTTGGGCCTGGTCGCTTGTCCGTAGCCGTTGGCGTGCGGCCTGAAGTCGGCAGTTGTCCGTGCGCTGTCTACTCCTCCAGCGCGGCCGCGCTCAGGGCCAGGTTGTGCTCCAGTCGCTGCAGCACCTCCAGGGTTGCAGTGCGCTCGTCGGCGCTGAGGTCGCCGGTAGCGGCGGCTTCGAGTTCCGACCAGGTCCGTTCGACTTCCCGGCGCAGGGCGAGGCTGGCAGGGGTGGGTTCGACGATGACGGCTCGCTTGTCGGTGGGCGAGGGGCTGCGGCGTACAAAGCCAGCATTCTCAAGGCGCTGGACGGTGCGGGTCATGGTGGCGGCGTCGGAGTCGATCAGACGTACGAGGTCGGCCTGGCGCTGGGGGCCGAGTTCCCACAGCTGCATCATCACCAGTTCCTGGCCCGGATACAGCCCGACGCGGCGCAGAAGCTGCCCGGCGATCATGCGGTGCAGGCGGGCCACGCGGAAGACGGCGTGGCTGATCGGGCCCGCGTGGGCGGATGCCGGCACCGGCACGGTCGCCGCGCTCACCGCCGCCGCACCTGCCGCCCGGGCGTCGGCCTCACCCGAAGGCGGATGTGTCATGACTACGCACTCTTCCCAAAGAAACTTGCCCGAGCAGTGACAGGCCCAGTCTGCCATGACAGAGCCCAGCCTTCTTCGAAACCTTGCTTCACCTGTAGATTTACACTGTGATGCGGGTCACTACAACCTCAGGGAATCCGCTCCTCCATGCTTTAGTTGTTCGGACAGTAAACGCGTCGGGGACCGTGGAACGGCCCGGGCGCCCCCGCTGGTGAAGGAACGACATGACTACTGCATTCGACCCGATCGACCTGGGATCCGTGCGACTGGCCAACCGGGTCGCCATGGCGCCGATGACCCGCAGCCGGGCCTACGGCCCCGGTGCGAGCGCGACGCCCGCGATGGCGACCTACTACGCGCAGCGCGCGGCCGCCGGGCTGATCATCACCGAGGGCACCCAGCCCTCCGCGGTCGGTCAGGGCTACCCCGACACTCCGGGCCTGCACTCCGAGGAGCAGGTGGCGGCCTGGCGCAAGGTGACCGAAGCAGTCCACCGTGAGGACGGCGTGATCTTCGCCCAGCTGATGCACACCGGCCGCATCAGCCACCCCGCCCTGCTGCCCGGCGGACTGCACCCCGTGGCGCCTTCGCCGGTGGCAGCCAAGGGGCAGGTGTTCACCCACGAGGGCCCCAAGGACTTCGTCACACCCAAGGAACTCAGCGAGGCAGAGATCAGCGCAACCATCGCCGACTTCGCAGCCGCGGCACGCAATGCGATAGCTGCGGGCTTCGACGGAGTGGAGATCCACGGTGCGAACGGATACCTGATCCACCAGTTCCTCGCCCCCAACACCAACCAGCGTGCCGATGGCTGGGGCGGCTCCGTCGAGGGCCGCATCCGTTTCGCAGTCGAGGTCGCCGCCGCCGTGGCCGAGGCGATCGGAGGCGGAAGGGTCGGCTTCCGCGTCTCGCCCGGCAACCCCTACAACGACATCGCCGAGGACAACTTCGCCGTGACCTACGCGGCGCTGGTCAAGCAGCTGGCCCCGCTGGACCTGGCCTACCTGCACATGCTCGAAGGCCCACACCGCGACCTCACGCTCCAGCTGCGCAAGGAATGGCAGGCCGCCTTCATCCTCAACCCTTTCACCCATCCCGACACCACCGGCCCCAACGCGCTGGAACTGATCGAGGACGGCACGGCAGACATGATCGCCTTCGGCGCGCTGTTCCTGGCCAACCCCGACCTGCCGGCCCGCCTCGCCGTGAGCGGCCCCTACAACACCCCCGACCCCGCCACCTTCTACGGCGGCGACGAGCGCGGCTACACCGACTACCCCACCCTCGCCGTCTGACGTGTCAAATACGCGGCGGAGTCCCTGCGGCTCCTCATGTGCTGTGCCGACCCATGGAAAGTCCCTGCCGGGCGTGCCGGGCTGGGATGCAGAGGAAGGGTGCAACCCGATGGCACTGCCTGTCTTGTTCGGCGCCAACGTCGACCCCTTGTGGGCCGAGGCGGGCCGGCCGCTTCGGCTGGCGACGCAAGCGGAGCGTGACGGCCTGGACCTGATCACCGTCCAGGACCATCCGTACCAGAGCGCCCA
Source organism: Streptomyces sp. NPDC043908 (assembly GCF_056435525.1). Taxonomy (NCBI): domain Bacteria; kingdom Bacillati; phylum Actinomycetota; class Actinomycetes; order Kitasatosporales; family Streptomycetaceae; genus Streptomyces; species Streptomyces sp. NPDC043908. Next base: position 81,791 of record NZ_JBWKEI010000017.1, on the reverse strand, counting down.
CTACGACAACTGGACCCTTATGTCCTCGCGGCGGCCACCGAGCGGGTGACACTCGTCCCCACGGTGGCGAATCTGCCGCTGCGGCCGCCAGCGATGCTGGCCAAGGCTGCCGCGAGTTTCGACGTCCTCTCCGGGGGCCGCCTGCGGCTGGGACTGGGGGCAGGGGCCTTCTGGGAGGCGATCGAGGCAATGGGCGGACCCCGTCGGGGCAAGAGGGAGGCCGTCGACGCTCTCGCGGAGGCCATCGATGTCATCCGTGCGATGTGGAGCGGGCAGCGGTCGGCCAGAGCGGGCGGCGCCCATTACCGCGTCGCGGGAGTGCACCCGGGCCCCACGCCGTCGCCGACGCTGGATATCTGGCTGGGCTCCTACGGCCCTCGCATGCTGGCACTGACCGGCGCCAAGGCCGAGGGCTGGCTGCCTTCCCTGGCCTACCTGGGCCTGGAAGCCCCTGCGGACGCGACCGCCAGAATCGACGACGCCGCCCACGGCGCCGGACGCGACCCCGGCCACATCCGCAAGGTCTACAATCTCGGCGGCCTGATCACTCCCACCAAGCGCGGCGACTTCCACGGCCCCGCAGGCCAGTGGATCGACCAGACCATCTCCCTGGCCACACAGCGGGGGATGAACGGCTTCGTGTACTGGCCCAGCGAGGACCACGAACGCCAGCTGGCCCTCTTCGCCCACGAAGTCGTCCCCGCCGCACGCTCAGCACTCTCCCCCTGACCGACAGACCGTAGGTCAAGTGCCTCACCCTGCCGCAGGAGTAGGGCCCCGACCTGCTTGACTGCTCGCCACAAGGAGCCCTCTGCAACTGTGGTCCTGGCGTGCGGTGTTCCTGCTCAACGTCGCACTCGCACTGGCAGCGTTCCTCGGCACGCTCGTTTTCGTGCCGGAGTCCTCCGAGGCCGATCCGCCGGCAGTGGACGTGGCCGGAGCGGTCCTGGTGGCCGTCCCGCGCCCTCCCATCCTGCCCCGGGAGCGTGAGCAGCCCCGCGAGCATCAGCAGGATCGCGGGGCCGCCGAGGGAGGACCGGCAGGATTCTTTACGGGGTGTGCGGCCGATCCTTGCGGGCGCTCCGCAGATCGCGCAGGTAGAGCAGGGCCACGCAGGCGAGGAACCACGCGGCCAGGACGGCGAGGCCGGACCACAGGCCGTCATTGTGGAAGTAGGACATCCCCTGCAGGGCGCGCACCCCCGCGCCGACGGGAAGCACGCCGGAGAGCGGGTGCAGCCAGTCGGGCAGGTAGGAGGCGGGCATGACCCCGCCGCTGGTGGCGTTGCCGAGGATGAGCAGAACGACCGAGGCGATGGCGGCGCCGGCGGATCCGGTCCATTTCACGATGGCCATGGTCGCGCCGCCCGCCGCCATGGCCATCAGGGCGGTCACCACAGCTGTGCCGGCGAAGGGGCCGGGAAGGGCGCCGAAGCCGGTGTCGCCGGCCAGGAGGGCAACGATGATGCCCCCGAGGGCCCCGAAAAGGGTGAGACTGGCGATGCGCTGGCGAAAACGCAGGGCCGGTGCGGCCTGGTAGGTCATCATGCCGAACAGGTAGCCGGCCAGGACCAGGCCGAACGCGGCGTAGAAGACCGACAGGCCACGGGTGTCGCCGGTGGACACCGCGAGGATGTCCTGGGCGGCCGGGGGCGGGCCCACCTCGGGGCCGGCTTGGGCGAAGGCGGCGGTGAGGGTGGCGGTCACAGAAGGGCCGTTGGCGCCGGCGTACAGCAGCTTCCCCCTCCCCGCGCCGCGGTCGGGAACGTAGGCGGCGTAGACCTCACGGCGCTCGACCGCCTCGCGGGCCGCTGCCTCGTCGCCGTAGGGCCGCACGTCGAAACCGCCAGATATGGCATGTTCCAGGCCGGCTTCCAGCCGGTGCGCCTCGGCGGTGGTACCGACCACCGCAACGGGCAGGTCATGCGGGCGGGGGGCGTGAAACGCGGCGAGGTACACGCTTACGAAGATCGTCCCGATGGCGAGCACCACTGCGACGGGAAGCAGCACGCCTTTGAGACCGGAACGAGGATGGGGCTCCGGGGCGGGGTCGGTTATGTCGCCGTGTGTGTCCGGCAAGACGTCGGTCGGGCGGAGTGGGGTCGGGGCTGGCATGAGGGGGGACCGTCCAGAAGTTGTAAGCTGCCTGATAACAACAGCAGTAAAACATAAGTTGCCTTACAAGCCGGGGAGCCACGTGAACGACAAGCCCATCCACACCGGCTACCTGGCCTGGCACTTCGCCCAGGCCATGGGCGCCCGCCTGGAGAAGGAACTGCGCGCACTCGAGCTCAACCTCGCGCAGTACAACGCCCTCCAGCACGCCGATAGCCAACCCGGCATCTCCAGCGCGGACGCCGCCCGCCACGCAGGCATCACCGCCCAGTCCATGGGCTCCGCCGTGGGCAGCCTCACCGAACGCGGCCTGATCACGCGCTCACCCCACCCCACCAACCGCCGCGTCCTGTGCCTGCACATCACCCCCGACGGCTCCCGCCTGCTCACACAGGCCAGCGCTGTCGTCCGGCACATCAACGAAGAGGCCCTGGCCATCCTCGAACCCCAGGAACAAGCTGACGTCCACCGCCTCCTCCACCGCCTGGTCACCCACCTCAACCCCGGCGCCCTGCCCCCCACCCCAGCCCCCAAGGCAACAACAGGCCCGTAAAGCCACCACGCTCTGCCCCGCCCGCACCACCTGCACCCTCCTCCTGCCCGCCGTGCGGGCCGCTACCGAGGCCACGCGATCTTCCGCGTCGCCCGACTGCACCGCATGCTTGCCGGCCAGCTGCTGCGCCACGTCGGCCTGCACCCGGGCCAGGAACTGGTGATGATGCAACTATGGGAACTCGGGCCGCAGCGCCAGGCCGATCTCGTCCGCCTCCTGGACTCCGACGCAGCCACCATGCCCCGCACCGTCCGCCACCTGGAGACCTCCGGCTTCGTGCGTCGAAGACCCTGCCCGACCGACAAGCGGGCGGCCATCATCGAGCCCACACCCGCGAGCCACGCGCTGCGCCGCGAAGTTGAGGACCTACGGGGCCGGCTGGAAAGACTCTCCACCACCGGCTTGAGCCCGCACCAATGCGGGGAAGCCCTGCGGGCTTTGGAAAGCATCGAAACCGCGCTGTCCGCAGCGGTCGCCTCCCACCATCAGGCCCCCGGCCCCGCGCGCTGATCCAGATCCCGGGCGAAGCGGCAATGACCCCCAAGCCAAGGTCCTCTAGGGGTCCCACAGGCTGAGCGGCGCTGTTGCTGATTCCTTGATCAGTCGTTATCCCGGTCGTGGATGATCGTGGTGACGACGCTGTGCCTTTTGCGGCCCTGCTGGGGGCCTACTGGCTGGGACTGGAATCTGAGTCCGGTGATCAGCACCGTGTGAAGGAGTGTGAGGGCGGCACGGGGCTGCGGCCGTTTCCCGCCGGCCGGACCCTCATGGTCGCTGTCGCCGCAGTCACCGTGGCCGCCGCAGTTGCAGCTGTCTTGGTATAGAACCTTGTAAGAGGCTGCCAGCGCAGGGGCGCCGCCCATGGTCAGGGCTGGCCATCGTGAAAGGTGAAGACGTCCAGCAGTTACACGTCGGCAACGAGCACGATCAGGCATCCTCCGGTCCAGTTGCCGGAGCGGACGGACTGAGCACCTTGGGCAGGACCGTGCCGTCCGTGCTTCAGGACCCTGGCAGGCCTGGACACGAGGAGGACATCGCCCGGGGCGCAGTCACGCTCGTCCGCAAGCGGACCTGGCGGCATGCCGCGCGCGGCGGGGCGGAACGGCGACCGGGTGACTGGGTCTGAGCGGGAGCGTTGAACTCGTGAGCCTCACTAGCCGTCCTGAGGTTGCATCCCCTGGTGCCAGACCACATGGCCGTGGCTGGGCCCCGGCCGGTCCGGCAGCAACACTGCCGGACGCCGTCCAGCTGATCGAGCGGATCGGCGAGGCCGTACGAGCGGGTGACGATCCGGCAATCAATGCCCTGCTCCAGCAGCTGGCCAATGTCGACGCCACCGAAGCCTTCGTGCTGTTGCACCGGCCGAGTCAACGAGGACCTGCACCGGTGCCCAGGAGAGGCCGCCGGGTTTTGCCGCACAGCAGGACCAGGGCGACCGGCCGGATTCCGACCGCACTCCGCCGGGATGTCAGCTCTCACACTCCCGCGTCGACGCGGGGGCGCAGCGCGCCGGTGCTGGCGAAGGTGCCGACGCTGATGCAGTCGGCCCGGTCGTTGAGGCTCAACCTCTGTTCGGTGATCCCCCACTGGCTGCCCTTGGTCCAGCGACCGTTCTCGAAGAAACAACCCCTCCGATTCGCCCTGCCGCTGTGGCTGTTAAGGGCGTTGTAGGGCTCACTGCGCCGGAAGGTCTGCCGACCCGCGCGGCGCACTGCTGCCGGCCAAGGCGCAGAGGCCCTTCACCGTGATGCCGAACAGACTAGCGAGCTCGACAGCTGGTAGCCAGCCCCACCTCGCGCGTTCCTGAGGGGCGGCGGCTGTCGGCCCTTAGGAGGCCGGTGCAAGCTCGGAGGCCTTCTCCGTGCGAGTGGCGAAGGAAGCCCATCGGCGAGCTGTCACGGCGCCGAAGAACGTCCGGACGATTTCTGGACCGCCTTCATTGGGGTGGAGGTGGAGGGTCCAGGGCAGGCGCGCGCGGCGGATCGCTTCTGTGGGGGGCTGCGGACGGCAGGTAATCGTGTGGTCGAGGCCGTCCACGCTATTCGTCGACGTCGGGGTGCCCGGTGCCGCCGCTGGGGCATTCAGCAAAGGCATCGAAGTTCCTTTGCTGAATGCGTTGTTCGGCGTGAGGATAATCGAGCCCTCTTCGCAGCGTTTGGTCCGAGGGCTCGAGCAACCGCCACCCAGGAGCGACGGCAGCACGGGCCCGTAGGACTGCCGCCCCAGGCCAGGCCGGGGCGGCAACGGGACGTGCCGGTTTCCGGCCCCTGTCAGGCTCCGGGCATGGGGCGGTGTGTACCGGAACCGCGGCGGCTGGTGTTGTCGCGGGCGGCGGACGCGGCGGCCAGGGCGAGGAGGGTGGCGAGGGCGCCGGTGATGAGGTTGCTGGTGATCGAGCGGGTATGCGCCACGTCGCCCGCGACGACCCATGGGGCCACGCAGGTCCAGATTCCTATGGCGGCCGCCGCCCAGGCCATGGAATGGGTGCGCTCGTAGGAGTTGCCCAGCCCTCCCAGGAGAAGCATGTAGGCGATACCTGCGATGAGGTTGGTGACGGCGAGGGTGGTGAAGCCGTTGAAGCCGACGATCCACGGGGAAGCGGCGAGGAAGAGGCCGGTGAGCAGAGCCAGGGCCTCGACCATCTGAGCACGTGGGGTGGCGGCCGCGCGGTCGTGCCGGGCACGCAGTTCCATCAGGTCGGGGTGCTCCTCGATGGGCGTGCGGTGGGTTGACGTCATGATGGCCTCCAGAGAAGGAGTGGTTGACTCCCACCTACCCGTAAGGTGGACATAAACTCATAAATAGGACTACCGGTCTGGAAGCCTTCACTTGGTCACGGCGGGGAGGCCTCCGCTCAGGCGGTGACGCTCCCAGCTCTACGCTTCCGCCACTGCCGAGAAGTGCGCCACAGGCTCGGCACGGACCCGACAGGGCATCGCTCAGGGCCTCCGATGCAGGTCCATCCAGACAGTTCCGTCGCGAGAAGGGCAGAGGTCGGCCACCGGTCGACGACAAGCGGCACCTGCCCTGAGTACCTGTCTTTTTACCCCGCCGTGCGCCCGCAGGGCCCATCCCTTTCGTCCCACGACCGGCTTAACAGGGCATGCACGTGGGCGCCTGCGCAGGTGTGCTGAAGACGCCCCTTCCCTGCTACCGGAGGTATGTCACGCGTATGCGCACTGCTATCACCGTCATCACCCTGGCCAGTGCTCTGAGTCTTTTCGGCCCCACCGCGGCCCACGCCGAGCCACTTCCCCCGGAACCCCTCCCCCAGATCCCCGAGATCAAGCTGCCCGAGATCAAGCTGCCCGACATCCCCGGGGTTGAGCTCCCCAAGTTCCCAGGGTCCCTGCCGACCCGGTCGTAACAGGGGTCAAAGACAGGCTCTGAGCTTGTCCTGTTTGGCTCGTGCCTACGCTGGCCATTCGTAGGATCAGTGAGCCCGAGGACTCCGGGTATCGCAGTCAGGTTGCCGCCGCTGCGAGGCGCTGCTGTGAGACGGGCCGGTTCGCGCGGGTGCCCACGTCGGCCCTTGCCACGTCACCATGCTCTGTGCCCTCCCCATAGAGCATTCCCTCGCCCGACGCCCACCTCAATGCGAGGTCCCGCTGCTTCTCTATCGGCAAGCCCTGCACGTTGGCCTTGCTCTCCGGGCTAAGGTGACGTGCGGTGCGAGGAACGCCAGCTACTGAGCGGCCTTCCGTTTTTCCAGGACATCTGCGCACCAGCGTTCGGCGACCTGCGGGTGGGCCTGCATCCAGCGTTCGAGTGCGCTTTCGCCGAATGCGGTCAGGTGCGGGCCGTCGGCACCGTCGGTGGTCCGTCCGCCGTGCGGCCAGCTCGGTCGGCAGCGGAATCGGAGTGACGACCGTGTCCAGGTGTGGGCCGAAGAAAAAGGGGATGGAGTAACGGTCGACGCCGGTGCGGACTGATGGCTCGATGCGGCGTAGCGTTCAGGTATCCCTGGGTTGCAAGCGAGCAGCAGCGCGACGCGGTCGTCCTGCGGGTTACGGACTGGACTGCACCACCACGGCGGCCGTCAGCGGACAGGCACTGGTACGCGGCCCCTGGCAGGCTGTCCCCGTACGCCGAAGGGCCGCCATCCTGCGGCTAGCGGTGCGGTCGCGATGTCGTTGCAGCCTGTGGCGTCGGGTTCCGGAGCAATGTGTTCCATGTCCCTGAATCCGGGGGTGGGGGTTGAGGGGTGAGCGCACAAGGAGACTAGACCGCTGTGGTCGCCGCAGCGGCTCTAGCATGCCGACCTTCCGCAGGCAGCGGGGGCGAGCACCGACCGCAGCCCTCGGCCGCCGCGGCTTGCGCGGGTGCTCTGCGGGCTGGACGCGCGCCTTCGGCTACGTGACCGCAGCCGGACGGGTCCAGGACCGGCGGACGGCCTCGCATGACGACGCGAACCCCTCAAACGGTCAGCTTCCCGCTGGCGGCACCCACTACGAGCCGAGGCCGGCTCCGTTTTGCCCCGCACCCGGAGAGACCAGGCGTGCCCAGGGAGAAGGGAAGGCCTCCCGCTCCGGATGCACAAAAAGGACGCACCGGTCAAGGGGACCACTGTGCGGACGGTCACCTTGACGGCCATCACTACTTAGGCGAGCCTTACCTCGCCCGCCCCTCGTCGGAGTGTGCCCCCGACTTGCAGAACGATCCTGGAGCAGCCATGTCCGCCGCCGACGCCACCGCAAACCCGCACAGACCCGGCCAGGACACGGACCTGCTCCAGCTCCCCCGCTGGTGCCAGACGGCGGCGGCATCCCTCGCGGTCTGTGCGGGCTGGGCCGCGACGATATGGATCGCCCAGCACCTCAAAGCCGACGCCACCCTGCACACCGCGGCCCTGTTTACCCACCTCGCCTGCCTCGTCCTGGGCTTCGGCGCGGTCCTCGCCATCGACTACTACGGCGCCCTGTGGCTCACAGGCCGCAAGACGCTGCGCGAGGTCCTCGACTTCACCGCACCCCTGCATACGCCCGTGTGGCTGGGCCTCGCGGGCCTGCTCTTCAGCGGTGCCTTCCTGAAACCCGACCTCACCTCACCGCTGACCTGCGTCAAGCTCGTCCTGGTCCTCGTCCTCGCTCTCAACGGCATCCAGGCATCCGCCCTGCACCGCCGGCTGGCCGCCACCAGCGGCGAACCCAGCCGCCCCCTGCTGATCCGCAGCACCATGACAGCCGCCGTCTCACAAGGCGCCTGGTGGGGCGCCGTCACCATCGGCTTCCTCAACAGCCAACACTGAACCCCACGCCTCCGCCCGGCGTCGCTGGCGATCCACCCCGCGTTCTGGGCCAACTCGCCGATCTGCAGCAACAGCTCGCGTCCCACGTCCTGGTCGTGGGTGCCGTCGCGGTAGAGGCGCAGGGCGGTCCGGAGTTCGCGCAGGGCAGGGCGGATGAGGTCACCCCCGAGCCAGCGGTTGCCCGGTGTTCGGTCTGCTAGTCCCGTCCTGCCGCACAAGGCATGAGGTAGGCACAGCGCTGCTGAGTTGATGACCAACGCTCTCATTCGTGGCCGTCGACGGTGCGACGAAGCCTTCACCGCTGCCGTTGAAGCGGTGGCTGTAGGGTGCGGGGCCGCGCGGCTCCCCTCCGCGCCGCCCCACTCGGACCCGGCCCTGTGCCCGCGCGGCAGGCGGGAGTCCGCCGCGGGACGCCGACCGGGAGACTACGGCTTCCAACTACGGCATAGAGCCTGGGCAGGTCGGGGTGGACTTCCAGGACCCCGACGCCAGCGGTCGTCAGACGGCCGGCAAGAGGCCCCCAGCACACCAGGGCCGCAGCGACTCCTCGCGAGAACCAGCAGCTCGCCTCCGGCACGGCGGACGTTGGCGATGCTCAGGATCTCGTAGACCCTCATGATCCTGGCTTCCGGTCGGCCGGTACGTCAGCGGCGAAAAGGACACCCTCGTCTCCAGACGGCACACAGTCCGGAACTGGCCGCTGCCTGACCACACTCACGCCGGACGGTAGCGGAATGGATGCGGAGCGTGAAGGGGCCCGTCACTCCCGTCGACCCGCATTCACGGTGCCGATTGGCGACTACCGGCAGCCGCCAGTACCGCCCTACGCCGCCTGCCAGATGATGCTCAGGGTAGACCCCGGCGGGCTGAACTCAGCTAAACGCCAGGCCCACCGCCGTCCCGGCCATCACGCCGCCCCTGTCGCCCAAGGGCCCGACCGCGCCCTGACTGCCGCCTGCCAGCCGCAGTCTGACCAGAACGAGGCTCCTCAACCATCCCTGCGCGGCGGTACACAAGGAGCAGTAGCAACTCCCCGGGTTCAGGGTGCGCGGGTTACGGCTCAGGCAGGAGTACAGCTGTCACCGCCCACCTCTGCCAGACGGGCGCCGTGCGCGCGGGCAGGACCATGCACGACGGCGGGTACGTCACCTGACATCAGGGACGACCGCGCGTGTCCGCCAGGCGAACTGCCCACCCTGGCGGACGCGCCCCCTCCATTCGAACGCCTGGCCGTTTGCGGCGCTGGAGACCATGCCACCAGCGCCGCAAAAGAAGCGGCAGGTGCAGGTGTTTACGCACGGGGGGTCGCCTGAGGACAGGCTCGATATGAGGGCGCGGGCCGCTCGCCGCGGGGCCCCGCCACCGGGAGGGGCGGTGCGCAGCGCGGCTGTGCCAACGCGAGCCCAGCGCTGCGCGGCGGTGTTCTCAGTGTCGTGTGAATCGGGCGGGCCTGTGCCAATGCCGTACCAGGCGATGCAGTCCGGGGGCGGGCGCCGCTCCTGGGCGCGGCACTTCGCCGCCTCCCGCTCACGCCCGGCCGTGATGCGCTCTCGCGGAGGCCGACCCGCCTGGCGTGCCAGGCCACTAGTGCCTCCGGGCGGGGCAGGTCGGGCAGCAGACCGGTCACTGCCGCAGGAGGGGCGGTCAAGGCAGAAAGGTGGGCGGGACTTCACCGTCCCCCACGCCTAGGTGAGAACCTGCGCCCCCCAGGTTCATCCCGATACGGCGACACGCCACTCCTCGCAGGCACCCGGGGGGCAGGCTCCGTCCAGGCCATTGTGTATGCACCGCGCATCTCGCGCGACGTCCTGGCGCGCTGGGCGGGGACTGCCTCGCGGACGTTGCCATGCTCTGATGTGAGCTGGCACGAGAGCACGCCTACGATGACGAACCACCGGAGCGTGCGCAGCAGCACACACGACGCGGCGAACCCTGAACCCGCGCATCAGCGGCGGACCAGCACCGCGTGTGTGACGGTCGGCGAGCCGACCAGCTCAGAGACCCGGTAGCCGTCGATTCCGTCCGCCAGATTGTCGAGCAGCCGCTCTCCACGCCCGATGAGCATCGGCGCGATTACCAGGTGGAGCTGGTCGATCAGCCTGGCGCGCAGATACTGCTGGATGACCGCTGCGCCGCCGCCGATCCGGACGTCTTTGCCGCCCGCGGCGTCGAAGGCGCGCTGCAGCACCGTCTCCAGCGGTTCGTCGGTGAAGTGGAAGGTTGTGCCGCCGGCCATCTCCAGCGCCGGGCGTAGATGGTGGGTGTGCACGAAAACGTCGTGGTGGTAGGGCGGGTTGTCGCCCCACCAGCCCTTCCAGGACTCGTCCTCCCACGGCCCGCGCTGCGGTCCGAACATGTTTCGCCCCATGATCGTGGCGCCGATATTCAGCTCGCCCCGGACGAAGTAGTCGACGTCGATTCCGGTCCTGCCTGCGGCCGAATCCTCCGACGCGGACACAAACCAGCTGTGCAGGTCCTCACCCCAGCCGACGCCGTCGCCGAACGGGGCGTCCAGTCGCTGGTTCACGCCGGCGACGAAGCCGTCGAGGGAGATCGTCACGTTGTGTACGCGGACCTTGGGCATGGCCTCACCTCTCGTGTGGTTGCTCTTCTCTTACCCCTACGTCGAACAGAGCCCGCCGGAATCGACACCGCCGCCCACATTCTTTCGGCGGCTCACACCGGTGCCCAGCACCGCACCCCGGCGCCGAATGCGCGGCCCGGGCGGAGCGCCGCGACAGGCAGCATGCCGGCGCCGCCCAGACGGCGCTGTCTACTACTCCGGTTGAAACGGTCGCCGCATATCAGGGCTGTTCCGCAGGAGTGCCAGTCGGCTTGGCACCAACCTAGCGCGACAGCACGTTCAGGGGGTCGACCAACCGTGAGCCTGTCCCCGAGCCGACGGCAGGCGAGGTCGCCGCCCCCCAAGCTCTGCAACGTGCCCTGGACGACCTCTTCCACGGCTTCAGCCTTCCGGCTGCGACGGCAGCACCTGGCCGCGCCCAGCGGTGAGAGGCCGAGGCCGGCTTCCTGACTGCCGGCTGAAGCATTCACGCCGCTGCGGTCGCCAGCCTTTCGGCCACCGTCGGGGGGTGAGCTCGGCGTTGTCGATGACCCATCCGTCCCGACCGGCGGGCCGTCCTGATGGGGTTCCAGTGTGTTCGTCGCGGTGACGTTCGCCGGGGTCGTCTCGTTCGGTGGTGCGACCTTCCACGGCACCGCGGCTGCCTATGGCGGTGCGACGTTCTCCCGGGCATCGAAGGTGGGGCCGCTGGTGTGCTCCGGGACGCTCGGCCTTTCCGGTTGTGCGTTCGAGGAAGCTGTGACCTTGGAGATCGCGGCGGCTGCGGTGCTGTGTTGGCGGACGCGGTGGGAGGCGACCGCGATCTTGCGTTTGCGTTACGCCACCGTCGACCTGAGCGACGCGCTGTGGTCGGCCCCTGTGGCTGTCACCACCTCCCCCGCCTTCCCTGCTCCCTTTGCCCCGACCGCCCGCCGGGCCTGATGGACGAAGTGCTGTTGTCGGGTCGGCAGGCACGGGTCAAGGTGTCGTCGGTACACGGCGTGGACCGCCGCCCATCTGGTGCTGACCGATATCGACTTGAGCGACTGCCGGTTCGCCGGAGCCTTCCACCTGGACCAGCTCCGCCTGGAGGGCCGCACGGGCATCTCCACCTCAGCCGGGCGGATGGAATCCGGGTGCTGGCCGGGGGCGGGCGGGTCAGTGCCGGCGGAATTCCTCGGCGGCCAGCAGCGCGGTATCGGGGTCGTCGGAGAACAGGCCGTCGATGCCGGTCGCGAAGAGCGCCTTGCAGTAGGCGAGCGACCTGCCGTAGTCGCCGGGGTTCTTGCCGACTCTAAAGTCCAGCGGCAGGAAGCTGTTCTCGTTCCGCAAGGTATACGGGGCGACGAACAGTCCCGCGGCGTGTGCGTCGCGGACGAGTGTGGTGGGCTTGCCGAGTCTGCCCTTGGCGTCCTGCGTGATGATCTGCGTCAGCGAGGGGCCGATGCCCTGGGCGAAGCCGGCGATCCACCTGAGCCCCTTGGGCTTGAGGAGGTCGGCCGTGGTCCGCGGATCGCCGGACTCGACGAAGTCCGCGGGCCGGATGGACGGCTCGTCGAGCAGGAGAACCTTCGGGCACTGCACACCCAGCTCGTTGAGGCGCTCGAGACTGCTGGGCTCGAAGGACTGCACGAGGTTCGGCGCGTGCGCGGTGTGCCGGCCGTAGCGGTGCAGCAGCCTGGCGAGCGGCTCCTCGATGGCCAGGCCCAGTTTGCGGAAGTGGGTGGGGTGCTTGATCTCGGGGCAGATCCACAAAGGACGCCCACGGCGGCGTCCCTCACGCTCCGCCCACTGAAGGACCTCCGCAAAGGTGGGTACCTCCCAGCAGCCGTTGTACAAGGTGTTGTGCTGGCGGATGTGGGGGATGCGCTCCTTGGCGCGCAGGGTCTTGAGCTCGGCGAGCGTGAAGTCCTCGGTGAACCAGCCGGTGACTTTCTCCCCGTCCACGGTCCTGGTGGTCTTGCGTCCGGCGAACTGGCGGTGGTCGGCGACGTCAGTGGTGGTGGAGATGTCGGGCTCGTGCCGGCACACCAGGTGCCCGTCCCTGGTAGGGACGAGGTCACCGGCCTCGATAATGTCCGCGCCCATGTCGAGGGCGAGCTGGTAGGCGCCGAAGGTGTGCTCCGGACGGTAGCCGCTGGCACCTCGGTGGCCGATCACGAACGGTGCGGGCAGCATCGCGTACCCACCGGCCGCCGCCGGCCGGGCAGCCCGGTCCGACGACGTCCGACCTACCGCGTTCGCCTGACCCGAACCGGCCAGGACCACCGCTCCGGTGCTCAGGGCCGCGGCTCCCAGCACCGTCCGCCGCCCCGGCTCCTGCCGCTCGTACACGCCCGCACTCCTCGCTCCGTGCCCGCTCCACACGACCCGGCGGAGACCTGGGCCTCTCAAAAATCTCCGGTACGTCAACCTGCTCCGGGAGGCCGCCTCCACATCCGTGAAAGCACCTTGATCGTAAACATGGACGGACGACACCCAGCAGACGCAGGGCCGCAGCAAATGGATGCAACACACATCGGCTCTGCGGACAGCCCCGGTGAACCGCGGAGCCGACCAAACGCAGAATCAGTTGGGATGGAGGCGGCCACCGCGTTGACGAGCACCAGGATGAGGTCCTGCTCCGCGCCGTTCGAGGCGGGATCCCTGGCCTCCTGGATCCACTGCGTGAACGCTTCGCTCTTGTCCGAGCCGCGGGTCAGCGTCACGTTCTTCCAGCCCGGAAGCCCGTGCACATAATCCCACAGGGCCTTCCCGTCCGGGGTCATCGACACCACGTCGATGTACTCCTGGTCCGCCGTGATGGGCGAGACGCTCTTGAGCGTCTCCACTCGAAGTCCGCCCAGCTCCACCTGGCACTGGTACGTAACGACCGCGTCGTCCGGCATGTGCACGTCCTCACCTTGACGTTGCAGGTCGGCCCGAGCCCGCCTCCTGATCATGGACATCGTGGCAGCCACGACCATGGCGAACTTCACCCGTTTGAGTGAGACGCCCCATCAGCATCTTGCCGTGACTGTCATGAGCGGCTCAGGAACAGGTTTCCAACCGTGACCGGAACGGGGGTTCTTGCCCCGTTCCCTGGTCGGGACAGATCACGCACCCATGCGGCGTGACCTCACCAGGAAGCGGGAGTCGGTACGGGCGTGACCGATGACGCGCACGCCGGACAGACCGCACAAGCCGTACGGGCGGTAGATCCAGTCATGGACGGCTGGGCAGTCGCGGCTGTCGACGTACACCAGCCGCCAGCACAGCGGGGCGGGGCAGCGCAGGGTCGGCGTTCCGCTCCCGCGCGGCGTGCTCCAGGCGGCGGACCTCCACCCGCCGGGCCTGCTCCTCACGGTTCGTCAGGACAACGGCGGCCATGTCCTCGACCCTGCGCGTGAAGATCCCGTGCCCCGTCGCGGCGGTGTGCGCCAGGATCTCGACACCCGCCGCGTCCAGGTCCGTGGTCGCGGCCAGCTCCCACCAGCACCCCTCCCCCGACATACAGCGAGCCGTCATCGTCACCTCGCTGTCCGGGTGACGCAGCAACCGGTACACCACACCCCGCGCCATGCTCCTGACACTCACCCCAACGCCTGCTCTCGCGGCCACGTGTGGTGGTCGGGGCGCAGGTACACACTCCCCTCGTAATGTCCCTCCACAGCCCCGATGCGGTTGCCGTTCGCGGTATCAGACCGTCTCGGATGCCGGGCTTGTTCTGGAGCCACCCGCGCACCAGCCTGTTGCCGTCACCGTTCCCCGTGACCCAGGCGGTGGGGTGCGGGTGGTGACCTGGCAGCCGGGCGGTCAGCCCTTCGCGGGTTCACTTTGTGCGGGGCGCGGGCCGCCACCACGCCGTCGGCCGACGTGTGCCGGCCTCCACCAGTTGGCGGGACCGAGAAGTGCCATGACTGAGGGGACGAGGATTCCGCGGACCAGGACGGCGTCGAGGATCGCTGCCGATGCGATGCCCGCGCCCATGAGCTTGAGGATGGTGACGTGGGAAGTCGTGATGGCAGCGGTGGAGATGGCGAGGGCAGCTGCGGCGGAGGTCATCAGCCGTCCGGTGCGGGAGATGCCCTTGATGATGGCCGCCTGGTTGTCCAGGCCGCGGTCGAACTCCTCCCTGATCCTGCCGAGGAGGAAGACCTCGTAGTCGATGGACAGGCCGAACGCGACGGCCAGGGTGAACAGCAGCAGACTTGCGTCGAGGGTGCCGGTGACCGTGAACCCGCCCAGCACGTCCGCCCCGTGTCCGTACTGGAAGGTCCACACGATCAACCCGGTAACGGCAGCCAAGCTGATGACGGCCACCGCGAGCGCTTTCAGAGGGGCCATTGCACTGCGGGTGAACACGGTGAGCGCGGCCAGCAGGAACACACACATCGCCACTGCCACCCAGGGCAGCGCGCCACGCACCGCGTCTGTGGTGTCGGTGATCTGCGCGGCACGGCCGCCTACCAGGACCGGGCCCGGCGCGGGAGTCTTGCGCAGTCCATCGACCAGGCGCTCCGCCTGGGGCGTGTCAGGTCCCACCGTTGCCGCCACCAGCACCACTGTCGGGCGCTGTTGCTGCGCCGCCTGTCCGGGCCGATCCGCCGCAGTGTTGGGCACAATGCGCACCGCACCGACATGCGGCAGCCGGGCCACGGCGGCCGTGTAGTTTCCAAGACTCGCGCCCGGCCGTTCAAGGACCACCACCTGGACGCGTTCCGGAGATACGTCGAAGCGCCCGCGCAGGTCCGCGGCCGCAGTGGCGGCCGAGGCCGCCGACGGCAGCGTCTGTTCGTCGATCGCGCCCAGCCGCAGACCCGTTGCGGGCCAAGCCACCACGACCAGCACCGCGAGCGTCCCCAGGCCTGCCGCCACGGGCCGGGCAATGACACGACGGGCGAGCTCCCGCCAGAACCGGCTGGCTCCTGCGACCGGAGCCCGGCGCAGTCTGCGCAGCGGGTCGGCGCCATCGACGCGATCACCCAGCAGCGTCAACGCGGCCGGCAGCACCGTCAACGCGGCCAGCGCCGCCAGCAACGTCACCGCCACACCCGCAAGAGCCAGCGCGCGCAGCAGCGGGACGGGGATGAAGGCCACCGCCACCAGGCATGACGAGATCACCACAGCCGAACAGAACACGCAGCGACCAGATGTATTGAGCGCCACGTCCAGTGCCCGGGCGCGCGGCCTTCCCTTCGCGTGCTCCTCGCGGTAGCGGGCCAGGACGAACAAGGTGAAGTCGATCGACAGACCGAAGCCGATAGCCGCGGCCGCGTTGACGGCGAACGCTGACACATCACTCACGTGGCCCAGCAGACCCAGCAGCGGTACACAGCAGACGACGGCCAGCATCGCAACCACGAGGGGCAGCGCGGCCGCAGCCCACGAACCGTAGGTCAGCAGCAGGAGAAGCATGATGAGCGGCGCAGCCCAGAGTTCCGCCTTCAGCAGATCGGCCTTGGCCTGTTGGTCGATCTCGGCCGTCGCCCATGAGACGCCGCTCGCGTCCACCCGCATCCCCGGCACCGCCGCCCGCGCCTTGGGCACGAGACGCAATGCCGCTTCCTTGCGGTCCGCGTCGCTGCCCGACAACGAGACCGTCACCAGGCCGGTGCGTCCGTCCCGCGACATCAGCCACGGATCTCCCGTGGCGGCCGACTGCACCGTACGCACAGCCGGCTCGCCTGCCAGCACACGGGCAACGACACCGGCACCGGCACCGGCTGCAATCGCCGGCCGTGCGCCCCCGTCGCGCACCGTCACGGCAAGCACCAGGTCCGGGGTGCCGACCCCTAGTACCTCAGCCTGAGTCTGAGCCCTGGTTGACTCGGTGCCTGTGGCGATGGTCCCTCCTGCGCCGAAAGCGCCGGACACTGCTGGGAGGCTCAGGAGCGCGGCGGCCAGGGCAACCGCCGCGCACACCACCACCCTCCAGGCTCGGGAAGCCGACCATGCACCCCGCCCTGTCCCGTCCTCGCTGTGTACTGGCATACCAGCACTAACGATCAAGGCGCACACAAGTGATGTTGCTGCTGGTGGGAAGACCACTCAGCGGTCGGGCCGGGCTGCTTCCCCCGCCCGCCCACGGCGCGTCACGTGCGGGGTCACGGGCGCATGGTGAGGTTTTCATTGCGGGCGTCGGGCAGTTGGGACGGCGTGCTGGCGGGCGCGGCGTCCAGAGCGGTGCGGCGCCGCTGGCACAGGCGGTCCAGGACCTGCACCCCCGGTTCCGCGCCGCGGAGCAGGGAGGGTCCGGAGGGGACGAAGCGCGAGCAGACGCCCACGTGGGCGTGGTGAACATCTGTCAGGACTTCGACCAGCTGATGGTGGGCGGGGCGCAAGCTGGAGGACTTCGCCGGTGCGGCAAGCCCCCATTCGCGCAGACTCTGCACGAGGACGCGGTGATCGGCCGACCACAGGCCGGAGAATCCACGGGGAGCCTGCGGTGGTGCCATCGAGGGCCGGACAGTGTCGTGATAGTCCTGCGCGTCGAAAGACGCGGTGATGCGCAGGGCGGACGCGCTGGCGCGCAGGAAGTGAGCGGCGCTCTCCAAGCCGCGGGCGGAGCCTGCGGGCGAGGGAGCGCGAAGGGCGTGCCGCAGGGCGACCACGGTCGCCTGGGTGAGGGCGAAGAACAGCCGGTGCCCCTGAATCCAGCGTTGGCGCACCGTGGCCTGCGTCCGGGGCTCGTAGAGGCCGGTTTTCGCAGTCAGGCCGGCCGCGTGCGCGGCGAGATCGAGGTCGGGCTCCGTCAAAGATCCGTCTGGGTGACGGGAGAAGGCCCGCACTGTGGCGAGGGTGTCGTCGAGGGCGTCGATCAACAGGGGCGCGGGGGCGCAGGCGCATCGTGCGACCGCGAAGTATTCGTCGAACGCGGCTTCGCGGGGGTCGCGTTCGGGGAGCCGGCGGTGGTCTGGGGGTGTGTGGGGACGGTCGGGTCGGTCCGCGGCCTCGCGCAGGGCCCCCAGGCCGTGGGGCAGGTGCTGGGGCGGGGCGAGCCACAGCACGGATTCGCGTGTCATCTGGGCCGTTTCACTAGTTTTTATGCGGTACGTTACCCGACATGTCAGTGACTCTTGGTGATGATTCGTTTCGCAGCGCAATCGACGAGGTCGCCTCGATCATCGAGGACTACTGGGAGGACCTGCGCGAGGAACGCCTACCAGTGACGCCGGACCTTCGCCCCGGGGACGTACGCGCGATGCTGCCGGACGGCGTACCGGAGCACGGCGAGCCGATCCGGGAGGTCCTTGCCGATGTACGGCGGGTGGTGATCCCCGGGCTCGTCCACTGGCAGCACCCTTCGTTCCTCGGCTACTACCCGACCCAGACCAGCCCCGCGTCGGTGGTCGGCGAGCTGTTGGCCTCCGGCCTGGCGGTCCAACACATGATGTGGTCGACGGGCCCGGCCGCCACCGAACTCGAGGAGGCGGTCCTGGACCACCTCGCGGTCGCGCTGGGCCTGCCGGAGCGATTTCTCAGCACCGGGGACGGCGGCGGGGTCCTCCAGGACTCCGCGTCCTCAGCGGTCCTGGTGGCCGTAGCCGCCGCCCTGTACCGCGCCTCAGGGGGACGCTGGCGCGAGCGCGGCACCGAGGGGCGCTACCGCCTGTACTGCACCGGCCAGGCGAACTCCTGCATCCCCAAAGCCTCACGCATCGCCGGCCTGGGGGAACCGACCCAGATCCCCACCCTGCCAGGCACCTGCGAGATGGACCCGCGCGCCCTGCACGAGCAACTGGCAGCCGATCGCGCAGCCGACCTGGTGCCCGCGATCGTAGTCACCTCCGTCGGTACCACCGGCACATGCGCCATCGACCCTGTCGCCGCCGTCGCCGCAGTGTGCCGCGAGTTCGGGGTCTGGCTGCACGTGGACGCCGCCTACGCCGGCTCGGCCGCCGTCTGCCCAGAGAACCGCTGGATCAACGAGGGCGTCGAGCACGCCGACTCCTACGCCGTGAACTGCCACAAGTGGCTGCTCACCGGGCCGCCTTGCGACGCCATGTGGGTAGCCGACCGGAACAGCCTCACCGCCGCCATGGACATCCGCCCGCCATTCCTGCGCAACCAGGCCAGCGACTCAGGCGACGTCACCGACTTCCGCGACTGGCAGGTGCCGCTCATGCACCCCTTCCGCGCCCTGAAACTGTGGTTCGTCCTGCGCACCCACGGCGTCGAGGGCCTGCGCGCGCACATCCGCGAGCAGCTCTCCCACGCCGAGCTGCTCGCCGACCTGGTCCGGGACAGCCCCGGTTTCGAATTGGTCTCACACTCACTCGGACTGGTGTGTTTCCGCCTCACGGGTGACAACGCCCGCACCGAGCGCCTGCGTGCCAAACTCGACGCTACCCACCAGATCCTCGTGACACCCACCACCGTCGACGGCCGATACATCCTGCGCGCGGCCCTCGGCTCACGCCTGGCGTCCCAGGCCTCCGTACGCAACGCCTGGGCGCTGGTGCGCGAGATCGCCGCCGCGGTCCCCGACGACCGGCCCGCGTCATCCGAAACGTCGCCGACGACCTCGGTAGGCGCCCGGTAACCGAGAACGCATCCGTATGACACCACGCCCCCGGGAGGCCGCGGACCGGAGACGTGAGCAAGCCCCAGGTCATGACACGCCTCGTGGACACAAGCGCACATCCCCATCTCGCCACGCGAACGACATGGAGCGGAGAACACCGTGCACGACCATGACGACGCGAGCGCAGCGGGCGAACGCTGGTTCGACTACGCGGCGGCACACCCGCACACGAACATGGAGATCGGAGGGGTAGCCGTGGTCGCCGGCCCCGCCCCTTCGACCGTCGAACTACACGCGTTGATCGACTTGGTCCGTGCGGCCCACCCGCCGCTGCTCGACCGGGCCCGCCCACGGGGCGTGAATGCGGCAGGCCCGCCCGAGCCGTCCGACCACTTCGAGGAGGTCGTGCTGCCCGTGCACGGCGGTGACGTCGCACTGCACGCAGGAATCGAGCGTGTGTGCCGCCGGCCGCTTACGGACGTCACCTGGGGCATGACCCTGCTCCACGGCCACCGTGACAACGAGTTCGCCCTGCTCCTTCGCGCCCATCACGGCCTCCTGGACGGCATGTCCCTGATCGGTATCACGCTCGCCGCGCTGGGCGCACCCCGCCTCGCGCGCCGCCGCACACCCCCGGTGCCCCCACCTTCCTGGACGACCGCTCGCGTGCGCGCCCTGATGCGAGCGGTCGCCGGCATCGCGCTGCCCGCGAACGCAATCAGCCTCGGCCCCGGTCGCGTCCAGGCCCCGACCGGCCCACCGCGACGCATGTGGGTCGACACGCCTCTGCCTCGTATGAAGGCCATCGCGCGGGCGGGCGGGGCCAGCCTCAACGACGTCTACCTGGCCGCCCTTGCGGGCGCCCTGCGGCCCGGGGTGCCCGACCGTGCCACAGGCACCGTGCGGGCGATGGTCCCCCTCAGCACTCGCGGCGGCAACAGCACCGCGTTGGGCAACTTCCACCGTGGCGTCCCCGTCGTCCTGCCCTGTCACCTGCCCACCGCCGCCGAGCGGCTGGCCGCCACGCACCTGGCCACCGCGAACATCCGGAACGGCCGCCGCGATCCCAACGCAGACGTCCTCTTCGAGGTCCTGCCCACCCGCTGGCATGGCAGGGCCCTGACGCGGGTTCTACATCCGCGGCGCACCACCATGGTGGCCACCCATGTCCCCGGTCCCGCACGTCCCCTCGAACTCCACGGTCACAGCATCCGTACCTTGTTGCCGCTGATGTTCCTGCCCGCAGGACATCACCTGTCGGTCTGCCTGGGCGAATACGCCGGAACCGCGCACCTGGCCGCCGTCGCTGATCCCAGCCTGCCCGGCTTCAACGCACTACCCACCCGCTGGCTCGCCGAACTCGACGCACTCGAAGCCACCCTCGCGCACCCCCGACGACCTTCTGATGCCGGCGCTCGGGCAGCGTGGTGAGAGCGGGTCGACTCGCGCTTCAGCTCACCCAGCCCCGCGCGCAACAGATCACCGATGCGGACGGTTCCCGGGCCCGTTCTTCCAGACTCGCAGGGTGGCCTCACACTCCAGCCATCGCAGCAGCCCAGGCACCCAAAGGATCGTTTCCCCATTGAGCCGAACGGTCGAATTTTGAGCACGGTTCGTTCGAACCACTCACGGACGAGACTCCCTCATCCTCATGGCCAGACCAATGAGCACCCAGACCGATAGTCGCGCCAACGGCACTTTTGTTAGCACCTCTAAGGGCCCGCCGGGAACCAACACGCCGCTTTGATCTTGGTGTTGTCAGTGTCGAGGAACCTCGCGATGTCAGCTGATGTGCGGAAACGAGCGGTCGATGCACGGATGTGAACGCCACGGGCTTCCAGGAGGGCGAACGTCTTTCGCTGCGCGGCTGATGGTCATGGCAGTGGTGTTGCAGAGCTCGCCCAGGAGGTCCATGGGCCCAGTCCGGCCTCGGCGGCCTTCGCGAGGGCGTGGACGTGGTGGGCAAGGTTGCTTCCGGAACTCCAGCACCAGCGTGCGTACACATTCGTTTCGCCGACCAGAGAGTTCAGAGGCACTTCAAGAAGATCCGCGTCGTCCATGACGGCATCCTCGCAGGGGCTCGGTCTTCCGAGACCTTCCATGCCGCTGCCTGACCATCTTGTGGAGGTGGGCTGGATGCCGGACCTGTCTCGTCGAAGAGCTCTGGGGCGTCGGCAAAGCCGAGGACCTCGTCGAAATCGTGGGCCTGACGACTGCTGGCCAGGTGGTAGGCGCCATCCCGTCACCGTCGGCCGGTTCTCTGGCCGGAGGCGTCGGCCGGGATGCGTACGCTGAGCGCACACGGTGGCGAGTGAGGGGGCGTTGATGACGGCAGGGCCCGCGACGGGCCAAGCGTTGAGGCTGCTGGAGCGCGAATTGCGCACTGCAGGGCGAGAGACGAGCTCCGTTCTCGACGCGGAAGATGTCTGGCGTGCTTTCCTGCGCTTCGGCCGGCTCCGCTTCAATACAGCTGATACGCCCGACGCGGACGGTTTGCTTGTGCAGTACGGGATCTACGCCTTCGACAGCCCCGCGACGTTCACCCTGGACTTCGCCCGGCAGTTCGAGGCCGTCGAAAGCGACGGAGATCATGATCACTACATGCAGGTGCACTGCGAGCTGCGCTACCGGCCCCTCCCTGCCCTGCAAACCCTGGGGAACTGGAGTTCCTGGTACTTCCACGACTCCAACGACTCCCTGGAGAGGTGGGCCCAGGCAGTCAGGAACCAGCCCGTGTGGGCCGCGATCGGCATGCTGAAGCCCACGCAAATCACGGTCCACCAGGAGCAGGTGTAGCCATCTGCACGCTGCCTGTGGACGGTCACGTAATTCGGCTCTGCCGCTGATCTTGTGATCGGCGGTCAGGTCCGGTACAAGATCCGCTTGCGTAGAAGGTCGATGTTGGCGCGGCCGAATCCGGTCCGCTTGACGAGCTTGGCTCTCATGTTCTGTCCCTCGACCTGGCCGGCGCTCCAGGGAGTGGACAGTCCGGCGATGACGGCGTCCTGGTCCCGGCGAGGTCCGTTGACCAGGGAGTGCAACGCGCGCAGGGGGTCTTGCTCGACGTCCTCAATCCAGCCGGGCAGCTGGTCGCCGTGTAGGTCGCGCACTATCTCGGCGAAGTCGCGGATGTGGTCGGTCACCGCGTCGAGCGCGGGGCAGCCGGCGCGGATCTCCTTGAGGGTGAAGGCGCCCTCGTCGGTGAGGTTGCCTGGATTGGTCATGGTCCACCGGACGACGGCGGGCCGTGGCGCGGGCCTGGGCGCCGGCGCGGAAGCCGAGGGCGTGAAGGTTCGCAGGTAGCGGCGGACGGCCTGGATGCTTCCGGT
The DNA here is from genome assembly GCF_056435525.1 of Streptomyces sp. NPDC043908. Classification (NCBI taxonomy): domain Bacteria; kingdom Bacillati; phylum Actinomycetota; class Actinomycetes; order Kitasatosporales; family Streptomycetaceae; genus Streptomyces; species Streptomyces sp. NPDC043908. The sequence goes on along the minus strand of NZ_JBWKEI010000017.1, from coordinate 59,478 downwards.
GAAACCAAGGTCGGTGCTGTCGCGGTGCAGTTGGGCGGTGTCGTGGCAGCCCTCGTTCCGCCGCTGGTGAGGGTAGGGCCGGTACTCGTCCAGGATCGTTGGCCGGTTGACCGCCTTGACCACGAGCTCGTTGACGCTGGTCGCGCGGGCGAAGCGGCGGACGGTGGAACGGTCCAGCTGGAGCCGGTGGCAGATCGACTCCAGCGAGGCGCCTGGCCCGGCAGGTCCTGGGCGAAGGTGAACCGTCCTCGGGTCCGGACCACCAGGCGGCGCTCGCGTTCGCAGACGTCCAGGGTGCCGACTGTCCCGACCGGTGCCGCCACCGGGCCTTCGTCATCAGTGGGCGCGTCGGTGGGGCCGGGGGCTGGCGGTTTCTCCAACACGGTCCGCACGCAGGCGAAATGAGCACCGACCGTCTTCTGCACCGTCTCGCCGACGTTCTTCCGCAGGTGCCACGCATCGGCTACCTGCACCGCTTGCGGGGCACCAGTGCGGACACCTTTCGCGTAGGAGCCGGCCCGTTCCCGGCAGATCACCTCCACCTCAGGCTGGTTACGGAGCCAGGCGGCCAGCGGTTCCGCCTCGCGTCCCGGTAACACGTCGACGGGGCGTCGCCGCTCCAGGTCGACCGGGACGGCGGCGTCCGAGTGGCCCTTCCGTAGGGCGAAATTGTCGTCGCCCAGCACCCGGACCTGCCCGACTGGCTCCTCGGGGAGGGCTCTGAGCAGGCGTAACAGGGTGTCCTTCGCCACCGGGACCCCCAGCGCGACCGCGAGTCGAACTTCAGCCCGCCCGGCCAACGCCAGCGCGATCGAGGGCAGCGCCCGGCGCGTCAGCGGAGTGTGGAGTGTAGTGGGCATGCGGGCTGGTCAAGCCGGGACCTGCTCGGCGAACGTCACGGCTGCGCAGGCGGCGTTGAGGCACCAGAACCGGCGTATCAGCAGCTCGATCACCACCCGGGTGCCGCTGATCGCCGCGTCAGACAGCCGTCGCAAGTACCGGCCGTGCACCCGTCCCGATGTGCTCCGGCAATGCGGGCACGGCGCGTCGGCCGCACGGACACGGGCATGCATCGTGATCCGGCCGACCGATCGCTCGACCAACTCCACCACGGCACCGGAGAGATGAGGCAGAAGCACCGCGAAACTGCGCGTAGTACACGCCGGACAGGATGACAGGCGCCACCGACAACGCCTGCTTCTCTGAACCAGACCATCGCTCTGGCTCGTAGGAGTCGCCTCGGACCGCTGCTTCGCGTTCGGCTCTTGCTGCCGTGAGTGAGGCCCTTGACCCTCACGTGGCGTCAGGCTGCATAGTCGGTGCCGTGGAGGATCACTGGACCGTGGGACGCGTGGCCGATCTGGCCGACGTGAGCGTCCGCACACTGCATCACTACGACGAGATCGGGCTCGTGCGTCCGTCGGCGCGGACCGCGGGTGGGTACCGGGCCTATTCGGCGGGCGACGTGGAGCGGCTGCGGGAGGTGCTGGCCTACCGGCGGCTGGGCTTCGGGCTGCGGGAGGTTGCGGAACTGGTCGGCGACCCGTCCACCGACGCAGGCGCGCACCTGCGCCGACTGCGTGGCCTGCTACTGGAGCGGCGTGATCGTGCTGACGCCATGGTGGCGGCCATCGACAGGGAACTTGAGGCCCGGGCGAAGGGACTGAAGGTGACACCAGAGGAGCAACTGGAAATGCTCGGTGCACGGCTGTACGACGCGATCGGCGGCGCCTACACCGCGACACGGCATACCGAACCGCGGATCGCTGCACAGATCTGGAACGCGCTCGGGGACGCGCGGACGGTGCTGAATGTCGGGGCCGGCACCGGCTCCTACGAGCCAGCTGATCGCGAGGTGACCGCGGTGGAGCCATCGGCGGTCATGCGCCGGCATCGGCCTCCCGGCTCGGCGCCGTGCGTGGCCGCTGCCGCGGAGAACCTGCCGTTCGAGGACCACTCCTTCGACGTCGCGATGGCAGTCTCCACCGTGCACCACTGGGGGGACGCGATAGCGGGGCTGCGCGAGATGCGGCGCGTTGCCCGCCGCGTGGTGGTGCTCACGTTCGACACCGACGAGCCCGGATGGCAGGACCGGTTCTGGCTTACCCGCGACTACCTGCCCGAGTTCGCCGCCGTCCTCGCAGAATTTCCCTCGCTTGCCAGGATGGCCGACGCGATCGGCGCCCGCGCTGAGCCGGTGCCCATCCCGTGGGACTGCGCTGACGGCCTGTTCGAGGCGTACTGGCGCCGACCGGCGGCGTATCTGGAGGATCACGTGCGCCGTGCGATGTCGGTGTGGACGAGAGTTGGGCCGGAGGCCGAGCAGCGGGCGGTACGAAGCCTCAGCGACGACCTCGACTCCGGCCGGTGGGCCGAGCGCAACAGCGACCTCGCCGACCTCGACGCGGCAGACCTCGGCCTCCGCCTGCTTATAGCTTGAACCTCATCTGAGGTGCCCTGAGGTTCCGGGCAGAGACCGAATAGGATCTGTGTCCAGAAACTTCAGGCCACCTCACGTTCGGCCTTCCGAGCGAACTGCTAGAGAAGCACGCCCGATCACAAGATCAGCGACAGAGCCTCTTCTCCCCCACCCGGCGCGGCTTGTTCGTGCGCGGGTCCACCGCCTCGCCGGAAGTGCCCTGCTGGTAGTGCCCCTCGGGTGCGCCGTCGCGGTCGTGCGGCAGGAGGAAGAAGACCCGACGCAGCTGCAGACGGCTGCCGGGGTTGGCTTCAGCGTCGGGGGCGAGTTCGGTGTAGCCGACGATGCCACCATCCGGGCATAGCGGGGCTTGCCGCGCTGGCGGGTGCTCTTGTCGAGGGCCTAGAGGACGGCTCGATGCCTGTTCCTGTGGAATGGGGCTCAGCGGGGATTGTGCTGGGTGTGCGTGGTGAGGTCGATGACGGCCCACAGGCGGGTTCCGTCGGGAGCCTGGCTGGTGCCGCACGCAGCGCCTGCGGGGCAGTCGGCCACTGGGGTCAAGGACGGCTCGGTGGGGGTGCTGGGGGTGTGGTGGCTGAGGACGAGGATGCAGGCGCGGTCACCTTCGTCGGCCGGGTGCACGCTGATACGCCGGCCCGCATCCACGAACGCCGGAGCGATCAGAGCGGCCACCACCCGCCGTACTGCAGTCTCATCGGGGCGATACCCCCAGGCATGCAGCTGTTCGACGGTGCGAGATCCGGGCCGTGATCCCGCAGCCCGCCGACCAGGCCGCCAACCGCAAGCGTCTCGGCAGCCGAGGCGGCAGACCACCGGCCTTCGACCGCGACGCCTGCAGGCAGCGCAATACGGTCGAGCGGTGCATCAACAAGATCAAGCAGTGGCGCGGCCTGGCCACCCACTACGACAAAACCGCCACCATCTACCTGGCCGGACTCCACCTCGCCGCCATCTTCATCTGGTCGGCGTGGTGATGCCAGTCGAGCTGCCTACACCCAGCCTTCGTCAAGGTGGACCGTCCAGGTGTCTCCCACTGCCCAGTGTAGTTCAGCCAAGACCGCCACGTCCGCGATGGCCGCTGGCGCGTCGGACAGCCGCAGTGGGGATTCAGGAACGCCGCTGCGCAGGTAAGTGGGCAGCTCGCCGTTGCAGTTGAAGGTGTGGAGTGGCGGGGGACCATCGTCGAACCACGCGGAGCAGTTCTCTTCCGCCCACGCAGCAGCGGCATCGACACGATCCACATGCGCCAGCAGGTGCGCAGGAGCAGGACCATCGCTGAACTGCACGAGGAAACCGCGAGCGTCCACCGCCCACCAATCCCACGTGAATCCGGGCCGAGGGTGCCGCAGGATCGTCGTCATGCAGCCACCGTATCCAGGCTGCACAAAGACCGGTGAGGATGATCCACAGGAAACGTCCTAGGACTAGAAACGCCCTCGCTGCTTAAAGTAGCGAGGGCGAACATGCGACGCGCGCCGGCTAGTTACCGGTCCACGACCACTGCTGCTCGGCGGGAGTGTTGCTCGCGCACGTCCACAGCGTGACCCAGACACCGTTGGCCTGCGAGCCACCATAGTTGGTCAGGCACTTGTCCCTGGCGTTTGAGGGCCTGATGGTGGTCTGGGCCCCGCGGACCTGGTCGAAGTTCTGAACAGAGGAACCGGTGCACGTCCACAGGGTCAGCACGGTGCCGTTGGCGGTGCTGTTGCCCCGAGGGGTCAGGCACTTGCCGCTGGCGCTGTGCACCAGAGCGTCGCCCCTCCAGCGGAACATCTGGAGGTCGTTGCCGTTGCACGTCCACAGGGTGATGACCGTGCCGTTGGCGGTGTTGTTGCCCTCAGGCGTCGCACAGAAGTTGCTGGGACTGGCGCTGTTGGCCAGGGGGTACCCGGCTGCGTCCGCCTGAGCGGGCGTTGACGCGACGAAAAGGACCGCGAAAATCGCCGCTACGGTCGCTGCGGCTCTACGAACGATGTTGTTGACATCCCCCAAAAGTGGATCTTGCTTGCTCGTGAGGAGGATGCACATCCGTTTACCTCCTGACCAGGGCTTTCTTCCGCCCGCAGACCGACCGCCATCTTCATCTGGTAGGCGAGATGATCCGAAAGAAGCGGCCTAGTCCACCCGGAGCGCCGCGAGAACCCCAACGGCTAGGGCACCGCCTCCAAGCTGGATCGGATGACTGCGGGACGGTGCAATGCGCCTCGCTACGAGCAGCTGCCCCGCGCCCTCCCCGACGTCGGGAACTAGCGCCGCACCGCGACAGGGCACACAAGCGGGTCCACGGGCACCCGCGGGTACGACCCCTGATCTGGGCGATGAGCCTGGGGTTCTTGTCAGCTCGCTGGACTGATGAGGCTGTTTGCATCGTCGCGGTCCGTCGGGTCCGCCATGTTCGCTGGGTGGCGTCTATCGTGCCTGCTCCCACTCGGCGCGGGTGAGTTCGTACTCGACTTCACCGTGCTCGGAACCCTCGATCGCCTCCGGCCAGTCCCCGGTGAAGTTCCGGACGAGGGACAGGCCGGATTTTTCCATGACGCGACGGGAACGGGTGTTGACGGCCATCGTGTTCGCCGTGATCCGTTCGACCTCCATGTCCGTGAACCCCCTGTGGATCAAGGCCCGGGAGCCCTCGGTGGCGTAACCGCGTCCCCATGCCGCTTGGTTCAGCCGGTAGCCGAGTTCGACCACGGCGGTGCTGTGCTCTTCCAGCGGCCGGAACTCGAACCAGCCCAGGAAGGTGTCGGTGATCTTCTCCTGCGCGGCCCAGTAGCCGCGCGTCTGCCAACACGGGTAGTCGTGCAGGAGTCGCGGCAGGGTCTGCGTCTCAATCGCCTGGCGGCTGGTGGGGCGGCCGCCGTTGATGAAGCGCATGACCTCGGGGTCGTTGTCCAGGGCGAGCAGGTGGGCGGTGTCGGCTGCGGTGAACGCGCGCAGGACGAGCCGGTCGGTCTCCAGGAAGTTGGCCATGCCGCGATCTTGACCACGGGGTGGCCGGAACTGCCACCGATTTTCCGACCAGCCCCAGATGTGCGTGCTCATGTCGCTCGGGCCGCGGGTCATTCGACCAGGACGCCCGTCGGCCCGCCCTCATCGCGGAGGAACGCAAGGTCCTGGTCCACCATGAGCACCCTTTCACCCGCACCGGCGCAGTGACACCGGAAGACCTGGCCACCACTACCCTCATCACCTTCGCCGCCCCAGCCCTCCCCTCGTACTGGCAGGATTACCACTGCCCGCACCAGACCCCCTCCGGCCAGACCATCCCGCACTTCGTCGCCGGCTATGGGCAAGAAGCACCGGCCATGGTCGGCGCGGGCAGAGGTGTCGTCTTCGCCTCCGCACGTGCCGAGCAGTACTACGCCCGTCCCGACACCGTCTGGCTCCCCTTCCCCCAGCTGCCTCACTTCGAGTACGTCCCTATTTGGCTCCCCACCAGCAACACCCCTCACCCCAGGCATTTCTCCGCACCGTCACTGAAGCTCCCCGCCTCCCCCATCGCAGCACCTCTCGGTAGCGGGGCCCACGGACACCCATGGTCGCCCGGCAAACGCAGCAGCGCGGCAGCCAAGGGGCGCCGCCGCACACAGCGGGCAACCCATGGTCGCGAGGGTGAGCGGGCGCGGATCCGGGAGCCGAAAGCGGCTGGAGCGCGCCTGCGGTCAGGAAACTCCCTCGGCTCTCCGGGCAGCCCCGAGACACCCACTGCCGACAGGCCGGATCGGTCTCCACCATGGCAAGAACCGGGATCCCTCCCGCAGCCGAGCAACCCAGCCAGCGAGCTATTGTCTGCAGGATCGACTCGATGGCACTGAGCGTATGGTCCGTGCGCGTCCACGACACCAAGGGCAAAAGTAGCAATGCCGAGTTGCGTGAAGCCGCGAGCAGAAACTCGTTCCTTGAGCCCGCGGCGCGTACCGGGAGGATCAGGCGGCCCCCGGCGCACCTTCGCCCACACTGGAGCCTTCATCGGACGCGAGGGTGAAGGCGCCCAGGGTGCCCGTGTGTTCGAACAGCCGCTGAACTCCCCTCGGCAGGGGTCCCGCCAGGACCAGCTCACTGCGGCGCCGGGCCCGCAGCAGGACGGACAACAGGGCGCAGTCGGCGAAACCGCAGGCCGACAGATCCACCACGAATCGCCCCGACCGGGCACACAGCAGCGCGTAGTCCAGCACTGGGGCGGTCTCGATATCGATAATGCCCGTCACACGCACCAGCACCGTCTGCGGCGTCCGGGTGCTAGTCCGCACGGCAAGGACTGAGGGACGGTCGGGCACCGCGCAGGCGGCGGCGAGGAGGCCGGGACCTGGCAGTAGACAGCGGAAGGCGCGTCGGCCTAAAGGGTTCACCATCTCGGGCCGTCCCGGCTGGAAGGGAGCAGCCGCTCCCCTTCCGCAAGGACTGCCGGGAAGGAAGCGCGCGGCCCTCTCATCCAGCCGCGCGAAGGACCGCACCCAAACCGCCCCTCCCACCCAGGGAAGGACACGGCAGCGCGGTGGACACCAACGGCTGCCCCCCACCGTACGCCCCTCTGCGCCACCCCAACAGAGCACCTGCCACCGGCGCGATCACGGCGCCCGCAGCATGGCACGCCGCGGGCGGAGGCAGGCCGGCTTCGCGTCCCTTGCACCAAGGGCGGTCTCCCTGCGCTGCTGATGGGACAACGGGCCTGCAATTGGGCAGTGTCCGCTCAGCCGAGGCTCAGACCTGGCCGCGCCAGGAGCCGGTCTCAGTGCCTCGCTCTTCGATGAAGTGCTTGAACCGCTTCAGGTCGCCCTTGACCTGCCGGTCAACGAAGCCGAACTTGTCGCCGATACTCTCGGCCATCCCCTCCGGGTCGAAGTCCATGCGCAGGGTGACCTGCGTGTGTGCGGCGTCAATCGGGCGGAAGGTGACCAACCCGGACTGCTCGGTTTGCCCGCCCACGGTGACCCAGGCGACCTTGGCGTCCGGGACCTGCTCGGTGATCTCCGCGTCGAACTCCCGCTTCACACCCGCGATCTTCGTCACCCAGTGCGTCAGCGTGTCAGTACGCTGTTCAATGCGTTCGACCCCCTCCATAAACTCAGGGAACGACTCGAACTGGGTCCACTGGTTGTAAGCGGTGTGGACGGGGACATCGACCTCAATAGATTCTTCTACCTGCGACACAGGTGTCTTCCTTCCCTGGGGACCGGGCACGGCCGGAATGCCGACCATGACCACATGCCTTCCCGGACGGCGCGCCACCAGCGCCTCGCCCGCAGGGTTGCCACCCCTGCGTGGGACAGACACCTGGCACCCAGCCCCTTCGGAATGCGAATGCCGAGGACCATCCACGCGGCCCCGCGACCGCCCGAGGCCACGGGCGATAAGAGGACGCGTCGCCGTCGGTACGCTGCGCTGACCAGGCAAGAGAGCTCTAGGACAAGCGTGCCCTTGCGTGGCGGCGACCGTTGGCCCACGGACCGGTGCCGTCCGCGGCTCCGGTTGCGGCCCGGCGTCGGAGCCGCGCTCACTGCCAGGTGCAGAATCTCCACCCCGGGTGCCGCGGCCGCCGCGGTCGAGACGGGCCGTCAGGTGACGTGCGACGTTACGGCGCCACGCCGCCTGTTCGGCGGCGCTGATCCGCCGTAAGTGGTGACCTTTTACCCTCCTGTCATGCCGTGAGCATGTGATCCCTTACCGTCAGCCGGACCTCCTTCGCCGTCTGAGCTGTGCCTGACTACCACGTAGGCTTTTGCCATGACTGCGGCCGTAGAGGACCTGCTTGCACAAGTCCGGAGGACGCTCGCCCGTGCTGGCTTCGATGTGGCGTCAGCCGGCGCTGACAGCGGCACCGGTCTGCGCGTGCGGCGGGGAGCGGACGCCGTGAGGCTCCCTCGACGGCACCGGTGGCGATCGTCCAGCCGCCTGCGAGCGCGGTGTCGTAGCGGAGCCGGTCAAGGTCCCCGGCCAGATAGCGCAGCAGATATCGACCGTATGCCGCCTGGCACCGTCCGCACTGGCCCGGTTGGCCACAGCTCTCCTCTCCCTCGCGGCGCAATCGGCCTGGCCCGCGAGGAGGTGGTCAGCTGGGTGGCGACCAAGGCGGCTCGGGGGACTTCGCGGCGGGCGTCGGTCTGCGGGTCCCAGACGTATGCGTGCACTGGTTCATCCCCCGGCACAGTGGCCGGCGCTTGGACGCGACAGGGACGCTAGCGCAGCGCGGGGCGCTGCGGGAAAATGTCGTGCACTTTGCGGAGTGTCGGCCGCCCGGGCGGGGTCCGCAACGCCCACCAATATCTCCCGATCACCCCCGGGCACGGGCCAGCTGGCGCAGGTCGGAACGCGCCATCGGCACCGAGGGGGCCTTCACCCGGTAGGAGTGCCACCCCAGCCATACGGACAGACGCAGCAGACCACGGCTCGCAGGGGCGGTAATATCGCGGTGGCGGGATGCCACGAGTACACGCAGTTCAGGAACTTCCCCCGTCGGCCGTGTGCGAGCGCTCCGCGTGCAGAAGCGGCTCGTCCAGGTGGATCCGGTGCGGGATGGCAACCACCTCACCGCGCACGCCGGCCGGGAACGGCGACACGGGCCGGTCCCGCGTCCTCGGCAGGACCGGCTGGACCGGCTGGACCGCGCGCGCGTCGCTGGTAAGGGCCCGCAGGAACGCACTCACCAAGGGGTCGTCGGCCACCGCAGTGGCGAGACGCCATGCACGGCAGGGAGCACCTACACACCACCGGCACCCGGCGGGCGGTTGTACCGCCCGCCGGGGAGTAAACCCTCGCGGTATGCATAAGGCGGACTGCCACGCTGGTTCGAGGCGCGGTTGGCACCAGGGGTGGACGCCTCTCCCACGCCGTTGCCCCTCGCGTGGGGCACGCACGACAAGCTCCGCCTCACAACGGGAGGACACCTCACAGGAGGACTTTGCATAGGGCCGCAATCACTCTCGGCACCGCCGCCCTGCTCACCGGTGGGCTCACCGCCTTACCCGCCGAGGCCACCACCGCCACCGCCTCCGCGAGGGTCGACGCCTACATGAAGGCGGTACCCAACGGCACCAAGGTCAGCGGTAACGAGATCTCCCACGAGAACGGCAACGTCCGCGTTCTGATGCCCGCGACCGCCGCGTCCTGCCGCAACGGGTACTACTGCGTGTGGGAACACAATGACTTCCGCGGCGCCATGGCCCAGTGGAGCACCACCGCAGACCACTGTAAGAAGTTCAAATTCACCGCGTACTGGAGGAACAAAGTGTCCTCCTTCTGGGCTCGCGGCGGATGCCCGGACCGCAATTACTTCCTCAAGGCCGCCAAGGACTTCCAGTCCGACTGGTTCGAGCCGTTCGAGGGCCGCAAGTCCTACGTCCGCTACAACGACCAATACGACTACGCCGCCAGGGGGTTATAAGCAGCCCGGTCCGCCAACGGGATGGCGCAGGACCTCAAGTGGACGGAGGAAGGGAAACTCGCCTCCTCCACCCTCGCGGGCGCAGCCACCGGCTTCGTCCATGACACAACTGGCACCCGACTACTCCGGCGCGAGCCCACTGCCACCACGCTCTATCTGCCTGGCGGACAGGAACTCGTCCTTAATAAGACAGCCGGCAGCCTGTCGGGCACCCGCTACTACACAGCGCCCGGCTGTTCCGCAATCCACACCAGCAGCGACGGCAGGGCCTGCCTCCCCGGCTCGCTCAACGCATACGAGTACGCCAACAACGCCCCCGCCGTGTACGGGCCGGAGGTCCGGTTACGGATCGTGGCGACGGCCACCAGCACGCCGCCCCTTACGACGGCTGGTCGCACCGGCTGCTCGCCGCTCACCTGGCGGAGGGCCTCTCCGTCTCCAGTATCGGACGGATTCCTGCCGCGCTTCAGGTCAAACCGCGCAGGTCAGCGGCTGGCAGACCCGGCCCTAGTTGGTCTCGTCCGACCAGCCCACAGGGAGATCGGCCGGAGCGACGGCGATGACGTCCTCATTGTCCGCGCCGACGAACTCGTAACGGGTGATCTTCGCGAACTCCGGGACGACGTAGATCGGGTACGTCGGGCCCGCGTCGCGGAAGGCGCGCATCTCCTCCAGGTGGTCGTTCTGGAAGAGGACCGTGCGCTCGCCGTGCTCCTCGACCCAGTGCGGGAAGAAGATCACGCCGTGCAGGACACGCTCGCCGGGGATGACGTTGACGGCGACGGAGGTGCCGGTCGGCTCGTTCCAGGAAACCTTGTAGACGCCCGCGGTAAGCATGACCAGGTCCACTTCCTGGTCCTTGACCCAGCGGCCGCCGACCATGCCGGTGTGGATGCGGTAGTCGATGGTGTGGTCGTTCTTGACATACATCTCGTACTGCCAGCCGTTGGCGTAGGTGTAGATGAAGCGGTGGCCGACGATGCCCGAGAGGTCCTGTGGGGGGATCGGGGTTGCAACCGTGGTGGGGTACGCGGTCGCTTCGAGTGCGGCTTCGGCGATGGTGGTCATGGGATCTCTCCTTGCTGCGTCACTGACTCCTTGAGTTTGACACAAAACTATTTTGTGTCAAAACGAAACCTCCGGCAGAATGTCCACCATGGACACCGCCTCCGACCTCAGCCAGCTCCTCGGCCCCCTGCGCCGCGCCGTACTCCGCTCCACACGGGGCGCGGCCGACCTCCCCGACCTGCCCGAGGCCCAGATCGAGCTGTTGCGGGCCCTGGCCGCGGAAGGCTCCCTCGGCACCAAGGTGGTCGCGGACCGGCTGCGTATCGCGCCCTCGACCGTCAGCAACCTGGTCAAGACGATGGTGGCGTCCGGACTCGTCGAGCGGGCCGCCGACCGCGCGGACCAGCGGGCCGTAATCCTCACCCCGACCCCCGCGGCGCTCGACCTGCTCGACCGCTACGACCGTGCCAGCACCGCAGCCCTGGAAGGCGCGCTTGCCGCCCTTCCGGCCGCAGACAGGGCCGCACTGCGGGACGCGCTGCCCGTACTGCGGCGTCTCGTGCGGGAACTGGACAACAAATAGCCCCCAGCCGGAGTCAAAACCACCTGGGCAAGCCGGAGTTCCGGCGCCCGACGAACGACGTCCAGGCGGGTGCGACGAAAGGGATCGCCGCGCCGTGCGGATACTTGCCGTCACGGTTCGGGACAACCAGGTCCGGTCGGCGCGAGGACCAACGAGACCGCGATACTCCAGCCGGTTACGAGGGTGGCCGTGATTCGCCGAGCTGAACAGCACCCGCGCCGAGCAGCACGATGTGAGCCCGGCACACATCACGCCGCGGAGCGGTGTGCACCCGTACGCGCTCCTCAGGCACGTCGACGACCATCAGGATCAACCACCATGCCCGGTCAACGACGCAGTGGCCGTCCGCGGAACTTCCGCAGGCATCAGCACCCCGCTGCGCAACCTTCCCCCACAGCACCTGGCGTCCAGGACAGTGCTTCTTCATACGCCTCATCCTGAGGAAGCCAAGCTTCACCGAACCGGCCCCACCCCGCCGCGTTCAGCGGAAACCCCCGTCTCCCTTCGCGAGGGCGTCCACGTATGTCCCGTGGGTGCGGGGCCGCGCGGCGACAGCTGCGCGGCCCCGGTAGCTTCCACCCGGTGGAGATGACGATGTTCTGGGTGGGCCTCGCCATCGTGGCCGCCTTCGGGATGCTCTGCTTCTTCCTCTCGCGCCGGTTGACCTGCCGCCTGCGCTCCGTCACGAGCGGCATCGCCGTCGAAGGCTGTTGCATCCGTCGATACTCGTCAGAAGGGAGCGAAGGCAGCACCTCCTGCGACCATGTCCATACCTTCACCACCCTCGACGGGCAGTACATCGAGTTCGAGGAGGACGCTGCGCTCCTCCAACCGGGCGACACCGTCACCGCGCGGTAACGGCCCAACAACGCCGCACGGCCCGCCACGGTCATGGGCCGCGGCGGCACCTGGCCGCCCCCTATTCGGCCACCTCTTCTGTGTGCTCATCGCTGGGGCCTTCACGCTGCTGGGCGTCCTGTTCGCGTGCCTAAGTGTCGGCCGACAAGACAGCAAGTCGCCATGCTCGCCCCGGCGTTTCCTTGCCTGTCAGGGCGACGCCACGCGAGACGGACGAGTTCGCAGAGAGGACTCGCGCGGAGCTACGCCGCCTACGGCAGGCGCATGCCCTCACATCAGTCGTAGACGCAACTGCTGATACCGGCTGGCAGCTGGCGGTACGAGCTCACCCGGTTTCGCCAGGAGACGGGGAGGTTCACTTTGGCCCCGGCTGTGATGCGCACGTAGTTTCCACGGTAGTCCTTGTCCCAGTAGACGCAGATGTTCCGAGTGGAATTGTTCACCACGGAGTTGGCCCGGTCATTCCATCCATACTCCGTCAGGTTCTCGTTGTACTTGGGCTCGTTGGAGTCACTGTAGATGTCACCGCCGGCGTTGTCCCCATCCCACATGCACCAGGTGGCACGCGGACAGTCCGACCACGCGTCCGGTCCGGCGGGTGACTGCTGGACGGCCGCGGCAGCACCGCCTGACGCTAGGACAACGGTCAGTATGACGGTGCCAAGCGCTCCGGAAATCCTATTCATCCGACTGACGTCCTTCCGTGTGGCCCTACGTGCCGGGAAGCTGTCTGCACGCCCCTTGAGCAAGATGCCTTCCCCATAACGGGGTCGACACAGACTTCACCGAACATCCCTGCCACCGACACACGGCACCCAAGCCGCGAGATCAACCTCGCCGCTTTCCCTCACCCCGGCGGAAGCCGACCTCGTCGCAACCTGTGCTCGGCCCCACCGTCGGGTTCGAGGGTCGCTCCCCCGTCGCAGCGGACGCAAGGCCGCCTGGTGGCTCATGCCTCCCGTGGGGATGAGCCGTCCTTACCTAGAGTGAGCGTTTTCAGCGGGACCACTATTCGGGTGACGCCGGTCAGGTCGAGGCGAGGACCGCGACGCACAAACCTCCCGTGCCGTTGGTGGAGGCGTTCGAAGTCTTAACTTACCGGCGCAGAAGCCCTGTTGGTTCCCTATCCTGCCGCACTCGGCCTCCCGCATGCCCTCGTCGAGTGGGTCATGATGCTCATCGCCACCCGTGAGGGTGACTGCGGGTGCAAACTACCGCCGCACCGGCGGGCGCTCATCGTTCCGGTGTACCTGCACCGCCACGACATCCTCGCTCGGATCGCGGCCGGCTTCGGGATATCCGTCGGCGCCGCTCACGGGTACGGTACCGCCGTCACCGGCCTGCTCGCCGACCGCGCGCCGGGCCCGTTCAAGACTCTGCGCGAGCGTGATCCGGAGTTCCTCCTGCTGGACGGAACCCTCACCGAATGCGACCGCGTCGGCGACGGTCGGGCCGACTACTCAGCCAAGCACCGCTGGCACGGAATGAACGTCCAGGTCGTGACCGTCCCCGCGGGCGAGGTGCTGTGGATTTCTCCCGCGCTGCCGGGCCGCACTCACGACCGGACCGCGGCCCGCGTCCACCTCATCATCCGGATCTGCGAGCGTCGAGGCGCCCCGATCCTCGCCGACCGTGCCTACCAGGGCGCCGGCCCGTGGGTCACCACCGGCCTCAAGCGGCCACCGGGCGGCGAGCTCACCCTCAGCCAGCGCACCGTCAACCGGGCTCTGGCCGCAGCCCGGGCACGGGTCGAGCGCGGTATGGCACGGCTGAAGTCCTGGCAGATCTTCCGCAGAGCCCGGATCAGCCTGACCCGTATGACCCTCATCGCCAAAGCTGTCCTCACCCTGGAGATGCTGAAATACCTCACTGCCGATCTGCGAGTCCGGTGGGAGAGGCCGACACACCACACCGGCTCACGTCCGCGCGGGTCCGGCGCACGTTGCGGAACCTCCGCCAGCACACGGCCTGTTCCGCCAGAGCGCCAACAACGCACCGGCCCGCCCGGACGACCGCCGGTGCCTCGAACAGGCACCGGCACCCCGCTATGACGTGAGCGAACCGTCTACCGCGAGAAACCCTTACCACCCGACAACGGTTGAAACGTTGAGAAGCAAGCGCAGAACCCGCTGCCGCTCCGCAGGGCGTCGTCAGCTTCCCGGGTCCGGGGACGACTCGGCCCCAAAACCCGGTCGGCAGAGTCGTTCCTCAAGCAAGTTTGTGCACCCACCACTGCTGGTTGGGAGTTCCGTTCCTCGACCACATGATCAGCTGCGTGCCTGGCCTGTCCGACAGACCAGGAGGCTCGACGGTATCCCCAGCGAAGTTGACTTCGAGCGTCCGGCTCTCGCTGAACCACGCAAAGTACTGACTACTCGCTCCCGTGCAGTAATACACGATTACCGTTCCAGGATTGTGGCCGTTGTACGAGTCGAGGCACTGCCCGGAATAATTCTCCAATACCTGGGTGTGACCGATATACATCCAGCGCCACCATTGGCCGGGTTCGTTTTGGTTGCAGTTTTCCTGAGTCACCCAAGCGCCCGGACCGCCACCGGAACTGGCGTGCATGCACAGCCCGTTCCTGTAGTTCCCCAGCATGAACCAGCCTTCATCTGCTGATGCCGGCGTCGCTGTGCCCAAGTGCAGTCCGAGCGAGCCCAGCATTAGCGCGCCCACAGCCGCCATGCGGCCAAGAACCCTCGAAAACTTCTTTTGCAAGGAAATCATCCCCCATCGTTTTATGACGTCCCTGTGGCGCCAAAATGATCACGCGGAGAGTGCAAGATCACCGCTGGTGATCCATCCGCATATTGATGCCAACTGCCCTGTCTGCCGCAGCAGGCCATCCCCCGCCTCATGGTCGTGGGTGCCCTTGCGTCAGAGCTTCACCGCGCAGCGCAGCTTGCGCAGGACCGGAAGGATCAGGATGCCTCCGGCCTGCGCGTCGTCCGCCAGGCGCAGGCCGCAAGTGTTATCGCCGAGATCAATGTCTGCGCGCGCCGACAAGCGGCCTGTGGAAGCGGTCAGATGCCGCAGCGGGCACCGGCCGGAGTCAACGCGCTTACGCATTCCCCGCCCCGGGAGACTGCGGACACCGCATTGCGGGCATCTCCCTGCGCCAGCCCGATGTTCACAAGCCCCTAGTTGTCGTCGAACGGGTTGTCCATCACTTCAGAGGACTGGCAGAAGGCGATGTCACCGGTGCTCGCCTTGATCTTGCAGACCTCGATGTAGGCGTTGTTGATGTAGCCGCCCGGTTCGGCGTACGTGGTCCACGTCGCCGTGTCCTGGCCCGACGGGATGGTTCGCATCCGCCACACGATGTGGCCGTTCTGGCCGTTGGTGATCAGACGGGCGCCGATGGCGTACCCGTCGACCCTGTCGTCCTCGATGCTGATCGTGACCGGGTCCAGGCGGTAAGGCTGGAGCCGCCACCCGATGCTCACGCTGCCCGCGAAGGTGTGGTCCGACCCGCTCACGGAGGCCGAGGTGGTCGGCGGGGCCGCGGCGGCGGGCGTGGCAGCGGCCGGGACGATCACGGCGGCCAGGGCCACGGCGGCAGAGGCGGCAACAGTGTGCTTGAAACGCAAGGGTCCCCCAGAGAACAGCCTCAGTCGAACTGAGGCGCGAGATGATCACTTTACTGACAGCTGGCCGAATCCTGACGCCCGCAACTGGGCTGCGCCCGGGACGGTTTCACCCGTCTGCAATGTCATGCACTGGTCATACGTATCGCGCTTTCAGGCAGCCGCGGCCCTGGCCGCCCCGGACGGCGGCATCTTGATCCGATTGACATGCCCTTCGACCGCACCTGAACTCCAGAACAGAATGAGTCCGGCGGTGACGGCGTCGAGGTCGCGGTCGATGTGGCGGAGCTGGTAAGCCCGGTGGACCACTACGCCCGGCAGCGGTCCAGACCGTCCGGGCAAGGACGCCGTCGGCGATACCCAGCCTGCGGCAGCCCTGGAACCGCGGTGGGTTCGCCAACAGCCTCCTCCAGCGCCTCCCCGTCCTGTAACGGGAGGAGAGCTGACGCAGCGTCGCGATGCGACGTGGGGCGCTGACGTTGGGGAGGGCGAAGGCCGCCTGCCGTAGCGCTGTGGCAGGCGGCCGGTCGGTCAGACGTGGTAGCGGCCGACCTCCAGGAAGTACCGCATCTCCTCCGCAGTGCCCTCCAATGCCTTCTGCGCCGCCACGCGCAGCGCATTGCTACTGGACGGGTCGGCGAGGATCCTAAAGATCGCCACGCGGTCGTCCTCCGCCTGGGCGAGCCGCAGACCCGTCTGCAGGAAGTACGCGCGGTCCGCGGCGGTACCTTCGAGCGCCTTCGAAGCCTCGCGCTTCACGGCCTTGCCCGAGGTGGACTGCCCGAGGATAGTAAAGATCGCGACCCTGTTGTCCTCGTCCTGTGCGATCGCGCGTCCGGTCTTCAAGAAGTTCCGCAGGTCCTCGACGGTGCCGTCGAGCGCCTTCCGCGCCTCGCGCTCGACGCCCCTGCCGGTCGCGGGGTCCGCAAGGATGCGCAGGACCGTGATCCGCAGGTCGTCCTCCGACATCGTGTCGTACGGCGAGCCGGCATCGGTGGCCACGACCGCGGCGACGCCGGATGACGAGGACGAACCGGTGGCGGCGAGAACCGGAGTGGACAGCAGTAGGGCAGGCGCCAGCGCGCCGGTAGCCACAACGAGTGCCGCACGGCACAGCTTCATGAATCCCCCATAGGTTGAGTAGTTGCCGAACATGTGCCCGGCCCACAGAGCGGTCCGGACGGTCAAGTCCCCATCGCCCGAACGCCCCTTCATGATGATCATGACATAAGCGGGCGCTAAGGTTCATTGCCGGATCGCAGCAAACTTCATCCACTTTTGCTGCTGATCTGACGATCATGTTGTGGGCGACGGATCCGCGTGACATCCGGCGCGGTGGTCGACCCCGAATGCGCCCGTACCAGCAACCGCACGGTGACCCGAAAGGCAGCCGATGATGTCGCGGTCACCTCGCGCGCACCGCTCGGCAGCACCTTGCGGCCCTGCCCGCCAAAGGTCCAGCGCCAACGCTGATCGGACGCATTCTGATCGCCGTACTCTGCGGCACCCACGCGCCAAGGCCGCCGCCGGCACTCGCATGCACCACTGGGCTGACGCGTGATTGAGCGTCCGGAAGCATTCGCTCGATGCCGAAGCCGGCGGTCCCCAGCGACGCGCCGGGCAGCTGGTCGGCCTGCGCGGTGGTCATGCTGGGCGCAGCGAATCCGAGTAGGGCGGCGGTCGTGGCAGCGATGCCGGTAGCGGTCGAGTGCGCATAGAAGCAGCCTCCTTTCTCCCAACAGACAGGTCCACAGGATGAGCACGGCGTCATTGACGCGGTCGCCGTGGGTAACGCCCCCTAAATTTAGGCTCGTTCACTCAGCTGGGATGTGCGAGGCGCGCAGAGTTTCTCGACACTCCACGCAAGGACCCTTCCAGAGCGGGGTGGGCTGCCCCGAGGGATCGTCTGGGCCAGGCCTGGCCGTGCGCGGCAGGGCGAAGGGGGTGACACCGCCGCCTTGCGACGGGGCAAGGAGGAGGGGTTCTCACGCCGGCAGTGCAGATACATGTAGCCCGACGCCGCGCCCTCCCCATGGGTTACCTCATCACCGCCCTTTTCGTCCCCTCATGGAGCAGCCAGGTAGTATTGCTGACCTGCGCAGGATGATTCCTGCTGCGACCCTCCTGAACCTCTGCGTCCCGGATGTGTACCGCATCAACCGCCTGACACCAGACGATCAGCCGACAGCCGCCCACGGTCATCACACGGTAGAGCAGACGTAGCAGCCGTCACGACGACGCCGGACTCACATCACCCGAAACGCGAACTGTCCGCTGCGCGGCGTTCCGCCATTGCTGCTGCGCCGGGACCGTTGTTGAGGCGGTCGTCGATGAGGCCCGCTCGACGGGCCCGGCCTTTCACCCACCAAGCGCAAGCCACGGCTTGGGGAACAGCGCCCAGTGGCCGTTGACGAAGACCAGACCGTCGAAAGCCATCCCGTACGGCTCACCGGGCTCCGTGTACTTCCAGCGGTAGATGACCAGCCCGGAGTTGAAGGCGTCCTTGAGTCTTGCGTAACCGCCCGGGAAGTACGACAGGGCGGGCGCCGTGCCGACGTGGATTTCCTCCGTGGTGGCCTTCCACATCTGCAGGACCGTCTGCTGGGGTTTGGCCCAGGGCCCGGTCGGCCAGGGCCTCGCCTGGTAGTACCGCTCGGCCTGTTCCGCGACGCCCGGCCGGAAGACGGCCTCGTAGTCTTCGCGTCTGGGCCGCAGTGCTTCCACCAGGGCCGGGTCGGCCCCCGTAGCGGCCTTTGTCACCAGGGTCCTGGCGCCTGTGTCGGTCGCGGGATAGGTGCTCGCCGACGCAACAGGGCTCCCCGACTGCCCCGCGCCACCGTCGGCACCCACGCGGATCACTCCCGTGGCCGCGAGAGCGGCGACGCACACGGCGGACACCGCCACAGCCACGACCTGAGCGCGACGCCAGTGCCGACGGCGTTCGCTGCGACGCAGGAAGTCCTCCGCAGACGCGGGCAGTCCGAACTCCGCGCGCCAACGCTGCCCGAGCTCCAGGTCGGTTCCCTGCAGGAGGTCGGCCCCTTTCCCGGAGCCCTGCCACCTGGCGGCCCGCTCCAGCGCGTGATCCAGCCACACGTCGAACTCGGCGTACGCGGCTGCCCACCGGCGCAGCTCCGGCCATTTGTCGATGAGGAGGTCGTGAACGAGCTCGGCCATGGGCGGACCCGTCCCACCGGTTTCGTCCGACGAGCGGACGGTGATGATCCGCTCGCGGGTCAGGACCGTCAGTACCCGGTCCACCGCCGCCTCGTCGACACCCG
The DNA here is from genome assembly GCF_056435525.1 of Streptomyces sp. NPDC043908. Lineage (NCBI taxonomy): Bacteria > Bacillati > Actinomycetota > Actinomycetes > Kitasatosporales > Streptomycetaceae > Streptomyces > Streptomyces sp. NPDC043908. The sequence goes on along the minus strand of NZ_JBWKEI010000017.1, from coordinate 40,337 downwards.
GGCCGCAGGCCAGCGTGCGAAGCGCTGCCACACTGCGCTGTCTGCGCGTATCCAGGCTCTTTCCGCTCTGGTCATGGCGCACCAAGAGGGCAAGGACGCGTTGGGCCACCGGTTTGTGCCGCTCGTCCAACTGGCCCAGGACAGCATCCTGCCACTGGGCCAAGCTGCCACCGAACCTGCCGACCTTCGCATAGGCGTCACACGTCAGAAGGTTGTCGGCGCGGTTCTCCCACACCAGAGTCAAGGTCTTCTCCAGCAACGGCAGTACGGTGGCGCGGACCTCGTCGGGGTCCGTGTCGTACCGGCCACCGGCCAGGACCTCCGAGAGGATCGTCTGCGGCAGCCCCTCCTCGAAGCGCAGTGCGGCGTCCGCCGCGGGTTTGGTGATGATGTCGTACAACTCTGCCGACGTCAGTGTCGGTGGCAGGTCGACGACGGGCTTCACGGCCTGGAGCAGTCTCGGCGCCCGATCGGCCAGACTCGGGTAGAAGTCGTTCCGCATGACGAGCAGTACGGTCACGGCGACACAGGACTGAACGACCTCGGTGAGCTGGCGCAGTACGACGAGGTCATCGTCCGGCACAGCTGAGCCGTGGCCCGGTCCCGGGGTGGTGAGCAACTCCTCGAACTGGTCGATCACGAGTAGCAGGCGATCGGTGCCGCTGGACTCCGTGAGAAACCTCTCGGCCGACGCCAGGATCCCTCCACCGACGGCTCCCGGAAGCCCCGCGAGCTCCAGATTTGCCAGGAGACCGCGTGCGGGGCGAGCGACCACCGACCGCCAACGCGACGGGAGTTCGGGCAGCACGCCCGCCTGGACCAGGGAGGACTTGCCGGATCCGGAAGGGCCTTGCAGCAACACCCCGTGCCGCCCGCCCACCAGGTGACGCAGCAGTTGCTCCTTCGCACGGTCACGCCCGTGAAACCATCTGGCTCTCTCATACGTGAACGCTCGGAAGTCCTGGTACGGGCAGACATCCAGTGGTTTCAGCGCAGGCCAGACCTCGCGCAGGATCTCGCCGGGCGTCGCGTAAGCGGTGTTCAGGCCCCGTTGGTGGGGATCGGCCCCCGGCAGGGACGTCACCATCCCGATCACTAGACCGGTCTGGGTGTCCACGACCGGTGCGCCGCTGAATCCGCGCGCCACGGTGTTCGCATCGTGCAGTTGAAGCACCCAGTGGTCCAGGACGCGCAGCGGACCGCCCGCCGTCGCCGTTCCCTCGTGACCGCCGTCAAAGGTCGAACGGGGAAACCCGAACGACCACGCGGGCCGGCCCTTCGCTCCGCGAGCGAGCCCCACCAGCAGTTCCGGCACCGAAGACGGGGCCCGGTCGAGCTGGATGACAGCCGTGTCCTCACGTTCCGGCCGACGCCACGGCTCGGTGAGCACCCTTCCCCGGGCCTTCGGAGCCCCCGACGCCTGAGGGAAACGCACCTCCACCTCGTCACCAGGGCCATGGCCCGCGTCGCACACCACATGGGCGCAGGTGACCACCACCCCGCCCGGCACGAGGAAACCCGCCCCGGCCGCCACGCCCGCGCCGGTGAGGATCTGTGCCACCGCGCCGGCCGGACCGCCGAGTTCACAGGGTTTCGCCGCGACGGGGTCCCCATCCGCCGACGACGTGACCAGGGACTCCATGTCAGTTCGCGCTCTCACCGCCGTCAGCGGCACCGGTAGCGTCAGCGGCGGCGTTCCAGGTCACGGTGACCTTCAGATGACAGGCCGTCTCGCTCTTCGCGATCACCGCCCCCGCTTGCGCCGCCAGGTCGACGCCGAACTCCACCTCCACCCCGTCGGGCCGCACCCGCCGGAACTCGTCCAGCACCGCCCGCGCCATGCCCGCGACGGGCGCGATGACGCTCTCCAGGCTCTGCGGCAGATCACGTATGGCCTCCGAGACCCGCCCGGCCGCGACGGGCCCGGCCGATGCCTCCACGGGATCCGCCTGCACAAGGACCGATCCACCGCCATCCAGAGGCATACGCACAACCGGCCTCGCTGCCATCAGCGTCCCCCGCCCGTCGACTCCCCCCGCCGTCCCCAAGAGACAGGGGCGAACACTCACCGTAATGCCTCACGTACCGCCCCGTGGCCGGATTCCCATGAAGTCTCGATATGCCTCAGAAACCACCTGTATCGGCTGTCCCAGCTCTTCGGACTGCAGCGCCTTTTTGGTACATGGTGATCCGTTTCGCCCTTTTCGGACAGCCTGAGATAGGTTCCGGCATTTGCTACGAGCGTTTGGCAGTACTTGAGGCTGCCCCAGCGCTCGGCCAGTCCACGCGATGCGCCGCGCTGAGAGAGGGCGAGGCCGCAGCCGAGGTGGTGCAAATGACCCAGAACGTCAACCGTACCGTCAGGCCGAGTTCGTGACTGGGGAGCGGACGCAGTCCTGGCTTGGGGCGTAGCGGTTCGTAGGTGTCTCCCGGTTTGGTCTTGCCCCTCCCTCCGGCCCCTTCTGGAACGTCTCGTAGCGCTCACGTTCCTTGTCGGCGGCGGCTTCCTCGACCTTGCCCACCAGTTCCCGATGCTGGTCGACCGTGCCCGCAATGACGGGTTAGAGCTGCCCGGGGCGGTTGGGCTGCTGCAGCAGCTGACCAAGCGGGTGCTGGAGTCCGCTCTGAAGGGTGAGATCACCGATCACGTCGGCTACCACAAGCACGAGCAACAGCGGCAATTCCCACAACGGCACCCGGACCAAGACCGTGCTGATAGACGTCGGCCCGGTCGAGGTGAAGGTGCCGCGGGATGTGGCCGGCACGTTCGAGCCTCAGATCGTGAAGAAGCGGCAGCGGCGTCTGGCCAGCGTGGACGAGATCGTGTTGTCACTGTCCGCGAAGGACCCGACCCACGGGGAGGTATCGGCTCATCTGGCAGAGGTGTACAGGGCGGAGGGGGCCAGGAAGACCATCACCACGATCAAGGACAAGGTGATGGAGGCATGGCCGAACGGCAGTCACGTCCGCTGGATCATATCTATCCGGGCGCCCTCGTGGACGCCATCAACGTGAAGATCCGCGACGGCCAGGTCGCGAACCGGACGATCTATCTTGCGATCGCCGTCACCGTCGAGGGAACCCGCGACGTGGGGTCTACGGATCGCCAGGGGTCTTGTTCGGGCCTTCGTTCACCCACTTCTGCGCAGCAGCCAGGTCTGCGGCGGTGCCGGCGATCTCGTACTCGAAGCCGGTCCACGCGAGCAGGGCCCTGGGCGCGTCGGGCTTCACGTGGCTGCCGCCGCCGTACAGCGGGCGGTGCTTGCGCCAGATATCCAGGGGCGGGCGCCGTCGGCGGTGGTAGGCGGCGAGTGGATCGTCCGGGTCGATGCGTGGGTCGGCGCGGGATGGCTGGTCCGAAGGGCCGGGACGGGAGTGCTTGCCCATCGTTGTTTGGTCTCTCAGGCGGGGATTCCGGTAGCGGCAGCGAGTTCCCGTACGCCCGCGACTCGAGGGTGGCGTTGGCGTAGTTCGGTCACGATGCTGCGGATCGCGGGCCGGTCGCGTACTTCGGCTGGCGAGTACCGCATCGCTGCCAGGAGTTGGTCGGCCGTCTGCTCGAGCCGGCTGAGCAGCCAGTGGGCGCGGGCGAGGTCGGTGTGCATCCGGCTCCTGCGCTCAGCGGTGGGGAACTGGCCGGCTTTCAGGTTCTTTCCCGCGTCCAGGGCTTTTCCGCCGTCGCCGAGGGCCCAGTGCACCCCGACGGCGTACAGGTCGGCGGCCGCCGGGGTGAGGGGGAACAGGCGGCCTGCGGGGGCCTGGTCGGGCAGGCCACGCGCCGCGCGCGAGGCTTCCGCGATCATCGTAAGAGCCTGGCCGCGGTCTCCCTGGCGGGCGGCGCTGTAGGCGGTGGTGCACAGCATCTGCGCGTACGCCGAGGCCTGCGCGCCGGTACGCAGGCCCGTCGATTCCACCTGGCTGAGGGCGCTTCGAATGTGACGCTCGGCTGCCTCCGGCTGGTCCAGGTGGCGCAGCACAATGCTCAGTTCCCGGGCAGCGGCCGCGGCGACCAGCGGGGAGGCGGACCATTCGGCGTAGGTGGCGGCCCGGTCCGCGCTGAGGCGGGCTCTGTCGTGCTGCCCGATCTTGGTGAGGACCTGGGCGGTGAGGGTGTACGTCGTCGACAGGCGGGCGAGAGCCATCTCGTGGCGGCTGCGCGCGGCCGCGTGCGCGTCGGCGAGCAGCCCCGGAAGCGCCTTGAGCAGCACGGCGTGGCGGCCGGCATCGAAGTCGCCGCGCGCCGTGGTGAGCCGCGTGTCCAGCGGGGTAGTGGAGCCCGTCGCGTCCGGGGTGCTGGCGAGGGCTGCGTCCAGGGGGGCGAGGAGCGTGGCGGGGGCTGTAAGGCCGGCGGCGGCGAGCAGTGAGCGGCGGCGCATCGGGTCGTGGTCCTCCTCGGCGCGGAAGCCTGACCCGGCAACTGTAGTGGCTGAAAGAGGGCTCAGTCCCAAAGACGCCGCCAGCACTCCTACGGGGACGCCGACTTCACGGGCAGCTGCCCGCACCAGTGCCAGGTCAGCGCGTGCGCCGCGCTGCTCCAGGCGCGAGACGGTCGATGCCGAACAGCCCAGGCGGGCCCCTAGCTCCGTCTGCCTCCACCCTCTAGCCGTCCTGCCCACCCGGACGAGACCGCCAGGGTCCCGCCGGGCGACGAGCGTACGCACCGCGGCACTGCTCCATAACGCGTCGGTGCTCATCGGTGGCCTCCCACGGGCCTGTGAGGTGCCCACCCACGATAGGAGCCCGCACGCCGCTTGCCCACGGCGCGTGCAGGATATGCAAACTCATTGCGGGACATGCGAACTCGCCCCCGGGCGGAAGGCTTCGGGGTGTGTGATGGAGCCTTCCGCCCGGGCCGCACCGGCTCGTGGCAGATGCCACCCGTGCTCCCTACGGAGGACCGCATGGCTCGTCACGGCAGCCATCCCCCATCGAACCCGACGCCCCAGGAGCCCTCTCCCAGGGACAAGGACGGCCAGCACCCCGACGTCTCCAAGCCCGGTGACGGCGACCACCGCAAGCCCAAGTAGGAGACGCTCCGTGACCGCGGACCTCGATGCGCGTGCCGATGCCGCCGACCTTCTCGACGGCGCCGGCTGCTTCCCCGAGCAGTGGATGCGATCAGCCTTCATGGCCGTGCCCCGCCACCGCTTCGTTCCCGACACCGTCTGGCTCGAAGATCCTGCCGGATACCGTCCCTTCAACCACACCGGCGACCCGGCCCGCTGGCTGAGCCTGGTCTACGACCCCCGCGAGGCCCTGGTCACCCAGGTCGACGACGGCCTCACCCCCCGCGGCACGCCGGGGCAGACGCCGACCAGTTCGATCAGCGCCCTCAACGCCGTCTTCACCATGCTTGCCGAAAGCGATCTCCACCACGGCCAGCAGGTGCTGGAAATCGGCACCGGCACCGGCTACAACGCCGCGCTCCTCGCCGAACGCGCCGGGCCCGGCCACGTCACCACGGTGGAAATCGACCCGGCCGTCTGCGAACAGGCCCGTACCGCCCTGGCCGCCACCGGCTACGAGCAAGTGACCGTCATCCGCGCGGACGGCGAACTGGGCCACCCCCCACACGGCCCGTACGACCGGGTGCTGTCCACCGCCGCCGTCCTGGCCATCCCCTACCCGTGGATCGAACAGACCCGGCCCGGCGGACTGATCGTCACCCCCTGGCGCACCGCCTTCTGCAGCCACGGCCTGGCCCGCCTCACCGTCCACGACAACGGCACCGCGTCTGGCCACTTCGCCGGCGCCACGACCTTCATGACCCTGCGCGGCCAACGCCCCCGCACCCGCATCGGCGAGCTGTACACCACCAAACGATGGCAGGAGGCCCGCAGCAGTCCACTCACCCCCGCCGACCTCGTGACCCGCCTCGACGACCCGCACGCCGCGTTCGCCGTCGGCCTACGCCTACCCGGCGTGGCCCACTGGCCCCAGGAGGGCCACTGGTGGTGCAACAACGACTCCTGGGCCCACGCCGACGAAGAGGGCACCCTCCACCAATGGGGGCCGCGGGACCTGGCGACCGAGACCGCCACCGCGCTGGACGCCTGGCACACCGAAGGCAGCCCCACTCTCTTCGACTACGGCCTCACCGCCACCAAGGACGGTTCCGTCTTCTGGCTCGGCGACCACGACCACCCCATCCCCTGAGCCCCACAGCGACAGCGGACGCGCCGGGCGTTACGTCTGGCCCAGTGTCAGCAGTGTCCGAGATGGTGGTGCTGCGCACATGAAGCGGGACCGCCCCAGTTCGCATGGGTCGGTCCCACGTGTGCCGCCGCGCGCACCTGCCGGTCTGCATCAGGGCGCCAGTGTCAGGGACGCGCTCAGTTTGCCTTGACGAACGCAACGAATTTCTCCCACGGGGATGCGCGGGACGGGCCGGCCAGCACTCCCGAGGCGACGGCCAGCGATGCCAGGTCATGCTCGATCGCTATATGGCGACGCACACGAACGCAGCGTATTTTCTGCAGCCGTGCGGGTCGGTCCGTTCGCCGAGCGGGCCCGGCGGAGGATCGCGGCCACTGCCGGTATGCCAGGAGAGGAAGGCAGGCGCAGGCTTGGTTCCTCAGGAGGTGGTGGGGGTTTTCCACTCGGTCAGGGTGTGCCAGTCGCTCCAGCCGTTTTGGTAGTAGGCGTGGTTTGTACTGCCGTCGGTTCCCGTGGCGAAGAGTTCGACCGCGTTGGTGGCCCGGTTGTACGTGGTCGTGGGGGACCCGGTGAACTTCCAGGACCCGTTCATCGCGCCCCAGGTACTCCACCCCTCACCGGTTGGAGTCCAGTACGCGTGATAGGTGACGCTGTCCTTGCCAACCGCGAACAACTCAAATGCCCTGGTCACGGGGTTGTGGACCACTGAGGGAGCACCGGCGAACTTCGACGCGCCGTTGATCATCGACCAGCCCGACCACGCCGCGCCTTCGGTGCTGTAGGAGTGGGCCATCGTCCCGTCCTCGCCCAGCGCAAACACCTCAGCGGTACGCGTATCCGGGTTGTAAACGCTGACCGGGGAACCGCTGAACGTCCAGTCACCCAACCGCGACCAACCACTCCACCCACTGCTCGCCACCCAATAAGCGTGATACATCCCCCGGTCCTTACCCACCGCGAACAACTCCAGAGCATTCGTCGCGGGATTGTGGACCACCGAGGGAACAGCGGCGAACTTCGACGCGCCGTTGATCATCGACCAGTCCGACCACGCCGCGCCTTCCGTGCTGTAGGAGTGGGCCATCGTCCCGTCCTCGCCCAGCGCAAACACCTCAGCGGTACGCGTATCCGGGTTGAAGATGCTGACCGGGGAACCGCTGAACGTCCAGTCACCCAACCGCGACCAACTACTCCACCCACCGCTCGCCACCCAATAAGCGTGATACATCCCCCGATCCTTACCCACCGCGAACAACTCCAGAGCATTCGTCGCAGGGTTATGAACCACCGAGGGGACGCCCGTGAATTTTGATGCTCCGTTGATCATGGACCAGTCCGACCACGCCGCCCCCTCCGTGCTGTAAGAGTGGCCCATCGCTCCGTCGAGCCCCAACGTGAACACCTCAGCGGTACGGGTGTCGGGGTTGTACACACTCACCCCGCCCACCTGACCCGCCCCTACAGGCGGGGTATCACTGATGATCTTGTTGTACCGGATGGCGAAGTAGCCACTGGCGGGATGGCCGGCCAGCAGGCCGTCGGATCCGCCGTCGAGGAAGTCCTGCCCGGCGACCGTGCCCCACCTGGTTCCGGCTTCCGCGATGTAGGCGAATTCGCCTGTGGAGCGGTTGATCCAGTGATCGAACAGGATGACGTGAGCACCATCGAACGTCTCGCCGTTGTATGAGTCGTTGTCGAGTGCGTCCCCGGCCTGGAGGTCATCCTTGTCGATGCGGGCGGTGACTGATCTGGAGTCGAGTGAGTCGGTGATGAGGCTGTCGCTCAGGTGCCAGGCCATGGAGACGAATCCGGAGCAGTCCTGGCGGTACTTCTTGTCATGGTCCATGTCCCACTCGTAAGACCCCTGGTTGTACGGGACCTTACGGCTCAGCCAGTCATTGGCCCTGACCATCACCTCGGAGCGAGTGAGGGAGCCGCCGATGCTCGAAGCGGCTCGGGCCGGGAGCGCATTGACGGCGGTCAGGACGGCCAAGGCTGCCATGAACAAGGCGATGACAGCTGCTGACCAGCGCAGACGGGGTGCTGCTTGGCTTATCACGAAAACCTCTTTCGTGGCTGACAGTGACATACCGAAGCGTGCGCGGCTGCGGTACCGTGCCGATCACGTCGCGATCACGCGGGGACGCGATGAGCGACGGAGATTGCGAGAACGACCTCACACGGCACGAGGCACATTCCGGGGGAAACATGGAATTCGGAGTACTGGGGCCCCTGCTCGTCCGCGACCGGGAGGCGGTGATTCCCCTTCCGGCGGCCAAGCAGAGAACCGTCCTCGCCGTGCTGCTCCTGCGCGCCGGCAGAGTCGTCGGGCTGGACGAGCTCGCGGAGTTCGTCTGGGACGGTGCCCCGATATCCGGGGCACGTGGAGCGCTGCTCAACCACGTGATGCGATTACGTCAGGCGCTCGGAGCGGATGCCCGGAAACTGATCAGAACTCAGGGCCCTGGCTATCTGATCGAATCCGAGGGCCACACGCTCGATCTGGACGTATTCAATGGACAGCTCTCACAAGGACGACTTGCCGCCGCGGCCGGCCAATGGGAGCAAGCTTCCCGGCACCTGCGCAGCGCCCTGGATCTGTGGCGCGGGGAGCCCCTGCTGGACATCCCGTCCTCCGCCCTCCTGCGCGACGAGGGGCAACACCTCGCGGAAGCACGTCTGCTGGCCTTGCAAGCACGCATCGAAGCCGACCTCCACCTGGGCCAACACGAGATGCTGGTCGCAGAACTGCAGCAGTTGGTCGCGGTGCACCCACTGCGTGAGCACCTGCAATCCCACCTCATGCTCGCGCTCTACCGGTCAGGCCGGCAGGTAGAAGCCCTGGCCGCATACCGCAAGGTCCGTCTCCTCCTTCACGAGGAACTCGGCGTCGAACCAGGCCGCGCCCTGCAACGGCTGCATCAGGCCATGCTCAACGCCGACCCAGAACTGTCCCCGCCTGCTGCCCCACCGTCCGTCGCGCGTCTCGCCCCGCCGGAGACCCCTTCTCCCCTCGCTCAGGTGCCCGCTGACGTCGGCGACTTCACAGGGCGGCAAACCCAACTCGATACGCTCCATGACCTGCTGACGAAGCCGACAGATGCCGGGCAAGGACACGCGGTCGTCATCTCCGCGGTGTCCGGGACCGGTGGAATCGGCAAGACGACCCTGGCCGTACGCGCGGCTCATCAGGCTCAAGAGCGCTTCCCCGACGGCCAGCTCTACGTGAACCTGCGCGGCGCACAAGAGACCCCGCTGGATGCGTGGGAAGTCCTCGGCAGGTTCCTGCGCGACCTGGGCATCCACCCCTCAGCGGTCCCCAGGCACCGGGAGGAGCGGATAGGTCTGTACCGCACCCTGATAGCCGGGCGCCGCCTGCTCATCCTGCTCGACGACGCCCGGGACGCGGAGCAGGTCCGTGACCTGGTGCCGGGGCGGGGCACCAGCAACATTCTCATCACCAGCCGAAACACCCTGACGTCTCTGGCCGGCGCCACCCACCTGATCTTGGAAGGTCTCCCACCGGATGACGCCCGTATGCTGTTCGTCCGCATCATCGGCCACGACCGGGCAGCAGCAGAACCCGCCGCGACGAACGACGTCCTTGCTGCCTGCGCCGGGCTGCCTCTCGCGATCCGCATAGCCGCCTCCCGGCTGGCGTCCCGTCCGAACTGGACGATCCGCCACCTGGCCGACCGGCTCACCGACCAGCGGCGACGCCTGGATGAACTGCAAGCCGGGGATCTCGCGGTACGTGCCAGCTTTCGTATGAGTTACGCGGCGCTCACCGCTCAGCGGGCATCTGGAGCAGCCCGAGCCTTCCGGCTCCTGGGCCTGGTCACCGGTGCGAGCATTGACCTCTCCGCAGCGGCCGCACTCCTGGGGACAGCCCGCCATGATGCGGAAGAGGACTTGGAAGCGCTGGTCGACGCGCACCTGCTGGAATCCCCCGCTCCCGGCCGCTACCGATTCCACGACCTGCTCCGCGTGTACGCAGGGGAAGTGGCCCAGGAGGAACCGGATGAGGACCGCCGCGATGCCGTCCACAGGCTGCTCCACTGGTACCTGCACACCACCGTGGCCGCGGCCGAAGCGCTTGCACCACAGCGCAGACGTGTGGACCCCGGTCCCTGGCAGCAGAACCTCAACCAGCCGCATTCCTTCAACACCTACGATCTCGCACTCGACTGGTGCGAGAGAGAACGCGTCAACCTCATCGCAGCAGGCCGACAGGCGGCCGACTGGGGCATGCACGACGTCGCGTGGAAGCTGCCGGGCACACTTCAAAGGCTGTTCAACATACGGAAATACTGGCCGGACTGGGTTGCCACCCACGAGGCTGCGGTCCACAGCGCTCAGCTCGCCAACGACCGCTTCGGCCAGAGCTGGATCCTTTCCAATCTGGGCCTCGCCCACCTCGAACTGCGGCAGTTCGACCGGGCCTTGTCCTACCTTGACGAGGCGTTGGACCTCCGACGCGCCATCGAAGACCGCTCCGGAGAAGGAGCGACACTCGGCAGCATCGCACTCGCTCTTGCGCGCCAGAACCGTCACACGGAAGCGGCCGACTACTACCACCAGTCAATCGCCATCCATCGCACACTCGGAGACCGGTTCAATGAAGCCATCGAACTGAACAACCTCGCCGATACGTACCGGAATCTGCGAGAGTTCCCCGACGCCATCGCCTACGCGGAGCGCTCCCTCGCACTCAGCCGTGAGATCGGTGACCTCTACGTGGAGGGGCTCGCCCTGTCCACGATCGGTGACGCACACCAAGACCTCGCAAACCCCGTCGAAGCCATGAAGTACCTGGACCAGAGTCTGGCGCTCTTCCGCCAGATCCGGCACCGCCAACTCGAAGCCAGCCAGTACCAAAAGCTCGGTGATCTGTACCTCGAGCTCGGTCAACCGGACACCGCACGGGAGCGCTGGCAGCGGGCCCTGCACATTCTGAAAGCACTGGGCGATCCCCGATCCGCCGACTTGGAATCCCGACTCGGGCAACTGCCCTGTGACACCACCCTCGCAAGCCCGAGCGGGACCTCCTGATCAGTAAGTTCTGTCTACTCTCACGTTGAGGCGTGGTGAAACAAGGACGGCCTTGACGATGTCGGTGATCCGGTTGGTGCTGCAGCTGAGCTTGGTGAGGTACGGGATTCGCTGGAAACTTGCCTGCACGGCATCTGGTGGTGTTTTAGGCACAGTTGGTTGCCAGGCACCTTCGGCACTCCGGGGCGCCCGCCCTCGAAATCCACCGGAATCCATCGACCGCGGATGGAGGCCGGTGCCAGGATGCGGGTATGACGATCATCATCAAGGGGGCCAATGCCCTGCTGCCCGAAGGTCCGTTCCGTATCACCGTGGCCAGCGAGGCCCGGCTGGGCGCCCCCGCGGTAGCCGCAACGGCGATGCTGCTGGACGCGTCGGGCCGAGTCCGTGGTGAAGCTGACATGGTCAAGGGTGATCGGCCCTCGCATCCCTCGGGCGCGGTACGGCACCTGGGCGGGGCGGCGGAAGGCGGGCTCTTCGTCCAGCGGCTGGAGGTGGACGAGGAGGCGGTGGAGCCCGCCGTACAGCGGGTGCTGATCGCCGTCCTGGCCACGGGCGGGACGTTCGGTGCGGTCACTGGGCTGTCCGTGGAGGTGGCTGGCGGCGATGGTCCACCGATGGCGAGGTATGAGGTTACGGACGCGGGCGGGGAGACCGCGCTGGTGCTTGGAGAGTGCTACCGCCGCAGCGGATCATGGCGTTTCCGCGCCGTGGGCCAGGGCTACGGCGCCGGACCGGCCGCGCTCGCCGCCGACTACGGCATCTCCGCTGAGTCCCTGTCGGCCGCGATGGTGCCGGGCCTCGCGACGGCCGAGGTTCACAAGGAGGCGGTCCCGTCCCCGCGCGTGAGCACGGTCAAAGGCGTCCCAAACGGGGAACGGGCCACGTCCCCGGCAACCTCCTTGGTGAAGGTACCGGGCCCGGCGGCCGGAGCGGAGCGGGGGTCGGCACCCGTCCTGGTTGGCGAGGTGTCCCACGAGACGCAGGGTGAAGGAGACCAGGTGGTCCCCTTCGGAGGACCCGAGGTCTACGAGGGGCACGGCAAGTCGGAGTTGACCGTGGTGAACCCGGAACCCGGCCGGCCGGCCGTCGTGGAGTTCGAGCGCTGCCACGTACCCAGGCCGCACAGCTGGTTCTACGTCTGGCAGCTCGACGAGCAGGGCAAGGTGGACAAACTGCGTCTCTTCTCCACCACCAGGGACGCGCGGGGAAAGCTGCTGGCGTTCGCCAAGGGCGAGCCGGAGGTGCGGATGAGGGTCGAGGGCTCCGGCAACTGGCAGGTCCGGGTCCGTCCGATCGAGACGGCGGAGGTCCTGGGCAAGCTCGCCGAGGGGCGGGGACAGGCCGTGCTGCGCTACGCGGGCCCACCCGCTCTGATCCGGGCCACCTGCGACGGCCCCGAGGACACCACCGGCTACGTGCACACTATCCAGCCCGACGGCACCAGCGACCGGGTCGGACTCATCGGCACCCGGCTGCCGATGACCGGTCCACTCGCCGTGGGGCCTGAGGGCTGGTGCCACGCGGTCGTGAACCTGGACCACGCGGCCTCGTGGAAGCTGGAGGTGCTGCCCCTGAAGGATGTCCGCGAGCTGCGAGGGAAGCTGTCCGGCCAAGGCTGGGAGCTGCTGGAGATGACCCGCTCCGCCGCGAAGGTGGACGTCCGGGTTGACCGCGGGGCCGAGTCCGACTCAATAGTGCTGGCCACCATGGACGCGTACCTGCGCCCCGAGCGGCAGCTGTGCCGGAAGCCCGGGACCTACCCGGTACCGCCCGGCCTGATCGCGATCCGCACCTCCGAGAAGTGGAGCCTGAAGGTCCGCCGCTGACCGGCCAGCCCCGTCGCGTCGGTGCGTTTCGACCGAAGCACCTGGACCGGGGTTCAAACAACGTGCCCCGGCGGTGGCACCTACAACTGCGTAGCCGGCGGCGGGCCCCGCGTCCACCCGGACGCGCAGCCCGCGCCCCCCGTTCGGCATCGCGTGGGACCGGGTCTTGCGAGCTGCCTCCGGGCACTCCGCACGGGTGCAGCCGTAGTCGGCGCACGATGGCTCGTCGTTTCGGAGCCGGCTGTGTGCCGGTCGGCGACCATAGGCATTCGGGCGGGATGCGGCTGGCACAGGGCTCCAGCCCTGCGGCCTGTTCATGACTGGGCTGACCAGCAATGTGCCACGGGTCCTGCAGTTCGTGCCCGTCATATGGGTGTCCCTGCCCGACGTATCACGCGGCTCCGTGATGGCAGGGCCGCTGCTGAGGCTCCCGTCGGCTGGTTACCACACGTCGATGGACCAGACGTCGCCCGCCTGGTGCGGGCGCATCATCGTGTTGCGCGCGGAGGCGGAGGGTTGCGAAGCCGTGCAATGGAGCTGCGGGGGTGCGCGGGCGGACAACACCCGGCGCCGTGCTTCGGCGGATAAGGGCAGGCGGTTTCTGTCCGGGGAAGCCAGGGCAGTTTCGGGCGACAGGTGCGAAAGGCATGCCCTTTCCTGAGAGCCGCGCTCACGGTTGATTGCCTATCCGGCCGTACGACGGACCAAGCGCCTTGATGAAGACCGACTTGGAGGACGGTGCATGGGGACCGGCCCGACGCAGACGAGTGCACCGCCCGTTCCCGGAGCATGGCCGGTCCTGGGACATGCACCGGCTCTTCTCCGGGATCCGCTGCGGTTCTTCGGCTCCTTGGCTGATCACGGTGACGTCGTGGCCGTCCGCCTGGGGCCCGTGCCCGTCTACGCCCTCACCCACCCCGCTCTCGTCCACCAGGTGCTGGTCACCGACGGGGATCTGTACGAGCGAGGGCGGCTTTTCGACAAGCTGTCGCGGATCGTCGGCCACGGGCTCCTGACCAGTTCGGGACCGCCCCATCGCGCACAGCGCCGCATCGTGCAGCCGTTGTTCCAACGGGACCAGATCGCCTGTCACCTGCCAGCGATGCGGGCGGCGGTCGGGGACGTGACCTCCGCTTGGAGGGCCGGGCAGCGTGTCGCCATTGAGAGCGCCGGCAACGACATCGCGCTGCTGGCGGTCACCAACAGTCTGCTTCCGCCCAGAACCGGCGAGGAGGTGGCGCGGATGGTGAAGGAGAACCTGCCGGTGCTGATGCGCGCCCTGGTCCTGCAGATCGCCCTGCCGGAATGGTGGACGCGTCTTCCCGCCCCCGGCAACCGGCGCGCCGAGCGGGCGGTTGCGAACCTGCGGGGTGCCATCGCCGAGGCGCTCACCCGTCACCGAGCCGTCCCGGCCGGGAGAAGCGACATTCTGTCGAGCCTGGTACATGCGCGGGACGCCGCAGGCAAGCCATGGGACGACGTGGCAGTCATCGACCAGGCCCTGTCCCTCCTGGTCGCGGGGGTGGAGACCACCGGGTCCACACTTGCGTGGGTCTTTCACGAACTGGCCCGGCATCCTCATGCCGAGCGGCAGGTTCACGGCGAGATCGACGCGGCAGCTGGGGAGGGAACCAGCGATCCCAGGCAGTTGCGTCGGCTCACCTACACCACACGGTTCCTGCAGGAAACCCTGCGCCTGCACACCCTCAGCTTCTTTATGCGCCGCACCCTGGAGCCCTGCGAACTCGGCGGAGTGCCTCTTACGGCCGGCGCGGAGGTCGTCCTCAGCCCTCACGCCCTGCACCGCGACCCCCGCTGGCACCCCAACCCGGAAACCTTCGACCCCGACCGCTTCAAGCCCGGCGCGCCGGCCATCCCCAAGGGCGCCTACCTCCCCTTCGGCACCGGAGCGCACCGGTGTATCGGCGAGCACTTCGCCTTCACCGAGATCCTCACCGCCCTCACGATGATCTGCTCACGATGGCGGCTGCGTCACCTCCCCGGCACCCGCGTGCGAGAGATCCCCCGCATCGAAGTGCACCCCAGCAAGTTCCACATGCTCCTCGAAGAAAGATGACGCCCCCCGCCCACCGCCCGGGCCCCGTCCGCTGAACACCAGCACCCGCCCACCGGGAGGACCACACCATGAACGGCCCCCGCCTCGCGGCCTTCCAGCGCATCTACGACGGCATCAACACAGGCGACCTCGACGCCGCTGTCGCCGGTTACGCCCCCGACGTGCACTACGAGGAAACGAGCCTGTACTGGGACCTGCACAGCCGACAAGAAGTACGGGAGCACTTCGGGCCCTGGTTCACCTACGCAGCCCTGCACGCCGAACTCGTCGACGGCATCGAAACCAGCCAGCGAGCAGCTGTGCAATGGCGGTTCTCCGGCGAGATCCGCGCAGCCCTGCCCGGCGTATGGCCCACCGAAGCCATCGGCCGCCACTTCTCCTTCCTCGGCACCACCATGGCCACCTTCAACCCGGAGGGACTCATCACCCACGCCGTCGAAGTATGGAACCTCGCCGAACTCCTCAAACAAGTGGGAACTCTCCCGGCCTGACCACCGACTGAGCAGCCTCCCTGTCACACGGGCCCGGAAGCGGACAGTCTCGCCGCCCCCCATGACGCGAGGGGAATCCGTCCAGGAGCAGAAGGCGGCCGCGCGGCCAAGGCCGGCGATCGGGCACGTCCCATCTTTCCGGAACGCCGGAAAAAAACCATGCACCTCGGCCATGGTGTAGGCGACCACACGCCGCCACACCGTGCGGCCTTTACGCCGCGTGGCCCGGATCCAGGACGGTCTGGACACCGGTGATGACGAACAGGCGGTGGACCGATGCCCGCCTCTGGACGCCGCGAGTCTGGGGTAGGGCTTGGCAACGGGCAGGACTGGGTCAGGCTTGGCAAAGGGCAGGGCTGCTTCATGCCAACGAAGAGTTAAGCTCTGCCCTCATCTCGTCCAGCGCGCGACCCGCGTGCAACACTTGTCGTGCGACAACAGCTGTCTCGGTGAGGCGAAATCGGCACGTATCCGCTGTTCTGCGGCGCGGACGAGTGGGGTACGGAGAAATGGCCACATCAGGACCAGGACAGAGAGCGTGCAGTGCTGCCTCTTCACGCGCTGTGCCGGCCCCGGCGGACGGCACGCCGCTCGGGGTTGGGTTGGACCAGGTATTTGAGTGCCTTCCCGACGCGGTGACGGTGTCCGTCGCCGTGCGGGACACCGCTGGCCGAGCAGTGGACATGCGCCTGGAGTACATGAACGCGGCTGCCCGGGCAGGCCAGCCGGGCGGGATCGCACCGTTGGGTGCTCTGTGCAGCGAGCTGTGGCCTCAGATGACTCACAACGGATCCTTCGCGGCGTGTATGCGCGTTTTGGACACCGGAAAAGCGGAGCAGGGGGCGTTTCGCTGGACTCAAGCCAGCACCTATCGAGCGGCTGACTACGAATATCAGGCGACTCGTCTGGGGGCGGACCGCCTCGCGTGGGTGCTGCGCGACAACAGTGAGCGTGTGCTCAGGGCGGAGCTTCTGGCCCAGCTCACAGCCGCTCTGGCCACGGCCGGCACACTCGCCAGTGTCATGGGGATCCTCACCGGGCAGATCATGCCCGCGGTCGGGGCGACGGTAGGTGCCGCAGTCCTCAGCGAGCCGGGCGGCGATCAGTACACCGTGCGGCACATCCACGACGCGGAACAATCGCTTCAGGCCCCGGCCCCTTTCAGCGTCACCGCTCCCTACCCCATGGCCTACACGGCCCGAACCGGCCGAGCCCTGTTCTTCACCGACCCGGCCGAGCGGACCGAGGCGTTTCCCCAGGCCGCAGCCTTCTTCACCGAGCGGTACCACTCCACCGCGGTCCTGCCCCTCACGGTGGAGGGCCGTCTATTCGGCGCGGTCAGTTTCCACTTCGACGTACGCCATGACTTCTCCGACTCCGAACGCGGCTTCCTCACCGCCCTGGTCGGGCAATGTGCGCAGGCCATCGAACGCGCCCGGCTGCAGCAGGAAGCCGCCTACAAGCAGGCTCAGCTCGAAGCCCTCGCCGAAGTCAGCGCCGTGCTGACCACATCCCTCGACTTCGAGCTCGGCGCCACCTTCGACAGCATCGCGGCCGCGGTCGTACCGCGGATCGCCGACGGATGCCTCATCCACACCCTCGGCCGCAACGGCCAGCCCGAGCTTGCCGCCCTGAGCCACCGGGACCCCGAGCAGCAGCAGGCACTGCGCGCCATGCTCGAGCGGTATCCCCCGCGGCTCGATGCCGAAGGCGGGGTCGGCGCGGTCATCCGCACCGGCCGGCATGAGCTGGTCACCGACGTCGCACGCGAACTCGACCGCCTCGCCCGCAGTCCGCGACACCGGGCCGCTCTGCGCGAACTCACACCCGCGGCCTCCTGGCTGGCCGTGCCCATGGCACGGTCCGAAACCGTCATCGGTGCCATGGTCCTGATCCAGGCCACCCCGGCGAACACCCTGTTCACCGAACGCGATGTCCCCTTCGCGCAGGAACTCGCCCACCGGGCGACCCAGGCCGTCGTCCAGGCCCGGCGCTTCGCCGTGCACAGTGAGGTCGCCCACTACCTGCAGCAGAGCCTGCTGCCCCCCGACCTACCGGAGGTACCCGGGGTGGAGATCGCCGCCTGCTACCACCCGGGACACCAGGGAACCCTCGTCGGCGGCGACTTCTACGACATCTATCCCACCAGCGCGACGGCATGGGCGCTGACGATCGGAGACGTCTGCGGCAAAGGGCCGGCGGCCGCAGCACTCACCGGCCTCGTACGACACACCGCACGCGCCGCAGGACAGTGGCACACCCAGCCACACACAGTCCTCCAAGCCGTCAACAGCGCGATCCTCGCCGACCGCTCCACCAACACCTTCTGCACAGCTGCCTACGCCGAACTCAACGTGGGCACCGCGCCGATGCGTCTGCGCCTGACGTTGGGCGGCCACCCCCACCCGCTGCTGCGCCGGACCGACGGGACCGTCATGCGGCTCGGCACAGCAGGCGCCTTCCTCGGCGTCCTCGACAACCCCCCGCTCCACACCACCGAAGACGAGCTGCACCCCGGCGACCTTCTCCTGCTCTTCACCGACGGCGTCACCGAACGGCGCTCAGGCACTTCCATGCTCGGCGAACAAGGCGTGCACGATCTCCTGGCCCGTATGCCCCATGCCTCTGCCGCCGAGACCGTAGCCGCCCTCGAAAACAAAATCATCACCTACGGGCCGACACCGCCCGGTGACGACATCGCCATCCTCGCCGTACGCATCACCTGACGTGCACAGCAGGACACCCGGCTGCCCCAGCAGGCGCAAAGGCAGCCCCCATGCCGGAGGTCCTGAACGCCGCGCCGTGACCGTCGGCGATCTGACACCAGTGGCCTCTCCGCAGGAACAAGCCCGTCAGGGCTTTTCGGGCTTGCGGGCCAGCAGGCAGGCGTGCGGTCTGTTCACCCGTCCGCCGGGCTCCTGCTCCAGCCTCGCGGTGACGACGAGTCCGGCCTGCTCCAGCAGGCCGACCATGCGGTTCAGGGGTAGGAGGTACGACTCATAGGACACCGGACGGCCATAGCCCTGGGTCGGCTGCAGCCGTTCATCGCCGACGTAGTCTCCCCAGAGCAGGTAGCCGCCGGGCGCGAGCGTGCGGTGGAACTCGGCGAACACCGTCGGCAGCCACTGCGGGGGCGTGTGGTGGGTGGAGTACCAGGCCAGGATGCCGCCGAGCTCGTCGTCCCTCATCTCCAGCGCGGTCATCGAGCCCTCGGTGAACCGCAGGTTCGGATAGGCGTGCCGGGCCAGCCCGATCATCTTCGGTGACAGATCGACGCCGAAGGCGGACACCCCCAGTCCGGCCAGGTGCGCCGTCACACGGCCGGGGCCGCATCCCAGGTCCGCGACCGGCCCCAGACCGGCCGTCCGCACGAGCTCGGCCAACCCCGCCAGCATCGCGCGTGACAGCGGGTCCATCGCGGCTGGAGGCGGGACGCGTTCGACGTAATCGGCGGCGACCGTGTCGTACGACTCGCGGACGGCGCTCAGAAAGGAGGGCTCAGCCATGCGGGCGACCCTAGACCACAGAACCGACAGACCTTGTCACGACCTTGAGTTGACCTGCGTGACATCCACCGCCGTAGACATTCGGCCCACACCACTCCGGTGATCGTTTCCGGTCAGAGCCCTACTGACCGGCGGATCTTGAGGGACGACCACCGGAGCAGCCAAATCGAAGCGCCTCAAGAACGCCTGCCAGCGTAGGTTGATGTTCTCGCCCGCCTGCCGGTCCTGGAGACGGAATTTCTTGCCATGCTTCGGCGGACGTCCGCCCTGGGGTGGCGAGATCCATAAGACCGGAGCAGGCTTGCGCATTACCCGGTCCGAGCGCAGTCGACCGAGCCCTTCAACCGACAGGGCCGTTGAGCAACCAGGCCATGCGCGGGGCGTCGTAGCCGGCCTTCACCAACTCCCTCGCACCAGCCACTGCATCGACGGCATCCCCTCCACCTCCTCGGGATACCTGGGTGGCGACGCCGGCTGCATCGAGTACCGGAGCTATCAGTACTGAGTGCGGAATCGGCCCGCCTATCCCTGATCGGCCTCCTGGCCGCTGGCTTCGTTGGCGCGGTCGATCTCCGCCATGTGCTCCTCCGCCCAGGTCCGCAGCCCCGCAAGCGCGGCTTCCAGGGACAGCCCGAGTCCGGTGAGCCGGTAGAAGACCCGCGGTGGCACGGTCGGTTCGACCCGGCGCGACACCAGCCCGTCGCGGGTCAGGCTTCGCAGCGTCACGGACAGCATCTTCTGTGACACTCCGGGCATCCGGCGTCGCAGCTCCGCGAAGCGCACCTCGTCCGGTGCGGCATCGGCGAGCGTCTTGACGGCCATGGACGTCCACTTCGTACCGATGCGGTCCAGCAACTGCCGCGTCGGGCATTGAGGATCGAACAGATCGCCGCGTACCCCACGACCGGCGGCCCGGGCTCCTCCGGTGGTCACCTGTGGCTCACCACCTTCCTTGAAAGTGCCGTCTTGGAAGCGGCCAGGCGGTTACCTACCGTTCTGTGGTCACCAATGGTAACCAGATGGAGGAATCATCGTGCCCGCGACCGCCCCACACCACCTGCGCCGCATCGTGACGAACGGCGTCCAACTCAACGTCGCAGTCGCGGGGGACGGACCTGCGGTTCTCCTGCTGCACGGCTTCCCGCACACCTGGCAACTCTGGAGCGGCATCATGGGCCGACTGGCCGGGCAGTACCGGGTCATAGCCCCGGACCTGCGCGGCTTCGGTGCCAGTGCACGTGCCGTCGACGGCTACGACGCAGGAACCCTGGCCGCCGATGCCGAAGGGCTGCTCGACGCACTCGGTGAGCCCTCGGCAGCGGTGGTCGGCATCGACGCGGGCACCGCCCCCGCCATCCTGCTCGCGCTGCGCCGGCCCCGCCGTGTCCGGCGCCTGGTCGTGATGGAAGCACTGCTCGGCCACCTGCCCGGAGCAGAGCACGTCGTCGCGGGCGGTGCCCCGTGGTGGTTCGGCTTTCACTCCGTCCCCGGTCTCGCTGAAACCGTCCTGGCCGGCAACGAGGCCGCTTACATCGACTGGTTCCTCGACTCGGGGACGCTCGGGCGAGGGGTACCCGACGACGTCCGTGCGGCCTTCGTCCACGCGTACACCGGGAGCGAGGCCCTTCGCTGCGCGTTCTCCTGCTACCGGGCTCTGCCCACCAGCGCGCAGCAGATCCAGGACGCCGTCGCGACGGCTCGGCTGACCATGCCCACTATGACCGTCGGCTCTCACCCCATCGGCACGGGGCTCGAACGCCAACTCCGTCCCCACACCGATGACCTGGTCGGACACCATCTCCAGGACTGTGGCCACATCATCCCCCTCGACCGCCCCGACGCATTGTTCGCGCTCCTTTCGCCCTTCCTCTCCGCCGATCTACCCAAGTGATCGGGACGGGGCCGAAGGATCACGGTGGCGACGCGGCCGACGAAGCGGAGCACGCGACGGCCAGTGTGAACATCAAGCAAGCCAACGTGGCCATGTCGCGTCCTGCCTTCGGCGGGCCTGACGTGCCAGCATCTTGACGAGTTGCTCAAAGAACCCGCACCGCGCTGGGAAGTGCGTTTGCGATTCCGCGCGGCACGAATGGCGCCGGGCGCTTGGCATCGGCATCGGCAGGATGAGCGGACCGACCTACGAACCGTTCTGTGCCGCCGTCCCTTGGCGGCCCTGGCCATGACATCGCAGACCTACCTCTCCGAACTGTTCTCGCTGGACGGACGGGTCGCCGTGGTGACCGGTGGCAGTTCCGGCATTGACCGCTCTGTCGCCGGGGCCTGCTGTGGCGGGACATGAGGTTGTTGACGCCCGAGCAGGTCTTCACTTCGTCGTAGCCATGAGTGTCGGAAGATCGCGGTGCTCTCGGGCGTTGCGTCCGGGTATGAAGATCAGCGAAGCTTCCAGAGTCAGCGGTGTGAGTGCCCGGTCGTTGCGGCACTACGAGGACGAGGGCTTGATCGTCCCTGGCCGATTCAGCAACGGCTTCCGCGACTACTGCCAATCCACGATCGACCGCGTGCTCGTCATCCGCTCGCTGCTGGAGTCCGGGCTGCCCGTGCGGTTGATCAGGGAGTTCTTGCCCAGCCTCACTGACGAGTCTGATATCGGCACGGACGTGGTGTGCGCGGAGTTCCTGCACGAGGTGCAGAGCCATCGAGATCGGCTCGCCGCACGTATAGCGATTCTCAGCGATCAGCAGGCGGCACTCGACGCCTACCTTCGCGAAGCCCGCCGTGCTGATCCCTGACACCACTTGACCTTGACACAAGTGTCAGGCTCCTACGTTCGGTGCATGGAGATCAACGAGCAGCAGAACAGCGCCGAGCAGACGATGCGAGCACTGGTCCAGCGGTCGCACCGGGGCCCGAAGGGTCTGGACATCGCAACCGATCAGCCCCGCCCCACCCCGGGACCCGGCGAGTATCTGATCCGCGTGGGCGCCGCCGGCGTCAACTTCGCTGACGTCATGCAGACCCACGGAACGTACGGAGGCGGGCCGCAGGCACCCTATGTGGCGGGCTTCGAGGCCGCCGGCGAGATCGTGGGTGTCGGCCCCGACGTCGAGAGCCCGCTGCCACTCGGCGCCCACGTCGTCGGAGCCGGTCCGGGCGCCTTCGCGCAGTACATGACGATGCCAGCCGCAGGGGTGCTTCCCGTGCCTTCCGGCTGGAGCGACGCCCAAGCCCTCGGTCTCGTGCTGAACTGGGCCACCGCGCTGGCGGCACTGAAGCCGTTGGGTGAGATCAAGACAGGTGAGGTGGTGCTCGTGCATGCCGCGGCCGGCGGAGTGGGGCAAGCCGCTGTCCGCCTCGCCCGCCACTACGGTGCACGCGTCATCACAACGGCGTCACCAGCCAAACACGACACCGTCAAAGCCCTCGGCGCCGACGAGGTCCTGGACAGTCGACACCCCGATCTGGCCGCGGAGATCGCCCGCCTCACCGGCGGAGTCGACCTGGTCCTGGAATCGGTGGGACAGGCCACGTTCGAGGCCAGCCTGTCGGTCACCAAACCCTTCACCGGACGCATCGTCGTGTTCGGTGCCGCTTCCGGCGACGCCACGTTGACCACACACGACCTCGTCTTCACCCACCAGGTCCAGGTCAAGGGTCTGCACATCGGTGCGCTGGCCGTCGCGGCCCCGACCATCTACCAGTCGTTGCTCGTCGAAATCGAGAGGCTCATCGCCCAGGGGGTGTACCCGCCCGGCGCTCCCCAGATCCATTCCCTGGCCGAGGGGCGAGCGGTGCTGCAGCAACTCGAAGCGGGCCAGACCGAGGGCAAGCTCGCCCTCGATCCCTGGCGTTAGGAACGCCCGTGCTTCACCGCAATGGTCCGCTGTCCCCCGAGGGGCGGCTGCGTTGTGGCCGGTGCCGGCGGAGGCGCGGGCTGAAGCAGTAGGGCGGGCCGGCGGGGACCTGGGACGGGGGGCCGGTGGGCGGTTGCCTCCAGGAGCGTACGGATCCGTTGGGCGAAGGCCGAGCCGGACATCGGCAAATCCATTTCCGGTTCGCGCAAGTACGGACCCTCGAAGCATGATGTCGGCAGGGGCAGATGAGGTGTGATCGGCGCGGTATAACGGTGGCGGAATATCGGCAAGTTGCTGGGCCCCGACGCCCTGGGGACCGCCGAGTGATGCGCTGCCCCTACCTTCCGTCCACACGCTGCCCACCGCCTCATTCAGCCCTGGAGGGTGGCGAGCCAGTCGGTCAGCAGGCGGTTGATCTCGTCGGGGCGCTCCTGCTGGATCCAGTGGCCGCAGCCTTCCAGCAGGTGGGAGGCGGTCAGGCCGGGGAGGGTGGTGGGGTAGGCGTCGATGGCGTCGGACATCCAGGTGGTCGAGGCGTCCCGGGTGCCGCCGATGAACAGGGACGGCTGCTTGATCGGGGCTCCGCGGTGGGGGGCAAGGTCTTCCCAGTCGCGGTCCATGTTGCGGTAGCGGTTGAGGGCGCCGGTCAGGCCGGTGCGCTCGAACTCCCCGGCGTAGACGTCAAGGTCGTCCTCGGTCAACCAGGCCGGCAGGACCCCCGTGGGGAAGCGGTCGCGCAGTCGCCGGCCGCCCCCGCAGGTGATGAAGTGCGGGTCGGGTTCGCCCTGGACGGGCATGGTGTCGGCGGACAGGGCTGCGTAGAAGCCCGCGAGCCAGCCGCGGACGTCGGGCTCGATCTCCGCCTCGGCGCGGCCGGGCTTTTGGAAGTAAGAGACGTAGAACTCCTGCTCAGGGCCGCCGATCTGGCCGAAGATGTCGGTGGGGCGGGGGCCGCCGGGCGGCGTGTAGGGGACGCTCAGCAGACCGACGGCGCGGAAGACTTCGGGGTGAAGCAGCGCGCAGGCGGCAGCGATGCTGGAGCCCCAGTCGTGGCCGACGACCACCGCGTCCTTTTCGCCGAGGGCGCGCACGACGGCGACGTTGTCCTCCACCAGGTCGAGCATCCGGTAGGCAGCGGCCGCCTCCGGCTTGGAGGAGCGGCCGTAACCGCGTACGTCGATCGCCACCGCCCGGTAGCCGGCCGCGGCGAGGGCCGGGAGCTGGCGTCGCCAGGAGTACCAGGACTCGGGGAAACCGTGCACGAGCAGGACCAGCGGGCCGGTGCCCTGCTCGACCAGGTGCAGGCGCCCGGCCGGGGCCTCAACGGTGCGGTGGCGGAATGCGGAAGACGACTCGGACTGCATGGACTTCTCCTCGGTTCGCGGCGACGCGGCTGCCCATCGATCATGCGGCGCAGCACCCGCCCGACGCGATCGTCCTTGCCATTCTGGCAACCTTGCAGGACAGAGCGGTGAGCGGCAGGGCACGAAGGAGCGTGGAAGGTGGCAGTCAATGATGTGGACGGCACGCTGGCCTCGATGGGGCCCCGGTTGCGGGCCGCGCGCGAGCACCGCGGCGCGACGCTCGCCGATGTCAGCCGCGCGACCGGCATCTCGCCCAGCACGCTGTCGCGGATCGAGACCGGCCGACGCAAGCCCACGCTGGAGGTTCTGCTGCACCTGTCGAACGAGTACGGCGTCTCCCTGGACGAGCTGGCCGGCACAGCACCCTCCCCCGCGGCCGAGCGGCGCGCTACGGCGCCCCTGGGCTTCGGCGACGCCAAGGCGGTGCTGCCGTTGACCCGGTACGTCGGCGGCCTGCACGCCCACAAGCACGTCCTGCCCGCCCTCGAGGACCCGCCCGCGCGGCCCCGTCAGGTCTCCCACGACGGCTACGAGTGGCTGTGCGTCCTGTACGGACGCCTGTGGCTCGCGCTCGGCGACCAAGACCTCGTCCTGACCCCCGGGGACGTTGCCGAGTTCGACACCCGCACTCCGCACGGGGTGGCGAACTCCAGCCCGGGCGGTCCGGTCGAGTACCTGATCATGTTCGGACCGCAGGGGGAGCGCCTACGGCCGCGCACCTCTCCAGCCGCTGCTCGCGGGACTGGTGACAGAAGGGCTGCGGGGTGATCGGCTGTGACAAGCCGCGTTGCCTTGTCGCTGACAACCCCGCTGCTTCGTTCGGTCTCCAACCCCATGTCATCCCGCTTCGCCGGTGGCAACGACTGGCCTTTGGCTCACCGAACCGGATGAGGACGATGATGTGTGGGCGCAGCGCCTCCTCACCCAGCCGCGCCTACGGCCCGGGCCCAGCGCACGCGACGGCGTGGGGGCGCCGATGCTGCCTGCGGTGAGGCCAGGACGTGTCCTGGCCTGCGGATGGGCAGGCCCCATTCCCGCGCGAGCTTCGTGAGGTGGTAGTAGGTGACGCCGCGCTCGTCGGCGAGGGCCGTCATGTCCCGAAGAAGCTCGACGTACTCTCGCTTGAGCAGAGGCAGAAGACCACGCTCGCAGGACCCGGTGGGCGAGCGAGTCTTCCGCTTGCACCGCCGCAGGGAACAGCGATCGTGATCTCAGCTCGGAGCTTCTGGGTTCACCGCTATTCCGGTTGATTCCCCTTAACGTTTCTTACGTACAGGAATGCGGCCCCGTAGATGCAAACAAGCAAGACAAGGAGACCCCAGCCTCCCCCGTTCCCGGTGGCGATGAGAAATATTGATAGAAGCACACCGATAACAAAGAAGGCGGTGGAAAATTGCATCCACCTATGGACTCCTGCGCGCTGCTCAACGGACCATCCGGTTCGGGGCATGGGACCCTCCTTGCTGTCTGGCCGAGGGCCGGGCGCACGGCTCCCGGCTCTCGGCTATGGGTGTCAGTCGCCGCTGACCAGGTTTGATGCGATCTGGCCGGAGCTCCACCCCATCGCGTAGCACTCCACAGAGGCCGCCAAGGAACCACCACGCTTGGCGGGTGCTGACACAGTTGCGACGCTGGCGCAGGCGGTGAAGGCCAGGCCGCCTGCCACTACACCGGTAACGTCACCCCACAAGCCTTGCGTATCACCTTGAGCCACATGTGCTACGCCGGTGATCACGTCACCGACCGGTCCCAGTGCGTTCGTCAGGCCGCCGAGGCTGACCAGCCCCTGGGGATCGGGGCGGTTGGCGGGGTCACCTTCGGCGTAGAGGTACGGGTGCTTCTCCTGGCCGGAGGGCCCGGGCTGGATAAGGCGGCCCAGAGTGGGGTCGTAGCAGCGGGCGCCGAGGTGGTAAAGGCCCGTGGGGTCCTTGTAGCCGGCGGCGAAGCGGTAGGGCCGCGGGGTCTTCTCCGTGGCCGTGCGGTCGGCACCCCGAGCGGCGTAGGTGTAACTGCGAACCTTCGTGCCGGTGCTATCGGTGAGCGCGGTGACGGAGCCGAGCACGTCGGTGAGGTAGAACAGCGAACTGGCTCCGGTCGTCATGGGGTTGAGGGTTCCCAGGGGTTCGCGGCTGAATCCCGTGTCCACGCCGCCGGGGCCACAGAGAGGGCAGGAAGCCGCCTGCTGTGTCTTCCCCGCGGTGCGGGGATTGCGGAGCCGGCTGTTGCCGGCGAGTACCGGCGGCTCAGTGCGCGCACTGAGCGGGATCCGTGCCCAGCCAACGATCCGCCCGTTACACGCTGCTTTCGCGAGCCGGCATCGAGCACTGTGACCCGACATGCGCAAACAGCCTGGAATGGTGTCGCCCTTAGATGTGGCTGAACATCCAGTTGAGTCGAGGAGGGCTCGTAGAGCGCGAAGCAGGGTGTCGGCGGCTCAGCGGTCACCCGCCGCGAGACGTCCGGGCAGCGGTATCAGGGGCGCCTGGGGGCCACGCCGTCACTCCATGCGATCACGGGCGGTGCGGAGCAGGTCGGTGGCGGAGGCGACGGTGACCTGGGACCCGTTGATGCGGCTGCCGTAGCCAGTGATACGCAGGCAGTGGTCGTGGTACGGGCCCCCGACGACGATGCGCCCCTGGTCGTCGAGCTTGTAGGCCTCGGCGTCGATCTCCGGCGCGGGCTGTGCTGTGGGCGGGGAACACAGTATTCCGGACGTGTCCGACCTGAAGGAAACCGTCCAGAAGTCCTTGGCGGTGTCCGGCGGGCGGTAACGGCACTCGTATCCGGTCGACTCCTGCGAATCGGCCGCCACGAGCGCGATGCCGACCGACTTCTCCACCACTGCCTTGGGCAGGATGTCGCAGGGGCGTTTCCAGGAGACTGGCGTCTTGGCGCCGTCCCCTCCCCCGCACCCGGCCAGCACCAGCAGCGCGCCCGTCGCCCAGATGCTCATCCGGCGGCCGGTCATGACGCCACGCGTCTCGAACGGCGGTGCGCACAGGCGGTGTTGCGGAGTTGCATCGCCATAACGTCCCTGCTTCTCGTTCCGCGCCCTCTGCTCGCGCTGATTCTCTTCGGCACCCCTGACAACGGTCAAGATCCGGCCCTGGGCCGTGTCCAGCGCCGTGCCGGGCGGGCAGGAACCGGAATCACGCCGACCGGGAAGGCAGGTCAAGTGCGCGGTCCGGAGCTTCACGGCGCCGGGCGGCCGTGGCGCCGGTGGTGGTCACACGGTGGTACGGGGACCCGCGGCGCGACGGAGCCGGTTGGCGATCGCCAGTCCCAGCCCCTCCTCCGTCGGCAAGGACGCGACGATGACGTCGCATCCCTTCTGGTCGAGTTCGCGCAGGGACGCGTACAGGCCGCGCGCGTGGGCGGCCATCGAGGCGGGGACGTCCACCACGGCGTGCGCCTTCACCGGCGCCCCGGCGAAGGCGGCGGGAAGGAAGACGCCCACCCGGTGTCCCAGGACGACAGCGTTTTCCACCTCGGCGATGACCTTCTCAGGCTCGACGAGGACGACCCGCGCCCTCGGTGCGTAGTGGGACGGATGTTGTCCCGGCACACGGACGCCGCTGGTCGCCGGGACGGTGAGGGGGTGGCCCAGCACCGCTTCGAGGTCCTCGCGGGCCACCCCGCCGGGCCGGAGGATGGCGGGGGTGTCACCGGTGACGTCGACGATGGTGGACTCGACGCCGACCTCACAGCGGCCGCCGTCCAGCACGAAGTCCACGGCGTCACCGAGTTCGGCACGGACGTCGTCCGCGGTGGTGGGACTGACGGAGCCGAAGCGGTTGGCGGACGGGGCCGTGATGCCGCCGCCGAACGCCTCCAGCAGCGCGAGGGCGAGCGGATGGTCCGGCACACGCACAGCGACCGTCTCCAGACCGCCGGTCGCTTCCAGCGGCACACGGGCACCGCGCCGCAGGACCAGCGTGAGCGGTCCGGGCCAGAAGTGCCCGGCCAGCAGGCGGGCCGCCTCAGGCACATCCTTCACCCACGCGTCCAGCTGTTCCGCGCCGGCGATGTGGACGATCAGAGGGTGGGAGGCGGGGCGGCCTTTGACCTGGAAGATCCGCGAGACGGCGGCGGGGTCCTCGGCATTGGCGCCGAGACCGTAGACGGTCTCGGTCGGAAGGGCCACCAGGCCGCCGGCGCGCAGCACGGCGGCCGCCTGGTCGATGTCGATTGCGCTCACCCTCCCCATTCTAGGCGGGTCAGGGACCGGCCTCGTTCATGATCGAATCAGGGGAGGCAGCCGCACCGGGGGGTGTCGCGGTGCGTGCGCGGCGTCGTCGAGCCCACACCCGCCAAGGGCAGCCTCGCGGGGCGGTGCGGACCAGCTCCTGCCCGCAGGGCCCCGCCGGACCTCCGCTCCGGGCCCCCCGCCTCGCGGGCGGCCCGGAGCGGTCCGGCCGGGACCGGGGGGATCAGCGCTTGGTCGACAGGAGCATGACCAGGACATTGCGGATGTCCCGGATGTTGCGGAACGTACGGCCGCCCACGGTCCGCGCCGGGGGCTGCTCGCCCCGGAGCAGCTGGCGGGTGAAGCCCGTCAGCGCGCTCCAGTCGTTCTCCAGCGCGATGTTGTCGGTGGACTGGCGGCCGCGGTCGCCGCCGTCCGGCATCGCGCTGAGGATGCTTTCGTACACCGGCCGGAAACGTGCCGCCTCGGATGTCGCGGTCACCATGGTGAGTGCGGCCGTGGCCACCCTGCGGTTGTCTGCCGTGCCCGACCTGTTCGCGAAGTCGTAGAGGTCGTTCAACTGGGAGACGAGCGTGGAACGTTCGAAGGTGAGATGAGCGCGATCGACGGACGAGTTGGCTTCGAGGTGCCCCTGCTGCGTTCCGTACCGGCCGTTGAACGGCAGGATGCGCGAGGAGCGGCCCATCTGGCGGCCGAGGTCGAAGTCGTCGAACTGCACCACGTCCCCGCCATCGACCGAGAACCCGCGCAGGTAGAGGTTGTCGGCCGTGTAGTGGAGGCTGACGTAGCGGTTCCCCGGGAGCTGCACGCGCAGCGTCACGATGTCGGGGCTCGCGCTGGTCTCCAGCAGCGTCGGGTCGGCTGGGAGGTGGTGGCCGACCGCTGTGCGCAGTCCGGCGATGACGCGGCCGTAGGTGGTGCGGACCGAGGCGTCGTCGGTCTGGGTGAGGTCCCAGATGTACGGTGCCTGGATCGCCTGGGGCCCCACCGCGGCGGCGGCCGTCGCCACAGAGGCGTGTCCGTCGGCGGCCTGTGCGGCGGGCGCCACGCCGGTGAGCAGGGCGGCGGCGAGCAGGAGAGCGGGTATTTCCTTGCGCATGGTGTTCCTTACGAGAGGGAGGGCGTCGAAGGGGCCGCCCTGGGGCGGCCGGCCGGTCAGGCCGTGCGGATCCGGAAGGTGACCTGCGCGTTCTTGCCGCCGCCGCCCGACTGGTCGCACGCGAACCCGGTGGGCACGTTGCAGGTGTAGCTGTTGCCGCCGGAGAACGGGTTGTTCCAGCTGATCGAGACGATGCCGCCCTCCGACATCATGTAGGAGGCCCGTCCCTCGGTGCCGGTCATGAAGCCGGAGGACTCACTCTTCCAGGAGCCGCTCGCGCCGGGGTTGATGAGCGAGGCCGGCAGGGAGTTGTCGCTCCAGACGCCGTGCGACAGGCTCGCCCCGGTCCGCACGAGCGCACGGCCGGAGTCGTTCAGCAGGTTGACCGCGGTGCTGCGCACGGGGGTGGCGGCGGCGACGGCGGATGCCTTCAGCGTCGCGGGGCCGCCCGTGAGGGTGATGCGGACGGTGGCGTTGTTGCCGCTGCCACCGCTGATCGAGCACTGGTAGCCGGACGGTGCGTCGCACCAGTAGCCGTTGCGGCCGGAGTACGGGTTGTTCCAGTGCATCCGCACCTCGTCCGCGGTGCC
Source organism: Streptomyces sp. NPDC043908 (assembly GCF_056435525.1). Taxonomy (NCBI): domain Bacteria; kingdom Bacillati; phylum Actinomycetota; class Actinomycetes; order Kitasatosporales; family Streptomycetaceae; genus Streptomyces; species Streptomyces sp. NPDC043908. The sequence goes on along the minus strand of NZ_JBWKEI010000017.1, from coordinate 10,154 downwards.
CGCGATCCGGTAGTTGGTGTATCCCTCGGTGCCGGTGAGCATTCCGCAGGAGTGGCTGCCCCAGGAGGGGCTGGTGTGCTTGGCCACGTAGTCGGGCGGGAGGTTGTCGTCGTCCCAGCAGCCGTGGGAGAGGCTGGAGTAGGTGCGGATCAGCTGCTGGTTGGTGCTGTTGCTGAAGGCCACGCCCACGCTGCGGGCGGAGGACGCGCTGACGTCGGCGGACGCGCCGGCGGCAGAGGACACCGAGGAGGGGGCGGGGGCGGCGGTCGCGGCCTGCGCGGCCGGGGCCAGGCTCACACCGGCACCGGCGAGAGCGGTCACGGCCAGGGCCAGGGTCCGCAGGCGGGTGGGACGGCGGGTGGGACGGGGGGAGCGTACGAACATGGTCGACATGCCTTCCGAGGAGAGGGGATTGGGGGGCGCCGCAGTCGGGCGGGGCGCCGGCCGGGCCGACGTACCGCGCTGACGGGTGGCCGCCGGTCCGGCCGGGTGACCGGCCCGGCTCGGGGATCAGTTCACGTAGTACAGGTCGAACTCGTCGCGCCCGTTGTCCACGCACTCGTAGCGGCTGAACAGCCCCATGCCGACACTGAGCGAACCCGCCGCGCGGCAGGAGTCGTACGTCTTGTAGTGCCCGCCGAAGTAGCGGTAGTCGGCCGCCTGCGCCGACTGGGCGGCGGCGCCGCCGAGCAGGAGGGCTGCCAGGAGCAGGGATCCGGTAGCGGTCGTTCGCATGCGCATGAGCCAGGTCCACCGTTCGGTGTGTGCCGCGTGCGGCTGTGTCTGTCAGGGACGTGACGAGCCTGTCGGTGCCCGCCGACGTTTCACCGACGTACCGCTGACGCTTCGCTCACGCCCGCCGCTTCCCCTCCCCGGCCCGGGCCGCCAGTGCCGCACGGCGCTCGGCGTACTCCCGGGCGCCGGTGATCCGCGAGAGCAGTTCCAGGGCCTGCCCGGCCGTATCGTCGAGCCGGTGCGCCTCCGCCTGCCCCGCCGACTCCTCCAGCTCCGCCAGCGCCTCGGCGGTGCGGCCGAGGTCCCACAGGGCCTGCCCGCTCTGCAGGCGCAGCCACGCCCGCCCGACGACCTCCTCCTCGCGGGTGAGCGCGAGCGCCTGCCGGGCGTGGGCAAGCGCCTGCTCGGGGCGCCCGGCGTCGAGGGCGAACCTGGCGAGGTGCTGCAAGGCCAGCCGCTGGGTCGGCAGATGGCCGCAGCGGACGGCGAGCGCCAGTGCGCGCAGGCACTGGGTACGCGCGGGCCGGAGTTCTCCCGCCCGGGCGTAGGCCATGCCGAGGTTGATCCGGGCCGTCGCCTCGGAGACCGGATGGGTGGCCATCGCGGGCGCCGGCTCCAGGCAGTCCAGGGCCTCGGGCAGCCGGCCCTGCTCGATCAAGAGCCAGCCGAGCAGGGCGCGGACGCGCGACTCGCCGTCCGCCCCGGCCGCGTGCGGGTCGCGCTGTACGGAGTCGAGTGCGTCGGTGAGCAGGGGGCACCACTCGTCGCGCGGGCGCAGGACCATCAGCGGCCACTGCAGGATCCCCAGCCGCCAGGCCTGGGCGTGCAGGCGCTCGGCACGCGCCGCGGTGACCGTCCTGGCGAGCAGTTCACGCTGATCGGCATACCAGTCCAGGGCCTGGGACCGGGAGGTGAACTCGGCGTGGGAGGACGGCAGCCAGGTTCCGGGCGGCAGGACGCAGCACGCCTGGGAGCCCGGTTCGGCTGCCTCGGTGGCGGCCAGGCAGGTGTGCAGCAGCAGGTCCACCAGCCGCCGCAGCGCACTGTCCGTGCCCGGCTCGGCCGGGGCGCCGCCCGCCCCCTCCCCTGCGGTGCGGGCGTACAGGCGGACCAGGTCGTGCAGGGACCAGTCGCCGTCGCGCCCCTCCACCACGAGGTGGGCGCCGGCCAGTGCGTCGAGTGCGCGCAGCGCGGCCTCCTGGGTGGTACCGGCCAGGGCGGCCGCCGCGTGGAGGTCGATGCGCCCGCCCGGGTGCGACGTGAGGGCGTACAGCATCCGGCGGTCCTCGGGAGCGACGTGCCGCAGGGAGGCGCCGAGCGCGGCACGCGGCCCCTGGTCGTCGACGGACAGGAGGGCCAGTCTTCGGTTGCCGTCCAGGAGTTGCGCCGCCATCCGTTCCAGGGAGGCGTCCGGCTGGTAGGCGAGGCGGGCGGCCACCACGCGCAGGGCCAGTGGCAGTCCGCCGCACAGTCCGGCCAGACGGCGGGCGGCGGCGGGCTCGGCGGCGACGCGCCGGGCTCCGAGTACGGAGACCAGCAGGGCCGTGGAGTCGCCGTCGTCCAGGATGTCGACCGGTACGGGCCGGGCGCCCTCGGAGACGACGAGGCCACCCAGCCGGTCCCGTGAGGTGACCAGCGTGACGCAGCCGGCTCCGGCGGGCAGCAGCGGGCGTACCTGCGCGGAGGAGCCCGCGTCGTCGAGTACCACCAGGAGACGGCGGTCCGCGGTCAGCTCGCGGTAGAGCGCAGCGGCGCCCTCCGCCGAGTCCGGGACGTGCTCGGGGGCGACGCCCAGGCGTCGCAAGAACTTCTGGAGCACGAGGTCGCCGTCCGCCGGGCCGCGTGCCCCGAAGCCGCCCAGTTCGGCGAAGAGCAGGCCGTCGGGGAAGCGGTCGGCGTTCCGGTGGGCCCACTGCACGGCAAGCGCGGTCTTGCCGACGCCCGCGGGACCGGTGACCAGGCAAACCGGTGATTCCTCCGCGATCAAAGCGTCCAGCCGGGCGAGTTGGGCGGCACGGCCGGTGAAGCCGCCCGGGGGCCGCGGCAGGGCGCCCCGGCCGGTGCGGGCACCGGGGAGGGACGTCACCGCTGCGGCGGATGGCGGCTCGGCCGGAGCCGGGGGCTGGGAACGCGCCGGCGGGGACGGGGCGTCGGGGCCCGCCGCGGGCGCCGGGGTCTTGGGTGGCGGGGACGAGGACTCGGGACACAGCGCCGGGGACGGGGGCTCGGGGGGCGATGACCAGGGCTCGGGACACGACGCCGGGGACGGGGGCTCGGGGGGCGATGACCAGGGCTCGGGACACGACGCCGGGGACGGGGTTTCAGGGCGCGATGTCGGGACTGCGGGACGCGTCGGCGGGGCCGGGGTTTCGAAGCACGCCTCCGCAACTGCGGGCCTCAGGCGCGCCGCCTGCGCCGAGGTCTCGGCTCGCGCCGCCCGGGCCGGTCGCTCGCGCGGCGGGGTCGGCGGCTCGTCGCGCAGCACCTCTTCGAATGCCTGGGCGAGCCGGGGGCCGGGGCACACTCCCAGCTCCTCGGCGAGCAGTCTGCGCGTGTGGTGGTAGCGCTCCACGGCCTGGGCCCGGTGACCCGACCGGTGCAGGGCCAGGACCAGGGCGGCGGCCAGCGATTCGCGCAGCGGGTAGGCGGCCGCTTCGGCGCTCAGCTCGGCCGCCGCCCGTTCGTGCCGGCCCATACGGGCGTACGCCTCCGCCAATTGCTCCACCGCGCCGACCCGCTCCTCCTCCAGCGCGCGGGCCGCGTCCAGCAGCAGGGGGCCGGCGGTGGTCCCCGTGAGGGCGGGGCCCTGCCACAGCGCCAGCGCCTGGTGCAGCAGACGCACCGCCTCGGCGGCGTCCGGCTGGGCACTGGCCCGGCGCACCAGCTCCTTGAAGCGCGCACTGTCCACCTTGACGGGCGGGGTACGCAGTTCATACGCACCGGTGTGGGTGATCAGGTCCACGCCGTGCGCGGCACCGCCGGCCTCCGCGATGAGGGCGCGCAACTGGGAGACGTGGCCTTGGACGACCGAGCGCGCCCGAGCCGGTGGCTCGCCCTCCCACAGCGCCTTACCCAGGGCGGTGAGGAGAACGGGCCGGTTGGGCAGCAACAGCAGGGCGGCCAGCAGACTGCACCGCTTGGGCGGGCCGAGCGCCAGCCCGCCCGACTCCGTGTCGATCCCCACCGTCCCCAACAGCCTGAACTCCACCGCGCCTCCTCCGTGCTTGCCTGCAACCCGAAGAGGACAGGGAGTGACCGGAGGTTGTCACAGAGCGAGAACGCGCCGATCCCTGGCCGAAAACGGCCAGGTCAGCCAGCGCCTCAGTCCCCGGCCCGGGGCGGGCCCTCGGGCGGGATCAGGCCTGCGACGGTCGCCCTGGCACCGGAAGGCTATGGGGCACTGGTCCGCAACCGCCACACCTCCCGGTTGGTCACCTGCCGATAATCCCGCCACGGACGCCCTCGCCCGGCAACACCCGGCAACAGCGGCGCTATCCACTCCCGGATCGATGTCCGGGAATGAAGCGGTAGGGCCGAAAGATCCGAACCAGCACCGGGGATCAGGCCGCGACGAGCTCCTGCACGCGGTCCGGCGTCTTGATCTTGGGTTTCCTGTTCGGCAGCGAGAGCCGGAAGACCTTGCGCCACGCGGAGAACACCTGCTTGGGCAGCGGCCCGGTGACGTACTCCAGCTCGTACTTCTCGAACAAGGCACGCACCTTCACCGCGACCTCGGCGTACCGGTTGCTCGGCAGGTCCGGGAACAGGTGGTGCTCGATCTGGTGTGACAGGTTGCCGGTCATGAAGTGCATGGCCTTGCTGCCGCTGATGTTCGCCGAACCCATCATCTGGCGCAGGTACCACTGGCCGCGCGTCTCGCGCTCAATCGACTGGCGCTCGAAGACCTGCACGCCCTCGGGGAAGTGCCCGCACATGATCACCGAGTGGGACCAGACGTTGCGGACCAGGTTCGCGGTGAACGTGGCGGCGAGCGTGTTGAGGAAGGACGGGCCCGACAGCAGTGGGTGGATCACGTAGTCCTTGAGCACCTGCTTGCGGATCTTACGGCCGACGGCTTTGGCCCGCGCACGGAACTCCGGATCCTTGCGGCGGTGCTTGTCCAGGTTGTCGCCGAGCTCAAGGTCGTAGGCGGCGATGCCGTACTCGAAGAAGCAGGCGTTGAGGAAGTTCCACAGCGGCTGGCCGAGGTGGAGCGGGTGCCACTCCTGGTCCTCGTCGACGCGCATGATGCCGTAACCGAGGTCGTTGTCCTTGCCGATCACGTTGGTGTACGTGTGGTGCAGCTCGTTGTGGGAGTGCTTCCACTGCTCGGCCGGCGAGACGTGATCCCAGTCCCAGGTGGTGGAGTGGATCTTCGGGTCCCGCATCCAGTCCCACTGGCCGTGCAGGACGTTGTGGCCGATCTCCATGTTGTCCATGATCTTCGCCACGGACAGACCGGCGGTGCCGAGCAGCCAGGCGGGCGGGAACATGGAGAACAGCAGCACGCCCCTGCTGGCCAGCTCGAGCTTGCGCTGCGCGGAGATGACCTTGCGGATGTAGGCGGCGTCTTTCTCGCCGCGGCTTGCGATCACCTCGTCGCGGATCGCGTCCAGCTCGCGGCCCAGCTCCTCGATCTGCTCAGCGGTCAGGTGGGCAGTGGGGTCAATGGCGGTCAAGGTGCTCCTACCGTTCGATGTCGCAGGGGCCCGCCGCGGCGGACACGCAAGTCTGGATGAGGACGCCCGGCTCGGCTTCGGTGATCTCGCCGGTGCGCAGGTCGCGGACGGCCCCCGCCTTGAGCGGTGTGACGCAGCCGTAGCAGATGCCCATGCGACACCCGGAAGGCATGAGCACGCCGGCCTCCTCGCCGACGTCCAGCAACGGTGTGGCACCGTCCGCGTCGACGGTCTTGCCGGTGGTGCGGAATGTGACCTCGCCGCCGCTGTCCCCGGAGACGACGATGCTGGGGCGGAAGCGTTCAGTGTGCAGGCGCTCTTGGACGCCGTGCTCGATCCAGTGCGCCTCGGCGGTGTCGAGCAGGCCCGCGGGGCCGCAAGCCCAGGTCTCCCGCTCGGCCCAGTCGGGCACGAGCTCGTCGAGGCGGGCGATGTCGAGCATGCCGTCCGTGTCGGTGTGCAGCTCGGTGAGGCGCAGCTTCTTGTCCGCAACCAGGTCGTGCAGCTCGTTGCGGAAGATCACGTCTTGTGGCTGCGGTGCGGAGTGGACCATGACGACGTCGTCGAACTCGGTGTCGCGCAGCATGCCCATCACCGGCGTGATGCCGCTGCCGGCCGTCAGACAGAGCACCTTGGCGGGTTTGGCCTCCGGCAGCACGAAGTCACCGGTCGCCTGGTCGAGCTGGAGCAGCGTGCCCGGTTTCGCCCTGCGGACCAGGTGGTTGCTGACCTTGCCGCCCGGGATCGCCTTCACGGTGATCGTGACGCGGCCGTCCCGGCGGTCCGTCGGCGAGGTGAGCGAGTAGGCACGCCACAGGCGCACCCCGTCGACGTCGACCCCGATCCGCACGTACTGACCAGCCGTGTGGCCGCGCCACCCCCGCCCCGGTCTGATCACGAGGGTCGCGGCGTCACCCGTCTCGGGGTGCACGGCCTCGATGCGCCCGCGCAGTTCAGCGCCCGCACGCAGCGGGCTGAACAGGTCGAGATAGTCCGACGGCAGCAGCGGCGTCGTGACCATCTCCAGAAGTTTCCACGCCCTGCCGCGGAGGGCTGCACTCGTCATGACTCCACCTTGATGCGCCTCAGGGCGTAAAGTCCTGTCCGAAGAACGTGAATCTGTTCGGCTGAATTGTTCGCAGGAAACAAAACATGAACCATGCAATCCGGAGAGCCAGCGAACTGACCCTGGATGAGAAGACGGTCACCGCACTGCGGGCCGTGCTGAAGACCACCGCCGACGAGGTCGTCCAGGCGATCATCGACGAGGTTCCTCCCTATGCCAACGCCCTTTCTGGCCGCATGGGCGGCATCATCCGCCGCGCCGTACGCACAGCCCTGGGGCATTACCTGGACCTCGCGAGCGGCAACGCCACAGGCGGCGACGCCGGTGACGCAGCCTACGAGCTGGGCCGCGGCGAGGTCCGCGAGGGCCGTTCGATGGACGCCCTGCTCAGCGCCTACCGCGTCGGCGCCCGCGTGGCCTGGCGATGCCTGGCCACGGGTGCCGTACCCGCAGGGCTGCCCGCCGCCGAGGTCGCGAAGTTCGCCGAGCTGACCTTCGCCTACATCGACGAACTCTCCGCCGCGAGCGCCGCGGGTCACGCCGATGAACTGGCTGCCCAGGGCCGGGCCCACGAGCGCCACCTGGAACACCTGGCCCGCGACCTCCTCGCCGACGCGAGCCCGGACGTGCTGCGGGCCTCCGCGCAACGGGCCGGGTGGCAGCCTCCGGCGTCGCTGACCGCGGTGCTGCTGCCCGCCGCTCAGGCTCGGCCTGCCTACCGCACACTCAACCCCAACACGCTCGTCCTCGACGATCTGCCGGACGCCTGGGGCGTGCTGCTGGTCCCCGATGCCGACCGGGCACATCTCCTGAGACAGCTGAACCACCGCGCCGCCGTGGTCGGCCCGACCCGGCCATGGACTCGTGCGTCCGCCTCGTACGCACGAGCCGTACGCGCGCGCTCCCTCTCCTCCGACATCCGCGACACGGAGGACCACCTGCCCGAGCTGGTACTGAGCGCCGACGCGGACGCGTATGCAGACCTGCGTGCCCGAGCCCTCGCACCCCTGCGGACCTTGCCTGCCGCGACCGCGCGGCGGCTGGAGGAGACGCTGCGGGCGTGGCTGCTGCACCAGGGCAGGCGGGACGAGGTGGCATCGGCATTGTTCGTCCATCCCCAGACCGTCCGGTACCGGATGACACAGCTGCGAGAGCTGTTTCCGGAACTCGCATCGCCGCAGCGCGTCCTTGAGTTGACGCTTGCGCTCGGTCTCCAGGTCAGCTGACGCATGCCCCGACGTCCACGACCATGTCCGGAGCGGCGAACGTGTCCTCATTCCGCTGCGGTGCGCACCTGCCACAGCACGTTCCAAGCGCAGCGCCGTCAAGACGGACTTGAGTGCTGTCCCAGCCGTCCTGAACGAGGGGGGTGGTGATGGCGAGCGAGCCTTGGCCAAGGGATTGTCCCAGCGGACGCCGCATCCTTCGCCGCGTCGTGGGCCTCGGGAGGCGATGAGCCGCCAGAGCATGTACAGCCGGTGCGTTCGAGGAAGTCGAGGAACGCCGCCGCCTGCTCGGAGGTCCTGGCTCTGTTCACGAGTTCAGGTTCTGGCTCAAGTTCTGTGCTTGTCCAGTCGGCGGGGATTGGTGCCCTTCTTGTGATGTGCGGGGCTGGTGTACGCCTCGCCAGTTGCGAGGACGTGTCCCATGTCGTGATGGGTTGCCGAACGGCTGTCTTTCTTGAACCGGGTGGGCGGCCGGGACCAGGTCGGACGGGTTTGGGCGCACGCGCTGGTGTCAGGTCTGGGCGTGGAGGCTTCTGAACCCGGTTCACGCGGGGGTCGTGGTCACCCGCCAGTATGCCGCCCGGCCGCGGCGGTCCGGGCTGGTTCGCCGGCGGTAGCAGTGGCGTAACCGCTCTGTTCTGGTGAGCTGGAACAACCAGCCTGGCCTTGCTGGCCAGGGCCAGGGCCAGGGCCAGGGCCAGGGCACTATCACCGCTGATAGCGGCCTGGCTCAACCCGTAGGGCCGGACCTGGGAGACTAGGGATCATGACCGAACGTCGACCGCTCTCGCCGCCCGCCTTCTCCGAGCCCGCTTCCGACGCTCCCCTACCCGTCCAGGCGGGTGGGCGCCGGCCGATGCCGGTCGAGCAGGGCGCCGACTTCCGCCAGCCGCCCGGCGAGCCCGCACCCGCCCCGGCCCGACGCCCGCTCGCCCCCGTCGGCCTCACCTTCTCAGACCCGGACCGCCCCATCTGAGCGCTGCCTCCACGGGGTGCGCCACGTCCAGGACCAGCTCACCACTAGCCCCACCCCCGGTGTGCCAGCGCCTCCATCTGGACAGTGGTCGTAGTCGGCCGGGCTCCCGCCTCGGATACCGTGTTCCTCTACGGGGTGCCATAACGGATGTGATGCCCCCCACCGGAGGTAGTCAACGTATGAGTTCAAAGCGCAGCAAGAATCCAGCCCTGCCCGTACTTGACGACGCATTCCGGCTCGAGTCGGTCAAGAACGCTGAAGAGTCCACCCGTGACTTGGCCGCGCGGCTGGCCACCACGGAGCTGCGCCGCGTTTCCCACCCGGGCCGGATCACCTGGGAGCCCATCGATCAGGCCGAGCCCGTACCGGTCCCGCCGACTGTGGTCGACGGTGACGGGGACCTGTGGCTGCGGGACCGGGGCACTGGCACCTGGACCATGCCCGAGTTCAACCCGAAGGAGTTCCCGGCCCGCTGTGGCGAGGTTCTGACGTGGAACGAGCTGGCCCGCGAGTTCGGCCCGCTTACCGCACTGGCCGACGACCGCCGCATCGGCGGCGGCCGACGCTGACCGCGCAGCCTTCTGGGTAACCGCTCCCCTTAAGCGCCCGTCACGGTAGCTGGGAGCTCCAGCTACCCGCCGAGCTCTCATTGGAGCCGCGCCCCCACGCGCCGATCAGTGACGCAGCGTGGCCGGTCCACAGAACCTGAGCCTGAACCCGTTCTCGTGAACAAGGCCAGACGCCCTCCCACCGAACACGATGGGACCGGTTGGCGAGACCGCTATGCGATGCGCCCCTTCGTGGGGTGGAGGCACCTTGTGGGATCCCATTGCCTCCCCCCAAGGGGTAGTGCACCGAACGTGCGGGAACAAAGACTCAGGTCCTTGTTCCCGCACGTCCGAGGTGCTCCCCCCTGGCAGAAGGATGCCTTCAACCGGTGGAAGCTCCCCGAGCAAGACGCCAGGCTGGCAGATCGCCGGCTGGTGCGCAGTTGACCGGATCGGTCGGCATCATGTACACGCCCGAAGCCGGTGGGACCTGGAGCCGATACGCCCCAGGCGTCCACCAGCGGTGAAGCGCGGCTACTGACGCTGGGGCCACCGAACCCCGCTTCTCCTCAACGTGGACGACGTGAAGCTCGGTGCCGTCCCTGTGACGCCTGGAACGTCCGAACAGCCCGACAGTGATCTGCGACTGATCCTGAAGCTCATCGGGGCCGACATAGGTAAGGACGTCGTTGTGATGGCCCGGTGACAACCCATCCCTCCACGTCCTTGAGGTCGATCACCCCAAAGTCTCCTGCCGAAGATCAGGCATGCGCCGGGCCGAACCTCGGGGAGGCGGTCCACGTCCTCCGCGAACAGCCCTCCCGCGGGGCGGGCGCATCCAGTCGGGCAGTGCGGTCATGGCTTCGCCGTAGCGGCGCGTCGGGTCCGGAAGGCGGCGCGCGGCGGGGCTGTCCTACTCGGCCG